>LWDK01000063.1 GCA_002083485.1 Proteobacteria bacterium SG_bin7 | reverse complement strand
TATTATTTGCTAGCAACAAATTAAAGAAAGACCGTATTTAGTACCGATAAAGACCATATAGCAAGGCACAATACTTGAAATTGAATAGATTGAAATTACAAAAGGAGTTTTAAATGAATTTTTCTATTAAATTGCTTACAATTTCCTTCTATTTGCTTCTTCCAACCTTAAGCCTGGCCCAGTCTTACTCTGGAAGCATCGAAGGCGTAAAAATGAATATCGTAATTGGAGACGTCTCTAAACAAGGTACTGAGGCAGTCATTGTACCTCACTTTAAAGGTGAAGTTTCTACCGGTGGAGTCGGCGGAGCAATAATTCGCACTGGTGGCGGTGATGCATTCAAAGAGGCGCAACAAATAATGAATCGAGATCAAGCAATGCGCGAATTTGGCGCTGCTTTTTTGACAAAATCCACTGGTACAAATTCTAACATTATTAATATTGTTTCTGTTGGATCCGGTGAGGACAAAGAATACGCAACAATTCGCCAATCAGTCTTAAATGGCCTTAAGGTGGCAGAAAAAAATGGTATTAAATCCGTTTCAGTTCCAGCCCTCGGTACAGGAATTATTGGTCAATTGACAAACGAACAATCTGCTCATGCAATTATGTCAGCAGTGGCTGAGTTCAGAAGAGATGGTGGAAAAATCAATGAAATAAATATCGTCATCTACGGTGATAAAGCTCAGCACAAAGATTTTGTCAGTGCCTACGATCGTAAAACGTATGCCGTAAATCTTAATGCTGCGCGAACTTCTGGCGAAAGAGCAATTGACCCAGACCGCTGGGCAAAAGCCATGGCAAAAGATGGTGATGGTCGATATGCTGCCCCAGCGCAAGTAGAACAAGCGGTGGTAAGAGCAGCGACCGAACCGAATCCTGCTCCGACAATTCGACAGAGAGTTGGTGCATTTTTTAAAGGTTTTCGTGGCTCAAAATAAAAAGTGAAAATGTGATATTTGACAAGTTAGCGGTAATTCTCTTATTTCTCTCAATTGCCTCATCTGCATCAGCAAATGGGGCAATTAAATATTTGAAGACACTTCCTACAAACTCAGCCGAGCTTATTACGCAAATGTATACAGCGAGAGTCATTGAATCAGGTATTCAGAAAGACCCTCTTATGCTAACGGAACTCATTCAGCAGGCACCACTCGATCCAATCCGAACACCAATTGTCCTAGCAACCTTTCATGCATGGTCTAAATTAGGAGAATCAGCGACTGATAAAGCCGTGGAAAATCGATACTGGAATATTTTAAAAGGAAACGATGTTCGCTCCATTGTTAAATTTTCATCAGGACTAGCAGCTGGGAGTCTAGGAACTCGGTTGACCATCGAAGCGGTTTTCGGAGATGTGACTGAGTATGGAAGTGACCCCAAAAAACGAGCCGAACTAGGAGCTCAACTCTTTGGAATTGGAGCTGGAGTTTCAAGTTCTACCGCAATACAACTTGTAAGCTCTTACGCCATGAAAACAAATTTAACACCACACCCTGCTCTTAATTTTGGATTGAGAGCGGCCGGGGGAATTGTTTATTTTCTTGTAGCCGATACGACAGAGATAGAGAGTAAAGTTTTTTTAAGAGCTTTGGTAGAAGGAAGAAAACTTGATGAAGTTATAAAGGCGAATCAAGACAGTCTCATGGATAAAATTAAGAACTCGGGAAAAGGCTGTCCAAACCCGTTAGATATCGCACAAAAATTACGTATTGGACGAGAAGCTCATTCGAAATACCGGATGGAAATAATGAGTCCTATGATCGAATTCGAAACGAAATATCTCAAGAGTATGATCGATTTAAAGCGTCAATACTTTCAAAAAATAAGACTTGCAGAATGGTTACTTGAAGGTTCTGACAAAGACGACCCCGAATATAAATCCAATTTACTAGGCTGGAGAGATGCAAAAATAGGGCAATATAGCATCAGCACTAAAAATAATTCTGTCGATACCAAAGAGTTAAGAAACCTCATGGGACAAACGAGAATTGAGTATGCAAATAAATTGGGGGATCTAGAAAAAGACCATGAGCCGGGAAGAATTCATAAATATAAAGATCTTAGAAGTAGTTTAATTTTTATTAAATCCTACAAATCGCAAATTGAAAATCAACTCGAGTTACTTGAAGATCAAGTGCCAAAGCTAGCTGCTTCTTCAAAGAAATTAAAAGACGCATTCTCAAAATTATTTTGGGTTGATGCGGACTCGGAGCCTAATCGTAAAAGAATAAAAGATGCACTTGAGGAGTTGAAAGCGACTTGGCTCAAAGAAAAAAATCGTCTAGGAGAATGTGAACTCCAAACAAGTGAGTTACTAATTTCAGATTTAAATTTTGTTGGAAATGAACTTAAATCCCATCTTGAAATGGAGTACTTTAAAAACTTAAGTGACCTCGCTGAACAAGGATTTATTTCCGAAATTAAACGTGGTCAGAGCCAGAGCCTACGAAGTAGCAATACTTCTGCCGAATCAAAATAATTATGATTGCACTGAACAGAAATAAACCAAAACGACAACAAAAAGCAGGAGATTATTTAGAGAAACAAACTTTAGAAGCTGTCACATCTTGGAGGAAACTTTTCGTCTCAGCTTTTTGGGTACCCCGTTGGGACTCGAACCAAAAAACTGTATTTCACCTGACTCTTACTCTTTGATTCTATTTTAAATTTACTGTCACGTGGAAGAATTTCGTCTAAAAAAGTTTGTCACAACTAAAGGCTGTTTTTTCGCGTGAATATTTTAACTATTTGATTTTACTTATAATTTTTAATTTCAAAAAAATTGGCGGGCCCGTCAGTTGCGGGACGAAAAGTTTCCTCCACGAACTCGTCTGATACTCAAACCTGCGACACCATTGATTTTATTTTTGAGTGTCTTTGGAAAGACAAAGATTTCCTCCAGCAAAAATACGTCATTGAGGGCCTTTCTATCGCACAAATTGCGGCTCAAATTCTTTCCTCCAGAGAAGCTGTGCGCACGGGTTTAATTGCATATGGAATAAAAAGAAAAAGCAGGGAGTACCAGGAAACAGAGTTGCACAAGTTCCATATGGATACCGAAGATCCAACGGAATGCTGGTCCCCCATCTTGGCGAACAGCGAGTTATTCAATCGGTAAAAAAGATGTCAAATGATGGGCTTTCTTACCGGAAGATTTGTGACTTTCTTACGAGTATTGGCGTGCCAACGAAAAACAAAAGAAGAGGGTGGCAGCCTGAGATGATTAGGAGAATCCTGACTCGCTGAGTTTCAAATAGAAAAAATAATTTGCCCGTGATCTATTCTTTTTTTCCAATGTTGATGATCTATATTTTGCTGGAGCAGATCTTCAAATTGCGTATCTCCAGAAAACACTCTGAATTCAAAGGGTTCGTTTTGTGAAATAAAATGTTCGCGTGTTTTTTGGATAAATTGTGCGTAGTGATCGAAAAGATCGCTGAGATTATTAAGGGTAACAATTGCCAGTGAATAGTGAGTAACACCGTCGTAAAGAATGTTGGCGTGGACTGAAGCTCCATATTTTTCGAATTTCAAAAATTTTGGAGCATTTGGCCTTGGCACAATAGTAAAAGAACCTTCATGAAAAGCCTCTGAATACTCTTCAAGAGATTTTGAATCTCGCAATCTCTTAAATTCTTTTACGCAAGGATCTTCGCCGTGATTTTTATGCGTATTGTGTGGATGGTTATCGTCATTAACCCACACAAAAAAGACCTTTCCAGCAGACTTTATGGGGACAAAGAAAATAGTTAAGGTTTTGTCAGTTGGGTGTTCCTGGCGATAAGGAGATAAATATATCCGCTTGTAACCGTCGATTTCTGGGTTTACCAAAACTCTGGCGACGGCTTTCTGAATGTCCTCTTGTCGTGAAAAATGAAATCCCCGTATCGTTTTGCTAAAAATTTTTGAATAGACCGCATTCCACATTTCTCTATCATATCAATAAGTTAGAAAAATGCCTCAAAATGATACGCGAGTTATTGTTTAAAACACTTGATATTTTTTAAATAAAATACGATAATTAATTTAAAAGGAGGCTTTGTGAGTAAGCCCAACTTAAAAGTAAGAGCCATAGTGGATGCCCTTATTGGGCGTTTGGATTGCACTCAAAAAGTAGTCTGCTCTTTCTTAGGAATTACCGAGACAGCCTTATCCATTTCAATGGATCGTCAGATTGCTGAGATTTCCGATAACAAAGTTGGTAAGCGCTTAGTCAGCCTTCTCTATATCGTTGAGACTTTAGCTCGGGATCAATCACTGACATCTGGAATTATCAAAAAAGTTCTTGTTAGTCCTTTTTACAGACAAGAAGATGGATCATACCTTGATGTGGTGTCCGCTATCCATATGGGCACTATTCAAAATGACCTCCTTACTCCAATTGCTGATGCTGCACTTAAGCACCTACGCAAGAGCTATGAAGAAGAGAAGCGGCCAATAGAGAATGGGTTATACAATTTATCTCGACAGGCATAAATCTGCACGCGCACTGCAGAGGTATTAAATGTATGACCCATACTTGAATCATATTCTATGGGGAAGAATTGAAGACCCGAGGTCATCTTGAACGATCATATGGATGGGCTTCGTAGCCTGCAATCAGCGATAGACAATTGCATGCCATTTAGTTTCGTTCAACTTCAATCAGATTACAAAATGATTTACGACGAACCAAGCGGAAAAAGACGATTTTGGTACGCGAAAATTGTTAATGGAGAGGTGCGGGCCTTATCTACTTTTGGACTTGAGGATGGGACGTATAATCAAACGGATCGTTATAGCGTGAATTACGCTGTAACTGAAAACTATCGAGGACACGGTCTTGCTATTGAGGCCGTGAACATAGGCATCGAGGATTTAAGGAAAAGGCTAAAACGTTTTTACGTTGAGGCACTCATTGAAGAAACGAATGTTAGCTCAGTCGCAGTGGCGAAAAAATTATTTTCTGGCATTGGTACAGCTACTATCGACGAAGTGTCGAGAAAACCGGCGCTATTTTTTTATAAATTGATCGAGTTCAGATGAGTGGGAATTAATAATGAAAGGTAGCGAGCGAAATCTCAGCTGTCCGTGTGGTTAATGCTGTTTCCTTATCGCGGTCTCCTTTCAAT
>LWDK01000062.1 GCA_002083485.1 Proteobacteria bacterium SG_bin7 | reverse complement strand
AAAAACACAATCAGTATATTTACAGAAAACAAGCTGGGATTTCCTCGGCCTACACCAAAAAACTTAAGACATTAAAACCTTTGGCATCGGCATCACTCCACTAATTAATGAGCGGGCTAATAAGCAACGCAAATTGTGTAAATGTCCAAAACTTTGACAGGTTAATATCCGCGCTATCAAATAATACTCAATCCACCCCTGGTCCCGTTCTTGCTGAATAACCCTTGAGTAAAAATTTAAAAACTTGGAGGTTAAAAATGACGAAATCTATTAAAATTTTAGGTGCCATTTCACTAGCCGTTGCCGCCCTTTTTATAACCGGCTGTGCAACCGATATTAGTTCGCAATCATATTCCGATCAACACGTTGGCGAAACAGCTCGCAGCTACCGCGCTCGAGTCGTAAAAGTTCGCCAGGTAAAAGTTGGCCCTGATGAACTTGGTAAAAATAAAACCGGCGCCCTCGCAGGCGGAGTTGGTGGCGCCGTGCTCGGAAGCACAATGGGAGGCGGTAACGGCAATGGTTTGATGGCAATTGCTGGCGGTGTTGCTGGAGCGATTGGTGGAGCCTACGCGGAGAAAGCGCTAAAAACCCAAGTGGGACTCGAAATCACCGTTGAACTTCGCAACGGAAAGTTAATGACGGTGGTACAAGGTTCCGACGTGCCCTTTTCTAGAGGCGAAAGAGTGATCTTAATGTCTTACGGCAAAGGCCGCTCTAAAATCGTAAAAGAAGAAGCCTAATTAACGTTTAAATTTAATTTTAGTGAAGTGCTAACGTCTACGAGGTTAGCACTTTTATTTAAAGGCTGTACGTGCGTAATATATTCTTTATCTTCATTCTTTTTCTAACCTGTTCAGTATTGGCGGAAATCTCTCCCGAACAACTTGAACACAAAATCACCCAAAAAATCACCGCCGTCGAAGAGTTTACCTTCATCCGGGAAACCGCCGAAAAAATGGGCCTTCGAGTTTGGCTATTCGGCGGCACCGCTGCCGGTTATGCCCACTACGTAAAATGGGATTTACTAAGAGAGCAAGGTGATAAACGCTATCAAGGTGATCGCTTCGACTATGACTTTACAAATATCTACAGATCCACTCAAGATCTGGATATTGTCGCTGACGGTACACTTGAACAAATTGATGAATTCGCCCAGAGGCTTTCACAACGCTATCCGCATTTCCTAGGGAGTAAAGCTAAGTGGGAAGTAAGATCGCTGCGGTTTTCGCGCGGAACACCAGGGGATTTGGGATACAAAGAAGCGCTTCTTAACGACTACGACTTCGTTAACCAAAACACAGATTCTAACTCTACCGGGATGGTGGAGATTACAAAGTCGCGCGACCCCGTGGTACGCGATCTCAAAGACTGGGATGCCAGACGCTGCAATTTTTTTAATGACGTTCTTGACAGTAAAATCCACTACTACCACTCTCCCCTTCACCACAACACCTCGAGAGCCAAGGTTGGCAACAATCCAGAAATTTTCTCTGTCATTCGTGCCCTTACGAAGGCGTTTCAGTATGAACTTACTTTGTCTGCCGCCCACGAACGTGAAATTAAAAAGGTTATCAAAGAGTTTGATGCCAAAGAAATCAAAGACAGCAATACCGAACGACGATTAATTGATATGGGCAAGAAATTGTTTAAACACGCCGTTAATATTGAGTACGCTTGGAATACCCTCGAACGTTTGGGATTAAGAAAAAAATTAATGGCCTTTGATGATGCTAATCAAATCGATTCTCTATCTTGGTGGATGAACAAAGAACCGCTTCGCACCTTTAAAGTGGGACAAGGAAAAGGACGCACAGCTAGAGAACTAGGAATTGATATCGTTGCCCATGAAGCTAATACTTTTCTAGCCTACGAAAGCATAACCCGCGCTCACACCGGCGATCCTAACTTCTTAATTTCACGAGATGGTTTTGCAGGTGAAGCCGCTGCGTTTGGTGACGGTACCTACACGAAAATAGGTAAGCTGGGGGCTGCGAGCACTGGATTTACTATTCGCATGCATATCCGCCCAGAGGCACGCGAGAATTCTGATTTCGTTAAAATAGATGATTTTGTTATCTTACTCAACAAAGCGGCAGCGACGATAATTCCCGAGTCCATCAATATGTCGGCGGCAGAATATTTTCGGTTTCTCGCTAATGGCAAAACCTTTCCGGATTCAGAAAAAGCCTTGCTTGAGAAATTTAAACGTAGATGGAGTAAAGGTTCTGAAAACATTCCCCCCAGAGATCGAGATTTCATTGTTGATTTAGCCAAAAAGCAAATCGGTTTTTTGCAAAAAATCGGCAGTTGCAACGAAACTCTTTTGCGCGAGTTTTTTTCTCATCCAGTTTCGCTGGGGTCAGCAGCATTTGTTGATGAAATTCTAAATATGCCATTATTGGGTCCCTTTCATGAGATACTCGGCATACGCCATTGGACAGAACATCCTAAGTGGGTATCGTGGATGAATTGGCTCGTCATAAAAGATCCCCGACGGACTATCCTTGTTTTTGAAACTTCTCCCTATGCTGTTAATCCGCGGGGAATACCAATTCTTGAAAGTCTCATTAACTCCACCAATCCCGCTCCCTATGAGGCCATGGCCGCGCTCATAAGAAATGAAAAAATTCAAACGGACCCTAGTTTTCCCCAACTTGTTTATCAAAACATCCTGCAAATGGCGGCCAAAGGCCGCAAATTCAATTTTTCTTTAAATCTCAACCATCAAGAATTTAAGACAGTATTTCTAAACCCCGTCATGCAGAAATCACCTTATTGGTATAAGACCCTTGCTTTTTTGGTCGATAACTATTGGCCAGAATATGAGATTGCTTTACTAAGGCAAATTTTCACACCACAAATTGTTCAGGCCCCAAAGGGCCTGGAGATAGCTAAATACGCCAGAAAACTTTTAGATGGACCGGGTCATCTGGTTGTAGGTGATGAAATTTTCAAATCACCGGACATCCCAAACTGGTCTGCACTTGTCACGATTCTTGTTGAAAGCAATGTAGACTTAAGCGTCCTTTTATTCAACCTAGATCAAAATGGCTTGCCCCTCGTCTTCCGCCATCCCGACTGGCCCAAAATACTCGACCATATTTCCAATTCTAAAGAGATTTTTAATCCAAGTTCATTTTATGCCGGACACGATTTTGTTAATGTACTCGCAAACCCAATTGCTATGAGACATCCGGATTGGCATATCTGGATAAAGAGGGTATTCGAAAAAAATACCCAAACTACTTTTTCGTCAGCGCCCATTTCCTCTGATCCTTATCTTAAATCTATCGCCAAAAAAGAAGCGGTAACATTAGAGTCCCTCATTAGAGGATTTAGTAGTGGCAAAACATTTGCTCGCACGAAGAAAAACTGTACGACACTTTTTCGCAAGTCGCGACGGCCTTGATGTTATTTAGCTAATTGCTTTATTTTTACAATCGCACCCGCTGACACTCGATATTCTTTCGACGCGCTAGTCACAAGCGCCTTCGAAACGTCGTTGCCGGTTTCAACCACTCTTATTACGGCGACTGGAGTCGACGGGTTCGGCATTGCGTAATCTAAGGGAGAATTGCACTCCTCACCCATCCACTTATAGTGCATGTTGTAGACTTCAAAAGTATCGCCAACGCGAACATTAGCGCGGCTGCCACCACGCATTGCCAAATGCGTATCACCGTCGGAAATTACGGGATCAAAAATAATTTTTGATTGCCATGCCTTTGTCCAATCACCAATATCAAGCTGGTCCATACGACGATCGACAAGATTTTTAAGAGCATCTTTAAATGCACCCGCAACAACTTTAAAAAGAGGTGTTTTAAAGAAAAAATCGAGGCCCGCAATACCCATGTAATCAACTTCACCGCGTAGCTTGTTTTCATACGATTTTCCAGCGTCTATAGTAATAGGTCGACCCGTTAATGGGTCCTCGGAGCCTAACGTCACGCTTAACTCTGAGCGGTCAAAGTTAAGTGAACCACCGACAGGCACTCCTGGATAACCGCCGTGAATTCCGCCACTACCGATTAATTCAAAGGCAATCACATTAGCGGCAAGCTTTATTTCAGCAGCGTGAACTAGGCATTGGAGCGGCTCAACCTCTTCAGAAAAGGCTTTTTCCATTTGTTGATCGCGAAATTCACCGGCTACTTTTTTAAATCCCCAACGAACCAAAAGTTCATCGTCAGCTTCTTGAACACTCACAGCCTTTGATGAGGGAAATGAACCATCTTGAATACCAAGGGTGATTGGCTTGTCGATTAGAAAGTGGGGGTCCATCATTACCGAGTAGTAAAATAATGCGTTCGCTACATAAGGAAAATCGATTGTCTTTCCGTCTGGAAGTTTGACCACTTGGGCTTTGACAGGCCGAATATCTGCTGACAGGCGCAAATACCGCTCTTTGGGTTTGTCATCTTCGCAAGCCACAACACAAACTGACATTCCGATAAGAAAGATGAACTTAAGTGTTTTCATTTTCGACTCCATTTCTATTTCGCCGCCACGGGTGTGTAGAAAATATTTATTTTTGTGATTGTTTTTGGAATAAACGTCCCGTGAAAAATTACCGAATTTTTTTCTGCCCGATAACTCCAACCATTATGTTCGTCCTTAGGCACTTCAACGTTATTAAAATAAACTTTTATCGTTTCGACGTCGGGAACCCGTTCAAGAATGATTTCTGTCAATAACGTCAGTAATACCTTTTGCACATTATCAACAGCATTCTTCAAATTTGTTGTACAGATTGTATGTGCCTGACCGCCGGAGTAACGTACGAGGTCTAAATAGCGGTAACCCACATCTTTATAGTCTCCAAAGGTGGTACAATTTTCATCTTTGGCGCCAGTAACCCCTATAAAATTCAACATCCAGCCCCGCTCACGCCCCTCAAGAGGCGGTTTTAATTCATTAAAAAAATCAACGTAGTCTTGAGCTTTATCTGAACTGTAGTCATTTTCGTTGCTTAAAATTAAGATTATTAAAAACGCATCAGAACGTAAAAAACCAGCGTTCTCTCCCTCAACAAGTGGGCTTGAAAGCGCCCGTTTTGCGGCACCCAAACCCTCTTCTTGGCTAGAGCCCTGACTTCCCAATAAAATATATTTTCGAAGTTTCTGATCCAATTGTGGTTGGCCAGAAGCCAAAATCTTTTGGTCACCTACAAATCTTCCGCGCTGACCTTGCTGAGATAAATCTGTACTTGTCACAGCGATTTGAAAATCAAAACCCAGAGATTCTAAACGCGAGGTTAAACCCGGCGCCGAGTTAGCAAGATATTCCTGATGCTTTTCCATAGAACCTGAATTGTCGACAACCAGCAAAATGTCCAGCTTACTATTAAAGAGCGGATTATAAACTAAACTTTTTCCCTCTTTATTGACGTAAAAGTCGGCGGTACAACCCAAGAGAAAATAAAATATAAAGATAAACGAACTTACGTACTTCAACATTTTATTACTCGCCTTCTAGCGCTTTCATAATGTTTTGCGGAAGATTTAGAACCAAAAGTATCGCGCCTAGTTCAGAACCTTCTTTGGGGATGGTATAAATGTTACCGAGTTTATTTTTAATCGGTATTGTCATAGCCAAGAGAGGATCGTAAGGCACGTTAAGAAGCACTCCAACAACCCCTTTATTAAAAAATATAGTGGCCTTATGTTCCTTATCAATATCAAATGAAACGCTCGGTGCCTGACCGTTTGAAATACCTGGAATAGGATGTCCGCTAGGTAACTTGGAAGACTTCCATTTGGAGAAGTCTGTGATCAATAGGTAGAGCGGATAATAAAGCTCTAAAAAACTTTTCTCATCTTGTTTTATGATGGCTTTAATCTTTGCTCCGGGAAGCTCAGGGATTTCACGTTCCCAGTTTTGAAAAAGATTTGGAGCCGGCAATGAAATCACGAGATGTCGCTCATCTTCGGCAATTCGAACAGCCAGGTAGTCTCCTAGCAACGAACTATCTATGTTTCCTTTGAGATCAGATTTCAGGCGTGCCATTGTTGGCACAGACCAGCTTTTTTGACTGTAGTCGAATTTGCTTTTAAACGTGGCCATTTCACAACCTGAGAGCAGCAACAAAATGACCACGGACAGTGCTCGATATCTCATAACGTACTCCTAACAATAATTTTGCGCACCCCTCTTTAACGGAACGAAAGTCCAGTTACTAAAACAATTTATTTTTTTTTGTGGGCAAAACTGACCTGACACAGCGTGAAAGGCTTGGGAAGATGCGTAAAAAGACCAAAAACAACCAACGATAAAATGGATTTGTATCAAACTAAGATAGATCTATACAGATGAGTTGGATTTAGATAACGCCTCTTGAACTTTATCTTTAAAGTCATCGGAATTAACTGGATTTAAAACACAAATAATGTCTTCAATGTCGCGGTCAAACTTGGCATTAAGTTCTGAAAAGTTTCCCAGTAACACAATGGGAATTCTGTTAAAGGCTGGGTAGTCACGAACTGACTTAATAAATTCAACACCTGCATCAGAAACAATGACTCCGACATCAATTCCTTTTAAAGTCGCGAATCTTAAGCGACTCATCGCCGTTTCACTATCCTTAGCCTCAATGACAGAATCAAACCCCATCTCTTTGAGTCGACGAGCCAAGTACCAACATATACTAGGTTTGTTATAGACAACCAGAGCGGTAAGATTAGGTCGGATTTGCTTTTGCATAACCCCGTAACGGCCGGCCAATCTCAGGACTTTATCTTAATTTCTCAAATTGCACTTTATTTCTGGGCAGCCTTGCCCAGCAAACAAGTTTTCAATCAGGAAAAAAAATAACATGTTCTGATTCTATCCAATCATTTGCCCTGGGTTTGCGAAATAAAAGCTTTGCGTGTTGGCGAAGGCAATTTCCCGTAAAAAAACTCGTAAAAAACAATTTTTGCCTAACGTCTCCCCGTTTTTCGTAAAGGTCACTTTCTTCAGTTGGTCCCATACCGAAATCACAGTAAGAAATATTCGAAGTCAACTGACAGGCACGAGCCCCGAATGTCTTTAAATAAATATCGTTTTTAGGTGCCTCGATACTAAAAATCACTCGACCCGAAGCCGGAAGAGCATATTCTCTATCGTTAATATCATAAAAAGTTCTTTTAGGATTGTCGTCGTAACTCCAGGCTGAACACGAACCATTCACCTTACAAGTTCGAACGCGAGAAAACAAACGCCACTCGCCAATATCCATCGACGCATAACGAGTGGTCAAACGACCGGGCTCTGCTTTCGCAGTTGCCGAATCCTTTACTGGAACGATATTGCAACTATTAGACTGGAAAGGATCATAATGACAAGTACGATTTGTTTCTGAGTGACGAACCGCATTTCCGGCCTCTATGGCAAATGTTTCTGCGTATTTTCCAAAATGATGTGCTGATTCGTGAATTAATAATGCAACCGCTGTTTCAACACTATAGATTTTTTCTCGACACTCTTGAGTAGAAAATACTATCTCCCGGCTCCCTCTACCCCGAGTCCATGCACACGTACCTGTGAGATTGGTAGGCTGCCAAATATGATGCGAGTTTCTTACGTCGTCTACCAACTCGAGTCGATAATTTAACAACCACTCCTTAACCTCAGGTTTTGTCGTCACAGGAATATTGCAAGGATCTAATCTTTCGAGAAGTTTTATAGCTTTTATACGAGCATCTTCAAATACCTGAGAAATTCCATCGCCACCATTACCAACTGAATCGCCACCGGCCATAGCTTTTGTGTTCAGTATTAAAACCAATAAACCAAGTTTAATTATCTTCATCCAAATCCTTGTTTAGCGCGTGGGCACTGCGACTTCAAATAAATGAAATCATTTGAAAAAAATATATGGGCTAATTTGCCAACAAAAAAATAGAGGAGTAAGCACACGGCAGTTCTCGCCAGATGATGAAAATTTTTTAAGTTTTTTTGGGAAGTCGACGAAAAGGTATCAGCTTGTGCTCCTCATTCCCTTCCCCGAGTGCGAGCAGAAATACTACAGCGGCCACTCTTCCCCGAGTGGCCGTTTTTTAGAGTTTTTTACTGAGTAAAAATTTAAGAACCGCCTGATTGAATTTCTCGGGATCTTCCATCATCACAAAATGACCGATATTTTCCCATTCTTGGTAGCTTAAATCTTGAATAAATGATCTCAAGAATTCCTCATCAGTATGTTTCGACGTCGGATATTTTACCTTTACCACCAATGTTGGCACTTTTATGAAATCGCTTTTGTAGAGCTTCTGCTCTGATAGTTCCAATAACGCTTTACTCATTACATGTTTTGCCGTTGAAACCATCTTTGACTTAATTTCGTTTCTCAAAAATTCCGAAGTTGAAGGCGCAAACATGCCATCAATCTCCTCGGCAATGACCTTTTTATAACTTGAAGTCTTAAGTCGACCCGCCAATTTCCTTACATAATCGATAGATTCTTTTGGCCACGGCGCAAGATCAGAGTCTGCTATAACAAGCGCTAAGACCTTATCAGGAAATTTCCGGTAAAATTGGCGAACCACAACTCCGCCAAGACTGTGTCCAACCAAAATTGCTTTTCTAATACTTGCCGTTTCAAATACTTCGTTAATGGCCTCAGCAAATTCTTCGATAGAATATTTTAAGAAAGATGGATGATCACTCTTTCCATGCCCAGGCAAGTCAATTGTGATCACTCTCTGTCTTGCTGAAAACTCATTGACCTGAAAATTCCAAAAACTGGAATCACAAGACCAACCGTGAATAAACACGATAGGTTCCTCGGAACCGTGACCAAATTCTTCAAATCTAATTTTATGGTTTTTCCAATTTGCAATTTGGACACGGCCGTTAACAAGATTCGGAAGTGACGTTATCGTCCGACTCGTTTTTTTACTATATTGCGACGGCGTAATTTTTTCTACGCCGGTACAGCCACAAAAAATGGTGAAAACAGAAAAAACTAAAATCCCACTATGCCAGCGGCTCTTTATCATAAACTCTAATACTAGATTACTATTACAACTTGTGAAACCGCAATTTATTCTCTGGCTCGACCAAATACCGGCTTAAAGTCGACAACTTCATCGGGATCTTTCACTTGTTTGACAGAAATTCTGTTTCTTGGCGTAATTGTAAAGATGACAAGCAATATATTAATTCTTAGGCTTCCCGTCCTATTACTTGTAGTGACCAATTTTGCCCTTGCCCAGGTTGACAAGCACTCAAAACAAGCTACCGAACAAACTCAGGATCTCCTTAAAAATCGCGAAGAGCGCGAAAAATCATCTAAGAACGATCCTAAGGCGCAAAAGGCAATTCAAGACGTAAAAAATATTAGCGGTGGGGATAAGCAGACTGAGGATGACATATTTGGATTGGCGTCAGACCTCATGCCCGCGCTTGTCGAGGAATCCAACGGCGATCCCAATAAAATGATGCAAATCTTGGAAGAAGCAAAAAAAGATCCCGAAAAGTTTGCTAAACGCTTTTCACCAGAACAAAGAAAAAAGTTAAAAGAAGTTGCCGAAAAGCTTGGAAGCAAAGCTTCGCAAAAACCAAAATAAACTTTCTTGAAAATAATGAGTATTATTGTCGTTTTATTTTGACACGTCGAGAGGCATTTCTCCACTTACCGACTGTCAGAGCGAATGCAGCGAAGTTAAAACATAAACTCATGGCACCTAAATTGAACTCTTCCATATTGGCCCAAGAAGATAATTTCTTGGATACTTAGTCATTTTATTTATTTAAAGGGAGGAATTATGAAATATTTTATAGCGACAGCTTTTGGGTTAGCTATGAGTTTTAGTGCCTACGCAGATCACGGGCAAAGGCAAGCACCACATAAGCCAGTTGGGCAAAAACCCATTGATCAAAAACAATCTCAAGACAAGAGATCTGTGGAAATGGACCAACAACGCATTGATTTAATCACTCAAGATCGAAAAGGGAAAATAGATGCTCCGGAATATATAGTTGTGAAAATCGACCAGGATACAGGTGCAAAATCAGTTTACTATCCGAATAAAACATTAGTTGACGGTGCTGATGTATCCAATGAAAACTTTGAAGCAGTAACAGAATTTGATGGCACAGAAAATATGGTCGAATCAACTACCGATTCACGTTTTACATCTGCGCTGGATCAATGGCATTACCGTTGGTATCACAACCGCCACCGTGGTCACAGTCTACGAATTGGATTTAATCCTTTCCATCCGTGGTCTTCACATTGGAGACGCAGTTATGGACCCGTTTACCGTTACGGTGACTACTACGACCGAGCTTACCGTTTCCGCTACAACCACTATCGCCCATACTACTACTACAGTCGCGGAAGTGGACTCTATTTCTCAGTTCGACTTCAACCCTAACTGAAAATAGTTTACACAAACTGTGTATTCTATAGTCTGTAGAGTACACAGTTTTTTATTCTCGGAACCCGGCGACTATTCCGAGATTAAACGCCTCCTACGTTTTTGCCAGGAAACTTGACAGAAAAATCTTTCAACACAGATTACATTAACTATTTAGAGAGGTGCTTATGAGTCTCCCTCTTGTTCCTGTAAAAAATGTTGTTCTATTTCCCGGGCTAAGCTTACCACTAGCGGTTGGTCGGCAGAAATCTATCGCCGCCATTGAAGATGCTCAGAAATCATCCGACAAAAATATTTTAGTGGTAACACAAAAAAATGTGGATACTGAAAACGTTTCTTTTAATGATCTGCATCATATCGGGACACGCGCTAGCATTCGCAAAGTAAGCACTCTTGATCGAAATAAAGAAGTCACGGTTCTGGGCTTGACGCGCGTAAGGATAAAGAAAATCGATATCACCGGTCCATTTCTTAAGGCAGAGTATGAAGAGCTCCCCCATTTGCGCTCCGAGGGAACTGCGGCAGAGGCTCTACAAAGAAGCATTTTAGAACAAGTTAAAAAAATGGAATCTTATACTAATCCTAAAGGAGTAGGATTTATCGCCCAAATGCTGCATCAACTTCAAGATTTGGCGTCAGAAGTTTACCTCCTCACCACGATCTTAAACATGGAACAAGAAAAGTCTCAGCAGATACTCGAGACAGATAATCTCCTTGACGCCATGAGCATCCTTTACGAATTTCTAACCCACGAAGTGCAAGTCCTTGAGGTACAAAGCCAGATAGCTTCAAAAACTCATTCCCAACTCAGTCAGCAGCAGCGCGAACATATTTTACGCCAACAAATGGAGGCCATACGCGAAGAACTCGGCGAAAAAGATTCCGCTAATGGAGATATTTCTACGCTCAAGGAGAAATTAAAGAAGTCGGACTTACCCGATTATGTTAAGAAAGAAGTCGAACGCGAGCTACGGCGTTTGGAACAAATGTCCAACCAAGCCCACGATTACCAACTTTTGCGTTCTTACTTGGAGTTTGTCGCCGACCTACCATGGAATAGGCATAGCGAAGACAAACTCGATCTGGCCCATGCTAAAAACATCTTAAATGAAGAGCACTACGACCTTGAAGATGTCAAAGGCAGAATTCTAGAACACCTTGCGGTGTTAAAACTAAACCCAAAAGCAAAAGCGCCCATCATTTGTTTTGTCGGAGCTCCTGGTGTTGGCAAGACTAGTCTTGGCGAATCCATCGCTCGTGCCTTGGGCCGCAAATTTGAACGTATGAGTCTTGGGGGCTTACACGATGAATCTGAATTACGCGGCCACAGACGAACTTATGTTGGTGCTATGCCCGGAAGAATTCTACAAGCAATTCGGCGGAGTGGGTCTAGCAATCCCATTCTTATGATGGATGAGATCGACAAATTAGGAAGAGATTTCAGAGGTGACCCGGCGGCAGCACTTATGGAAATATTAGATCCTTCACAAAATACAGCGTTTCGCGACAATTACCTTGACCTCCCCTACGACTTATCAAAAGTATTTTTTATTTTAACAGCGAACAGCCTCGAATCTATTCCCGCCCCTCTTCTTGATCGCCTAGAAGTCATCCGCCTAGCAGGTTATACCGAAGACGACAAGGTTGCTATCGCAAAAAAATACCTCATTCCAATGCGGCTAAAAGAAGCGGGCCTAAACGCCGATCAGCTAAATCTTAGTGATGCTGTTCTCAAAAAGATGATTCGAGACTACACGCGTGAAGCAGGCCTTAGAGAGGTTTCACGTCTAATTGGAAAGCTCGCTAGAAAAGTCGCAGTCAAAGTTGCTGAGGATCCTGAAAGTGTTGTTCATCTGAAAATTGCCGATATAAGTACATTCCTAGGGCCGGAAAAATTTTTTAAGGATCAATTGCGCAAAGAGCCTACCGTTGGCGTCGTCGCTGGACTCGCCTGGACACCCTATGGCGGAGATGTTCTTTATGTTGAAGCCAGTCTTTTACCCGGAGGTAAAGGCCTTACTTTAACTGGTCAACTGGGCGAGGTCATGAAGGAATCAGCTCAAGCAGCACAGAGTTATATTTGGTCGCACTTTAAACAATTTGGTTTAGAAACAGAACTCCTAAGAAAGTCTGGTGTGCATATCCATGTACCCGAGGGCGCAACTCCTAAGGACGGTCCATCAGCGGGGGTGACCATGGCTACCGCCTTAGCTTCGCTGTATCGAAGCTGCCCGGTGCGTTCAGATACTGCTATGACAGGAGAAATTACCTTATCAGGCCTAGTATTGCCCATTGGTGGACTTAAAGAAAAAACGCTCGCTGCCCATCGCGCCGGTATAAAACGCTTAATTGCGCCCATGGGAAACCAAAAGGATCTTGTCGAAATTCCTAAAAATGTTTTAAACGAAATTGAATTTGTTTTCGTCGAAGTACTCGATGAGGTTTTTGCAAATTCGCTCCTCGTTAAAAGTGCCTGACACTTTTTTCCGCCCACACCGCATCAAAGTGCTTTACAGGTTCTAAAATCTATGAAAAAATTTTCCGATGATCAAAAAAATTATCGCTGTAATTGGATTAATTTTATTGTTGAGCGAAGCTTCTCACAGAGAATCTATGGATCACTCAGCGACTTACTTGAACTCTTTATTTAAGCCAGCCATCGAAAAAATTATTAAAATCGTAAATTAGATAGGACTTATGCAAAAAACTTATTTAGTCTCTGGCGCAGGATCAGGAATTGGCCAAGCCGTCTGCACGGAGCTCGCAAGAAACCATGGTGCAAAAATTATTTTGATGGGAAGAAACGAAGCGAAACTCAAACAGACCCAAGAGCTTCTTACCAACCCGAGCCTTCATCAGACTGTTGTTGCTGACACCACCGATGGAAAACAAATCAAAGAGGGTCTACAAAAATTAAATGTGACGGACCTGCATGGAGTTGTGGTTAATGCCGGAATTGGCGGCGGCAATACATACGGCAAGGACGATCGCTGGAACGAAATCATTAATACCAATCTCACTGGCGCTTACATCATGGCATCGGAAGCTCTTCCTTACCTTCGTAAATCTAAGGAAAAGTTCCGCCACATTTTGTTTATCTCGTCAATTCTTTCGGAAATGGGTGTTCCCGGTTATACAGCTTATTGTGCTTCAAAGGCAGGGCTTTTGGGACTCGCACGCTCTATGGCTGTAGAGTTTGCAAGGGAAAATATTCTTGTCAATACGATATGCCCTGGTTGGGTTGAAACTGATATGGCCCGCTCGGGAATTCAGGCTCTTGCTGATTTTCAAAAAATAAGTTTTGAAGAAGCCTTTAAGCAACAAATGGGACTTGTCCCTCTTGGAAAATGGAGCCAACCTGACGAAATCGGTGCCTATGTCAGCTATCTCGTATCGCCTAAGCAGACCTCAATAACCGGACAAGCACTTCATATTAATAACGGCGCCTTAATGTAAATCTAATGTCCTCGTCTATAATCCAACAGAAATCTCCGGCATTGATACTGCTTTTTGTCTATATAGGACTCCGCTTCATCTACCCAGCTTCTTTAGATCAGATTGGTCCGTATGCACCTTATGCTTTTGAAGTCATCTTTTGTATCAACGCAGTCTATCTTTTTCGTTCGCGGTTAAAACTTAAAATCAAATTTAACAAAACTATTTTCTGGTATTTATTGACGACGACCGTAGCGGGGTTTTGTGTTTTTTCGTTAGCTCTTCCCTTAGGACTTTTCATACCGTTTAACCTCAAAAATCCGGAGCTTATTTTTTTACTCATCGTCATTGGCCCGATTTTAGAGGAGTTTATTTTTCGATTCGCTTTTTGGCATGCTCTCGAAAAACTTTTTTCAAATAAATTAGCACTTCCACTAACAACCGTTATATTTTCCTATTCCCATTTTCAGGCTTACTTTCTGGTGCCAGCAGATTTTAAGCATTTTGTGATCTACCAGACTATTTACACTCTCTTCTTAGGTTGGTGGTTGGGATCATGCTATAGAAAATATTCTGTACTGAGCATTCCTATTCTCTTTCATATCGTCTTTAATCTCGGTTTTTTAGTGGGATTTTTTTGTGCTGCCCGTTAAAACCATGATAAGTTGATCGTCTTGAAACGCAAATGAGTGCTACAATGGCTCAACTTGGGGAGGTTGATCTGAGGACGTGACAAATGGTTGTTCTTTCCAGATTAAGAGGCATGCAAGGTCGATGTCACTCTCGTCAATTTTCAAGGAAGACAGGAGATCAATAAGTTCTTTGAGATTTAACTCAGGAGCGGCTTTGTCTGCTCTCTTGAGATAGTCAAGACTTCTTCCAATTTCCTCTTTGACCCTCCCGAACTTAGCAAAATTCATAAAGCGGTCAAAAGATTCAATGGCTGCTACCTTTTCTAAGGGAACATCAGAAGCCGCGGCTTTACGTTCTTCGTAAAGGGCCGCAAGCACATCAATTGACGACTTCATTTTAATAACAAGTTGATTTAGAAACTGCGGCTGACCATCAGGAGTCTGAAGCGCATATTCCGCCATCCCTTTGCCAAAAGCATCGAAATTTAATTTCACCAGCTCTGGATTTTTAGCAATCATATCTGGAAGCTTTTCCAATGCCGACTTGAGAGGGAAAATATGGTCTTTTAACTTCTCTTGCCCCATATCAATAAAATTGACAATATTGGCTTCCTTAAGCGCAAGCTCAGGTTTATCCTCTCGGCCAAATATCTGCACAACGACTCCAGTTTTTCCAAAGCTTTTCTCGGTATGAAAAATAAGTCCCATAGATTTGCCGTCGCTACGCTCTTGGATTACTAGGTAATCCGCGACCAAACCTTTGAGTCTTTGAATTTTTGCTTTGCCGAAATTCTCGATAACCTGAGCTGTCACCACCTTATCAGATACCAATTCAAGCTCCACACCGTCCGCGAGCTCTGCTTCCGAAATTTCTTTTTTGTAGGGAATTTCGACAACGCTACGCTGTAACGTCATTTGTTTCTGGGCAGCAATGAAAATGCTATAAAAAATATTTAATTTGCCTTCTTTACCAGCCTCTATTGTAAGTTTATAGGCGAGGGGGACCTGAAATAACCCGTCCTTTCTCCACGCCGCAATTTTCTCATCAGCTTTTTCACCAAGCATAGCCTTAACGGCTTCAGTACGCGCCTTTACCTGAGTTTCGCCGGAAAGATTAAATGATTTTATAATTTCATCCCAATGTAAAACGGGTGCTCTTTTTTCTGCGACGGGTTTGCTTTGGCCGCTGGCAATAGAAGTAGGTGCCGACGCATCGGGCTGTGTTGCTGCATCCGTCTTTTTAGGTTCACCAGAAACTATTTCTGGCGCAGCCTCTACTTTCGCAGTTTGATTGCGGTTGGGGTCATCTCCTGGCTTTTTAGTGGGTTCATTTTTTTCTTGCAAATTTAATGGTTTTTTTTGGGCTTCGGGTATATTGGCGACAGGTATATCGACCTTCTTTTTTTCTGGAGCCGGTAAGTCTTTTCGCGAGCAACCAGACAACAAGACAACTGACAGAAACAAAAATTTTTTCATAGGCTCTCCTTAGACTCCAACTCGCCAACCTCCTATCAGCAAAGCCTGTGCCCCCTATTTATTTCCCCCTTGCGCCTATAGTGATTTTGAAGACACGAGCCGAGCCGTATTTTATTACTTGCGACCAAATTTGGCGTTATGTTACCGTTTTATATGGCTGATGAAAAGAGTTCTGATTTTGAGAAAATAGAAAGTAAAGATCGAGACATTTACTGGGATGCAGTGGTTGAAAATAAAGTTGTCCTCCTGACCCAACTTTCAAACGGCACTACGGTGATGCTGACTCCGCTGCAGAGACAAATGCAGCAATTGTTTGTCTCCGCAAATAGTCTTCCCGATAAAGACCCTAAGGTCTTAGTGAGTTTTAGCATCCTCAAAGAACGACTCTTTATTAGTACACAGCTCTCAAAGACCCCCGACGGAAAACACTTTATCGACACCTTTGGTGACTTGTTTCGCCTGCAAAGACGAGAAAACTTTCGCATTGTTATTCCCGAGGAATCTCCAATTGGAGTTTTTTTAAACCAGCTCGGCGACAAAAATGTAAAAATCAAAGCTAAAGTTATTGATCTTAGTCTCGGCGGGACGTTCATCGAGTTTCCAGATCCTGAAACTGTCGTTTCCATTGGTGACACGCTCAGTGGAATTATTTCAACGGATAAAGAGATTGGAATTCAATTTAAAGGAATCGTAAAACATACCCGCGAATTTGGTCCATCAAAGAAAATTCGCGCTGGCGTTTACTTTGAAAAACTCGTTGGTAATGGACTCGGCGAGCTTAACAAACTAATTATGAAGTACTATCATAAAATGTTTTCGAAGTTTTCAGCCTTCTAACTTGACTCTGCTACCAATGCCCCTAAATATACTTGCCATGAGCTAGGTAGACCTCCCGAATTAAAGTCAAACTCTCTTATGGGAAGCCAATTCGGCCGCTGAGGTCTCTTTAATAAAGCCATATCAACTTGGTCAGGCATCTTATTACCCTTCCTATTGTTGCACTGACCACAGGCTGCAACAACGTTATCCCATTCATGTCTTCCACCTTTTGAAATAGGCACGACATGGTCAATCGTCAATTTTTTCTCAGAAACTTTTTTTCCACAATATTGGCATTGGTGGTTGTCTCGTAAAAATATATTCTGACGTGAAAGTCGTACTCGGAAAGAAAAATAAGGCCTTACATACTGGCGGAGTCGGATAACACTTGGCAATTGAAACGACCGCGACGGACTGCTAATGGTTGCAACATGAAACTCAAGAACCTCAACTTTATCTTGCAACCATAAAAGAATCGCCTTTTGCCAATGGATTACTTTGATCGGTTCATATCCAGCATTAAGGATTAAGGCGCCGGATAGTCTTTTGCTTTTGTTTTTGACAACCTCCCCGTTTGAGGGTTTCTTTAATTTTCGCTCGAGAATCCGAATTTTTCAAGTCAAGCGATATAGAACGATCAGGCTATATCACTTCGAGACGCATAATTTATATTTATACCGCTCTTTAGGTAAACTAATCCAACTAACATGTAAAGGCTTTCGGCATTTTTTCAAACAACAAAATTGGACACCTGAGTTATCGTTGAAGGTGTACTCAAAAAAAAGAAACTTCTATTTTCACTCTACAGACTCCTGGGTAAAGACTAGAATGATGAGTATAACCCACTCATAGGAGTAAATATGGGAAGCGTACTTCTCGCTTTGCTCGCGGTGGTCTGTATGTGGGGATGCTCGGAACAACTTTTCTATTTACCGAGCGAACAGCAAGTTTTTCATCAAAACAGATCGAGTATAAACAGAGTCCTAGACGTTCTTTGGGTCATAGATAATTCCGGTTCGATGGAGACATCGCAAGCAAATCTCGCCACGAACCTCGATTCATTTATTGATGGCTTCATAAAGCGTAACTTGAGTTTTAAAATGGCCTTTACAACTTCAGATGCTTATATGTCGCTATTTAGCGGAAATTGGGCCGATTCAAACTTTCGTGATGGCGGCGCCGTCAATGGCCATTCGGGGACACCAATAATCACTAATATGACACCCAATATTCAGGATGTGTTTTTGAAAAACGCACGCCCAGGGGTCGACGGCAAAGGGGATGAACGTGTATTTCAAAGCATTCAGCAAACTCTCATAAATCCAAATAATAAAAACTTCTTAAGGCCCGAGAGTTTTTTCGCCGTCATCATCATCAGTGATGAAGACGATTTTTCTTGGGATGGAAGCACAGATATTAGCCCCAACTATTCCAACCCCGGACTTCATCCTGTTTCTCGTTACGTAAATTTTTTGGATACATTTACGGGAAGTGTCCCTGACAACCGTCGCTACAATGTATCAACCATTTCTATAATGGATACCGCTTGTCTAAATATTCTTAAGCCCACCACCAATCCCAGCCAAAAAATTGGCTTACGATATATGGAACTTGCTGACGCAACGGCAGGACATAAAGGCAGTCTTTGTGCTAATTTTGCAGAAACGTTAAATAAAATTTCTGGAAAACTTCTTGAACTTCTCACCCAATTCCCACTCAATCGTACACCTGACTTGGCGACAATAAAAGTTTTTGTCGATGCCAAGGAAGTACCAGAAAGTGCCACTGATGGATGGACTTACAATAGTTCCCAAAACTCAATTTACTTTCATGGGAACGCGGTGCCTGCTGAAGGTCAAAGTGTCGTAATTAACTACAATCCAGCAACGCCACGATAAAATAAATTCTTATCGACGATCGATAGAAACGTACTCGCGCATAGTAGCACCAGTGTAGATTTGACGAGGACGACCGATTTTCATCCCCGGATCCTCAATCATTTCTTTCCATTGAGCGATCCATCCTGGCAAGCGGCCCAACGCAAACATAACCGTAAACATATTGGTTGGAATCCCAATCGCGCGATAAATAATACCGGAGTAAAAATCCACGTTGGGATAAAGTTTTCTCTCAACAAAATAAGGATCCCGTAATGCTTCCTCCTCTAAACCTTTGGCAATATCAAGAAGTGGATCATGAATTCCCATTTTATTTAAGAGATCATCACAAGATTTCTTAATAATGCGCGCACGCGGATCGAAGTTTTTATAAACGCGGTGACCAAAACCACTCAATCTAAAGTTATCATTTTTATCTTTGGCCTTTTCGATAAATTTTTTGTAGCCGCCACCATCATCATTGATGCGCTCAAGCATCTCAAGTACCTCTTGGTTGGCTCCACCATGAAGCGGTCCCCAGAGGGCACAAATTCCTGCGGAAATCGCTGCAAACAAATTAGCTTTTGACGACCCCACAAGGCGAACGGTACTGGTCGAACAGTTTTGCTCGTGATCGGCGTGAAGGATAAAAAGCAGATCCAAAGCTTTTTCGACGACGGGATCAACAACGTAAGGCTCCGCAGGAACCGAGAACATCATATTAATAAAATTTTGAATATAATTTAGATCATTGCGCGGATAAACAAAAGGTTGCCCTATGGAGCGCTTATAAGCAAAAGCTGCCAATACACGAACTTTTGAGAAAATCCTGGTGATCGTCATTTCTTTATCTTCTTCAGTCAGATCTGGCTTCAAGAGCTCTGGATAGTACGCCGATAAAGAACAAACCATTGAAGACAAAATCGCCATGGGGTGCGCTTGTCCTGGATAGTTATTAAAAAAGTTTTTCATGTCCTCATGGAGAAGTGAGTGATAACGCATTTTATGGCGGAATTCTTGAAATTCTTTGGCTGTCGGAAGATGTCCGTGAATTAAAAGAAATGCAACCTCTACGAACGTACTTTTCTCCCCGAGCTCAGCAATGTCGTAGCCACGGTAACGTAAAATTCCTTTTTCCCCGTCAATAAATGTAATTTTCGACTGACAAGCACCTGTGTTCATATAGCCAGAATCAAGTGTGACAAAACCACTTTCGCCGCGCAACTTCCCAATATCAACTGCCTTCTCGCCCTCGGTGCCAATGACCACTGGGAGTTTATAGGTTTTGCCTTCTACATTGAGATCTGCCGTATTTGCCATATGTGCCCCTATGTTGTCAGAGATTTGCATGTTTATTTTAGCGAAAGCCGTAGGACAAATCTATGTTATTAAAAGTGTGTCTCGAAAAACATCGACCTTAGGTCAGTCGGTGTTACGATAAATTTTCAAAAAAGCCTTCAAAAAAAAAGAGGCGAATCATCGCCTCTTTTACATAGCTCATAAGAAACAAAAATTACTTATGGTCTTCGCCTTTTGGAGCTTCGCCACCTTCAGTGCCATGTGCATCGCCATGCGCGTCACCATGACCATCACCTTTTTTTTCATCAGCTGGTTTAGTCGCAGCAGCTTTTTTATCCTTCATTTTTTTCTTGTCAGTGGCTAGACCAACAGACGCGAAAGTTGCAGAAAGAATAAGTGCAGTTAGAATTCTTAACATAGTTCCCCCTATTAATACGTTGCCCACCATGGGCAAAGTTAACTGTTTGTTCAAATAAGGCTAACTCCTGTCGTAATGAAATTACAAGAAAAATTATTTAGACGACGCTTTTTTAAGCAAGAGCTAAAGATTTTCAGCTTTGAAAATAAGTTGTTTTTCAAAGCTCATCTCACGCATCGAAAATGGAATTCCGCGCATAGAGCCGCTAAAATTTCTATTCCCCATGGTGGTAGAGTTTTTCGCTCTAAACCTAACCACGAATCGACTTCTTTCCAATCGCTTCTCTCCACTCTCCCAACAACTTTTCCGTGAAAGGGAGAAACCACTTCCAAGCTCGACATAAAAACACTCTATCAATTAACGCGAGGCGCATGCACTGCAAATCTTGCCAAGACTCAAATGAAAAAGTAATTCCTCGTCTATGGAAAAACCTATTGCGTTTGTCATTGAAGACCACGAACACATTGCGCAGTTAATAGCTTTTAATTTTCAAAGCCAGGGTTTTCATGTCGAATGTTTTGAAAATGCCGAACTCGCTCAGATTGCCCTTAAAACCCTGCTGCCAAACTTAATACTTTTAGATTTAATGTTGCCAGGAAGAAATGGGTTAGAAACCTGCCGAATTTTAAAATCGGAAGAGCGCACAAAATCAATTCCACTTATCATGGTTACTGCTAAAGGTACCGAGGCCGATATTGTTAAAGGACTTGAACTTGGTGCCGACGATTATGTTACAAAACCGTTTAGTCCCGAAGTTCTTATTGCGAGAGCCAAGGCTTTACTGCGCCGCTTGAGCGATCCAAAAATTTCAGTACCATCAACGGGAAAACTTCAGCGCGGGAGTTTGACAATTGATCCTATCAAACGCGAAGTTTTGGTAAACGACGCAAAATTGGATCTTACATTTTCAGAATTTGAAATTCTAAATTTTTTAGCCCGAAAACCAGGCTGGGTGTTTACGCGCGGACAAATTGTGGATGCGATTCGAGGGCAGAATTACGCCGTTACCGAAAGGTCCATTGATGTAGCACTCGTAGGCCTAAGAAAAAAAATGGGCGAACACGGTGACAATATCGAAACCGTTCGCGGCGTTGGTTATCGTTATAAAGAATGACTAACTCTTCTCTAGTTACGAAAATTTTTCTTCTATGTTGTAGCTGGTGGATTTTAGCTTTCCTGGGTTTCTCCTCAGACTCTGTTTCTATTATACTGGCAAGTATTGCCTTGGGGCTCGCCATTTCATTTTGGTCGGCGTTTAACCTCCAACGCTCCATTAAATCTCTAACTCAAATCCGTTGGGATCAAAGTAAACCGCTGAGCACCCAAAATATTAGGCAACGTGAGCTCCTCGAACTTGCCAATAAATTTAATGCCATTTTTGGTGAGCTAAATGCTAAAATTGGTACTCTTTCCCTCGAGCACAGTGAGCATATGGCGATTTTTAATAGCATGAATGAGGGTATTATTGCTATTGACGAAAGGTCGCGCGTGAAATACGCCAATCCCGCAGCGACACGAATCTTAGAACTCGACGGAGAAAATTATTCTGGTAAAACGATAGAAGAGTGTGTGCGAAATCCCGAAATACTTTTGCACCTTGAGTCTGCTGTCAAAAACGAAACAAGTCTCAGCCAAGAAATTCCGCTCTACGACAGTAAAGAGCGCTGGCTCCATATTCAAAGCAGTCCACTAAAGAAAAATGAAAGGAGCCAAGGAACGATCGCAGTGTTTAGTGATATTAGCCATATCAAAAAGCTAGAAAATCTACGCCAAGAATTTGTTGCTAATGTCAGTCACGAGCTGCGCACCCCATTAACTTCGATCCACGGTTTTGCCGAAACACTATTGAAAAATCCAAATTTATCGCACGAGCAAAGCCGTCAATTCCTGGATATCATTTGTAGCCAATCACGTCGATTAGGCGCACTCATTGACGACTTGTTATCGCTCTCGCGAATCGAGTCTGCTGAAGAAAACCAAAATCTAGAGCTTATTTCGATTCCTCTAAGGTCGGTAGCCGAAGCCGCTGTTAAACTTTGTAATAGCGAGCGCATAAAGATTGTCGAAAAACAAAATCCACGCATTCCCGTTAACATTGCACTCTTGGAGCAGGCGTGTATAAACCTGATTGAAAACGCCCTTCGTTACGGTGGCGAGTCGCCAATAGAGGTTGTCATCGACGCAGAAAATGGTTTTGCGAAAATTTCGATTCGCGACTACGGCCCGGGAATCGCAAGTGAGCATTTACCCCGCCTGTTCGAAAGATTTTATCGTGCTGATCGTGCCCGGTCTCAAAAAGTTGGCGGCACTGGCTTAGGTCTAGCGATTGTTAAACATATCGCACTTGCCCACCAAGGACGCGTTGAGGTGCAAAGTGAATTAAAAAAGGGCAGCACTTTCACTCTTTTTCTGCCCTTAACGCAAACCGCACAAGTCTAGACGCCTCAAGCTTCCTTCGCTAAGCTAAATTCGAAAATAAAAATGGAGGAACCTATGTTTAAATTACTTTTTTCTCTCTCGCTGATTGCTTTGATGGGATGTTCATCAAATCCCCACAAGGCAAAAGAGATTGAAACCAAAATGGAAACTCAAGAACAAGTCACAAATGAAAGTATAGGCGTTAAAGACGGCAACATGATCGTGCAAAAAAAAGTTATGATGGCGGAAGAGTTGCGCCGATTGCAATATGATGTCTACGAACTCGAAGATCGTGTTTATGGAAATCGTAAATATGGTTCACAGGGTCTCTTCGGCACGTTGAAAGAGTGCCGCACAAAACTTAGTGATAAAGCTAATGGTGGCGATGGAAAATTAACTTATATGCCGCCCATGGATCGCATTACCGATAAAGAAGATAAATTTGATATCGGCACAAACGCCGAAAAGAAGATCATTGGTGTTCAGGAAGAGTTCTTAAAAGACCGTATCAGCCGCTTTAATGGCTACAAAGATATTCTTATGAAACGCGAAGATGAGTTCCAAGAGAAAATCGACATTTGCAAAGCAGAACTCAAATCAAAGCAATTCGACAAAGGCACAAAAGATTCCTCGGCTAACAACTGATGATTTACCCTAACTGGCTCTTGACGCTTTCAAAAATGCATTTCGCGACTCTTTGAAAGCGTCAATTGCAGTTTAAAAAAACTTAGGTTCTATAAATGGCTCATTCCAGACTAATGTCATATCGCGAATATTTGGCTGTCCACCCAATAATGAGACTTTACATTAAGACTAAATCAGCCGAAAATAAGTTTATTGCAAAGTAAACATGGCAGAGTCAGAAGACAAATCAGCAACAGCTGCAACATCAAAAACGACCGAAAATGCCGCACAGACTGGAGCGCCAGTTGTCGAATCACCAACAATCAAAGACTGCGTCGTAGTTGCCGAAGATTCAAAACCAAATCGTGAAATCATTGTACAAAATTTAAAAAAATTAGGATTTGATGTTCTCATCTTCGATAACGGAAAAAAAGCTTGGGATGAAGTTTCAAAAACAGATAAGCCGGTTGTAGCAATTTTTTCTGATATCATGATGCCAGAAATGGACGGCATGGAGTTCCTTAAGCACATACGTGCCTCAGAAAAATATAAGTCGATTCCCTTTGTTTTTGTAACCGCTGTGATGCAAAGAGAACTTATTATTGAAGCAAAAAAACTAGGTACGAGTGGCTATCTTCTTAAACCAATTACATCATCAACCCTCCAAGTTAAGCTCAAAGAATTGTTTCCTAACCGCAAGCTCGCCTTAAGTTGAGTTTCTTAAGGTGCAAACTCTATTAATTCTGTGAGATTCCGATAAATTACCTGGATGAGTACAAAAAAAGCCAAAGCCATTCCGGCAAAAAATTCGGCTGCCGCTATCTACATTCTTGCCATTGAGCCGGATATAAAAATCCAAGATGTATTCCGAGGTTTTGTTGAAGGAACAGACTTCACTCCTATCACGGTAGGCACAATTGAAGAAGGAAAAAAATTCTTAGACAATGAGTACTCAAACACCGTCGCTATCATCTGCAATCTTAAGCTCAAGGAAATGAGTGGCACTGATTTTCGAAAAATTGCTCTTGAAGCCTGGCGCCAAGTCCCCTTCATTATTGCCTCCGAAAATTTCCCTCGAGACTTCACAAGCCAGTTCCCTGAAGGTGAAACTTGTCCTACATTAAAAAAACCTTACTCTAAAAATGATCTCACTCACCTCATTAACGAGATTTGCGCAATCCGCATCGAGGAAATTAAACTTGAGCGTGAAGCCGTTTGGGAAAGTTTAGAAAAATTCGGAACCATGCTAGAAGACATGGAAAATTTAATCCTTACTCTCGAAAATCATCCCCAGGACAATGATGCCCTACAAAGAGTATTTGGAATTTTACATACTATAAAGGGCGGAAGTTCCTTCTTTAAAAACCCCCTCCTAAGTAATTTTTGCCATCGCTGTGAAGACGCGCTCGAAGGAGTGAAAAGCCTTGATATTCCCGTTACCAAACAAGTGATTACATTACTTCTTCAATCTAAAGACACGATTTGGGAAATCATGCATGCGTTTGAAATTGGGGAAGATGCCAATATGGATTTAGAACAACTCTGCAGCATCTTTTCGGGATTTAAAACAGTAATTTCCGGCATTGCTCCTAAAGCCGAAATGGCGCAGGTATTAAAAAGAGATATTCAAACAAAGCACTCTAAGTCGAAGACTAAAGACTGGCTAAAAGTTCCGAGATCTCACATCGAGGACTTCTTGCGTATCAATGGAGAAATGACAATTACCAAGAACATGATCGACAAATTTATCAAGCTTGAGCTTGGTCAAAAAAATAGAAATAAAAATATGGAGCATTTGGCCAAACTCTTCGAACAATTCTTTAAACACCAACAAGACATGCAAAACAAGATGATGAATCTAAAAAAAGTGGCGTTGACTGAGACTTTCCTGCAGGTTCGCCGCGACGTTAGAAATCTCACGGATGAACTGGGCAAGAAAGTTGATGTGATTGTTGAAGGAGAAAATGTATCTGTTGACGATTCGCTAATTGAAATTATTAAAGCTTCCCTGGTTCATATCATTCGCAACTCTATCGATCACGGCATTGAAAACCCTGAGGATAGGAAGGCAGTGAACAAACCCGAAAGAGGCCAGTTGCGAATTCATGCTTACGAAGAAGAGGATCGCATATTCATTGAAATTCAAGATGATGGAAAAGGCATAGATCACGAAAAACTTCGCAAAGTAATTGTTGAACGCGGTATCTATTCAGAAACTGAAGCTGTAAAAATGGATAAGAAGCAACTCATATCCATGATTTTTAAATCTGGTGTAAGTACCGCAAAAAATATAACTGCGATTTCAGGTCGTGGGATTGGCCTTGATATGGTCTACAATAGCATCTTGCAAACCCAAGGGCGAATTGACACGGAAACCGAAATTGGTAAGGGCACAAAATTTACTATTGTACTTCCCTTGCCAAAGTCGGTTGTCATTTTCAAGTCACTTGTTGTAGCTCATAACCAAGGAACATACGCGATTCCCCAAGAACATATTAGCCAAGTGATTGCGACAAACGAAGCCGACCTCGCGCAAAATTCCCCACAAAATGTTTCGGGCCAAATGATGATGCGCTACCGTTCTGGAACTTTACCACTTTTCGATTTACAAAATATTTTAGAGGGCGCTCCTGAACGCGAATTCAAATATGTGGCTGATTCAAATATTGTAATTATCAATGGAATGCACCGTGCCTATGGAATTGTGGTCAACTCGATTCTGGGAATTGAAGACACGGTTGTAAAGGGACTTGGTCATACCGGCAATGTCTCAACAATCTATTTGGGTGCGACTATTTTTGGTGATGGGCAAGTCGGCCTTATCTTAAACCCACAAGGGGTTTCAAAGCTCCTACAGCTTTAAAAGTGCCTGACACTTTTTTCCGTCTACGGCGCATTATTTTTCACTCTACAATTTCAAGATATAGTACCCAACTCGCGTCGGTAAATAAACTTTTCCGGCCATATCAGGGCTGATTCTTCCGATGACCTGCTCGCCTAAATCTTTTTTCAAAAATGACTTTCCATTTTTATAACATGCCAGTCTTCCCATAAAACTCACGGCACAGTTGGCACCACCATTGGTAAATGTGGTCGCAATAAACGGCTCAGGATACTGATCAATAACGGTCACTTTTCCGCTATCGAGATCAATCGAAATCACGTCCCCAGTCATGAGGCTTACGAATGCGGCATTTTTCTTAATTAGCTGCGGAAAGAAATTGGCTCCGCGAAGTTCCTTCTGAATAAGCAGCTTTCCTGATTTATCAACTACAAAAAAATCTGATGGTACATCTCTTTTTTCTTCCATTAATCCGGCTTCGGTACTTAGCCCAACTAATTTCCTTTTTTCTAAAACTAAATCCATCTTTGGACTTTTTTCTAACGGAACATTCCAAATAACAGAACCATCGGCAACATTCAAAGCTATGATTGCTTTGTGTTCATAGATGGAACCAATATAAAACTTATCGCCGTCAATAATAGGCTCAGAGTCCACATGAAGTTTTTTTCCGTTGTACTCTTTTGTATGCCATAAAGTTTTCCCGGTCTTCATATCAAACGCCGCAACTCCTGCCGGACCTAACCCTGTAATAATTTTTTCGTCAACAATCTTGACTGCTTTCTCTATGTGTCCGGATACTGAGACTGAAAACACCAATTTATTTTTTTTCAAATCGTAAGCATATAAATTGGATTCGGTATTATCGTGAAGTCCATCGCCAAAATAAACGATATCCCCGTAAATTACTGGTTGCGCGACTGTCGGAAGTTTACTTCGAAAAAGTGATTTTAAATTCTTTTGCTCAAAAGTCGATTCGTACAAACCTCCCGTTGAGGCCAGGAAGATCATGTGACCTTTGTATTTTAAGGGCGCAGCGTATACAGGCCCAATTTCTTGACGCTCTTTTTGGATTTTAGGAGCCGGACTTTCGGCCAATCCAAGGGAAATCAAAATCGCTAAAAACGTCATGGTAAAATTCTAGTGGCAATCCCCCTGAACTTTCAAGTAGAATTTAAATATGCGTTGGCTGTTCTTGCTATTAACGTTACTAGTGACGAGCTCATCACTTAGTTTTATGGCAGTACCTGGAACCTGTGGGTCATGGTGCATGGGACCAACCGGAATGATGAGCATGTGGGGTCGCCCCCAATTCTTCCCTCCGGCATATATGTACCCCTATGGCCCCTCTCCTATGAATTTTTATAGGACACCAACATATTGGCCAATGATGCCGAGATGGAACATGCCCTTAATGTTAGGTCCAGGATATATCAGGGGAGTAAGTTCAGAACAAAAAAAATAATTCTGTCAGCAGAGGTATGAGGGCGCCTTAGGCTTTCTCTACGGTCAACTCAATATAGAAATTAATATCTGGCGACGTGAACGGAACAATGATCGCATGCCCTTTGTGGGCGTTGGTGATTTTGTATTGCCCAACGATCACATTAGGGATAGTCATATTAAAGTCGTATTGTGTGCCGCGAAGTTTATCGATAGCGATTCCGTAAATCGTGTTGGTAAATTCACCGGCAGCTCCTGCGACCTCGTCGTTGAGTTCTGTATATTCTTCTCCGAGCATGTTGCTTAATATTTTAAAAAGGCCGTCTTTCTGAAAAGATATGGTTAAGATCGCACGCAATTCACCAAATACCATTCCAACCATTCCAGCGACGTCACCTTTACTTTCAAAAGGCTTTTCAAAAACGGGAGCCCCAGCCGTGACTTGTACATTAGCCCAAGTTTTTACAGTTTGCTTCACACCATCGACAAAAGCCTCAATTAAGATCGGATCTACATGCGATATCATTTCTTGTTTTGGTGCCGCACCCATCTCTAGTTCCTTTGAAAGCTGCGTATCAGGCCGACTTCGCTGTCGTCTGAACGCGGGTATAGATTCCCTCTATCTTTTTCTTTAAAGTCATTTCGTCAAAAGGCTTTACCAAATAATCGTTTACTTTTAGTTGAATCGCTTCTTTAACTTTGTCTTGGGCGCGTTCGGCCGTCAGCATGAGAAATGGAAGGTCTTTAAAACGGTCGTCGTCACGACACTTTTTAAGTAATTCGAGCCCCGAAATACCTGGCATATTGAGATCTGAAATTACAAATTGGTAAGGCGTTTTCTGAGCATGGGCCTCTTGAAGTTTTTGAAACGCAATGTTGCCGTCTTCAGCAAAATCTACGGTGTTGTATCCGAGCTTCATTAAATTGAGTTTGAGGAATTTTCGAACTGTTGGAAAGTCGTCGATAATTAAGAACTTTGTTTCTTTTGGGAACATGTTAACTCCCCTTGAAGAAGTAAAATAGTTACGTCGTACCTCTTCTTTCGGTGGTACGACGAGAAAATATTAGGATTTTTCGGTGATTAAAGCGTTAAGACAAAAGGCTAACTATAAAACCCACGCTGAGATTTTGCTAGATTCGCTAAGGCCTGAGTAGGCTTAAAGCGTGTCCCAAATTTAGACGCCAGAATCTCAAGTTCATCGGTGATGTGCTGTGTCCCAAGACTATCCGCATAACGCAAAAGCCCGCCACGAAATGGAGGAAAACCCGTACCCATAATCATACCGAGATCTACCTCGGAGGGAGTTTCGACGATTTTTTCTTCAATCAAAACCAGGGCCGCTTCATTTATCATGCGGTATACTCCTCTTTCAATAATTTCTTTCTCGTCATGTTTGTTTTTAGGATTACCAACGCCAAGCTCATCATAAATTGCAGGATCAACTCTTTTGTTTTTTCCTTCGTAAATATAAAAACCTTTTCCACCTTTTTTACCCAGCCTTTTGGTTTGATATAGTTTTTCATAAACTGGAGGTAATGGAGCACGCTCTCCTAAAGCATTGTTGAATATTTTTAGGACTTTCAAACACACATCGATACCAATTTCGTCAATCAAGTGAAAAGGTCCCATCGGCATACCAAATTTTTTAGCATAAATGCGATCGACAGTCTCAATATCCATATTGTCTGCTAAAAAGAATAATGCCTCCGAGAGCCATGGCAGAAGCAAGCGGTTCACTAAAAATCCCGGTCCATCTTTAACAACCACTGGAGTCTTGCCCATCTTTTTACTTAATTCAAAAATTGTCGCCACCACTTCGTCACTCGTATTTTTTCCGCGAATAACTTCTACAAGCGGCATTTTATCAACAGGATTAAAAAAGTGCATACCGACAAAATTTTCCGGCTTGGGATGGGCCTCACCCATTTCTGATACACTTAAACTTGAGGTGTTTGTCGCAATAATAGCGTCAGGTTTACAATATTTTGCGGTTTCAGCAATGACCTTCTTTTTTACATTCATATCTTCAACAATTGCCTCTATTACTACATCGAGGCGGCCAAACCCCGAATAATCGAGACCTCCGCTTAAATGGGCAAGATTTCTTTCTTCGGCATACTTGTCAATTTTTCGTCGTTCAAGTTGTTTATCCCAAAGTTTTTTTGCCGCTTGCATTCCTTTGGCGATGGCATCGTGGTTGATGTCTTTCATGCGCACTTCAAGACCGGCATTGCCAGCAGCAACAAATGCTATTCCACCACCCATAGTGCCGGCACCCATAATACCGACAGAGCCAACGTTTCGGGCTTTTACAGTTTTATCATTGACACCTGTCGTTTTTTTCACGCTTTCCATCATATAAAAAACATGAATCAAATTTTTAGAGACACCCGTAGCGCATACTTCGGCAAAACCTTCAGCCTCAATTGCCAAAGCGCCAGCTCTATTTTTACCTATAGTTTTTTTAATTACTTCTAACGCTTTTAATGGAGCTGGGTAATGCCCTTTCGTCAGACTTAATACCGACTTTTTCGCCATTTTAAAAACTAAAAAGCGTCCGGCAAAAGATTCTAAAACTTGGTTCGACAAACCTTTGGCTTGAAAACACTTACGCGACTTTTTTGCCCCGTTTTTAATAACTTCATTGGCAAAATCAATAGCCTTTTCTTCTAAACTCGCCACATGCGTTTTTTTGTCTACCAACCCCATTTTAAGTGCTTTGTCAGTACTGACCGCTTTGCCTGCCAAAATAATATCAAGAGCATTCTGCACTCCGATTAATTTTGGTAAGCGCACACAACCCCCAAAACCAGGAATCAATCCCAACTGCGTTTCGGGTAAACCAATTTTTGTCGATGAATCATCCGTCGCAATTCGATAGTCACAAGACAAAGCAAATTCGCAACCGCCGCCAAGACAGGCCCCATTAATTGCCGCAATCGTCGGTATCTTTAAGTCCTCAACCATGTTAATAATTTCTTGACCGGCTTTTACAACTTTTAAGATTTGTTCTTTTTCGGTCATATTCTTGATTTCATCGATATCAGCGCCCGCAATAAAAATTTTGGGTTTTCGCGAAATAAAAACAACGGCTTTATAAGAACTCTTTCCAAGTTCCTCGATGACTTCTTTAAGACGCGCCATTACTGGCGACGACAATTTATTTACTTTTTCACCAATGAGGTCCCATTCAACGAGCGCCACATCACCTTTATTTACAATGCGAATACTTTCCAAAATTGACATGTCTTTACGCCTCTCTTTCGAGGATAATACTTCCACCTTGACCCCCACCAATACATAGCGTTGCCAAACCATATTGCGTTTTTCGGCGGTTCATTTCTTTCATAAGTGTAAGTACAAGTCGTGAGCCGGTTGCACCGACAGGGTGACCGAGCGCAATGGCCCCACCATTGACATTAAGTTTACTGGGATCAACTTCTCCTATAGCATCACCTAAGCCTAATTTTTCTTGCGCAAAACTTTTACTTGCAAACGCTTTTTCACAAGCCAGCACTTGCGCCGCAAACGCTTCATTTAATTCGATTAACCCGATATCGGATAGTTTCATATTTAATTTTTTAAGAAGTTTTGCCGTGGCATACACTGGCCCGAGCCCCATTCTCTCTGGCTCAAGGCCCGCGAAGGCATAACCTTTAATCGAAACTAGAGGTTTGAATCCCAATGCTTTGGCTTTTTCACGGCTCATTAAAAGTAAAACCGCTGCGCCATCTGTAATAGGACAAGAGTTTCCAACGGTCACCGTTCCATTTTTCTTGTCGAAAAAGGGTTTGAGTTTTCCCAATGCTTCCATCGTTTGACCATCGCGCGGGCCAACATCTTGAGTTAGAACTTCAGAAAATTTTGGTGGAATATAAAGTGGCACAATCTCCTCCTGAAGTCTTCCCGCTTTGGTGGCTTCCACGGCGCGCTGATGCGAGCGCAGTGCAAATTCATCTTGTTCACGACGACTAATTTTAAATTCCTTAGCCAGGAGTTCTGCAGTATCGCCCATCATCATTCCCGTGAAAGGGTCACGCAGGCCTTCCATTATTGAAATACGCGGCGCCAGATACTTTAATTTTAGCTTTGAAAGCGCCGCGAATTTTCCGGCCATGGTTTTCGCTGCTGCAAGCTCACCAAAAATATTGGCAAATTTTTGCGTAAACAGGAGGGGCATCTGCGACATACTCTCAGATCCACCGACTAAAACTTCTTCATCAGTTCCTGATTTGATTCTCTCATAACCAGAACTCACGGCTTCAAGTGCACTTGCGCAATTCCTATGAACGGTGAAACTTGAAACTGATTTTGGAATTCCAGAGTTAAGGGCTACAACTCGCGCTATATTGACGGCGTCAGAGGGATTTCCTGCATTTCCTAAAATAACTTCGTCAACAGAATTCACATCAAGATTGGCGCGCGCAATGGTTCCCTTCATAGCCACACGACCGAGCTCTGCTGCGTGCACATCTCTCAGTTTTGTCCCAGACTTTGCAAAAGGTGTGCGTGCTCCTTCGACGATAACCACATCACGGGAATTCATAAAACTACCTCCAAAAAATTCTAAGCCACTTCATTCTACTACCAACACCGCGCATTAGGGAAAGGAATAGTTAAGTCATGTTGACTGTTTAAGAAGCTTCTCTAGACTAATAGACTGCATAGAAAGTGAAGTTCTCAAGGATGGAGAAACAAAATGGACGAGAAATTAATTAGTGATGCCTTAAATTACCACGCCCTCCCCCGCGCCGGAAAGGTCGATGTAAGCTCTTTGAAGCCCTGCCGTACCGAGCGTGATCTCTCTTTGGCCTACTCTCCCGGCGTTGCCGCCCCTTGCATTGAGATCGCAAAGAACCCCGACCTTGCCTACGAATACACGACGAAAGGAAATTTGGTTGCCGTAATTACCAACGGGACCGCCGTACTTGGGCTTGGAGATATTGGCCCCCTGGCTGGAAAACCTGTTATGGAGGGTAAGGGAGTTTTATTTAAGCAATTTGCGGACATCAACGTTTACGACATAGAAATTGATGCTAAAGATCCTGACCAATTTATCGCCACTGTAAAGGCCCTCGAACCAACTTTTGGTGGAATCAATTTAGAAGATATTAAGGCTCCGGAATGCTTTTACATCGAAAAAAAATTAAAAGAAGAAATGAAAATTCCAGTTTTTCATGATGACCAGCACGGGACCGCAATTATTTGTGGCGCGGCCCTCATTAACGCTGCCCACTTAACAAATCGCAAACTAGAGAATATAAAAATCGTTGTCAATGGAGCAGGAGCTGCCGCTATCACATGCGCGAAAATTTTTACGCAGTTGGGGGTCCCCCATAAAAACATCATCATGTGCGACTCTAAAGGAGTCGTCACGAAATCCAGAAAAGACCTCAATGAGTTTAAGTTAGAGTTTGCCCAAGATACAAAACTAAAGACTCTGGGTGATGCTCTAAAAGACGCTGACGTATTTGTGGGACTCAGCGTGGCCGGAGCAGTAACTGGCGAGATGTTAAAATCTATGAATAAGAACCCGATCGTCTTTGCAATGGCCAATCCCGAACCTGAAATTCTTCCTCCGGTAGCAAAAGAGGCACGCCCTGACGTAATCATCGCTACGGGACGAAGCGACTTTCCCAATCAAGTAAATAACGTCCTTGGGTTTCCTTATATTTTTCGTGGAGCGCTTGATGTCCGGGCTACTACGATCACCGAAAATATGAAACTAGCGGCAGTGAAAGCTCTTGCTGCTCTAGCTAGAGAAGATGTTCCTGATCAAGTCGTTGCCGCATACCGTGGAACTAAATTTCACTTTGGTCCAAATTACATTATTCCAAAGCCATTTGATTCGCGCGTACTTCTTTGGGTAGCTCCCGCAGTTGCCAAAGCGGCAATCGCCGACAAAGTCGCCCAAAAACCGATTACGGATTTCACAACTTATGTTGATAAACTTGCCTCGTTTCAAAGCTCTGGAAGGGGATTTATTCGTGATACAATTCATCAAGTTAAAGATCGCGCACAAGCCAGCGGTCATATTCCTAAAATTGTTTTTCCAGAGGGACGCAGCGAAAAAATTCTTCGCGCCGTTGCAATGTTAATGGCGGAAAAGGTTGTGGAACCCATTCTTGTTGGATATGAGCCAAGAATTCGCGAAAAAATAAAAGAACTTGATCTTCCGATTCTTGAAGAATGTAAAATCGCCGATCCTTCAACTGATCCGCGGGCTGTTAAATACGCAGACGCTTACTATGACTGGCGAAAACGAAGAGGTATATTAAAACAAGAAGCTGCAAGACGAATGATCGATACAAATTATTTTGCCAGCATGATGGTAGCCCTTGGCGACGCTGATGCTCTCGTCTCAGGTTCAACTCAAAATTACGCTGAGGCCGTAAAACCAATTCTCGATACCATCGGAGCAAAGCGCATCGCCTCAGGAATGAATATTGTCTTAGTTAAAAACCGCATGTTATTTTTTGCTGATACGACTATGAATATTAATCCCACAGCACAACAGGTCGCTACTATTGCTATTCATGCTTCACGTATCGCGGGCTTTTTTAAAATTAAGCCGAGAATAGCGATGCTTAGTTATACCAATTTTACCAGTCGTGGCGACAACCCCAAAAAAATGCAGGAAGCTGTTGATCTCGTAAGGCAAAGGTTTCCCGAAATGATTGTGGATGGAGAAATGCAAGCTGATACCGCTGTTAACGTTGATATTATGGAACGTCTTTTTCCGTTTAGTCGGCTCAATGAAGGCGCCAATATTTTAGTTTTTCCAAATCTTGATTCAGGGAATATAGCCTACAAATTGGTACAGCAACTCGCTGGGGGTGAGGTGTTCGGACCATTCTTAATGGGATTACGCAAACCCGCACACATAGTGCAACGCACGGGCACAGTAGAAGACATTTTTAACACTGTTGCGCTCACCGCCCTACAAACTCAGATTGTAAAAGATCTTGAGAATACTAAGAAAGGTAAATGACAAATATATCTGTTGCCGAAAATGCATTGATTGTTGGTGTCGGTTTAAAAACCGAGGACATCAGCGAAATTAAAGAAAGCCTATGGGAAACTGAAGAGCTTACATATGCAGCGGGGGCTAACATTATTGGCTCACTCATTCAAATTCTGCATCAATGGAGCCCAGGTACACTCATTGGAAAAGGCAAGGTGGCCGAGATTTCTGATCTTGTCAAAGAAACCGGCGCAAATCTTGTTGTCGTTGATCATTCACTTTCTGGGGTTCAACAACGGAATTTAGAGGATGCCTGGGAAACCCGAGTACTTGACCGCAACCAGCTCATCTTGGATATCTTCGCCAAGCGCGCCAGAAGCCATGAAGGTAAACTCCAAGTAGAACTCGCTCAGCTTTTAGATCAAGCACCCAGAATGGTGGGTGCTTGGTTAGAATCACATTCACGTCTTGGGGGTGGTATCGGCACGCGAGGCCCTGGAGAGAAGGCCCTAGAGACCGACCGACGAACCTTGCGTTTTCGCGTGAGTCAAATTCGCAAAGAACTTGAAGAAGTCAAACGCCATCGCCGCCTTCATCGCGAGCGGCGACGACGAAATGAAACTCATCGCTTTGCTCTGATTGGCTATACCAATACCGGAAAAAGTACACTTTTCAACCGACTTACAAATTCGGAAGTATTTGTAAAAGATATGCCATTTGCTACGCTCGACCCAACAACCCGTAAAGTGGAGCTCAGTGAAAGTCAAAATGTCTTAGTCACAGACACAGTAGGATTTATACGAAAACTCCCACCGCAACTCATTGACGCGTTCGAAGCGACTCTCGAAGAATCTGGCGACGCCGAAGTTTTACTTCACGTCATTGATTTATCAAGTCCACATCGCGATCAGCAAATCGATACCGTTCTAAAGTTAGTGGAAAAATTTGGCTGGCAAAATAAACCGATTGTTCATGTTTTCAATAAAAGTGACAAAGCCCCTATTCAAGAACAGTTTAAAGTTAAACTTCATCCCAAGGTTTTTACTTCAGCGCTCAACGGCGATGGTATTGAAACTTTAAAAAAGAAAATGATTGAAGCTATAAATTCGCTACGCACCGAAGTGGAGCTGTTTATTCCTCAGGAAGAAGAATATCAACTCTATGAACTTGCCAAACAGGGCGAGGTTTTAAAAAAAGAAAAAGGCACCAAAGGAACGATTTGTTTTGTTGCCTTAGACCCACACAATTTGCGCCAATGGCACGGTTACCGGGTCAAATAAACCTGCTGAATCTTCAAATAAATCTAGTTTTATTAACATGTATCCGAAAAGAGCTCCCATGATATATCAAGCATTTAAACTAAGTCTTATGTCTAGTTTTATTGGGCTATCAGCCTATTCGCAAAATCCCAACAACAAAATCTACGAGAAGTTTCTCAATAAGTGTAACGACCCGCAATTTATTGATGAAACTCAACGATTATTTTCGTGTGAAAATAGTTGGGATATATTTTCATGCTCTGGGCTAAATGTCCTAGAATTGGGTTTCCTTTCGGCAGCTGCAAGTCCAGTAGCCGCCGCGTATGAACGCAAAGTTCCTTGGTCAGAAAGGGAGCGATTTTCGCAGGAATTTACCCAAAAACTAAACGATTATCGAGCGGCTCATAGAAAAGCTCAATGGAATCCAAAAGCAACTCGGGATGCATATATTGAAATTAGTCGCCTTGCTGGACAGGCTAACTACGGAAAACCTGACCCTTTGTTTCAGTATGATTGGTTTGACTGGAAGACGGCCGCAGAGGCCGAAGCAGCATCAACAAAAGCAGACGACCTAAAGACGCCAGAAGCTCAGGAGAGGATCAAACAGGAAATTAAATTTAGGGAGAAATATATCAACAATTACAGGGGACGCATGAGAGATATGCGAACCATGGCGCTATCGGTAGCGGCCGCACTGGTTATGGAAAAAGTCGGCCATCCCTTGTGGACCTGGATAATTAGTCATCAATGCGTATCAGGAATAAATCCAGAACTGGTAAAGGAATACGCGAAGATAAAAATGGGTCACGATAACTGCGAAGTTGAGTTAACGGATGCCGGGGAACTTGATATCTTATTGCTAGCAGAACCTAAGCGCAAAGAACTCTTCTCTAAAAATCCAATTCTATGTCAGGTATTAGTTGAAAAACAAGAAGAACGCAGAAAGCAATTTAAACTGTTAAACCCAACGATCGGAAAAGTGAACTGCTCCAAAGATACCTTGAACCTACCTATCAAAATTGCAAATCGTACTTATTATTATGATATTCAGTATAATGCGGCTAAATGGGAAATTAGTTCTAAATTGGGCTCGAGTGATAGCGAACCCAAATATGACGACCGAAGAAAAAATGTCAGGTGGACTTATGATCCTGACAATAGAGAAAATCCTTTGTCTCTCCCGGACTTGACCCGTATAAATCCGGAGTTTGTCGCCATGGGAATCTCTGCCTTGGGAGTGCACTCACTTGACTCACTTGCAAAGGGCTACTCAATTTTAGGTGATGCGTTTAGACCAATCGTGTTCAAAGGAGAACAATACACTACCTCTGTAATGAACAAAGACAGCCAATTGGGTACAATCGCCGAACAGACGATTGCAATAAAATTTGGATTACTCGAAGCATTAAGTAAGTGTCCGCTCCACATCTCGGAGACCGCAAACGGCGCTAACCGAAAAAGCCTTAAAGAAAAATAGATACGACTAGAGCAGAGCGAGTAGCTCAGCTTTTTGCTGTTGGCTAAATTTCTGATTTAGCCGAACTTCTTTCCTCAATTCAAATTTAGTTTTACGTTCCATTGCCTGGTGATTTCCAACCAATTTAAAATAAGTTTGAAGCTGCTTAAAAGTGAGACCCGAAAAAATATCAGAAAATATTTTCACACCCTGCACAATGCCAATGGACTCGGATGTGAAATCTGGAGCTGAAAGTAAGCGGGTCATCCAATTGCGCACTTTCTCGGTCGACGGTTGCCTCACTAAATGAAAAACCAAGATCCCTTTTAGATACGGGTTAAAATCTTGTTGGCGATCAAGCCTAGCTAGATAGCCCGTCGGATTTTCGATGAGATCGGGTTGGGAAACCACTATGAGCGCCGCAATGGCCGCATCAAGATAAGTGAGGTTTTCCTTCTTAATAAACTCACGCGCGAAGTCAGCTCTTTTTATGGCCACATCTAACTCTTGTGCAAATAAATACAATAGTAATACTGCTCGAAACGAAGAATCATTGCCTCCATCACCATGACTTTCAAGTTGTTTCCGCAAGAACGCAGCAATTCTAGGATTAGGTTTAGGAAGTTGACCCATACTATAAATTATCGAATTGCGAAGGTTATTGTCGTTTGTAGAGTTAAATATTTGCTCCAAGTCATTAAAATCCAAAAAAGAATTATTTTTATTTTCCGCCACATAAGAGTAGGAAGAGTAAAGTAAATTGTTAATGTCGGTTGTGTTTCCGCTTTGAATTATCTGATTTTTATGAGCGCGAGCCACTTGTGCAAAGTCCGAAAACCTCGAAAGTAACTTAATGGATGCCACCTTTTGCCATCCGGCATCTGCCGCATACGTATCAACTGCATCGCTTATCATTTTAAGTATTGGAAACATCGACGGCGGCAAGTTATCGCGCATTTCAAGAGCTTCGACAAATGGATTAATATGATAGTTTATATTTAAATTTGCATTTCTCCTTTTATAATGTTCAAAAACCTCTAGAACATAGCGTTCCCAATCTTTAATCCTCAGAGCTGGATTGCAAACGACCCTGATAAACGCACCGAGTGCTTGATCGGAATTTCCTATGACGGTTTGAACTCCATTAATTACGGTAATAAACGTACCTTCTTTTTTCTGTATTTTTGAATATATATTTTCAAGAATTGGCTCCAAGCCAGAAATATATTCTTTGACATAAGGTAGTACGGCAAAAAGAGAATTAAAATCGTCACCGGGGCTAGTCACCAAAAGACTTGCGTAATCTCTTATGATGTCACTAAGTTCGTCAGGTTCAATGGTCATCTGATTAAGTGCAAAAACAATTGAAGATCTCGCGCTCATCGAAATTTTTGGATTCGCTAACAAGATTCGTGTTAGCCTGGCAATATCCATATTAATATTGTCATTTGTAATACTACTTAGAGAACTACTTATAGCCTCGATAAAACTCTCATCTTGGGCTTGGTCTAGCCAACTTAGTAGGGTTTCAAGCGTCACTAAATTATTTTTAATTAAGGACTTTAAAATCCATTGTTTTTCATCACGGCGATCGTAATTTCCGGGATCGGTTTTGGCTATCAATTTGATACTAGCCTCACGCAAAATCTTTTGAATAATTGAATTTTCACGATCGCCGGAAATTAGAACATAGAGCCCCACATAGTCCAATTTCTTAGAGACGCCAACATGTTTATGGTTAATCTTCAAATTCAAAAAATCAATTAGGTTCTTATTTCTTGCCAATGCTCTTTTCACTGATTGTCGAGTCACGACCTCGCGCATTTTTTCTTCAAGAACCTCTTTAATTGTATAAAATGAAAAGGCAATTGATTCCGAAGTCGCTAAAACGTCGGCGACCGCATTTTCAATTTCTCTTGGTTGCTTTGCGCGCCGTAAATTACAATCTAGTTGACGCGCCCGAATGGCCAATTTGTCACCCTCGACCATCAATGGAGGATAAGCTTTCAACTCCGGATTGCTAAATCCATAAATTTTCGAATCGGCATTGGCACGTCTCCCGTGATCGACCCAACCCTCAACACTACTGACTATTTCCGCCTTCTTATTACTGGGAGTAAGTAAAGTTACCAGCGCATTAAAATAGGTCGCGGCAGCAAACTCACCGATATGTTCGTTTGTTGGGTTTTCGAGGGAATCAATACTCATCTTGTCTTCTAAAAGCAATCTGCGTCCTACATTACTGACGTGGTAGAGAAAACTTTTTTCACTTTGCGCGTTCTGTCCCGGCGCCGTCATTGTCCACCCATAAATTTTTGCATTAAAAAAAGTTTTAAAAAAGCGTGTGGCATAAGGAGTTTCGGAGTCAAGGACGGACGCAAATTCATTTTCCAGTTGCGTCTGCGTTTGATTTAAACCATCGTCGTTACGGACACGAGCTACCCTCTGTGCGTGATATTCGGCTAAATTGTCATTATTGTTTGAACCCTCCTTCTCGGCGCCCAAGGTCCTGCAGCCTTGCAACCATAAAGAATTGACCTTACTAAACCAAGGCTCGTTTTCCAATTCACAAGAGAGTTTTTCCAGAGTGTCTATTCTCAAAGTCCCTGAAGCTCTAGAGCCGCCAAAGGCTCCCGTGTGATGTCCAGAAATAACTAAGCCATCACATGTATGACCTGACTTCACAATTTTTCCGAATGTTTCTTCTGGAGACTTTCCCTGCTCCTGAAACTCAGTGACGTTGAAATAGTCTTTGGTACCGAGACGTTCTTGAATTTTTTCAAGAAAGGATTTGGAAAGTTCAAATTCTTTCTTGTTGTTAAGAGAGATATGGCAAAGGTTTAACTTGTGTTTTGGAAGACTTAATTTTGGCAGAGAATCACGGAATCCTGAAAGCACTAAAAAAAACAAAACGGCAACTGTCTTAAACGATTTTCCGATCATAAACTCTCCAAAACACGCGAGTTTATCATAGCGGAGTGTTTTCCTAAATATGTGAGTCCTATTTGGTATATTTTATGTTTTGAGTGACTGAGAATGTCACTCAAAAGACTAACGGTGCTTACGAAGTCTTACTTCAAGGTTGTCGTTTCTCGACTTTCCGAATTTGAGACGACCTGAAGCTGCCCTGAAAGCAGCTTCAATTTTCCGTTTGCACCCCGACATGGTTTTATAGGAATCCTCATCAGCGACATCAACGGTCGTTGCATTTTCAATAAGTTTAGCATCCCGTAAGGAGCTTGGAGTTTCTAAAATTTCGACTTGGATTCGCTTTTCTCCCAGCCGCTCTCCCGAAGCCGGGTTTCTGCCATGATAGTTAAATTGTTTATAAGTGACGTAAACACGAAAACCCTCCCTCAAAAAATACCGTTGGTTTATTTCTGCAAAAGCTTTGGCAGCCCGTAAACACATGGCACCAGTTTTTCGCGATTTAATAATTAAATCAATTTTCTTTCTATGCTCATCAATATTGCTGTTTAATGGAGTACTTGAAGCGAAATTTCCATCTCTGGTCTGAGTCTCAATTTCGTACTTAATAATTGTTTGCGAAGGGCCGTCGTCGCTGAGTCCAACTATCGGAAAAATAATAAGTGTCCAGAGAAGAGATTTCATGTTTCCTTATAAGTAACTCTTCTATGAACCTTCAATTTCTAAGCCAGCTGCGGACGCACTTATAACAGCGAAAAAACAGTTCCCGTTTATACTCTTACGCTTGTCAAAAAATTCGGCGATCTCAAAAACATTTTTAATCTGTATCGGAATGAAATGACGCAATATGGACTGGAAAAAGTCTCAGGCACCTAAAAAAATACGCCGTTCGAAGACGGCGTACCTAGTTGGAGGGTATTAAAACAGCGTTCAGGTATTAAATACCAAAAGCGCCAATATCAGAATTACCAGAACCTTGCTTGTCGCCACCGATTGGGTTGATGCTTGCGCCACCCACAGTCGCATTGCCAACAGGCATTGTTGTCACGTTGCTAGTATTAGCGTTTGCTTGGCTCTTGTTCTCACTTTGAGCCGCACGAGCGTCATTCTCAACAAATCCAAGATGAGGAAGACACCAGACGATAAGCTGGGCACGTGATTTAACATTCATCTTTTTATAGATGTTTGTTAAATGAAATTTTACGGTTTTTTCTGTTACGAAAAGCTGATTTGCAACTTCCTTGTTCGATAGTCCTTTCGACACAAGTTCAGCGACTTCAGCCTCGCGATTTGACAAGCCTTTTTGTAAAAGGGCATCTCTGAGCATCCTTGCTCCTCCCACGTTAGTACGGTTGATAATAATTCTTCAAACTTTTGGCGCGCCCTTCAATATTGGCATCCTACCAAAGAAAGGCACTACCCATCTAAAAGTCTGACAGCTCTTTTTGAGAATTTCAACTATTTTGGACTCGAGATTTTTAAAACTAGACCGATATTTTATTCTGAACAAATACTAATAAGGAGCATTACTATGTACGGCCCAGATACAAAATTTCTCGTGGTCGATGACTTCGCAACTATGCGAAAAATCATCAAAAAAGTACTATCAGAACTTGGTTACAAAAATGTCGATGAGGCTGATGATGGAAAGACAGCTTTGCCTATGCTCAAAGCAGCGGTGTCTAATGGAGCCCCCTACCAGGTTTGTATTTCCGATTGGAACATGCCAGGTATGCCCGGAATCGAACTTCTGAAGGCCTGTCGTGGCGACGGCCAACTTGCAAAAATTCCATTTATGATGGTAACCGCCGAGAGCGAACAGCAAAATATCATTGAAGCCGCCAAGGCCGGAGTCTCTGATTACGTTGTTAAACCATTCAACGCAGCGACTTTAAAATCAAAGCTTGAAAACATCTATAAGAAGCACGCGGCTTAGAACAAGCGGAGGATAAAATGGGTGCTCCAAATATATCAAATGCAAATCCCCTTCTCGATAAAAAGATGATTAATGCTTTTGTCGATGGCGTTAGCAAAACTCTTGCAACAATGGCAATGACCCAAACAACAACGGGACAACCCTCAATCGAAAAAGAATTCTCTACCCGGGGTGATGTCGCTGGGCTCATCGGAATGGTTGCCGGTCAGATGAAAGGGACTCTAACAATCAGTTTTGAGTCACAAGCACTGTTTCACATATTAGAAAATATGCTTGGTGAAAAATTCACGCAACTTAACGAGTCAGTTGCTGACGCTGTTGGTGAACTCACAAATATGATTTACGGATGTGCGAAAACAACTCTAAACGAAATGGGTTACGGGTTTGAAATGGCAATTCCTACTGTAGTTATGGGCAGAGCTAAAATTAAAAGCTTTCACACCGGGGCTACTCTGGTAATTCCCTTTACTTGTACACAAGGAAAATTCTTCATTGAGATCACAGTTCAACCCTAAGACTCTTGAAGGAACTTATGGAGAGTGCCAATACTCAAAATAAAGTCGACGTGCTTATCTTAGGACCGAAGAACCTTATAGGTATAGAGATTTCAAAAATTCTCAATGGATACCGTCCCTATAACCTTGTAAATCTCGACACCATTGAAAAGCTCATGGGTGTTTCTGAAACTACAGATGTCAACCCTCTATTAGCCCTCGTCAGCGCTGATAAAGACACTTCGGCAACCTGCGAATGGGTGCAAACTGCAAAAATGTCTTATCCGCATGTCCCCATCATTGTTCTTCATGACAGTTCAGCAACTCTAAATCATTACAAAGTAGAAAAAAATGGCGCCAAGTACATCATGCATCTCTACTACGACAGAGAATTTATTTCCGACCGAATATTACAGCTTGCTCCTGTCGAAATGGATGGCGATCATATTCCTTTTAGCGCCCTTGTCGCAATTCATGCTGAAGATTTTGAACCGGGTACAAAAATTGATTTTAATTTGTATGTACACCTTCCATCGAATCAAAAAACGCTCTTGTTCAGAAAAGCTGGAAGCATTTTAGATGATAAAGCAATCGCGAAAATTAAAACCAGCGCCGGTCAACGCGTTTATGTCCGCAAAACCCAACTGTCTCTATTTTTTAGATATGCTTCAGGTGTTTTAAAGCACAGAAACCAAACGGATGTCGTTTGCCAAACTGAAAAACTTCAAAAAGCCAAAAGTGAGATTCAAACAATTATGGCCTATTTTCTAGACGAGGAAGACTCAGGCTACGAACACGGAAAACAAATTCTCGAGCGCTGTGACACTATCATCAAAGAATTTGGTTTAAACGAAAACTTAAATTCGGAACAAATATTCTTTAAACTCGTAGCACACAATGGCCAGCCGCAAACAATTTACAACGACTGCGTCAATCTCTGCGCCTACGCCACCTTGTTCGCAAAAATTCTCGACATGGATACAAACGCCGCAAAAACGGCTGCACTGGCTGGCATTCTTTCGACAATCGGCCTTGCGACCCTACCTCGGGATTTATTTACAAAATCTGAAAAAATGTGGACACCAAACGACTTCGAGGAGTATAAACGCTACCCCGGTAGTTCCGTGACTCTCATCAAAAAGAATAAAGTTCCTCTAGACCCTGACGTAGCCAAAGTTATCGAACAACATCGCGAACGCGTCGATGGCTCCGGTTTTCCTTTGGGAGCCAAAGGCACCCAAATCCACAAACTCGCCAAGCTTTTGGGAATCGCTTTTCGGTTCCAACAACTCACTTCTCTCCAAGATGGTCAAACAGCTATGTCCCCAATGCTGGCGATCGAACAAATTGTGAAGGAAAATACAACCCAGGGGAAAATACCTTATGACACGGTTATGGTCGCGGCGCTACATGCGTTTATTAAGATAAATACCCAGCGTCTTGCAAATAATAAAGCTGCTTAAAACCGGTTAAGTCCGCTAGGCCAAATTAATGCGCCGCTTTGCTAATATTTAACCTGGTACCATTTTAAAAAAACCATTCGCGTAGGTGCGCAAAACCTCTAAAAGCTTTGGCCATGGTTTTAGAGAATCACTTTTTTCAAGTGTTATGTGGATTGCTTTGATTTTTTCTACGTGAAGTCTCAAAACACCGGTATCGTGCAGCTGCCGCACCAACTCATCTTTTACCATATCAGTTAATTCCGCGGCACAATCGCCCTTCAGTTCACGAAGCCCCATCAATAAGAAATTATAGGGAGTCACGTTATGCTCAGAAATTAATTTTACGGGATTTTCTAAAATTACAAGTGCTTCATCAATCATGTACTGGAGCTCACCTAGAGTTCTAAACGACTCGCTCATGCGCATGGATTCCTTTATCGAAAGGCCCCCGACAATGGCCACGCCCTGGGCTGGTAACTCAAAAAGAAGCGCACTTCGTGCTTGAATAAATGCATCGAGCTTAGGAAGAATTTCAGCGAAAACACTTCCCTGATTAAGCACCGAAAAATCCAGGAGAGATTTCAAATAATTCAAATAGAATGACGAAATAATTGCCAGCAGTCGCATACGAATCCCATCATTTGAAGGAACTTGAGCAACGATAGAAGGCAAGAGGGCCATAAAAGAACTTGCTGCCTGCTGACTTTCATATTGGTTTTTGACTTCATCGCTTGAAAAATTTGATTTAGCGAGTTGGGTATAAACGAGCGCCTCTTGAATGCGCGCAACATTGTTAATTAGCTCAAGTGCCACTCCCCAGGCTGAGATATCTTTAGGACGGACATTCAGTGCCTTGCTACAATCCAATGCAATTCGCGCACGTAATCTTTTGGAGTGCATTAAAGAATAGTCTTCAATAATCTCGTGCAGCGAACCATCACCCGATTGCGCAATTACGCTCTTAAGTTGTTCTTCAACAATCTCTAACGGCTGTGCATCTTTATAATTTACTTGTGGTAAAACAATCCCTGTTACGAAGTTCATGCAACAATTTTAACCTAAAATCTAATTTATGAATCAAACCATAATGTTGGGTGTCAAAGTTTCTAATTGCCTTAAACGAAAACTAAGACCTGAATAAGAGTAAGGAGATTCAAAATGTTACGACTATTTGTTCTCACTTTTATTCAAAGTATTTTTATTTTTTCACAGGCTGCTGCAGACGACACAAGTTCATTCAATATCGCCCAATTCGTGCGCGAATTGAAAATAAGGTCTGGTTTTGGCTCCGGCAGTTGGGCCATCGGGCTTTTGCTTTCGCCCAACACGGATACTGATTTTGATGCTGCAGGTACTGCTTTCGGGCTAGGTATAACCCAATCATTTTATCGACCGCATGCTTTCGGATACAAGTGGGGCGCTAATTTGGAGTCTCTTAAAGCCGCACAAGACTCAAATTTAAATTTTTTAAACATTGATCCTTCAGTGAGCTATGCTCCCAATAGCTCGGGATATTTTTTAGTAGGTTTAAATTACTCATTTCCTCTAACTAAGACTGTACTAGAGACTGAACTTGCAGGAAGCCTTGGATACCAAGCCGGTGGGGGCGTGTATATAGGTCCAAAATGGAATATTGAAGCCATTTATCGTGATATCGGATTTCGTGGTGAGCGTTTGGCAGGCCCGAGGCTTCCTACAAAGGATTTAGATCGCCTGAGTTCTTCGGGCCTTTTAGTGAGAGCTAGTTATGTACTAAATTAGAGGATTACGTTAAATCTCTCTTTTTTGTTGGCAAATAATCTTCAGGTTTGCGAGCAGCTCTTCACTACTCCGTTTTTTAGGGTCAGTGACACCAAAGACGTCATCGAATTGTCTTCCCCAAGTTAAAACGCGGGCCCAATTTATTGTAAGCCCTACTTCCGTTAGGGCTTTGGCGGCATTCACAAGAACCCCGGGTTGATCAAGGCCACGAAAACTGACGACAATTTCTTTTTCGTCAGAACTCACAATCTCGACTTTTGAAAATTTCACCATTGGAAGCGACTTACTGGGAATTTTCTGTTCGAGAATTTTTTTTATCCGGCCCGTCTCCACAGACGTTTTCACTTCAAACCAATCATAAACACCAAGGCCAGAAAACGTTTGCACAAAGGCATGCTGAATATTAAATCCCGAGTTGAAGAGTTTTTCGACAAGTTCAAAGAAAATTCCAGGACGATCAGTTTTGCGGTGAAAGCGAATCCAAATACGATGGGTTTTAACGACCAGGGGCTCAAGATCTATCTTTGCCTTCGCAACCACTAGGTAATCCGCCAAAAGCTTTTCTGGCCCGATATTTTCTACCACCATTGGATCAATTCCACTGATAAACTCCGGCAACAAATTAATTTTTTTGTTTTTTGCCCGCCTTAAAAAGTCGAGATAAACCTTAGTTTGTTTACCTTGCATAACCTTTACAACATCATTAATAAGAGTCGCCTTCCAAGGGTTCCAGGCGTCCGCATTTGTCGAATAAATATCGAGGGCCGTAAATGCCGCTAAGCGAACCAATCTTCTCTCGACCACACCTTTTTCTGAAAGTTTTTGCCAAACCAAGGGCGAGCGCAGATTCTGCCTAAAGGCAAACTGAGACAACACAAGATGATTGCGAACCACCCAACTCACCTCCTCTGTTAAAGCTTTGCCCAAACCAAATTTTTTAAAGTCACTTTCTGTCAATTCGGCGCCATAAATCTCGTGGGGCTTACCGCTCCCCTTACCGATATCGTGGTAGATGCTTGACCACAACAAGACTTCCCAATCTTCTTTTTTAAGTGAAGAGAAAATCTCCTTCATTCCTAAAAGGTATTTTTTGTTTCTAAATATACGACAAATATTTTTCAAACACTGTAGCGTGTGGGCGTCAACACTATAACGATGATAATGATCATGCTGAACCAAACCAAAAACAGGATAGAGATTGGGAATAATTCTATCAATAATGCGCGAGCGAAATAGAGAGTCAAAAAATCCCTCACCCATTTTTACTTGAAAGTACTTTCTAAAGCCCTTGGCAGAAAGTTTCGGTAAATCAGCAAGCTTCTGACGCACCTCAAACTGCATTAAGACATCGGGTTGCTTAGCAAGAACCTTTAAAGCCTCATCACACGTTTCAAATTTTTTATCAGGTCGTTTGCCAAACGCCATGGCGATCATCCAATCTGAGTAAAAACTTACACGTGAAAGTCCGAGTTCGACCTGGCCCATAAAATCGGTTTTGTTTTTATAGCCAAACCACTTACTAATTTCTTCTTGAAAATGGGCAAGCAAAATATCTTGTCCCCCCAAAAGATGAAGTTTTTGTCGGATGGTTAGAAAAAAGTCGTGGTAGTATTTCAAAACGAGTTCGGCGCGGCCGATGGATTCAAATTTCTCTGGGAACAATTGCAGGGTGATGCGGCCTTGTTGAAGATCCCTCAATCCGCCGGCACCATATTTAATATTGGGTTCGAGGAAATTCGCAATTGAATCGTAACGTAAAGAGCGAGATTCACGTTCTTTTTTGATTTCATTTAAGATATTTCGGCGATGAGTTTTTAAGTTTTTACCAATTTTACTTCGCTGAAAAACCAATTTCGCCTCAGCCTCCTCCGTTAACCCTTTGGCATCAAAGAGTGCCAAAATATCAAAGGGCAAAACACCTACGGTCCAATCGTTCGGGTCTTTTGGCATCCGATAGCGAATTTTAACGCCGTTTTGTGATAATTCGTCAGTGATTTTTTTAGTTACCTCCTCATCGCCACAAAAAAGCATGTCGATGTCAGACTTAGGACACAAATCCCCGCGCGCCCACGATCCTAGAATAACTGGTCCCGACTTTTCCCAAAGAGAAAAATCGAAAATAATATCACTGACTCTCTTCCCGAGATAATCGGAAAGCCCGCCGCTGTGAAAACGTAAATTAATAGATTCTCTTCCGTCGGGAAGTTGAGCCGGAGGAAGTAGAATCTTTCCTGCCTCATCAATCTGCGACTCAGTTAAGAAATATTTTTTTGCCACTGGGATATTCTATTCAATGCTTCCAATGGTGTCATGGTCAGAATATTAATTTTCCTCAATTCTTCTTTCAAAGGATTTGGTTCGCTGACGTATTCAAAAGATCCTAATGAAAGTTGGCTTTCTTTAGGTGATTTTGTTTCCAAATTTTTGAGCAAGGATCTCGCTCGGCTCGTAACAGAGGCTGGAAGCCCCGCGAGTTTAGCCACTTCGATTCCATAAGATTTACTAGCCGCTCCTGATCGCAATAAGTATAGGAAGCGCATTAAATTCTTATCTTCGTGAATAGACATATGGAAGTTCTTAACAGATTTAAATTCAGAATCTAAGCTTGTCAGTTCATGGTAATGAGTCGCAAAGAAAATCATAGCATGAGACTTCGTTAAAAGATGTTCTAAGATCGATTGAGCGAGACTCAGTCCATCATAGGTACTGGTGCCGCGGCCAATTTCGTCTAAGACTACAAGTGACTTTGAATCGGCAGACTTTAACATCTCCGCAGTTTCACTCATTTCTACCATAAAGGTTGAAAGTCCCTGACTCAAAGAATCACTCGCTCCAATACGTGTAAACATTTTATGAAATATTGGAAGACGCGCTTTCTTAGCAGGTACAAAGCTACCAATCTGTGCCAAGAGCGCCGATACCGCTACTTGACGCATCAACGTACTCTTACCAGCCATATTTGGTCCCGTTAACAGCATACAATTTCCAAAATCAAGACTGATATCGTTGGTAATAAAAACTTCTGAGCTATTTTGCTCAACCACGGGATGGCGGCTTGCAGTAAGTTTCAGTTCACGCCCGTCAGAAGATATTTCGGGACGAGCATAACTTCTTTCTTGCGCCAAATAAGCAAGGGACAAAATCGTGTCCAGCTCAGCAATTTCTTTTGCAAGAGTCAGGAGGTCTCTTAACTCAGAAATTATGTTGCGTTTTAGTTTTGTAAACAACTCAAATTCGAGTTCCAAACGCTTTGAACGAGCACTCAAGATCTTACTTTCTAGATTCTGCAACTCTTCAGTGATATAACGTTCACCATTTGCTGTTGTTTGCCGGCGAATATAATGTTTTGGAACTTTGCTCAAATGGGTTTTCGTGACTTCAATATAATAGCCAAACACATTGTTAAAGCGAATTTTTAATGAACCGATTGCTGTTTCTTCTTTTTCGCGCGCTTCAACTTCAAAAATACACTTTTCAGACTCGTCAGTGAGCTTAATAAACTCATCAAGCTCCGAATCAAAACCGCGACGGAAAACACCGCCTTTACTAACGGCCGCAGGCGGTTCGTCGACGATTGCTGAGCGTAAAACGGTGGCAACGGCAAAGGCCTTTTCTGCAAGCTTCTCCGAAATTTCACCTTCACTGAGTTTCGCGACGTTGACCGCCGCCTCTAACGAAGCAGCCACGTTTTGAAGGTCGCGAGGATTGCAACTGGGAGAAGTCACTTTTCCCAGGCGGCGCTCAAGATCACCAATATTAATGAGTTCTTCTCGCAGTCTCTTGACTTCATAGCCTAAAGAATGCCAACGACTTACTCTGTCAGCACGAGCCTTAATCTTCTCGATATCAACTAAAGGAAAACGCAGCCACGATCTTAATACGCGCGCCCCGCACGAAGTTTTCGTACGGTCAATGGCTGAAAACAAACTTCCCTTAATACTACCGTCGTAGGTATTAAAAATTTCTAGGTGGCGAACAACCGTACTTGATAACTCAAGATGCGAATTTAAACTGCGCTCCTCAAATCGTAAAACAGACTCCAAAATGTCTTGCCCCTGCATGAACACGGCGTAAGCTAAAAGAGTTTTAGCCGACAGAGGAGACTTCTCCCAACGTTTATCGCTGAAAATCGGTGATGAACTTGCATCATACTCCGTAACTAGAGTTCCAGAAAATTTTTGCTCATTCTTTTTCTTTAAAACTATTTCCGTCGGGTTTAAAATCGAAATCAATTTGTCGATTTCCTGGGATTCACAGGTTTTAAAATAAAAGGCGTCACCGGTGGTTGCCTCAAAGAAACTCACTGTTTCTGTGTCGAAACTACAGAGATAGTTTGGACGTTGACCTTCTAGGGTATCCGGATCATAAACCATTCCAGGACTTAAAATTCTTGTGACCGCACGTTTTACAATTCCTTTGGCAATAGAGGCATCTTCGACTTGGTCACAAATCGCCACGCGAAAACCCTCACTTAGTAATTTATTTATTGGTCCTGCAACTGAATGGTGTGGCACTCCACACATCGCCGTCTCGTCGGCATTCTTTTTATTTCGGGAAGTGAGCGCAATATTCAAAATGGGGGCTGCGGTTCTAGCATCATCATGAAAAAGCTCAAAAAAATCTCCCATCCGAAAAAATAAAATCTGATCAGGATGAGCCGATTTTATTGCCCAATATTGCTGCATTAAGGGTGTGAGTTTTTCCATGTGTTAGAAGTTGGGGTAGCGTGGAATTTGAGATTTTTCAAAGATTCGTTATAGGATTTTTTGACTCACCAAGCCAGAGAGATCTCCAGAGTATACCCATTCCGTTGTGACCTTAATAGTCTCAAAACTGAAAATGACTCCACAATTTGCGTCACTCCAGGGACATTTTGCCGTCTAAACGAAATTGACCGGTTTCTAAAATTTTAGAATTGGACAGAGTTTTGCACGGCCTTGTTATCGCAAAATTGATTGTCTCGCTTTCATTGGTTTCTTTTGGATTAATAGATTCGTTAATTGAGGAGGTTCTGAATGATCAGATTCTTGTCCAAATTTTTAGTTTTACTTTTTGCAGTGACATCTCATGCTCGGCCACTCACGGAGCTTGAGGTACAAGTCATCAAGACGCAAGTATGCCGCAACAACGATGACTCCATCCTGAGGTCATTAAGTATTACTGATTTAGCACCACAACCTCAATGTAAGTACGAGTTCATATACTGTCGTACCGGCCATTCCAGGACCCTCAATCGTGTCAGTGGTGACCATATATTGGTCGCCGACTGCAATATCAAAGGAGCACTAAGACAAGCCATCGACAACCTTTGGAACAGCCGTCAATGTGGCGGAATCCTTTCTGACAAATGTATCAAGCCAGCAGACTGCTATGGTGTTGACAGAAATCGCTTCGAAAGCAGTCTTGGAAGTTATACCATGCCAGATGAAGCCAACAGATTTTAAGGGATATACGGCACATTATGAAGGACAAGTTCGACTTCGGCCATAATCGAAGTCGATTTTTTTCCTAAAGCTTCCTGCATTTTCTTACCAACCTCTTCAGCACTATTTCCCGTTAGATGTTGCATGATATCGGGCGAATACTGATGATAATTAGTGCCCGAGCGCCAAGCAATACATTGAGCTGAAAGATATTTCGGGGTAATTTCTCTCCTAAAGTCTGGCTTTTCTAAAAACAGTTGTATCGTCTCTCGCAAGGATTTTTTTTCTAAGGGTTTTGCTATAAATTCATTTATTCCCTTTTTTGAACCACGATAAAAAATTCCATCAGAGCGAAAGGCAGTCACTAACACCATCGGTGTATTTTTATATTTTTGAGTCTTTTCCCGAATGTAGTCGGCAAACTCAAAACTCGTGCGATTTCCTAGTTGATAGTCCAAAAGAAAAATAGAAATATCTTCAGCTTCTGCAAGTTTTACCGCTTCTGGGATTGTCGTCACGCCAATGACTTTCACAAGCCCTTCCAAAAACCGCTCAACAAGGTGAATCGAAGTTTTACTGTCATCAAGGTACAAAAGAGTTCTCATATAGACAATGCTAGCATACCGGGATTTTACGTCTCTAAATTTTTTAAAATTATTTGTGAAATTTAGTCAGACTAGACCAAGAGCTATTTACTGCTCCGCTAGCGTAGTTATAATGATTTATGTGAGAGACACTAAGAAGAGTACCATAAAGAAAATAGTGAAAGTAGACTCAAGTTTACGTGATCTCATTCCCAAATTTGTAGGCAACATGAAGCGCGACGTAAAAGTGATGTTCGAAGCTGTATTGTCACAAAATTTGGAATTGATAATTCAAATTTCGCACCGTTTACGTGGCGACGCCCCCGGCTACGGTTTTGTTGAATTTGGAGAAACGTGCGGGCAGCTCGAAGATCACGCACGCCAGGGACACATCGAAGTTTGTGAAGAGCTTACTAAGGAACTTACGAAGCTTATTGAGAGTGTCGAAATCGAGTTTGTCGAGTCTTAGCTTTACTAGTGTTTGGTATTCTGCAATTCCGAAACCACGTACTTGGCAACATCTCGGAGCGATAAAATTCCCATCACTGCCCCTGTCGCATCGAGAACCGGTAAATGTCGACAGTTTTTTGCGACAAAACGTAGATAGCAATCAAATACATTGTCGACTGCGGTGACAAATTCAACGTCTTTGGTCATTATATCTTTAACTTTTACTTCTGTTGGAAAATCTTTCTGCCCGACCCAACGCTGAACAATATCCCGTTCAGAAATAACACCAACAAGAGTTCCCTTTTCAAGTACAACAATGAGACCAACATTGTTTTCACGCATCATTCGCGCGGCCACCATAACACTGTCGCCAGAAGAAATCGTGACCAAGTCGTGGGGTTTCGCTTTCCCCTCCAATAGAAGTTCAACTGAAATTTTTTTCATTTTACGATTCCTTTTCCTTCGCATTCACGTACTGAATCTTAAGCCACTTACGAATTTCATTCATAATGTGCGGCGAAAGACCAACAAACGAAAACACCGCTACAAAAAATCCCTTTTCGGCTTCATCAGGGTCACATTTCTTGCACGTCGCTAGTAGCCGCTCGCCCTTTTTCATATTAAAGACATCAGCAAAAAGCTCAACTAGTTCGTTCGGGTTAAATGGCGAGCGGACCTGTGCCGTCATTTCAAACTCGCTGAGTTTAATAACTTTGGCGATGGAAAGCACTTTTACTAGGGCTTTAGTCTGAATTTCATATACCTTATCATCGGCTTCCATGGTCTTGCCAGAGAGCTTTGCGGTATTGTGCTTCATGAGTAAAAGATCTACGGGTTTTATAAAATAGTCCGAGATACCTGGAACCATAATTGAGTAAATATATTCAAGTTCACTGTTATAGCCGAGGACCGCTATCGGGACCTCTTTATTTTCTAGTAAAGTTATTTTTGATCTAAAATCGTTTAACCAATCGAGCGGTTTATTTCCTAAAAAAGCGCGATCAACCATTAAAACATTACATTTTTTTTGTTCGGAAGATAAAACTTTCTTAGAAATCGCTTCAAGCTCCGCTTTCTTTTTAGAAACAACATCTTCAAGTTTTGTTTTTGTTTCACTTTCAGTTTTTATCTTTGCATCGAAAGTTTTTACTTCGTCTAAAAGTTTCTTACCAACACTTACGTCGGCTTGCGACATCGCAGCTTCTTTGGCCTTAGCATCCTTAGCTGTCGTCAGTGAAGTTATGTTCTCGTTAGCCTTATTTAACAAGATATTTGTATCTGCAATTATTTTTTCCAGCTCCGCTTTGCTTTTTTCAAATTGCGGAAGACCATTTAAGGTTTCAATCAGAGAACTGATTTGATCAAAAAAAATAAGTTCAGTCTTAGGATCACCGCCCAAGCTCTGCGTGACCCGTTTGTTATGCCCCTGGTCTGCGTCCAATACGAGTATTTTCACTATCTCCTTCAAGTCCGATTTTCTAATCTCTTAATTAGTTTTTGGTAAATTCCATCAAACGCACCGTTACTCATTATAAGTATGACATCTTTAGGTTTTGCTTCTTTTCCTAAATAGTCAACAATTGCATCAGCTCCACTAAATTTCTGGGCCTTTACTTTGCGAGAATTTAACGCCCTCACGATTCTATCTGAAGACAACCGCTCTTTTTCGTCGATGTTGCTTTGATTGAACGGATCTGAAAGCACGACTTCATGACTTGTTGAAAAGGCCTCAATATAGTCATCCTCAAAAACTTTCCGTCGCGAACTTGCTGACCTTGGCTCAAATACACTAAAAACTTTTCGGTTGGGGAATCTCTTTTGAATTGCAGTTACAGTTAGCCTCACAGCCGTCGGATGATGCGCAAAATCCTCAATAATCCAAACGGCATCGGGCTGTCCTAGAACTTCTTGGCGGCGTTTTACACCTTCAAAGCTTGCCATCGCCTCATGAACACGACGCAGCTGCCATCCCCGTTCTTGCGCAACCGCGTAACACGCCAGAGCGTTTAAGAGATTATACGTTCCAAATAACGTTACTTTTACTCTATCTATGACTTTCCCGTTATAAATTACTTCAAACTCAGAATACTCCGGAACTTGCTTTACAGCGCCAAGTTTATAGTTACCCTTTTTCTCTCCATAAGTAACAACCTTAAACGGATAAGCCTCTTTGACTAGCTCTCTGATATTTTCATCATCCTCGTTTGCCACCAACACACCATCATTTGGAATCTTCTCTAATAACATCTTAAATGCGACCTTTACCGCATCTAAATCTTTATAGATATCAGCGTGGTCAAATTCAATGCTCGTTAAAATTACAAATTTTGGTTTATAAAAAATAAATTTTGGAACCTTCGCAAAAAATGCTGTGTCATATTCATCTCCCTCGATAACAAAAACATTACCTTTAGGCACGCGAAAAGAATTGGAAAAATTCCTTGGTATTCCTCCAATTAAAAACCCTGGGTTTAAATGGCACTTTTCAGCCATCCATGCCAGCAAACTTGTTGTCGTGGTTTTTCCATGTGTCCCACTTACGACGTAACTATCTCTGTCACCAATCACAAGACTGCCGATGAGATCAGGTAGGCTTTTATAAGGAATATCACTCGCTAGAAGAGCGATGGCTTCGGGATTTTTTTTTGTGATGACGTTGCCGACCACCACCAAATCTGGCTTTGGAGCTAAATTCTCGGATTTATAGCCAATCTTAATTTCTATACCAATATGGTTTAGCTGGGTCGACATCGGTGGATAGACATTTTCATCACTTCCGGTGACAACGTACCCCATATTTTTTAAAATACCCGCCAAACTTGCCATTGCGGTTCCACAAATTCCAATAAAATGAATATGACTACCTTTTTTTAACTGCATAGAGCCTCATAAATCCAATCATGAATCCAGGGACGAAGTTCATCACGAAAACGAAAATTATTTCGATCTGGATATGTACGATTTGATAGAATACAAACTAGTAAATCCGCTTTTGGATCATACCAAATTGAAGTTCCCGTAAATCCCGTGTGACCAAACGATTCCGCTGAAAACTTACTCCCTGCGCTTGATTTTGGTCGGCTGGGCTTCATAAACCCAAGCCCCCAATCCGCGGAGCTTGTCGCATTTTGTGTAAAACGCCGAAGTGTTTCGGGTCTGACAAATCCACTCGTATCACCCCAAAAAATCTTACGCAGTAGGATTCCAAACGAAACTAAATCTTCAATTGTTCCAAAAAGCCCGGCATGCGAAGAGACTCCTCCAAGCGACCATGTATTATCGTCATGGACCTCGCCCTGAATAACTTTATTGCGCCACTGGCATTTTTCCGTCGGAGCATAGGCGGAGCGTGAAAACCGAGGATCATTGTCAGGGTTAAATCCAGTATCTTTTAGATTTAACTCCTCATTAAGTTCCTTCCACAAAGTCAAAAGAGATTTCCCACTTATTTCCTCCATAGCACAACCAAGAATCAAAAAATCAATATCCGAATAAATACTTCTGCCTGGAGCTTCAAGCGACTCGTTCCTAAGAAGTGGCATCATGTTTTGGGAAAAGCTCTTACTTTTTGCTCCCATATCCCTATTTAAGGTCTCATAGAAACCTGTCCAGGCGCGATGCCCTGCACTGTGACTCAAGAGTTGCCCAAATGAGACTTCAGTGTGTGGATACCACGACAAATAACCGCTAACTTTATCATCTACTGAAAAGCGACTCTCTTCCGACTCCTTCATAAACCAAGCGACTGTGAACATAATCTTGGTGAGGCTAGCTAAATCATAGTATTGGTAGGTTTTTCCAATATCAATATTGACTTTTAAATCTCCACGCCAATACGCCCGTACTTTGACTCCTTCCGTGACACCGGCTAAATGCTTATCAATATTTTCACGCACCTCAGTAAGTAACATAAAGCTCAGCTTTCGCGCCTTTTTTCAAAATAGCTTTTGTACCGATCGGCAAAGTTGTTTGTTTGTCCCCATGGCCCGTTGGTAATCCCATAAGCACCGGGATCTTTATTTCATTGGCAAATCTCTTTATAACAGGTGCACAAAGGCTTTTACCATTTCTTTCTAGGCCCTCAATAAACTCTCCAAAGACGATCGCTTTTACATTTTTAAAAAAACCCACTTGAGAAAAATATTTTAGCAATCGATCAACACGATAGCCACGCTCACCAATATCCTCAAAAAATAAAATTTTTCCAGAAGAATCAAATTGCCAGGGAAGGCCAATCAGCGAAGAAACGACTGTTAGGTTGCCTCCAATAAGTTCACCACGAACAATTCCCGCTTTCTTAGCTAAGGCATTTAGTGGTTTTAAATTGCCATAAGAATGATTCTTAATTTCTCCAAATAAAACTTTTTTCAAATAAGTTTCATCTCGCGGAGCAAGTCCGCCCTTTCCAAATTTATCAAGTAAAGGCCCATGAAGTGATTTCCACTTCCACTTACGTAATAAAAATGCGTGCAGTGAAGTAATATCACTGTAACCCAAAACGACTTTTGATCGCTTTGGCCTTTTCATCTTGCTTAAGCCGTCAAGCAAACGGATCGAGCCGTATCCTCCCCGCACACACCAAATAAATTTCGAATTGGAATTCAAAGCTCGCTTTAGTTGGTCAAAGCGGGCCGCATCAGAGTTTCCACAAATAATATCAGGACCAAAAAGATTTTTTGGAACTCGTGGGACAAGCCCCCACGATTTTATACGTTTTAAGGCGCTTTTAACGTCTTTGATGTCGCAACGAAATCCCGGTGCAATTATATCAACAAAATCACCAACTTTTAACGGCAGATTTTTCATACTTAAATGGTAGAAAAATGGCACGCATCTGTCTAGGTTTTTAGCGCGCCCATTAGTTAAGTGCTAACTTTTGTTAACTCGCTTAAGATGTAAGAGTCTGTCAAACTTGACGGCCGCTTTTTGCATAGAGGAAGTGACGTTTCTTGTATAAGTCATTGATTCCAAAGATATAAACACCCAATAACTGGCCCATAACTTGCTCTACCCATTACACATGTGGACCGTTGTCGGAAAGAGTTTGTTTTCAATTCTATTTTTGGCCATCATCGATTTAGCGTTTTCCGCAAATCCCCCTTACCTCAATTTTACATTTGCACAAACCCAGCAGCAAAATAAGTGCATTTGGAATTTTTTAAAATTTTTCGACGATCTCAACAAGAACGACTTGATATCAAATCGAATTTTCCAGCGCCGATTCGAGAGCGCCAGGAATTCACTATCAGATTCCTATTGCAGCTCAAAGCTTTCAACAATCCGTAGAGCGGTTGATTTCATGCGTTTCATTTGGCGTGAACAAACTGAGCTTGTATGTCAATTCCGCGCACAAAATACCACCCTTTCTGATGAACAAATTAAAGCGATGTGCGAAACCTCACCCTCTCACGACCTCATAGCCTTAGAGAATAAAGATCATAATGTAATCATGGTTGGCGAGACTCACAAAAAAGATTACATTTCTGGAAAAAAAGCAGAAAATCTTCTTAAGCATTTCCCCTATCGAGGCATTGAAGGGTTTAGTGGAAGTATTGAATTTCGCTTGGGCGACGGATTTATTTCCACAATTTTAGCGGCATTTACGCAAATGGGAGTTTTATCTGATTCTACAACCTATAAAAGCTTGGAGACAGGATATTATTTCGGCTTTGACGGCGAAAAAGACTTTTTAATGTTCAACCAAGTGAAAGCTACAAATCTAGCATCTCGTCGGGCTGACCCATTTCACTTTTTAGAAAAACTTGAATCGGATCCTACCTATCCAGTGACCATCAACCTTGAGCGATCGCCAGCAGTGAGAGAGCGAATCGAAAGAGACTGCCAATCGCTAAACTCTTGCAGTGGAACAAAGCGTACACAGCTTTTAATTTATCTGCGCAACTATGATATGGCTAATTCAATCACCAAGATTTTAGATGTACTTCCCAAAAACAAAGATTTACTTGTCATTGTCGGCAACCGGCACGTTTCTGATCTTGCTAACCGAGTCAGTTGTCAAAACAAAATGACATGGAGAGTTTTATCTGGTAACCATCAAGATCATCCAGGGGAAAAGAATTTCGATGCTTGTCAGCAAATTGCAAAAATAGATAAGATGGTAGATGAGATATAGATGAGATAGTAGATGAGATATGAAACGTTTAAATAACTTTCTCACAACCTCCATTCTTGGGGGTCTTCTTGTTATTCTCCCCGCCACAATCGTTGTCGCGATCTTTATGTGGATGTTTCATACACTCGCAGACTTCTTGGCACCGTTTACAAATGTTTTAACCGAGACCACTCAAATCGGCGGACAGCTCGCCCATTTCATCGCCATTATCCTGCTTTTTGTCGTCTGTTTTTTTCTTGGCGTCCTAGTACGCACGAATCTTGGATCATTTGTTTACAAGTTTATTGAAAATAATATTTTTTATAACTTTCCTCTCTACAAAATTGTCAAAGAAGCCATCACGCAATTCTTTGGCGGCAACGCCCAATTCTCACGAGTAGCACTGGTAAAACCTTTTGATGATTCAGCCATGACAACCGCGTTTATCACCGCCTCACACAGTGATGGTAGCTACACTGTTTTTGTACCGACGGCGCCGAATCCAACGTCGGGATTAATTTTTCACTTACCGGGTAATCGTGTTTTTCCAACCGACGTCAGTGTCGATAAAGCCATGCGTACCGTTCTTTCTTGTGGAGCGGGCTCACAAATTCTCTTGGAAAAAATAAGAAAATAGCTTGCCAGCATCATTTACATTTGTTTGAGTTTTGCTCTATCTAGTTTATAAACCGCACCCCGGTCTCTTGCCGATACTTGTGA
>LWDK01000061.1 GCA_002083485.1 Proteobacteria bacterium SG_bin7 | reverse complement strand
AATCAGAGCGAAACTCAGAGGGAACGAGAGCGAAGCCCTAAGGAAAAACACCGACACTGAATGCACACCAAAACCAACTCAAAACGTAAGGTCGCGGGTACTGGAAAAGTCCTAATTGGTGATTTCGTTTGAAAGTTCAAGATCCTGGTTTTCAGAATCTGATTTTGCAGAACCTTTTTGAATTCGGAATTTTGTTGGCTCACCATTTTCATCCATGGCTTCAATGCTTTTGATATTTTCACCGCGGCTAACTTGGTCTAGGAGTTTCATTAATTCCGGAGATGCGGCATTTAGTTCTGCCTCTGTGTTTTGCGGAATCTCAGCAGCAAAACTAAAGTGAAATCCAAAAACTACAAATAAAGTAGAAACCAATTTCATATAACCTCCATGTTGTTAACCTTAAGATTAGGAAAATCTACAAACCCTGTCTATTGGACTTAGGACTGAAGTATTTCGGTTAAAAATTTTTATATTGCCTAGTTTTATGTCATTTAGTCATGAAAGTTGACCATTCTGAGAGGCGCCACTAAGTTAAAGTCCGTGGATACTGATTTTGAAAAAATTCAAAATACTATCGATGTCTTAGAGGGTCTTTTAAAAGATAATTCTAAGCTTGCAAGTCTAAGTGATTACCAAAGGGTAACACTTCTAACCGTGGCGGGAAAGCTTTCGCGACCATCAAGGGATGAAACTCGGGCGCGCAACAAAGTTTTCAAAAAAATTCGCCAGAAGATTCATTCTTCTCACGACCGCAAAGCCCGAGCTGTGACGGGAATTAGAGAGGCGAGACTTGATTCCGTATTTTCAATGCCCAAACAAATTTCAGCAATTGATCGTACTTCACAAGATTTAAAGTCCCCGCGTAATTGCTATGTTTGTAAAACTGAGTTTTCAAAACTTCATCACTTTTATGATTCCATGTGTACAGCGTGCGCCGAATTTAATTATAAAAAGAGATTTCAGACTGCAGACCTTAGCGGACAGGTAGCCCTCATTACAGGCGCAAGACTCAAAATCGGCTATTATGCGGCCCTCATGATGTTGCGCTCGGGAGCCAGAGTTATTGTCACAACAAGGTTCCCAATTGACGCAGCAACTCGATATGCTAAGGAAAAAGATTTCTCAGACTGGGGAAACCGGCTCGATATTTATGGACTCGATTTGCGTCATACTCCGAGTGTGGAAATTTTCTCTCAATATGTAGATCGTACTTATGAGCGTCTTGATATTTTAATAAACAATGCGGCTCAGACGGTCAGACGACCACCAGGGTTCTATGCGCATCTGTTGGCGCGCGAGTCGGTTCCATTTGGTAAACTTGAAGTTTATGAACAAAAGATTTTGCGAGCGTTTGAAAACTGTAAACTAAGATTGGCTGAGCATGGCAGTGATACTAATTTACCAGTGACGTGGCACGGTGTGGAACCAGGAATTGGAATTCGTGCCTCGGCGAAGCTTTCGCAAATTCCGTATTCCTACGACAAATCGATTACCGCGGCCGAAGTTTTTCCCGAAGGAAGACTTGATGCCGATCTTCAGCAGGTGGATTTACGTACGACAAATTCGTGGCGTTATAAGCTTGCTGACGTACCAATCCCGGAACTACTTGAAGTCCAATTAGTAAATTCGATTGCGCCATTTGTGCTATGTTCGCGGTTAGTTCCCCTTATGAGAAGAGACTTCACTGGCAAGAAACATATCGTAAATGTTACGGCGATGGAGGGAAAATTTTATCGCTTTAAAAAAGCCGACCGTCATCCGCATACGAATATGGCAAAAGCGGCCCTCAATATGTTGACCCACACCAGTGCCAGTGATCTGGCGCAAGATGGAATTTTTATGAATGCCGTTGATACGGGTTGGGTCACCGATGAGGACCCGATTCAACTCTCTAAATCCAAGGCCGAAGTCCATGATTTTCAGCCACCTTTGGATATTGTTGATGGCGCAGCACGTGTATGTGATCCTTTTATCGATGGTATTAACACCGGCAAACACTGGTGTGGTAAATTTTTAAAAGATTTTTTTCCAATTGATTGGTGATGGAAAAAATCTGAAACAATCTACTTGTAGCGCTGTATAATGTGGTAACCAAACCGCGTGCGCACGGGTGCTGAAATTTCATCGACCGTTAGAGTAAAAGCCGTAGCGTTAAACGCTTCAACCATTCGTCCTTGGGCAAATTCGCCAAGGTCACCACCCAATTTGGCACTCGGGCATTTAGAGAATTTTTGAGCGAGATCAGAAAAACTCTTACCTTCTTTTAGGAGTTTCAATATGTCTTTAGCTTCGTATTCATTGTCGACTAAAATATGGCGAGCAGAGATTTTCGCACTGTTCATACTATCGTTATGCAGATTGACAAGAAATATAGATCTTGTCAATTTTAGGGTATGGAAGACAAAAGAGAGGAAAATTTAGATAGGGTATTACAACCCGGTGAACGTAGTGACTTAAAGTCTCGTATTGAGGAGTTGAAACGTCGTATTGCTGAAGTTGAAGGTGAAGAAGTTAAAGTTCCAGAAATTCAAAATGAAGAACCTGTTTAAATTTGCTTTTTTGGAACTCTGAGAATAAAGGTCGTATTTTTTGCCTTTTCATCAATCTCAAGTGATCCGTTGTGTTCAAGGGCTAGTCCTCTTGAAATACTAAGTCCAAGACCGCTACCGAATCCAAACTCTTTGGTCGTGAAGAAGGATTCAAAAAGTTTATGACGAATAGTTTCTGGAATTCCCTTACCACTATCGATAACACGAAATTCGAATATTTCTTCCTTTTCCTTAAATTCGAGTTGAATCCATCTTTCTGGTAAAGACGAAACAACATCAACAGCGTTATTTAAGAGGTTCAATAAAATTTGCGAAATTTGGTAGGGACGGCATTCGATTTTAATTTTGGGATCAATTTTTGGAAAAGTTAAGGCGACGCCCTTTCTTGCCATGCGGCCATAGCAGAGTTCAAAGAGCTCCGCTAAAATTTCGCTAACAGATGTCTCTACTTTAGGATCGTTTGTAGATTGACGTGCAAAAGCCAAAAGTCCTTTAATGATTCTTTGAATTCTGACAATAGCGTCATTGATAACTTTTAAATTTTTGGCCCAGTTCTCACCCTGAGTTTCATTTTTCTCTGACATCTCCTGCATAAGATAGTGATGTGCGTGAATCACTTCGAGGGGGTTATTAATTTCGTGAGCGATTCCTCCTGCCATTTCTCCGACTGCGGCCATGCGCGCTGAACGCAGAAGTACTTTACGATTGGCTTCGAGTTGCTCTTCGGCTTTGATTTTGTCGGTGATCTCTAGTGCGATTCCCCCGACTGCATAGACGTTCCCTTCGTCATCAAAGTAAGGAAATTTATGCGTTTCATATATTCTTGGACGTCCCTGATAGTCATAAACCGTTTCAATCCAAACTTTGGCTTTTCGTTGTTGAATCACTTCAATATCATTTAGGCGAAGAGTATCATTTACTTCTTTAGGAAAAAGGTCAGAGCCTGTCTTGCCAATAACGTTTTTTCGGTGCCAGTTAAAAAGTTTTTCAAACTCAGCATTTACATTTAAATAGCGGTCATCTATGTCTTTGACAAAAAATACGACCGGCATATGATCAAGAGTGTCTTGTAAAAACGTGTCTTTGTTTTTAATGGACATAGTTAATGGTAAATAAGGAAAATAAAGGTGTCTAGGTCCCAAAAAAGGCAAAATGTAAGATTTCGTTTTAAAGATTTGGCTGTTTTCTCATCGCCGACAAGGTCGTGAAAACTTAAGCATTGCATAGCTAAATCTACCGCAGGTATAATGCATTTCATGCAAACAGGTGTCGACGAAAGTAAACTCGAACTAAAGGTGCGCCGACTTACAAGTGGTAAGGGCCGTACGGTGATTGAGATCAAGGGACTTCCGCTCAATCAGGCTTGGTGTGAAAGTTTAGCTCGGGATTTAAAAAAGGCTTTGGGAGTTGGTGGGACTTTTAAAAATGACTATATCGAAATTCATGGCGAAAAAATAGACAAGGTTACAGGTTTTTTAGATCATAAAAAAATAAAATGGAAAAAGACCGGTGGTTAAGGCCTCTTGGTGTGATGGTTTGCCCGCAATTCTGGGGCAAAACTCCTTTATTATTTCGTAAATTTTTGAGATTTGTTGATAATTATAATTTTTGTTTCATCCATTGGTCGATACATTTATTTTCGCGTTGAAACGAAGGAGGACTCAAAAATGAAATCACTATTAACGGTTGTACTACTATCATTCCCATTTGTTGCCAGTGCAAATCACGGAAGTTTTAAAGTGAAAGGCAAAGTTTCTTATTGCGACGGCAAAGGCGCGAGCCTTGAAGAAGCGTTTGCTGCGGCAAAAGTTATGGCAGAAGACATTGCTGCAGCAGTCTGTCGCGAGCGGGGGCTAATCGCTGTTCGTGTGACCGAATGGAGGACTGACAATGATCGCTCTGATTGCGCGGCTAAGACCAAAGCAAGATTTGTATGCGCGATCGAGCCCGTAATTCCATCTGAGGGCAAAGGTTCAAGAGATCCAGTTCCTGAATTGCCAAACTGAAGAACATTAGTTTTAATTTTTAAATATTAGCGAGAGACAACCGTCTCCCGCTAACATTCTGGTTCCTTATATGAAATTTCTATTTTTTATTTTTTTGTTTTCTTATTCTTATGAATCCATTGCAAAACCTTACAACCGGATTGTCGTTTTTTCGGGCGGGGGGTTCGAATTCGTTCAGTTTCTCGGAATGATGGAGGCGCTTGAAGAGTCCGGTAAAAAACCAGATCTCATCATCGCTACTTGTGGTGGAAGTCTTGCGGCAATGATGGTTGCCAATATTCCTGATGCTAAGTCGCGAAGAGATTTTATCCTGTCAAAAGACTTTAGAAGCTTTTTTCGTGAGGCCCGTCCAACCGACAAAATTGGAAGTCTGTGGACCATGTATTCTTGGTACCAAGGAAGAAAAAAAGAGGCTGCCAACAAACTTATTCCTGACATCTTTAGAGAGTATTTGGTGAGTCTTCCTAATAGTCTTTCGGTTTTTAAATTTAGCGAAGGATTCGCGACCTCTTCGATACCAATTGTTATTATTGGTGGTAAAGTTTTGTTTGAGCCCGAGCATGTGGGGCAAGATATTAAAGCGAAGCTTTATCGTGAGATTTTTTTTACAACTCCTAATGTCGCTACTTATCTTGAGGGTAGAAAATCGGTGATAGCTCATTTGGCGCCTGAATCTTCAATTGAGTCAAATATCAGTGTGGTAACCGACTTCAAAATTTCTGAAGCCGCGAGAGCGGCAATTGCCAGCCCATTTTTATTGCCGCCGACATTGATTCGTGGCGAATATTTTGTCGGCGGCTCTATTGACTTATATCCCCTAGAACTTGCGCGAAGCTTAGGTGATGAAGTATTGATGAGTTTTGGCGAAGGCTATGATGATTCCGGTAGCGGTAAGCTTGTAAAAGCGACTTATCAGTATAATGTCAATGAGAGGTTGCAATTAGTTCATGATCTTGAATCGACCTGGTGGGTTGACTTTTCTGACCGCGAGCAGGCTCTAAAAAAGAAGGATGGTTTAGGCGTAAATGCGAGTGGTTTTTCAATTTCATTTCAAATGCCCAAGGATGACGAGCCTTTCAATCGACATATCATGGCTCACTACGATTACGGAAAGGCGCGGACTTTGGAAGCATTAAATCAAAAAGCTTCGAACGAAAAGTGTCACATTAGAGATATGAATACTCAAAATTCTTCTGAGGCTTTGCGAAAATTATGTAGACGGGTGTTTTGATTTAAATCGTGAAATCAAACTATAAACGCTCGGCACGACATAAAGAGTGAGCACGGTAGAAATAAGCACGCCACCGATCACGGCAATGGCCATGGGCTGACGAGCCTCTGCTCCAGGACCAAGACTAAGCGCTGATGGTATTGCTCCTGCAATTGTCGCAATGGACGTCATTAAAATTGGTCTTAAGCGATTCGGACAAGCTTTTAATAGCGAATCATTTATTGAGAGTTTTTCATCTTCGCGAACTTGATTGGTAAAATCCACAAGCAGAATAGAGTTTTTCTTTACGATCCCCATCAATAAAATCAAACCAATCATACTAAACAAATTCATTGTTTGGCCCCCAACGAGAAGTCCTATGAAGGCACCGGAGAAACTAAAAGGCAGAGCTACAAAAACTGTAAATGGATCAATAAAACTATTAAATTGAGAGGCTAAAACCATATACGCCACGATAAAGCCCATGATAAGTGCGAACAACAATCCTTGAAAGCTTTTAGCAAATTCCTCGGCTGAACCGCTCAGTTTAAATGCGTAGTGGTCTGGTAATATCTTTTTTGCGATTTCTTCGGCCTTTTGAAGCGTTTCATTTTGGCTTAAGCCCGCGCCAACATTTCCAAAAACCGTAATTGCACGTTCGCGATTCTTACGTGAAATCTGTGAAGCCACAGTTGCTTCTTTAACGTCAATGACGTCTTTGAGCGGAATTAGTTCGCCGCGATTGTTTCTTACCCAGAGGTCTTTAATGCGTTCGATCGGCGAGCGTCTATCTTCTTCCATTTTGACGCGAATATCATAGCGATGCCCTCCTTTTTCATATCCGCCGACAACAAATCCGCCGAGTGCGATGTTAATTACATTTCCAATCGAAGCCACATCGACACCACGAACCGAAGCCTTTTCACGATTTGGAATGATGTGGACTTCGGGTGCGCCGGTCAATAGATCTGAGTTTACATCGGTCATGACTTTTTTGTCTTTAAGTTCAACTAATAGCTCAGTGGCGTATTTGGATAATTGCGACCAATCTGGGCCTTGAATTGTAAACTCCACTGGGTAACCGCTGCCGCTGCCACCGAAGCCTTGTGTTGAGGGATCTTGAACCTGAGGCTTACTATCCGGCAGATTTTTATTTAGAAAGTCACGAACCACCCCAATTAATTCTTGTTGGCTCAATTCTTTTTTAAGAATGGGATCAAGGCCTCTCAGGCCGCGCTTCTTCATTTCAATAAAAATGATAGCGGCGTTGGTTTCGCCTCCGGTAAATCCGCCAGCGGCAACGAAGAAAGATTTTACCTCAGATCTCTCAGCAAGATATTTTTCAACAATTTTCACACGTTCATCGGTTAAGCTGATCGCGGTACCCGGAGGATTGGTCATTTGGATCATGAAAACGCTTTGATCTTGGGGAGGCTGGAATTCTCCTTTTAGTAAAAAAACGGTACCAAAACTTAAAATAAAAAAGATAAGCGATGCAAATACAACTTTCCAGCGATGACGGAGAGAGATTTTGAGGCTACGTTCATAAAAATTTCTAAAATTTAAATAGCGCCGCTCAAACCATTTTCCAAAGCGTGTGCTTCTTTCTAGACTCCCTTTAAATTGGGCCGCGCGCATTGGCGTTAAAGTAAGTGCCTCTAAAAGTGAAATCATTACAGCAGCGCTTAGAGTTACTCCAAACTGAAATAAAAACCGGCCGATAATTCCTTCCATGAAGGCAATTGGTAAAAAAATTGCCGCTAGCGATACGGAAGCCGCAATCGCGGCAAAGGTAATTTCCCGGGACCCAAGTAGGGCGGCCTGGACTCGGGGTTTGCCCATTTCTCGGTGGCGAATGATATTTTCTAACACCATGATCGCATCATCGACCACGATGCCGATGGCAAGACTTAGACCTAAAAGTGTAAATATATTTAAAGTAAAATCAGCAAAATAAAGAATGATAAAGCTTCCAAGCACCGAGGTTGGAATAGCAAGTAAGACGTTAAACGTACTTGACCAAGACCCTAGGAATAACCAACACACGAGTGAAGTTAATAGTGCGGCGTACAGTAAAGTTAAAATGAGTTCCGCCACGGATTCTTCGACGAAAGCTGTTCCGTCAAAATTAACGACGATATTCGTGCCTGCCGGCATTGTCTTTTGAATGGCCGCAACCTTTTGTTTAACAGCCCGAGCCACACGGACAGCATTTGCTCCACGTTGTTTAACTACACCCAAGCCAACTGCGGGGTGGCCGTTAGTGCGCGCAAACTGCAAAATATCAACGGTGCCTTCTTCGATGCGGGCAATGGTCCCAAGGGTTGTTGGACTGTAGTTGGGGCTGCCTCCTCGGGAATTAATCAGAATTTTTTCAAATCCCCTAATTGATTTTTCCTCGCCAAGTGTACGCAAGCTATATTCTTTCTTATTGAATTCCATACGCCCCGAAGGTGGTTCGCTATGTTCGGTACGAATGGCATTCACAATATCCGTGGGTGATAGCGAATAGTATTTTAAAGGATCTGGCTTTATCCAGACTCGTAAATTTGGCTCAAGGTAGCCTGGCATCCATAGATTACCAACCCCGGGCACAGTGGTAAGATGATCGCGGATTTCATTTTTTACGTAAATCATGAGGTCGGTAAGCGACATCGTCGTGCTGTTGACTGAAATCCACATGATTGGAAATTCTGCCATGGCGATTTTCATAATTGAAATTGGCTGCATCTCGGTGGGGAGAATTTCTTGAATTTGAGTAATTTTAGCTTGTACATCTAAAAAGGCGGAATCAATATCGCGATCCAAATCAAATTCGACTGTAATCTCGGCAACGCCGACTCTAGACTTTGAGGTAATATTTTTTACGCCCTGGATGCTCACCAAAGCATCCTCTAAAGGATCAACAATATCAGCTTCGACAACCTGTGGAGCGGCGCCCTCGTAGTGTGCGGTTAACGCGAGAATTGGAAACTCTACGTCGGGCATATCACTTATTCCCATACGTGAAAAACTGATGGCACCAAAGACGATGAGCCCGAACATAAGCATCCAGGCGAAGACAGGTCGACGAATTGATAAATCTGACAAGGTCATGGTCTGGTGCAAACTACACCCTCTTGTAACCGGTGCCTATTGTTTTTAGGAAAATCGGCCTTATTTCTTAGTTAACGTTGTATGGGAGTGCGAGTTTTTTGAACAAGTGGGTTAAACGATTCTGTTGACAGCTTCAATTTCAAATAGTTCTGAGAAGCGCGCCACAGTTTGGCAGACTACGCCTTCTTCGGAATAGGCATTCCAAATTTTTCCATCTAAGTAAAGGCCTACATGGTGTGGTCCGTCTTTTCTGCCAACGGCAAAAACTAAATCATGATCCCTAACTTGGGAAAAAGGTTTTTCAGGAGAAAACTGGCGCTGGTCGCGGGAGTTCCGAGGAATAATTTTATCGAAGACTTCAAAGAAATATCTTTGCGTGAGGCCAGAACAATCGATTCCATTTTCTGAGAGGCCTCCCCATAAGTAAGGGACACCTTCAAATTTTTTTAGAAATTCGAGAGGGGCAATTTGTGGACTGACAGGTCTGATAAAAGATTTTAGATCGCGATCTTCCATCAAAGCATCACGTTCGATCCAGCCTTTGGCGCCATCGATTTTCATTATAAGGCTGTAGTTTTCGTGGTAGCCTAAGATGCGGACTATGTCGCCGCTAAGTCCTTGGGTATTACGGATTTTATTTCGCTCCTCAGGACTTAGGCCGGTCAAATTACCCGCGGGTTCTGTTAGCACATCACTCAGAGTATTTATGCGACCAAAAGTTTCGGTAAACCACTCATCTTTTTCTATGTATACCATCGAGTAATGGTAATTCGTGGGTGGGAGATTGTCTAGAGAGAAGATGTTCTCAATGGGTTGGTCGTTAGGCGTGATTTTAAATTTTCTAGTAACTCTAATTAATTAAAGTATGGACAAGCTTGCCCAGTGAAAAAAGTTTTGGTCTACTCGCGTGATCTAAATTTTTAATCCATACCTTTGTAAACCGGGGCTTATAATTTGCGTTATGGTGTTTTCCATAATGAGACTAGCATCGAGTGGACTTAATATTCCCCAAGCGCTTAAATCGTCTTTGGCTTCTTGGCGAGTCAACATAGGTTGAATATCTGCCTGCAGAGCCTCTTTCAGCATTAGTGGAATATACGGCTGAACCCAAGTGAGATTTTGGTTTTGGTGACAGCGATTCAGCTCGGCCCAACCGATACGGCTATGTTTAACTTCGTCTCTTAATATTTGATGAACAGTGTCTTTAATAAGTCCAGGTTCGGCAGCATTTTGCATTTCCGTGAGTAATGCCGTGCTCAGAGTTTCGGTCACACAAGACAGAGCAAGGCTGGTGTATAAAATTTTTTGTTCCGAAGTTAAATTTTCTGGACCCAATTGAATTTTCTTGCGCGTATAATTAAATGCTGGCGCTTCGCCCGAATACTTTATGATTTCGATACACATTTTTGCATGGGAGAGCTCTTCCTCTTCAGCACCTTCACAGAGGCGTACGACCTCGTCGTGCTTACCATAATGTTGCGCCAATTCTTTTCCCAGCTGGGCAAACAACGCCGCTGCCTCGTATTCAATGCGGAGACGATTGCGCCAGATTCGGAAAACCGAGTCTGGCGCAGCCCCCAAAGTAGAACTAGCCTTCACAACTTGTGCCCCAACAGCAAACAATGCCAGCACGTGGGACTTTTTTTCCTTTTTCCTCAACGCACGTTGCTTGATCATCGGCAGAGCAAAAAGCTTGTCGCGCCGGAATGGGTTGTGCCTCCAGCAAGTGATTTAGCAACACATTTGCTCGTTGGTTTTGCTCCGAGACATCGGCATAAATGGTGGGCGTAGTGATCAAGGCGCCCCCAAGAACTAAAACGTTAAATAATTTCTCAGTCTTCATGGTTTCCTCCTGATATATTTATCTAAAACTACAAGATAGAAAGATAATTTATTATGTATATTATAGTGATAAATAAAATTTATAATCGTATGAGGCCCGCCGCCGCAATTGTCACGAACCTCATCCCGCCAAACTGCGTAGCCGTGGCATGCCCGAGTCGGATTTAAGGAAATACTCTTTCGACGATAATTTTTTCGGAAGCTCGGCCATGAATGATAATGACTTCTTCAAGGTTTGAATTTCTCGGTGAGTTTCTCAGGGCTTCTCTGAGTTTTGCGGGATCAAACCGTCCAAGTTTAAATTCTTGATTGAGCATGAGATTCACCACAATCCGATGAGTCTGCGAATCAACCTGGCCGTTCCAATCTACTTTTTCGGTCTTATTAAGAATTCCTCTGACTGTCATATCTAGATTCCCGCGCGACATATAGTGATCAAAAATCTTTCCTTGCTCGATATGACCTTCGCTCAAAATAAAGTAATCGGGGCGTCGTTTGTCGGAAATGCCCTCGGCCTTTTTGGCTTTCAAGTAACTAAGGCCTTTAACTTCGTCGGGGTTTTGCATAACATGGTAACCTTGTCTTTTCAAAATTTCAGCCGATAAGTTTTCAAAATCAAGATCATCGACATAGGACGCAACTCGGGCCTCAATTTGTTGTGAGTTCAAACTTGGATCAGATTTCATAATTTCATCACGTTTTTTGGCTTTCATTTCTTCTGTCACCACAGTTTTTTTTCCCGATACTCGGCCTTGAGGTGCGGGTTTGACGGGCGAAAGCATACCAATGACTCTCTTCTTTTGTGCTTCATTTAAACTTTCCCAATCACTATCCGATTTCAAAAATTGACTTTTAACCCATGCCAGAGAATCGGGGGCAAGCGTTCCTTGAGAGCTGGCCAGCGCGGTGCCCAGTTCTGCAGACCGCGGATCACAAGCGGAAGGGGGGGTGGCCAGAGCATCAGCGATAAAAAAAACAGCGATCCAAAAGTAAATTTTCACGGCCTTGCTCCAGAAACAGCACACTTCATGGCATTGAGTGTGACTCGAGACAAGCCTTGCTCGCCTAACGCATTGACGGCGCCTAGTTCTGATGGACCTGCTTCGCCTGTTAATGCCTTCGTCATAAATTTATTTACGGTATCACTGGCTTTATCAAAATTATCATAGGCAACCTTCTTAAGAGCCTCTAGGGCTTTGATGGCTTTGGCAACTTTTTCGAGAGCCATCATTTTATCAAGAATAATCAGGAGGCCCGCGCCAATGCCTCCGCCAGCTATTGCTTTAATCACAAGATCGCTGGCGACTCCGATGGCGCTGCAAAACAAGTTCATAAACATAGGTCCATCGATGGAACTAAGAAACTTAAGCGAGCCTGAGAGTAATTTTTTAAAGTCTGGAGATTGAAAACTAATATCCGTTATAGCTCTAGCCGTCGCACGCCAACGCTCCGCTGTCTCGCGAAAAAAAACACCGGGTTGAGTCACAAGCTTCTCCATCTGATCTTTGATGCTGGTGAGTGTTTCTGCTGGTTTTGCGAATACCTTTCCAAGACAAGTCTTAATTTGCGTGATGGCCGCGCTGCTGGTAAACGCCTGCATAAAACTCGCATTCTTCGAGAGCGGACAAAGCTCGGTGTTTGCCGAAGCTTCAGGAAAAAGTGTTCTTGGTAATATTTCGAGCAGCCAACTCGTCAATGTCGATTTTTTCTTGACTTGTTGGGCAATCTCTTTGACCTCGCCTTCAGAAAAATTAATAAAAATTAAAGCAAATGGAGTTCCCCCGAAAACTTTTCCGCGATAAACAAATGTCTCGACATCAACCATAGAAATTGATGGTTCATTTGTTTGGACTCCATAAATTACTTCAACATGCCTTTGAAATCTAAAATCTGAAAAAACCTGATTTACGTTTAAATGTTCGAGATATCCCGTGTGATTCGCCACAAGGGGACTAAGTCCTGCTTGTGATAATATTAATTCTAGTGCCATGGCTGAAACTTTATCGTGCTTAAGGAGAATCTCTGAAGAATTATTAGCAGAGACCAGAAGAGAAAAAAGGACTGCGAAAATAGCCAAAAGACGAACCGCCATTTTGTTATTTTACACTATTCAGTCCGAGTTTACATTTGTGACTCGACTAAGGGTTGGGAGTAAACCTTCGACGGATGGCGCTTAACGGCACTTTCAGTCTTTTTTCTTAAGAAAAATCCTGGCAAGGTGGTATTTCGCTTTAAGAGATTTAGACTTTTTTAGCACAAGAACTGTAATTTCTTTGTTCACCAAATAGCCCAAAGCCCACTGCCAATTTGGATGTCTCTTTTTGTTGTGATCTCTATGGGTTAAGGCATCAACATTTGCGCCTTGTTCGATAAGAAACTTTACCATTTCAAATGAGTTATTTTTAATAGCAAGTATCAAAGCTGATTCTGGATCAGAGCTTTGAGCGTTAATGTCGGCACCGTTTTCTAATAGAGCCTTAATTAATTCTTTTTTTTCTGAGGTAATGGCAAACATGAGAGGTGTGGGTCCATTGTCGTAATGCCTTTCATTTATGTCCGCACCATTTTTAACAAGGTATTTAATAAAATCGGAGCCTCTTTGATCGAATTGGTTTTCAGATTTAGAGTAGAAAAGTACGAGGTTGCCCAAAGCCGTACCTTCGAAACTATCGGACTTTCTGAGTGTCGCGCCATTTTCAACGAGATATTTTGTTAGTTCGAAAGCACCTTTCCTAATGGCTAACTTTACCGGCTCGTATTTATAGACCGCATCGCCTTGCATTCTGATTTTTTCTAAGAAGGCATAGATTTTCCGTGTATTAACTCCCTTTTTTTCAAGAATTTTTATTATTTCTAAGCTTCCTTGTTCGCAGGAAAAATAAAACGCGTCAGTTATTGAAAATGTATTTAGATCAACTTTTTCAAGTAGGTACTTAGCAATTTCAAATGCATTTTCTCTAATGGCAAGCGTGACAACTGAGGCGCGGCGATCAGGGAGTGGCGGAGTTTCATAATGACCATAATTTAAAGTCAAATCTCTAACAAGACTGTTGAGGTCTATTTCTATGTTATCTAAGATAAATGTGAAAGCATCGAGATTTTTTTGAAGAATTGCCTCGCTCAGAAACTTACTGTGCTTTTCTGTAATAATTTTCTTAAAAATAGGTGCTTTCGCGATTAAGAGCTTCGCAATCGAAATATAGCTATTTTTCAGTGCATATTCAATAATATCAGTTTGATTCTTCCAAAGAATATATTCATGAACGGCGAGTGAGGTGTCGACTCCCACGCCTGTAAGGTATTTGGGGTCATAATTTGAAATTATTGATTTTATTTCCGGCAGGCACTCCGAATAGTTTGCCATTAAAAATGAGTTTACGGCAGGAAGATTGTATCCTTTTTGAATTAAAGCCAAGTAAGATCTTACTAAGCGGGTGATAATTTTTGGATTATTTGGATCGATAAATGAGTGCAGGTTCTTGTTGGTCAGAAAAACAGAAATGATTTTAGCGAGTTTTTCTTGGCCTTCTTTGTCTGTTGTGTTTGCCAAAGCCTCAAGCTCATCGATAATTTTTATAGGATTTAGACGTCTCTTAAAAAATTCAATTTGGCCACCATTTGAGTAATCCAATTTCAAAGAATCAGTTGCTATTAAGTCTGCTAATTGAGACACATTAAAATTAAATAACTCGGGAATGACAGTTAAGGATCTCTTATTTAAGAAGATCACATAGTCGTCTTGTTTGATAAAATCTACGCCTTCGCGTGCCATAGGGTCGACTTGAAATCGGATTGTGATTCCGCTACTTGTAGCGCCATACCTTCCTATTTTTGTATAGAATCCGTCAAAATAAATGGCGGATTCTCCCTGAAATCCTTCTCGTGAAATCAAGACATTGGGCTCGCCACTATGTGAACGAATGATTGATTCAAAGGCTAGAATATTTCTTGTCTCATGCGCGACAATTGAAATTTTTAGATCTTTAGCGGTCTTCCCAGTCGGTGTAAAATCATAGTTTTTGAGTTTTCCACTGGTATAACGTGGGAGCTCGTCGGGCCCATAAGAGCGCAGAGGTTCTTTGTTAAGCCAATAACTTGCGTCGTTAGTTCCATCGCCTTTAAGGTTCATGGAGATGAGTTTTTGCCTTAGGCCTAATCTATCAAGCATGTTGATCGCATATTCAATATTATTTGAATGGAGGATGAGTTTCGCTGCCGTATCGTTGAGTCTTTTAAGGGCCGCTGAGTTTGAGATATCGTGCAGATCAAATTCATCAATAACTTTCTTTAGATCCAGATAGGTCTTTGAGTCGACGCTCAAGTCGTACTGAAATGCCTTCACCAATAGTCTTAGCGCTGATAATATTTCGGGGTTCTGGCCTAACCTGGCTCTGGCTGTATCATAATGTTTTGGATTTCTTAGATAACTAATTTTATTTTTAAGAGCATCTTCCATGAAGAGGCCGTGCGGAGAGTTCCAAGAGCGGAGGTCTCTAACTATGGGCTCTTGGCTTTGTGTAATTTCGACCATGGCAATAGAATTGCTATCGGTGTTTTGATTTGAGAAATTAGGATCATCTAAAAGGGCTTCCTTGTAGAATCCTCCAGGAGATCCCAGAGGCATACGAAGAGATCTTACTTCCCAAGCTTTTTTTGATCCTTGAAGGTATGGGTATTTTTTGATTATGATCTCTTGTAGTTTTTTGACCTGTTCAACTGTTCCATCAATAACCACATCAAGGTCTTGAGTACTGCGAAAAATGCTTGTGAAGTGGTAGTCAAGGCGTCCGGTCTGGAGATTTAAAAGACCCCTGGCCTGTGCCAATTCCCATTTTGCGTAGTGAAGGAAACTTGCGGCAGTTCCACCAAAAATCCAAGCCCGTACACCCATTTTTTCAGCTTCTGTGCGAATGAAAGTAAGCTCATCAGTCTTAGAAATTTGTTGAGCCACGTGACTTAAGAGTTCGGTCGAAGTTATAGGATTGTCTTGAACAAACTTAGATGCAAAAATATCGCTACAGTTTTGCGCGCGGACAAATTCTGGCAACAATGTCAAAAATATTGACAGGAACAGTTGGGCCCAAATCATTAAGTTATACATGGGAAGAAATCTAGCAAGAGTCGTACCTGACAGTCTTGGCATTTGCGCCGAACAGCGTTCTCGAAATTGGAATTTACTTAGAAGCTGTTAAATCTCCATTTAAAGTCTCCGATGAGTTATTGATGCGAGTTCTAATTTTTATACTTTTCTTTGCAAAATTCATTAGTGCCGCGGACTTTAAACCCCAGATTACCGTTATTTTTAACGGCAAAAGCAAGGTGCTCAGTATCGCCGAGCTGAAGTCCAATTTTGGTCAATTTGAGATTGAGGTGAAGCGAAACCCGGCCCATGAAAGCGTTGGAAGTCAGGACAAGAAGAGGAAATATCGCGGCGCCAAGCTCGCCGAAATCTTGGAAAGGGTTATGCCGGAAGGCGCGAAGGTTTCGGAGTATACCGCAATCTTTAAATGCTTCGATGACAACTACAGATCTAAAATTGATCTACGTGAATTGGACGGAAATACCGCCGTGATCGCCTACGAACAGGACATTACGGGAATTGAAAACAATCAAATCTCCAACGATAAAAAATGGGAACTTATTACAATGTCTGGCAAAAAAATTTCTCCGGGACCTTTTTATGTTGTTTGGGAGAATGCTAGGGGTACTTATCCTGGTGGTTGGCCTTTTCAACTGGTTGAAATTGAAATTATAAAAAGTGATCAGGTATCCAAATCTCAAGACGCACTTAGAAAGGCCAGATGAGTTTTCTAAAAAAAGCGTGGCGGCCACTGCATATTTCGGCTGACTGGCTTGAGTTGCATTACGACGCTTGTCTTCTTGATAGCGAGACAGAGTTTTTCAAGACAAAGAAGATCTATTTTAAATAATGAAAAAAATAAGAGTATATTCCACCCCTGTTAGAGCGACCTTTGGTCGCAGGTTTATCAGTGCCTCTCACATTGTGATTTGTCATTCGCGCCACTGTAAACGGGTGCAGCGTATTCTCATCGACGAGCATGGGTCGATCCCAACTTCCACGCCATGCATGGCTGTAATTGGGTTCGTAAGTCTTTGTTGTTTGGTTTTTTTTTGATTTCATATACAAAAATTAGAAGCAATTTTTGAGCCGACTTAAACTGTGTTAAAACGAAAAGGCTAAAAAATGTGTGGCGAAATTACCGATTTGAGTGGTACGAAAACTCCCGACTGGTCCGTACGAAGAGCGACTGTTGATCCATTTCCACTATGTCGCCTGCTCTTTTCTAAAATGCAATGTTAAGATTCTTCAATACCCAAACGTAGGGAATATAAATAAAAGTCATAATCGCCAAAGCACCCAACAATGAGTTCTTGAAGGTAAAACCATGACGAATAAAGACTGGAAAACAAAATAAAAATACAATCGTAGGTAATACCGCAAAGGCGATATCGGTAGAAAGCTTAGCTGTGGCAGCAGTATCGCCATTATCGATGTTGTACCAAGTTAGAATCAGTATCGAGGTCAGTGGCAACGCGGCGAGTATGCTGGCCAACGTTGTTGAGCGCTTTCCAGCCTCCGAGGCAAGGGCAACGATCAGAGCAGAAACCAGAACTTTAATTAAAAGTCTCATAAATAAAAAATAGGTCGAACAAGTCCTTTTGTCTAATAAAAAGTGTAATTATAAGGTAGCCCCACAGTTCCCAGTTCTCATTCTTATTTATTCCTAATATTCAACTCCCAACAAGCCCGACGAAATTTTCAAAGAACACCGTGACTGCCATTTGGCAGTACCAATGAAAAATGATTGCAACAAACTAAAGAAAACACTTGAAAAAGACCGCTTTTTGGCTGCCAAATTTTGCCACCTGTCCAGGTCGTGGACAAAAAGTAAAATAGTTCCTTCGGTTTGCATGCCTCTAGAATGGCATATGAAGTGCAGTATTGATCGGTATACTGAAATCGAAAGAGAGATTCAAATCATGATATTAGGTTTTTTTGGTCGAAACGGAAAAATGAATCGAAATATTATTAATAGGATTGTCGAGGATAATGACACTCGCATTGAGGTTGGTCCTCGAGTTGGACGAAATGAGAATTTATCATCGCTCTTCGGCACGGATATTATTTTCGACTCTCAAGTGCTGACGGTACTGAGAGATTACTCTGTTTTCTTCTCGCAAGTGACCTGAAAGAATTGCCCATAATAGTGATTGGAACCACATCTCTCAACGATAAGCAGAAAGGGCTGGTTTATGCTTTGAGTCAGCGCACACTAGTATTTCTGGCGGCATCTTTTTTACCAAGCGTATTTTTTGTGATCCAAGGACTAAAGGATATGGCCACTTGTCTAGCGGATCTCAACTATTTGATTTCTGTCAAAGAAAAGCACCACGTATCAAAAAAGGATCAACCAAGTGCGACAGCAAAAAGTCTTAGGTTTGCAGTAAGTCCAAAAGACCCAGAAAATATCCAGATTCAGGTTCAACGTGTTGAGCACTTTGTAAGCCAACACGAGGTCAATTTTAGTGGAAAGAATGACGAAATTAAGTTCATCCACACTGTAAGCGATCGTAGCGAAATTGCTAACTGGGTGATTAAGATTGCCCTGTGGCTCTATTCGGTACGCAAAAGGGACCATCTGCAACATGGCCTTTTGGGAATGGCAGATTTTCTATCGATCGAAAAGTTAAACGCTCGTTTGGGTTAGGCGCCTTTATGTTTCACATGATCTCCATACGATTACATTGGGAAGCGATTTGTGTATATCGCTGTTGCCCAGTAAGTAATATTGATCGAAGGACGTAG
>LWDK01000060.1:33018-33154 GCA_002083485.1 Proteobacteria bacterium SG_bin7 | reverse complement strand
GGGGCGGTCGCCTCCCAAAGAGTAACGGAGGCGCACGAAGGTCCCCTCAGCCCGATTGGAAACCGGGCGTTGAGCGTATTGGCATAAGGGGGCTTGACTGCAAGACAAACAAGTCGAGCAGGTGCGAAAGCAGGTC
>LWDK01000060.1:0-32867 GCA_002083485.1 Proteobacteria bacterium SG_bin7 | reverse complement strand
TTCGCCAATTAAAGTGGTACGCGAGCTGGGTTCAGAACGTCGTGAGACAGTTCGGTCCTTACCTTTTGTGGGCGCAGGAAAATTGAGCAAACCTTTCTTTAGTACGAGAGGACCGAGAAGGACGAACCTCTGGTGTTCCTGTTGTCGCGCCAGCGGCAGGCAGGTTAGCTATGTTCGGAATGGATAACCGCTGAAAGCATCTAAGCGGGAAGCCAATTGCAAGATTAGTTTTCCCTAGGGCCTTCGGGCCCTCTAAAGACTCCTTGGAGACTACGAGGTTGATAGGCCGCAAGTGTAAGTGCAGTAATGCATTCAGCTCAGCGGTACTAATTGGTCGTGAGGCTTATTTCGAATTTTCTCTATGGAGGAAATTTATTTGTGACTCTAGGAATTGAAAATCATAGCTAGAAATCACCAAGTTTCATTTACTTATAGATTTGTTTTTTAAAAATTTAGAATTGTTGGTGTTATTAGCGACGGGGCTACACCTGATCCCATTCCGAACTCAGAAGTTAAGTCCGTCAGCGGCGATGGTACTGTAGCCGAAAGGTTGTGGAAGAGTAGCACGATGCCAACTTATATGGTCCGCTCATCGAAAGGTGAAGCGGACCTTCTTTTTTGGAGGCTCTATGAAAACTATATTTGTTTTGACAGCACTTGTCTTTTCGACGGCAGATGCAAAGCAGATTACTTATGAAAATGTTCCGACCGCCTATGTCGCAGAAAAGTCGGTGGAGCTTTGTGTTCAGGCATGTGTGGATTATCAAACAACTCTGAATGGCAATGGCTGCACAATTCTTTCAGTCTCCAAATGTTCAGATGAATGGCTAAGTCAGAAGGACCGTGACGAAGGTTACGTTTCAAGCTGTAAAATTTCGTTTGTGAGATAAGCAGATGCTCAGTCTGGGATAGGCTCGTGGTGCGCCGTTTGGCGGTCTACCTATAATAATTGGCAATCATGAATTCAAAATCATTAATTATTTGTCCTTTGAAGAAAGAACTCACGTATTTGTGTGAAGAGTTTTCTCACCTAGGGTGGGAGTTTGAGAAAACGTCCACTGGGAAATTACAATACTTATTCAATCGTGAACGAAATGTGGTTGTTGCGGTCGGTGGGCATGGAAAAGTTCAATTTGGAATTCAGACTTCTTATCTTTTAAATAATTTGGAAAAAGTTGAAAAGGTTTTTTGTGTCGGTGCAGGTGGCGGGCTGGCGAAGCATCTGAAGGTTGGGGACTTGGTTGTTGCTGAAAAAACAATTGAGCATGATTACGAGGAAAAATTTGATTTGAATGCGAGACTACCGGAGTTCTTCGGTCACGAAGAACTGGTTCTGAGAGCGAAGAATATTGAATTTGATAATTTTGGAGTTCATTTCGGAGCGATTGCCAGTGGTGACGAAGATATTGTTGATGAAAGAAGAGCCGAAGAATTGTGGAAAAAGACGAATGCGCTTGCCGTGGCGTGGGAAGGTGTCGGCGGAGCTAGAGCCTGTATATTTAATGACGTTCCGTTTTTAGAGATGCGCGCGATTACCGATAATGCCAGAAATTCGGTGGGGGAATCGTTTCTGCGGAATCTACCGATCGCGATGAAAAATTCTGCAAATTTTATTAATAAGATTTTAAACTAATTTAAATTAGAACGTAAAAGTGCGGGCGAATTCCCAGACTTTATTGCGGTTTTTTCCCTGGAATAGCTCATATTGCACAACGAGACCGTGGTCTTTTTGTGCCCAAGCCATGAGCGTAATTTCTAAAAGATATTTTCCTGTTTTTGGGTCACCAGCGCTAATTTTTGGGTTTGCTTTCAATAAATAAGTTCGGGCCAGAGGATTGGCAGGTACATAATTTATTTGCCAAATTTCTTTAGCAGTAGGAAGCGTATTCTTCTTTTGAAGAAGCACTAAATCTTTTTCCCACATCGTTGCGAAACGTTCACTGGGCGTCCTAGGTACATCGATAATTGTTTGCGGCCGAGAAATTAACAATATGCCCAATACAAATATCATAAGAAGAAAGATCTTATGCATTTAACCTCTTTAATCGGTGACAATTCTGGCACTCCAATAAAAAAATGTCATGGTCTATATATTGGAAAAGATTGTATTATTTGATTTTTTGAAAAAATAGGTAAAAACAACAGTCAAAGGGCAAGTTTTATATCGCATCGAGTTACAATATTCATTAATAATATTAGATACTTAAAATATCCAATTTTGGCACAAGTATTGGAACATATTCCGCAAAACGGGAGTGTGGTCGTATGACCGGGTTTACTGAAAAGATAGCGATAATGGGACTGATGATGCTGGGGTTTGTTGTCGGCTGTAGCGAAATGGAATTCTCAGCAGACAAGAATTTTAAGGCTTGCCACAGCTCAGGTCTTAACTGCGTTCTCATTAGTCCAGGCGTTGAGCGTTTCGATTATGATGTAAAGACGAACTCGGGAATCGTCGATATTTTGATCGTCGATGATAATTCTGGATCAATGTCGACAGAGCAGCGTCACATGGCTGAGCGTTTTCCCACTTTTATTAGTTCCTTGGGGGACTTAGATTATCACATTGCAATTACCACTACCGATGTTTCGGCAAGTCCAAATAACGGTCCAAAGGCAGCTAATGGTTTCGGGGCCCTCCAAGACGGAAAATTTATTCAGTTTGGAAACGGCAGTGCGGTGCTTACGCGGGACACTCCCAATAAAGAAACGCTATTTGCCAATACAGTGAAGCGACCCGAGACAATTTCATGCGAACAAAATGACTTCCAATCGGCATATTGTCCGTCACCGGATGAACGTGGAATCTACGCTGCATATTTGGCGGTGGAAAGAAAAGATGCCTCATTCTTTCGACAAGGAGCCCATTTTGCACTAGTAATTCTAGCAGACGAAGATGAGAGATCAACCCGAAATAATCAGACGGTTGTTAGCCAATACCCTACTGAGGAAAAAGATATTCCTGATAATTTAGTAAAGGCTGTGAAACAACATTTGGGTGGTCAGAAAACTTTTAGTGCCCACTCGGTAATTGTAAAACCGGGTGATACAGCGTGTTTAAACGCCCAAGCTACGACATTTCCGTCGGGAAGACGAGTGACAGGGTTTGAGGGTATTTTTTATGCGCGCCTATCAACATTAACCGGTGGTCATATAGGATCAATTTGCGCGACTGATTACGGAACAGAGCTTGGAAAAATTGGTTATAATATTAAAGATCATTTAAATTCGGTACAGTTAGTTTGTTCGCCCATTGATAAGAAAGTCGATGTCTTGTTGACTCCGAAGCCACCAGGTGTCTCGACGACCTTTGATGCGTCAACGAACACCGTGAAATTTAGTCAGCCAATTCCGCCAAATACAAATATTCACCTCACTTATGATTGCATCAAGGCTATATAGTCAACGTTTGGCTTCAAGTAATGTTGGCAGTAGAGGTCATAGTATTGCCCTTTTAGGTTCATGAGTTCTTCGTGGCTACCAACTTCCGCAATTTTGTGATCATCCAAAACCACGATGCGATCACAGAAGTGTAAAGTCGAGAGTCGGTGAGCGATGATGATACAAGTGCGCGACTGCGAAACTTTTTTTATTGCATTTTGTATGAGGGATTCGGTGTGCGAATCGATGTTGGCAGTCGCCTCGTCTAATATTAATATCGAAGGCTCAAAAGCAAAAATACGGGCGAAAGCGATGAGCTGCTTTTCACCTGCCGACAAGTTTGCGCCCTTTTCCTCAACGATGGCATCTATGCCACCCTTACGTTTTGAAAAAATATCGGTACAGTGAGAAAGTAAAGCCGCTTGCTCTATCCGCCCTCTCGATAACGAGTTGGTGTTCAAGGCAATGTTACTTGCCACGGTACCACGGAAGATAAATGGGTCTTGTTGAATAATTCCTATTTTTGCACGCCAGTCTCGAGCACTGATACGGCTTAAGGGTTGATGGTCGACGAGTATCTCTCCATCGGTGACAGAATAAAATTTCTGTAAAAGTGAAATCAACGTGGATTTGCCACTACCCGTTTTACCAACGACGCCAATATTTTCACCGGGCTTAATTTTGAGGTTGATACCATCAAGTACGAGTGGACCTGTTCTGGCGTAGCGGAAAGATAAATTTTTAAAGGTTATTTCTCCACGAGAATTTGTAATTAACTTTCCGGTAAGGTCTTCTTTCTTTTCGTCGAGCAAATCAAAAATTCGGTCAGCGCTTGCCAGACTATCTTGGAGTTGTACATATTTCTCAAGTAAATTTGACAACGGATCTTGAAGATCTTGAACGTTTAAAATAAAAGTAACCAAACTGCCGATGGCGATAACTTCCTGGGACGTCAGATAGCCGCCATAAAGAAGTGTCAACAATATACAAGAGGCATTAAAGAACGCCAGTAGAGGCCAAAGCAGCGCATAGTTAAAAGACATTTTCAGCGACTCTGTTTTGTACTCTAAAGAAAGTCGCTGGAATTTTTTTTGATTTGCACCTATGCGATTGTAAAGTCGAAGGACGGCAATGCCGCTGATATTCTCAGCGACGAAAGCATTTATGGCTGAGAGTTTTTGTTTTTGGGCGTGGAATACTTCGCGAATACGATGGGTGATTTTGATAGACAGAAAAGCAATTGCCGGAGCTGCTATCAGCGTGACAAAAGTTAAGCGCACCGAAACAAAACTCAGAGCTATAATAATTGAAATTGTTTCGATAGTAGCATTCGTCAGACTGAACAATACCTGGTTAAAAAAGTTTCCGAGACTAGAAACGTCATTGGTAACTCGGGTGATGATTTTACCACTTGAGTTTTCATCAAAAAATTTGATAGGCAAAGCTTGAACATGAGAAATCAAATCCTCGCGTATATCAAAAAGTGCACGGTTCCCTAAGCGCTGAAATAAAATGCTTTGAACATAAAGTAGAGCTGATGCGAGTGTTTGCGTGACCATGTAGGCGATAGCGAGCTTCCAAACAATATCGAAATCACTTTTGACGATTCCATTGTCTATGGTATAGCCGACGATCCAGGGAAGGGTCCGAGCAATTATCGAATACAAAAGCACAAAAACTACTATTGATGAAAAAAGTAATCGATATCTGAGCGTGTAAGGGGCAATCCGCTTTAGGGTAGGATATAAGCCGCGGGATTTCATTGAATTGCCTCAGTCATTTGCATTTGATAGATCGAACGGTAAAACCCACTCGCTGTCAGTAATTCACTGTGATTGCCAACTGCCTGTATGCTGCCATTGTCGAAAACATAAATGCGGTCACAATTAACGAGACTAGTAATACGATGAGACACAACAATAACTGTCTGCTTTTTGTCAGAGAGAACCGAGCCCTCGAGCGTGTCGATGATCGCCTTCTCGGTTTCTGCGTCGACGGCACTGAGTACATCGTCAAGAATCAGCACTGGGGCGTTGCGAATTAATCCTCGCGCTATGGTGAGTCGTTGTTTTTGTCCCCCTGAAAGATTGACACCTTTTTCACCTAAGAGTGTTTCATAACCGTTCTTTGTCGCCAAAATTTCGTCGTGTAATCTAACTCTTTTAGAGTAAATTTCTATTTCATCTGTCTCTGGAGGAGACTCAAGTCCCAATGCAAAATTGTAAGCGATCGTGTCACCAAATAAGAAAACGTTTTGTGGAACCAGACAAAAGATTCTATGGAGAGAAGACTGTTTAATATTTTGAATGGGATGTCCGTTGATTAATAAAGATCCGTGTTTTGATTCATAAAGGCGGCAAAATAAATTTACCAGAGAAGTTTTTCCGGAACCGATAGGTCCAAAAAAGCCAATTTTTTCGCCACGATTAATGACCAGCGAAATATTTTTTAATGCAGGCTCGCGTTGCTCGGAATAAGAAAAAGTTAAACTGCGTACCTCTAGGCTCTGGAATTCGATAGGATCAACAGTTCCTTCGTCGGGGATATCGCTAGGCTCAACTAACACATTTTTCACGCGAGCGAAGGACGCTCTTGCTTCTAGCAACATGCTCATTCCAAAACCGATTTCTGACATTGGCCAACTTAATTTTTGAACATAACGAAGAAAGGCGACAAAAGTTCCGATCGTTGCCGTGCCTTTGACGACGTCGAGAGATCCCACAAAAAACAAAATCACCACACCCGTGCTGACCACAAATTGCATGACCGGTTCAAGGGCCGCTTGGGCGTAGCTTGCTTTGTTGGAGGCGGATTCGAATTCGCGACTGACATTATTAAAATTTTTCGTGTGTTCAGTCTCAAGAGCATAGCCCTTGATAATTCTCACCCCCGAGACTATTTCTTGAGCAATCCCGCTGAGTTCAGAGAATTTTTCTTGGCGTAAATTATAACGGGCCTGAATTAAATTTTCGAGTTTGGCTACAAAAAAAGGCAAGAGGGGGAGGGCAACCAAAGTCTTCCAGGTCCAGGTCGGGGAAAGATAAATCATGGCGGGAATTATAATTCCACAATAAAAAGTGGCGTCGAAAAATAAGAGGACCGCCGGACCCACTCCCATGCGAAAAGTGTTGATATCGTTTGTAATCAGACTCATCAATTGACCGACAGGATAGCGATTGAAAAAGCTCAAACCCAAAGATGTATACTTGTCAAAGACTCTGTTGCGCAAATCTTCCGCAACAGACTGGTGGTAGCGGCTCCAAGCCCATCGCCAGCCAAAGCGAAATATCGCTACAAAACAAACAAGTCCGAGATAGATAGCTAAAGGCTGGTATATAAGTGAAAAGTTTTTCTTACTCGATAGAGCGTCGATGACCTCTTTGAGTAAAAGTGGCAATAGGCAGTCGAGAGTATTGGTCACGAGAAGGCAAAAGAGTCCCAGGGCAAAAGGGCGCCAATTTTTACGAATGTAAAATCTGAAGGGAGAACGCAAAAGCATAGAGAGGAAATGTACCAGGGAATCATCACGAAAGTAAAAATTGAACGCAGCGTGACTAATGATTGGATTGAGTAGCGAAAAAATAATTATATTTGTTATATTAGTTACCTATACACCGGAGAGAAAATGCTAAGGGAAAACAAGGCGGCTTCGTCTAAGCTTACGGATTCAGAAATCGATAACATGGCGAACCAGGTCGCCTTTACGTCGCGAATTGATAACTATGTTGCGTGGGGAAGAAAAAATTCCTTGTGGCCGTTACCTTTTGGAACTGCATGTTGTGGTATTGAGCTTATGTCGGTGATGGGACCAAAATATGATTTGGCAAGGTATGGAGCTGAGGTTGTGCGTTTCTCTCCGCGCCAATCTGATTTACTACTAGTTGCGGGAACAATCACTGAAAAAATGGCGCCAGTACTTCTTCATATTTATCGTCAGATGTTAGAACCAAAATATGTAATTTCTATGGGTGTGTGTGCGAGCTCAGGCGGGTTTTATCGCGCCTACCATGTTTTGCAGGGAATTGATAAGGTGATCCCGGTAGATGTTTTTGTTCCGGGATGCCCACCCACTCCCGAAGCGGTGTTAGATGGGGTGATGATGTTACAACGTATGATTCAAACAAATCAGCCGCGTCCTTGGAAAGACAAGTGGGTTGTGCCGAAGGACTGGGAGTTATAGATATGAGTTTGCTTGAAGATTTAAAATCAGATTTAGCGAGTCGCTTTCCTAACAATAAGTTTCAATTTCAAAGCACTTTTGGGAACGATGTTATTATCTCGCCAGCAGAAAATATTTTGCCGTTACTGCGTCACTTAAAATCTATTGCTAAGTTTGATTTTTTACTTGATGTGTGCGGCGTTGATTATCCGGATCGCGCTCAGCGGTTTGAAATTGTATACCATTTGTTTTCATCGCGTGATGGTTCAAGACTTAGAATTCGCTGCCCTGTGAGTGAAGGCGAAGCTGTCGAGTCGGCAACACAGGTTTGGAAATCGGCAAATTGGTTTGAGCGCGAAGCTTACGACCTGTACGGAATTCTTTTTAAGGGTCACCCAAACCTGAGAAGGATCCTCTGTCATCATAAATTTGAAGGTCACGCTCTTAGGAAGGATTACGATCCAAATTTTCAGCAGCATTGTAACACAGTTCAACCTATTGAATTTGAGGATGGTACTCGAGAGCCTGACCTTGAGGAAAACCTTGTTCCGCTCAATATTGGTCCTTCACACCCAGCGACTCACGGAACGCTCCGAATTATGGCGGCTCTTGATGGTGAGAAAGTTGCAAAAGCGAACGTAGAAATTGGATTTTTGCATCGGTGTTTTGAGAAAATGGCGGAGACACATCCCTACAACCAAGTCATTCCTTATACTGATCGATTGAATTATTGTTCGGCGCCAATTAACAACGTAGCTTATTGCAAAACGGTTGAGAAAATATTGGGTTTGCAAATTCCGCCGCGTGCGCAGGCGATTCGTGTTATTTTGATGGAGTTGAGCAGAATCATCGATCATATCGTGTGTATAGGAGCAAATGCGGTAGATCTTGGTGCTCTCACAACGTTCTTTCATCTCTTCACATTTCGTGAAATGGTTTACACATTATTTGAAAAACTTTGTGGCGCTAGACTTACGGTATCACTAACGCGAATCGGTGGTATGGTTCAAGATCCGCCAGCGAGTTGGTTCAATGACGTCCTTGAGACTTGTAAAGCGATTCGTAAGGGCGTTGATGAGCTGGATATTTTACTCACAGGAAATAAGATTTGGATTAAGCGCACTCAAAATGTCGGTAAGATAACTCCGGAAGAAGCCATCGAGTGGGGGATTACCGGTCCAATGCTAAGAGCAACAGGGTTAAGTCTTGATCTGCGAAAGCTTACTCCTTATTACGGATATGATTCCATTGATTTTGATGTCCCTGTAGGAACAAGCGGCGACGTTTATGATCGCTATTTGGTTAGAGTTGCGGAGATGCGCCAGTCCCTTCGTATTGTCGAACAGGTCGCGAAGAATGTTCCAGGTGGAGACTATACGGTGCGAGAGAAAACTGTGGTGCTTCCCGAAAAGAAAGACGTTTATGGAAACATCGAGGGGTTGATGAACCACTTTATGCTAGTAATGCATGGCTTGCGTCCTCCTTCGGGTGAAATTTATGATTCACTCGAAGCAGCTAACGGAGAGCTTGGTTTTTATCTTGTGAGCGATGGTAGTGCGGCTCCGTATCGATTGAAAGTGCGTCCGCCATGTTTTGCCAATTATCAAAATTTTTCGGAACAGATCACGGGTGGACTTGTTGCTGATGTGATCGCGTTGGTTGGTAGTGTTAATGTTATCGCTGGTGAATTGGATAGGTAGGGAGAGGTTAAATGTTTAAACTTTCCGATGAGGGAAATAAATTTGTACAAAAAGAATTAAATCGCTATGAGAGCCGAAGAAGCGCGATACTTCCGTGTTTGTATCGTGCGCAAAAAGAAAATGGCGGCTACGTGACTCCTGAGGTTGTCAGTGAACTTTCGCGTCTGATGGATTTGCCGGAGGTACAAATTAATGAAGTCTTAAGCTTTTATACAATGTATAATAAAAAACCCGTGGGAAAATTTCACGTACAGGTTTGTTGCAATATCTCGTGCGCGATGAATGGCGGTAGAGAGCTTTACTCCCATCTTCTCAAAGAATTTAAAGCGGAAGACGATAAAATGACTGCTGATGGGAATTTCACGTTCACCCGCGTTGAGTGCTTGGGTTCTTGCGGAACTGCGCCCATGATGCAAGTAAACGAAGATTACCACGAAAATTTGACCGGCGATCAAGCTGTGCGCCTACTTAAAAACATGGTTAAGGGAGGTAACTAGTGGAAGTTAAACTCCTGACCGAACACTATGATAAAGACGAATTTAAAACCCTAAGTGGTTATAAAAAATATGGGGGCTACGAAGTTTTAAAAAAAGCTTTAAAAATGAAGCCCGCTGAAATTACTAACGAAGTAAAAGCTTCCGGTCTTAGGGGACGGGGCGGCGCCGGCTTTCCCACAGGAGTAAAATGGGGATTCTTACCAAACAATGGTGAACCAAGGTATTTATTGTGTAATGCCGATGAAGGTGAGCCAGGAACTTTTAAAGATAGAATGATGATGGAAAGGGCGCCTCATCAATTAATTGAAGGGATGGTTATTTCGGCGTTCGCAATCAACTCAAAAAAATCGTATATTTATATCCGTGGGGAATATTACACTTCAAAACACATAGTTGAAAAAGCTATCAAAGAAGCGTATGAAGCAGGTTTCTTAGGAAAAAATATTTTGGGTAGTGGTTTTGACCATGATATGGATGTTTACTCGGGTGCTGGCGCTTACATTTGCGGGGAAGAAACGGGAATGATTTCATCACTCGAAGGAAAAAAAGGTCAGCCGAAGTTAAAACCGCCTTTCCCCGCAGTTCAAGGATATTTAGCCAAACCAACGATTGTAAATAATGTGGAAACATTAGCGGCCGTTGTGCCGATAATTAAAGACGGTGCGGCTGCTTACCGGAAAAATGGTACTGAAAAGTCTCCCGGTACAAAATTATTTTCATTGTCGGGAAATGTTGTGAAGCCTGGAAACTATGAATTGCCATTGGGTTATAAACTTATCGACCTTATCAATAACGAGGGCGGCGGATTAAAGCCTGGCAGAAAATTAAAGGCCGTTATTCCTGGAGGAAGCAGTGCTAAAGTCATTACCCGTGAAGAAGCCGAACGCGCAACAATGGATTATGAGTGTTTGGCTCAAATGGACACCATGCTTGGGTCGGGTGCTGTCATTGTTATTGATGATTCAAATTGCATGGTAGACCTTTTAAATGTCATCATGCATTTTTATCATCACGAATCCTGCGGGCAGTGTACACCTTGTCGAGAAGGAACTGGCTGGATTGAAAAAATCGTACACGGAATTTTATATGGCCACGGAAAAATGCAAGACGTCGATCTTATCGAGAGCGTAGCAAAGAATATGGCTGGCAGGACAATCTGCGCATTGTCAGATGCGGCCGCATTTCCTGCAATGAGCTTTGTTTCGAAGTTTAGAGATGAGTTTGAGTTTTATATTCGTGAAGGTCGTTCAAAAGTAAAAGGTACATCGTATGCCAAAATGCACCATTAACGGTACGCCGGTTCAGGTTAAAGACGGAGCCACAATCATTGAGGCTTTCTATCAATCAGGGGTTGATATTGCTCACTACTGTTGGCATCCGGGCTTAAGTGTCGCGGGTGTTTGCCGCATGTGTATGGTTGAGATTGAAGGGCAACCCAAGCTTCAAATTGCTTGTAATACAAAAGTGACTGAAGGCATGGTTATCAACAACAAAAGCGAAAAAGTTAAGGACTCTGTAAAGTGGGTTCTTGATTTTCATTTAATTAATCACCCGCTTGATTGTCCTATTTGCGATCAAGCCGGTGAATGTGGTCTTCAAGAACAGTACATGAAGTTTGGAAAATACGATCCTGAGATGGATCAAAAGAAAGTCAAAAAGAATAAGGTGGTTTCTTTAGGTGAGCGCGTAGTGCTAGATACAGAGCGCTGTATTCTCTGCTCCCGTTGTGTCCGTTTTACCGAAGAGGTTACAAAAACAAATGAATTGCACATTGTAAATCGTGGTGACCGTTCGGAAATTGGTACCTTCGACGGTAAGCCGATGAATAATAATTATTCTCTCAACACCGTTGATATTTGTCCGGTCGGAGCGCTGACGGCAAAAGATTTTCGTTTTAAACAGCGAGTTTGGTTTTTAAAGGAAGCTAATACTATCTGTCCAGGATGTTCGACGGGTTGTAATGTTAGAGCTTATATGAACAAACAAGGTGTTTATCGACTTAAACCTGTTCATAACGCCGACGTAAACGGTTACTGGATGTGTGATAAGGGAAGAGACACTTATAAATATACAAATATGGATTTGCGGTTAAAGACTGCGATTTATTCCGCAAATGGAGCAAAGACCGAATTGGCTCCGGGTTCTGCGGCTAAACAGATTGCGGCCAAAATTGAAAAGATAAAAGAAGCTGGTAATCAAGCTAAAGTTGCAGTGGTTATCACGGCTCAATATACAAATGAAGAATATGAACAGCTCTTTGGATCTCTTGGTCTTATGGGAATCAAAAATGTTTACTACTGGATAAATAACCAGAGTACGTTTGATACTTTTGACGGAATCTTATTTCGCGGTGACCAAAACCCCAATACCGTGGGACTTCTGAGTGCGCTCGATAAGTTTGGTTTAAATAAAACTTGGGACGACCTCGAAAAGAGGCTTTCTAAGGGTGAAATTGATTTGCTTATTATCGCAGGACCGGAAAATCAAGTTGCTTATCCTGATATGCAAAACAAAGCGAAGTTGTTTGCTCAGGCCAAAGAAGTCGTGTGGTTAACTGCTAATCCTGTTAAAGATGCCGAAGTTATGAAAAGTGCTTGGTTTGTACCGATGAAAACTTATTTGGAAAAAGCCGGTACATTTGTAAACCACAAAGGAATCGCACAAAAAATCAATGTGGTTTTTACGGTTAATTCGCAAGCCTTAACTTTAAGTGAGTTTGCGATCCTCGCTTCGGGTATGGAATTAGGTGTGCGTCCTACTCCGTTGCCGGGCCGAGTCCAAAATGAATATGTTTACCATCGAGGATCTCTATGAGTGTCGTAAAACAAAATAGTCCTCTTACGAATTGGTTTTTGCCGGGAATTTTTTCTGGTCTTTGGCTAACACTGAAGAAGTTTTTTGGAAATTTAATTCATCAAGAAAAAATGCCGACATTAAATTACCCAGAAGAGATCAATCAGTATTCGCCACGTTTTAAAGGAAATCATATTCTCACCGTGAAAAAAGATGGGTCGCTTCGCTGTACGGCTTGTATGTTATGTGCCACCGCCTGCCCGGCAGAATGTATTTCAATTGTCGCGGGTGAACATCAGGATAAAAAAGTTGAAAAATACCCAGTGAGATATGAAATTGATATTCTACGTTGCGTGTTTTGCGGCTTCTGTGAGGAGGCGTGCCCAGTTGATGCCGTACGTATGGGTCCTGAGTGGCAAACGCCGGGAATAAATGGGGCAAGTTTTGTATATGATATTCGTCATCTCGCTTACCGACCCAGTTTAAAAGGTGGAGTTCTAAGCACCGTTGACGATGAAGAACGTCACAAGTCCGGAATCTAATTTGCTTATTCCGTTTCAAAATGTAGATCAATGGGATGAAAGAAATAATCAGATCCATACGTCCCTGAAATTGCCAGAGACTACTTCTGTAAAAGTCCATCCTGGGATAACTGGCTCACTACGTGAAGTTTTATTGGGAATAACACAAATGTTCCCGCATAAAATGACAATCGTATTTCAGGCAAAAACGGCTCACTATATCGAAGAGGCGATGAAGAGTTTCTCGCGCCAAGGGTATAAAACTGTTGCTCTTGATGGCACTGAGCCTCCCAAAGACACGCTCGCAGTAGTACTTGCAAATGATCATCCTGTGACGGGAGAGGTTTACAATCACACCCTCACGACGCATGGATTTAGTGAAAAAAAAATATTTGTGATCAGACTTTCCCATAACGAGCATTTTTACCGTGATCTGAATAAGACCGTAAACCCCTTTGAGGTAGCCATTTACAATATTAATGAGAAAAACGCGGTGTCGATATCTGGAGAAAGGGCCAAGTTTGCGGCTTATTTTTCTCCCTATCTGAGTTGGAATGAAACAATAAGTCTGCCGTTCAACACAAAAAAAGAGAAAAAAAACGAGATTAAAGACTTTGAAAGTCAACTCCCATGGGGGGCAAATCTATTTTTTCCTAAGGAGGTTCACCGACTTTATGACCGTTCGATTATTTATTGGAATGACATTGATGGGTTTGCTATCGCCACTGAGATGGGAAAGGATAGGATAGGGAGGGAATTTGAAGTGCTGTCAACTTGCCGATGGCAAAATTCGCTAGTGTTTCGTCCGTATATTAGGCCCGACATAAGTGACGAGGCCTTTCGTGGTTCCGTTATTATTTCTGGTGACATAATTTCTCAAGACCTTAAGATGAAATTAGACATCGCGGTTCAGAAAATTCTGAAACTCCAAAACGGCTAGACTCGGCAAAAGAAATAAGTTTCCGAAAAGAAAGAGTGAATTAATTCACACAAACTTTGAGGAGACAACATGATTGTTTTATTAAAAATTTTTGCACTTCAACTTTCATTATTATTTGCCGCGGACCATGCGTCGGTGCCAAATCAATACTTGGTAAAGTTTAAATCTCAGTTTACAAACTTAACAATTCAAAACGTTAAAGACACGTTGGGAGCAACAGAGGCCGAGAAGCTGCCCTCCATCGAGCGCTGGTACAGAATCACGACAAGCAATAATCTTTCAGGTTTAAAATTAAACTCAAACATCGAATTTATAGAACCTAACTACTATCAATATGCCAACAAAACTCCAACTGATGCAAAATATAGTTCACAATGGGGAATGAGAAATACGGGTCAAAAAGATAGCGATGGAAATAAAGGAACTGCGGGCGTTGATATTGAAATTGAAAGCGTCTGGGACCTTACCGTAGGGAGTCCCAATGTTATTGTTGCTGTTATCGATACAGGAATTGACTTTAAACATCCGGACCTTGCGGATAATCAATTTATCAACGAAAAAGAGGCTAGTGGAAAAAAGGGCATTGATGATGACGGCAACGGCTATGTTGATGATGTTAGCGGATACAATTTTTATAGCAATAAACCCAATGCGACAGATGATCACGGACATGGCAGTCATTGTGCAGGAGTCATCGGAGCTCGTGGGAATAATGACTTCGGAATTGCAGGGGTGAATTGGAACGTCAAAATGATGCCCCTGAAATTTCTATCGGCTAGCGGAAGTGGTGACACTGAAGGCGCGATCAAATCAATTACCTACGCAGTTAACAACGGCGCAAAGGTCCTAAGTAATTCCTGGGGTGGTGGCGGAGAGTCTAGAGCTTTGAAAGAAGCGATTGAATATGCGCTATCAAAAGATGTCTTGTTCGTAGCGGCGGCGGGAAATAATACCGAGAACACCGATCAGGATCCGCACTTCCCTTCGAGTTACGATGTTGAAAATATAATTTCAGTGGCAGCACTTAGCAACTCTGGCAACCTGGCTGATTTTTCAAACTATGGAGTTAAAACCGTAGATCTCGCGGCACCCGGAGTAAATATCATGAGTACTATTCTTGGTGGAACCTTTGAAGAGTGGTCAGGAACAAGTATGGCGACTCCATTTGTTGCGGGAGTTGCAGCGCTGATGTTGTCAGTAAATCCAAATTTGAGTGCGCTGGCGTTGAAGGCAAAAATATTAGCAACTGTTCGCCCTATGAATTCATTGCAAGGAAAAGTTTTAACGGGCGGTTTTTTGAATGCGAACGGTGCGGTAAGAGCGTCGTTTTACTAGCACCATGAAGTTAGTAAATATATAGCGGAAAAAAAAGGAGAGCGTGAGCTCTCCTTTTAGTTTTTAGTTTTGCTGACGAGAGTAGAGAATTATACTTTTCTACCGGCACAGCGACCAAGTGTTTCGATAAATTCTTTAACTTTATCAGAATTCTCTGTGTAAGCTTCGCTTCCATCTTTCTTGTGTTTAGAAGAAAGAAAATCAGCGATTGCTCCACGAGTAGAGCCACTTTCTAATAACTTGTTAGCTAACTCAGTTGCCTGGTCGATTTGGTCTTTAAATGCTTTTTCGTCAGCGCTAAAGATTTCGCCCGCTACGTCTTTGTTAGCGCCACGAGCAAGTACATCAACCAATGCAACTTCTAAATCAGTTCCACTAAGTTTAGATGCAACTTTAACAGTCAATTCGGCAAGTTTAACCTGTTTAGCATTACCAGAACCAAGTGCCGACTTTACGTTATTAACTGCGTTTAAGCCAAGGTTTTTAGCAGCTTGTGCAATTGTTGCTGAATCAAGGTTGCCAGTTTCAGCTAGACGTTTAACAATTGGTTCCATTTTGTCAGCAAGCTCTTTTACTACGCCTGAACCAGCAGCTCGCAGAGATTTATTAGCTGCTTCGATTTCTTTTGCGATTACATCCTTAGAGCGCTCGCCTTTTGTGTTGTCTTTAACACCAGCGGCGAATGCTGTCATTGAAACGGAAACAATTACCGCTCCAACAGTTACATTTGAGAATACGTTTTTCATGAAAAGCTCCTTTCAATTATAGCTTTTTAAAATCGTTTAATTTTTCTTCAGTGACGCCGGATTTTGTTACCGCATAATAAAAACCTTCTCTAGTTCTTATATACGCGTTTTTACAGTTCCGATGTCCTCAAAAATGCGTTCAATACCAAATACTGCTAAATCCGTACCATGACGATTTAGTTAATACTCTTTGTTAACAAATAAATCATATCGCTATAGCGATGAAGTTCGTTAATGTTGTTAATCACATTTCTAAGCGCGGTTTCTTTAACCCTTTGACCTTCCGAGCCTGTTGCAAACTTGCGCCCGCCATTGATTTTAAGTTCGGCTTGCCCTTTGGCTTGAATTTGCCCCGGAATAGCTGGGGTTTCAGCATCGATTTGAATGTCAAGGGCTTTACCAACGGTTACAATATCGTTGAGCAGGTCCTTACGCATATTTAAGTATTTTTCGTTGGATACCGCTAAATAAGAGATATCGGCCTTTTCTTGTCCTGGTGGAAAAATTTTGTTGGATTGTGCCGCTTGAACTAAGAACTCTTCAATAGCGTGCATTTTTGTTTTGATGGTATCCGTCAGTTTGTAAAGTGCTAAGTCGGCATCCTCAACTTCGGAAACTTTATCCCATTTAGAAGATTTTCGTGCTTCTTTTTTTGTTAAATCCACGTTTGCTTCTGAAAGTTGACGAATAACCTTCACATTAAATTCTGTGTCTTCATTAAGATGTTCAAAAACTTTTTCTTCCGTAAGTTTTGGAATTATGTCTTTGATTACTATGTGGTAATATTCAGCCTGCAGTTTTTCGAGTATGCCTGAAACCACTGGTCTTACGTGTTTACCCCACCAAGTATCGAATTTTAGATATTGCGATTCCACTCCGGGTTTGTCATACTCAAAGCCCTGTAGTTCGGTAGGTATGTGTTGTAATACAAGCTGGATGAATCCTTTGTATATACGGCCGCCAAATTTAAATTCTCTATCGTAGAGTTTTTGTGCCGATTGTTGGACTTCACAAATTTCATTTTTTAAGACTTTTTTATCTATATATGTGATCGCCGGTGGTTTGAAAACCAGGGCGCTGCCAATGGGAGAGCCAACAAGCGGTGAGCTTACGAGTTCGCTAAACGTTGCGTTCTCGCGTACAGGTTTTAATTCCGCGGCCTTTGGTTCACCACAGGCTAGACTTGTCATCAAGAAATCGACTGGACGTAAACTATGGATGTACTGAAGGTTTTTTGGGTAATGCATAAATAGATCTGGTGGAAAGCGCATTGGGTCTGACATGAGGTCTGACAAAAACTTTGTACCAGCCGGTGCAGTTTCGCTAGGCTCACCAAGGTTTATCCGAGCCACGACGATAACGGCACTATCGGGAAATTTTTTTGCTGCCGCATCCAGTCTTTTTACACCGGCCTCAGCTCTCTTCATGCGAAATTCGAGTTCCTTGATACTGCGATCGTCGGCCCGTGTGATTAATTTAATTATGTCACGACCCGTAGGCTCTTGAAATTTTCTGAGAACATCATGGTTCTTGGCCTCGCTCACAAGTTTATAGTTTTCATCATATTTTAGCACTTTCATATCTTCAGCGGATAAAACTTGGGCTGGTTGAAAGTTGTAATCGGCAGCGCGCAGGTCGAGATAAATCTTCAAAATTTCTTTTTGTTCATCATTTAATTTTGGTAGAATTTTCGGAACTACTTCCTCCCATTTTGTGGTCCCTAAAGTTAACTGACTCAACAGATTTGTCAGTTCGTTTTTTAGTGCTTTGTATCTTCCACCTGCCTCACTCGACATCATGCCTTCGATCATCCCGTTCATTAATTCGCTAGCAACACGTGATACAGTTTCAAGTTTACTATAAAACGGATAATTATCGATTTCATTGCCAGTATAGCCAACGGCTTTTAAAACTACGGAAATGGGGAACTGTTCGGTACCAGCACTTAAAGGCTGATCAACACTGTCGACGATAAGTCCAATGGGATTTCCCTCGAATTTTCCACGATCAATCCAGGAGATGACTTTGCGTAAGTAATCACGAGAGTCAAATGGGTTTCTTTCTGTCGTCGATCCTTTTTGCGCGAGAGCATGTCGGTAAAAAAAGTCACGATAAAATTGGTTTGCCCCCTGATACACGGCCAAAAATTCGTTGGTTTTATTCATCCAGTTGCTTACAGCTTCACTCACGCTTGCCGTCTTCATTTGTCGTAGCAAAGCCATGTCGCTGCTATAATCGCGAAAGATACGATCAAAGTTTTGGTCAACAGGATAGTTTTGACTGGAATAATCTTTAATAAGACGGTCTATTCCGGGTTCGATGTCCTTATATTTTGTAAAGTGTAGTTTCTTTTTCTGGTCATCAATTTTTACGGCACTAGTAATATGAGAAATCACGCCGTGATCCACGGCCATAAAACCTGAAAGGTTAATGATGCTTGAGGGAGTAAATGGAGAGAGTGCTCGATTTAAAAATTCATATTGAGGAGCCATGGACTTTAACCCATTGGCGCCAAAATTAAATTGAAATTGAAGGGCTTTAACGAAACCTTCAGCGATCCCGCCTCCGACGGCTTTTAAACTGTGAGTCAGTCCCCACATGAGTCCGTGAGAAGCAAAACTTGCAGATACTAAACCGATCATATCGTAGCCATAATGTTGCCATCGGTTAGATTTCATCCAGCTATCCCAGGCGGTCTGACAGTGAAGCATGAATTCTTGCGGTAAATTTGCGTCTTTTTCTGAAGGACTTTCATTTTTTGCATTAAGGTAAATGCCTTTAGCGCACATTTGAATGTTTTCATCGCGAAGCGATTCTTCGAAAATACGTGAGACAAGCATACCCATTGCCATGCCCGTTGGAGCTAGTGTAAATCCCAGTTTTGGAATAGCTCCTAACTTGGGGTTAATTGCGGAAAAAGTGTTTGATTCAAGGCGCTGAATACTACCTTTGAGCACTTCTTTTTGAGCGACGTTGTCATACTGTTTTCGCAATATATCTTCGCGAAGGCCGAGTGCTTTTGCGTCGATGTAACTTAAAATCTTACTACCTGCTAGCTGTGTTGCTGCACTACCGCCGACGAAAGAGGCAAAACTTAAGGTAGAGATGGGATCTTTAAAACTATTTGTAAACGTGTCCAGGCATGCTAAATTCGTGCGGGCGCCGATCGACAGATAGTGAAGGCCAGAGAAAGCACATGCGTTTGCTGCTATGACCCCATAAAACATAACTGCTTCGGCGGGAAAGCGAATAGAAATATTGCGTAAACTATTGTTGGCGCGAATACCCTGCATCTGCGCCATGAACTCAGCGCGTTTGATGAAATTTTTCTTCCAAATATTTTCGGGCGAAAAATTTTCTAAATCGGATTTCGCTGTTTGCGAAAAATAGAGCATAATCTCGTTGTGTCTTTGCTCTGCGGGAGTGGGGGTTTTTTGTCCTGTCTGTATCTTATAAGTATTTTTGGCAGCTTTACGGAAAATTTTGTTCGCGTTTTGCTCCATTTGCCTGAATGAAATTTTCAAAGCCGCATTGTAAACACCTAATTTTTTCGCCTCAGCATCTGGGATCTGTACAATCTCCACACCTTCGACTTTATTACCAGAATTATCGATAACGCTTTCAGGTGGTTTTTCGTTCTTAGGAATATCTGAGTACACCTGTGTGGGGCCTAGGACCAAGGTGAGGGTAAGGATCGGTAATAGAATATTGTAAAGAGTTCTCATTATGAAAACCAAATTGCAAGACCAGTGCCTGGAATCGGGAATCGATGTCCTTATTTTTATAATATATATTCAGTACTTGTTGGGGGCCTTAAAAATCTTTTGGTGGGCATCTCCTCGCAAAAGTGTTATTTGTCATCGCGCTGTCAAATCGTTAGACACTTGGCTCTTCTGGCCCGAAGGCGGTTGAGAGGCTTAAACAAAATGACGAAATGTTAAGGGCAACCCTAAGGAGCAACCTATGGTTATTCAATTTCCGATTCAAGTGGCCATTATTGATGACGACGTTGTGCAAACAAAGCTAATCTCAGGATTTTTAAAAGATATTACTGAAATCAATATTGTGGCTTTTCATGATCCGATTGAGGCGTTGAAGGAAATTGAGGCGGGCAAATTCAAAATCGTAGTTACGGATTTGAAAATGGAAGGTATGCAAGGCGATGACTTGGTTCGCCGATGCCAAGAGATTCGACAGGGTATTCAGTGTGTGGTCGTGAGCGGAACAGATCATCTTATGTCGGCGATCCGCTGTTTTAATGCTGGGGCTCATCGTGTGCTAAGAAAACCTATCAACAAAGCAGATCTTGTGGATGCCCTGAGAATTTCGGTTGACCACTTCAAAGCTTTCAATGCTACAGTAAATTCTATTAAGGCGAAAAAAGCCGCCTAAGAACCGTAGGGAAGTATTTGAGTCATAGTCAGTTGGTCTACGATACGTTAGTGAAACTTAAGGCCGTGATCGCTAACGATCATATTCTCTACACGTCAGGAAAGCACGGTTCCGAATATATTAATAAGGATGCAATCTACCCTCATACCGAACTCATCTCTAAAATTTGTGAGTTTTTTGCGAACGAATTTGAAAAAGACCAGGTCGATGTGGTCGTTGCACCGGCATTAGGTGGAATTGTTCTGACCCAGTGGATCGCACACCATTTAACAAAGCGCTACAAAAAGCAGGTCCTTGCAGTTTACGCTGAAAAGCAGTCTAGCGGTGATTTTGAGTTAAAGCGCGGTTACGGAGCAATGGTCGAAGGGAAAAATATCTTAGTTGCCGAAGATGTTCTCAACACGGGTGGTTCTGCTAAAAAAGTAGTTGAACTCGTCAAAGATAATTTAGGCATGGTGGTGGGACTGGCGGCAATCGTAAATCGGGGTGGCGTAAAACCCGATGACGTTGGATATGTTCCGCGAATTTATTCACTCGTTGATTTGGGTTTTAAAATGTATGAGCCCGCTGAGTGCCCAATGTGTAAGAAGGGAATTCCACTTTCGAAGGAATATGGAAAGGGTGCAAAAGCCTAGGCTTGACTTAGATTCTAGACGGAATACATTAATCCCATGGACCAAGCAGCAAAAATCAAACTTCATATTTCGGGAAAAACTTACGAGATCGAATGCGATCCTGATGAAACTGTTTTAGAGGCAGCGCTTCGGCAAGATATCGATGCTCCTTACTCGTGTATGTCTGGGACATGCAATGCTTGCCAAGCCAAAGTTGTGGCGGGGAAAGTTGAAATGGAGACTTGTGAAGCTTTGACGCCAGAGGAGGTTGAAAGCGGCGAGTGTTTAACTTGCCAGGCCCATCCCACCACTAATTCGATCGAGTTGCGGTATCCTATTTAAGCGGTAATAGTCACCACCAGTGAAAGATTTTCTTTAAATTTTAGCCCAGCTCCCACCACCGTGCACGCTATGCCTGGCATAGGGCGTGCTTTTATTTTTTCGGGTTTAAAAAAATAGATAGGGGCTGGAGTATGCAAAAATCTAAAACGGTAGGAATTATCCTAATTGTAGCGTTAGGGGCAAGTTTTGCTGTGAATGCAAAAGCTGAGGAAACTGTTACGACCACAACCACAAAGACAGTTGTCACTTCGGTAAAAAAACAACCGGTTAAAAGTGTAAAACCGAAGTCTATAAAACAAGTTCAAAAGCCATTAAGGGCGAAAAAAGTAGTAAAAGCTGTTCCCAGAACAAAAGTGGTAAAAACTGCAATGGTGAAACCAGAATCAAGTCCCCTTTCGCCGGCGCCAGAAACGCAACCACCACCACAACCTGTTCCGCCTGTAAATCCAAATGCGGCAAATACATTGGCTATGACGGCGCCGTTGAAGCCCGAAGAGTCAGAGTTTAAAGTTGCGGTATCAGCAGAGTTTTATCCTGACAACGATGTGCAGCTAGATTCAAAGGGTGTGTACTATGTTTTTGCGGACTATAAACCCGCACCAAAGCATAAATTTTCTTTCACCGGTCGTGTCGCTCAAACCATTATTGCTGAGCCAGGCAAAGAAACTTCCGTTGCCGCACTTGATCCTAAATTTGACTATTTTTATAAGTTTACCGAGCCTGATCAAAAAAACTTTGATTTGAAGATGCGCTTTCGCTCTATGCCGGGCTGGTCAGATGATTCTCGTCTTAATGGAGTTATGGCTTACAATTCTGTGCGTTTGGAGTTTTCTAAACCCATCGGAGATTTTTCCTTTGGCCTTCGTCCTTACGTGGGACATTACTGGACAGAATACGCGGTTAACGCCAAAAATGAACCTCTTCCGTTATTCGTAGTGGGCCACAACTTGGCAATGAGTTATAAGTTTACCAAAAAATTTTCGTGGGAACTTGAAGTCGATACCGGATTTAAAATGTTGCAGCCTGAGGAAGTGAGAACCGCTCAAGCCTTTGCAGAAGCCAACGGGACACCTGCGCCGAAAACTGTAGAAACTGTGAAAACGGCACTCTTAGTAGTCACGCAAGTCGCTTATCAGTTTACAAAATCCTTTGCCACAAGATTGGGCTATCTACAAGATGATGGGCTCATTGATGAAGGTAAGTATACGCTAAACATGTTTGGTAGACAGTCGTCGCGCTACTACGTGGGTCTCGATTACAGTTTTTAAGGCATCGGTTTCGCGTCGCGAAACCGAAAAATTTAATCATTTCTGTTAATTTAATTTCAATTGAGATTTCATAGAAAATAGCTTCTCATAGAATACAGAGTTTTGGTGCCGCACTGGCACCGAAGTTGCGGCATTGGCTTTGCAAATGTCCTCGGTGATTGAGGGAGGGTTCTATGATGAGATGGCTGTTGCTTATTTTAGTCGGGGTTGCGCTTGTCGCTTGCGAAGGAAGAAAAGATTCGTACAAAAAATCTGAAGACACAGTCGCATTTGCGTTGACTGCGGAGCCGCCAGATCTAAATAGCATGCGGGCAACAGACACGGTAAGTGGGTTTATCCTTGGACACATCAACGAAGGGCTTCTTCGTCGCAATGAAAATAACGAAATCGTCGGTGGAGTTGCTGAGAAGTGGGAGATCAATAATAAAGGTGCAAAATTTTGGTTGCGAAAAAACGCAAAGTGGTCCGATGGAAAACCAGTAACGGCTCGTGATTTTGTATTTGCCTGGCGTATGGTCGTAGATCCTAATACGGCTTCGCAATACGCGTTTATCATGTATCCCTTGAAAAACGGGGAGCAAATTAGTCAAGGTAAAGCAAAGCCGGAAACTCTAGGCGTAGAAGCCGTTGATGATTATACGTTGAAAGTTACGTTTGAAAAGCCTTGCGGATATTTTTTAAAGCTTGTTAGTTTTGCGACCTACTTACCGGTCCGGGAAGATTTTTTCAAAGCTCAAAATGGCCGTTATGGTGCCGATGCCAAAAATCTTTTGTCTAACGGACCTTTTAAGTTGACGTCATGGGTTCATGAATCATCTCTGAAATTAGAGAAAAATGAAGATTATTGGAATGCGAGCGCGGTTAATCTTAAAGGTATTGATATTCCCTACATCATCCCAGACCCAAAAGCGCGTTTTGAATTATTTCGCGATAAAAAAGTAGATTTGGTGCATTTAACTTCTGACACAATTGGTCCGGCGGCAAAAGCGAAATTTGATTTACGCAAATTTAGCGACGGTTCAGTTTTTTATGTGGAATTGAACCAACGTCCAGACCGTGTCACTCGCAATAAAAAATTACGTCAGGCTATTCGCTATGTTTATGATGCTAAAGAGCTGGTTGAGAAAATTATTGCTCTTCCGGGAAACGAGCCGGCGTACACGATTTTTCCACGATGGTTGCAAGGCGTAAAGAAGAGTTTTCTTGAGGAAAATCCGGTTGAAGAAGTCAAAGTTGATATTCCAAAAGCGCAGAAACTTTTACAGGAAGCAAAAAAAGAACTTAAAGTAACTGAGATTCCCCAACTCTCAATTCTTATTGACGACGCTCCAGGAAGTAAAAAGCAGGCCGAATATATCCATGCGATCTTAGAAAAGCATTTAGGAATTAAATCCACTATTGACATTCAGACTTTCAAACAACGCTTGGCTAAAATGACAAGCGGTGAATTTGATATCGTTTTGGCGGGGTGGGGTCCTGACTACGAAGATCCAATGACTTTTGCTGATCTATTTACATCTTGGAATGAGAATAATCGGGGAAAATATTCTAACCCTGAGTATGACAAGGCAATTACTGAAGCCATGGGCACAATGGATGAAAAAAAGCGGATGGCGGCAATGGCCCGTGCGCAAAAAATTATTCTCGATGATGTTGGTGTGCTGCCGCAATATGAACGTGGATTAGTTTACGTACAGAATCCACGGCTCAAAGGTGTTATTCGCGCCGTTGTCGGAGCTGATCCGAACTATATTTATTCGAAGATCCAATAATGTTCGCTTACGTTATTAAGAGATTAGTATATGGAGTAGCTACAATTCTAATATTGGCAACTCTTATTTTTTTCTTAATGCATGCGGCTCCTGGTGATCCGCTGTTGGGTGAAAAGGCAAGTAGTCCAGAAATTCGTGCGAATCTTGTTAAACACTACGGTTTGGATCAGCCATTGCTAGTTCAGTACGGCCGGTTTATGTACAGTGTATTTATCAAATGGGACTTTGGAATTTCGTATGCGCAGAAAAATCGTTTTGTGAACGATATTATTCGGGAACATTTTCCAGTCTCGGCGGTACTCGGACTACTCGCTATTGTTATGGCTGCCGTGGGGGGAATTCTTTTTGGTGCACTCACTGCGCTCTATCGCAATAAATTGCCAGATCGAATCATAATGATTCTTGTTATCATTGGCGTTTCGGTTCCTAACTTTGTGTTTGCAGCCTGGGGACAGTTTTTTATTGTTAAAATAAATGCTTTCTTTGATGCAACAGTAATTCCTGTAGCAGGGTGGGGAACCTTTCAACATATGTTGGCTCCTGCTTTTTTTCTGGAACTGGGAACTTTGGCATATCTGACGAGACTGATGCGGTCGAGTATGTTGGAAGTTGTAAATACCGACTATATCCGCACCGCAAAGGCAAAAGGTCTTTCACCTGCACGGATTTTTTTTCAACACCAATTTAGAAATGCCATTCTTCCTATAGTAACTGTGTTAGGTTACGCCTTTGCAGCAATAACGACCGGTGGATTTGTCGTCGAGACTTTGTTTGCGGTTCCAGGATTAGGGAGATATTTCGTACTTGCCGTACAGCAGCTTGATTATACGGTAATTATGGGGACGGGAGTCTTCTACGGCAGCTATCTTATTATCATGGCCAACATCATTGATATTATTTACGGCTTTGTTGATCCTAGAATTCGGGTAAACCGCTGATGGAAATTCGAAATAACCATACTGATTTCAACATTAATGAATTCGAGCCGGCGGTGCGAAGAACGAGCGTACAGAGGTTAACTCGTCCTTCGCTGTCCTATTGGGGAGATGCGTGGATACGGCTTAAGAAAAATACGGCAGCGATGCTTTCTCTTTTTACCATTATTGCAATGATTTTATTTTCGGCCATTGGTCCGATGATTTGGAATGTCGATCCGACTCTGCAGAATTTAGGAAGAATTTCAGAGGATTCCAGTTTTGGTAAAAAAGCCGTCGTTATAAAAGAAAAACCAAGTCGGACGATCGTGGATACAAAATTTCCAGTAGCACCAGAAAAAGATAATCCGCAGATTAAATCTCCAAAATTGGTAGAAATCGTGGGGGTTCCGACAACGCTTGCCGTAGAAATTAAATGGCAGCCGGTGGAGGGAGCTAAAAGCTACGAGATTTTTCGCAGCGATGAACCACCCGAAGGTTTTGGTTCAATGGGATTGCCACTTAAGGATATTCTAGGTGGAAACAGAACAAATTTTATCGACGAACTAAAATTAAAAGATACGACGTACTATTACACCGTTGTCGCTCATTCGCTAACGACACGTTCTGAAGAATTTCAAACAGTAAAAGTTGACGTTCGCTCGGGAGTGTTACTTGTTGATGCTTTAAAGGAAAATGCAAATCTCAAAGAGGGAGACGAAATTACTTTGTCCACTCATCCACTTGGGACAGATTATCTCGGACGCGATTCGCTCGCGCGTTTAATGTATGGCGGAAGAGTAAGTCTATTTATCGGTATCGTTGCACCTTTACTTTTTATTTTGTTAGGAACTATTTTAGGTGGCATCGCGGGGTACATTGGCGGTAAGGTCGACATTTATATTATGAGGGTTTCAGATATTATCTCTTCGCTGCCGTTTTTGCTTGTGATGATTATCATGTATGTGGTGTTTGCAGGTGGCGATAGCCAGAAAAGTATTTTTGCCATATTAATTGCGATGGTGACACTGTTTTGGCCAGGAACAGCCCGGCTTGTGCGCGGCCAGGTCCTTCAGATACGTGAAGAGGGGTATGTCCAGGCAGCAAAACTTTTAGGAGTAAACACCTCATATCTAATTATGCGCCACATGGTTCCGAACACTATGGGTGTGATTTTAGTTACTCTTACATTTGCTGTACCGACTTCAATTTTCACTGAGGCTTTCTTATCATTCGTTGGTATGGGCGTAAAACCGCCAAATGCAAGTTGGGGAAGTCTTTGCGAGGAAGGCGTGAAGAGTATGCTTACGTCACCCCACGAGTTATTTTGGCCGGCACTATTTATTAGCATAACAACGTTGTCCTTTAACTTGTTAGGAGATGGATTGCGCGACGCGCTTGATGCGAGAATGAGGTCACGCGAATGAGTGATATTATTCTAGAAGTTAAAGATTTGAATGTGGAGTTTGATACGTATGGCGGAATTGTTAAAGCTGTGCGTGGAGTGGATTTTTCGGTGAAAAAAGGAAAGACACTTGCTATCGTTGGTGAATCAGGTTGTGGAAAATCAGTGACCGTGCAATCTATCATGGGACTAATTCCAATGCCGCCGGGAAGAGTCACCAAAGGAAGTGCCAAACTCAAAGGAAAAGAAATTCTTGGGTTGTCGACGAAAGAACTCAACGAAATTCGCGGCAAAGAAGTCGGCATGATTTTTCAGGACGCGATGTCAAGCCTGAACCCGACGATGAAAATTGGCGATCAAATTGCAGAGACGTTAAAAGTTCATCGTGGAATGAGTCACGGAGAAGCGATAAAAAAAGCTATTGAGCTTCTAGCAAAAACAAGAATTCCCGAGCCAGAAAGACGGGCGAATCAATATCCTTTTGAGTTTTCGGGCGGAATGTTGCAGAGGAGCATGATTTCTGTAGCGCTTGCGTGTAGTCCGACACTTCTCATTGCTGACGAACCAACGACAGCTCTTGATGTTACAATTCAAATGCAGATTTTGGAACTAATAAAGGATTTACAAAAAACAGAACAGATGTCACTCATCATTATTACCCATGATCTTGGAGTGGTCGCGCAGGTTGCCGATGAAGTCGCGGTAATGTATGCGGGAAAAATTGCAGAGACGGGACCGGTCGACAATATTTTCTATGAGGCTTCTCATCCCTATACCGAAGGTCTGCGAATGGCAATGCCACAAAATGATGAACACGTTCATAAGAGGCTTCGCCCCATTGAGGGCAGTCCTCCCGATTTGTTTAGCCCGCCGAAAGGATGTGGGTATTTTGCAAGATGTCCTTACGCGATGAAGATTTGCGAAAAAAATGATCCATTAAAATTTCTAGTGAAGCCCAACCACTATAGTTTTTGTTGGTTGAGTCATGAGCAAGCTCCCAAAGTAAAACGTGAGATTTTTGTGCCGAGGTCCCAATGAACGTTTTGGTGGAAGCGAAAAACCTTACAAAGCATTTCAAAATTGCCAAAGGCAAAATTGTTCACGCCTGTGACGGCGTGAGTTTAAAAATTCACGCAAAAGAAATTGTTGGTCTGGTCGGTGAAAGCGGTAGTGGAAAGACCACATTTGGTCGGACGGTGGTGGGTCTTTGGGACAAAACAGACGGTGAGGTCTTTTACGACAATCAAGTTTTACCCCAAGCCTATTCTGCAAGTGATTTTCGAAAATATGCAAAACATATGCAACTTATTTTCCAAGATCCCTATTCGTCTTTAAATCCAAGGATGACGGTGAAAGAGATTGTCGGCGAAGGATTAAGGGTTCAGGGCAAGCTCAGCGCAAATCAGATCAATGAAAAAGTCGCCGATTGGCTGCGAAGAGTTGGTCTTGAGCCAGATCATATGTCAAGGTATCCACATGAGTTTTCGGGCGGCCAACGCCAGCGGATCGGAATCGCAAGAGCACTTATTGTCGAACCAAAATTTGTGGTTTGTGACGAGCCAATTTCTGCTCTCGACGTCTCAGTACAGGCACAGGTCGTAAATTTACTTGATGAATTAAAGAAATCGATGGGGCTTACCCTACTGTTTATCGCCCATGATTTGTCAATGGTAAGATATGTTTCAGATCGTATGGCCGTAATGTATTTAGGAAGTATGGTAGAGCTTGGCCCTGCGAATGAAGTTTATTTCCGACCGAAACATCCTTACACGGACTTTTTAATTCAATCAAATCCCGAACCAGATCCCAAATTAGAAAGACAGCGTACGAATAAAAGTATTAAGGGAGAAATTCCTTCGCCGATCAATGTGAAACCGGGTTGTCGTTTCGCTGGACGATGTCCAAAGTCGATGCCGCATTGTCAAAACGAAACCCCAAAATGGAAGGAAGTGGGCAAAGATCACTTTGTCGCTTGTCATTTGTATACATGAGTAATTTCAGTCATCTTTCGCGTCGCGACCTAGTCTTTATTATTTTAACCGGGATTTTTGTGACTAATGCTATATTGGCAGAAATTCTTGGGACTAAACTGTTTACAATTTTAAATTTGAAAATGACGGTAGGTGTCCTGCTTTGGCCGGTAGTTTTTGTGACCACTGACGTTGTTAATGAATACTTCGGTAAACAGGGAGTTAGGCATCTTACTTTTCTAACAGTCGGGTTAATTACGTTTACTTTTATTGCGCTCTTTGTGGCCATAAAAATTCCTGCAGCTGATATTTCTCCCGTAAATGATGAGCAGTTTAAACTGGTATTTGGACAGAGTCTTTGGATCGTTGTCGGTAGTATCGCCGCATTTCTTGTGGGACAATTTGTGGATGTAAGTATCTTTTGGTTTCTCCGCAAAAAAACAGGCGCGAAGCAATTGTGGCTTAGATCGACAGGATCAACTGTTATTTCTCAGCTGATAGACACTTTTGTCGTATTGGGAATTGCCTTTTATTTACCGGGAAAGTGGAGTCTCGGGGATTACGTCGCCATTTCCCTTACAAATTATACGTACAAGTTTACTGTAGCGTGCCTTATGACACCGATCATTTATTTGGTCCACGCGGCCATTGATAAGTTTTTAGGAAAACAGAGTTCAGAAAATCTTATCAGAGATGCCGCGGCACATTCACGCTAGGTTGCCGATTCAGAAATTATTTTCTCTGCCTAGGTTTTGGATCTTCAAGATGGTCGAGTTCAATTTTAGAAACCACTAGGAAGCAATCTTTAAAACTATATTTTTTTCCATTCGCTTCACTGTAGTCAAAGGTATCTAATTTCTTTTCGACAGTCCGCACGCCCTTCATATAAATTGTCTTAGGGGGACCCTGTTCGTGACTACTAATTTTGTCCGTGGCCCCCACTTTAAATTGAATTTTATACCCTAAATCAGGAGAACCCCATAAGTGATAATCGTTGGCCATAAACATCGGAATCGGCTCGGGGGTATCTCCATTTGTTTGATAGGAAAGGCTATTACTTTTGCCATCCCATTTTGATGTCCAAACGCCTTCATCAAACTTTTCGTTTTTAAGACGTCGAAATTCTTTAAGCTTAAACGACGTATTGGTTGATTCTTCAAGCCAAGAATCGGACTTCACCGGGTCGCGATATTCCGTATCAAGTTCATAGACCCAGTCGCCTTTTTTCATTATTGCGTAGGATCCATCCATTTTGCGGGAGTTACTGACGAGTTTGAGTTCACTTTTTGTTCCATCATTGTGAAGGCCTTTTAAATAAACCAATCCGGCATCCTTACAATAAACTTCTTCTTTTTTGCCGGTGACAAATTTGATGGCTTTATCAAGTGGGAATGTAGGATTTCCGTCTCCCAGATAGACAATTAAATTTTTGATCTCTGGGTAGAGACGATCCTTCTCATCAAGTTTCTTAAATAAGGCTTTCGCAAGTTCCAATGCTGGTTGTTTGTCGCCTTGGACGTTCATCAATTTTTGAATTTCGAGGTAGGCCTCATTTTTATTAAATTCGCTCTCGGCCTTTAGTTGAAGGCAACCTAAGAGTGCAAAGAGCATCAATACATTTTTCATTTTTTCTCCTCTGTTTGTATTGTTATTCCTGCATCTAAGTTAAACCGAGAATGTCATAAAAAAATTTTATCTTTGTCATGGCTTTGTCACAAAACGGTACCCAAGTCCTCGTTCTGTCAATAAGAATTGAGCCCCTATTTTTTTTCTAAGAGAAACGATGATGTTGTCGACGGTACGATCTGTACCATCATAGTCGGCACCCCAGACTCCATCGAGAATTTGTTCTCGAGTTACTATTTGATTTTTTCTCCTTAAGAAAAACTCAAGGAGCACGCGCTCCTTCGAACTTAAGGCAATAGATTCTTTTGCAGCTTGACTTAGAAGGTTGCGATTTTTCCAACTATAACGTAAGTTTCCAAAATCCTCGTCATTTTCGGTCTCACGACGAAGTTGACGTCGAACCCGCGCTAAGAGCTCATCCAAATCAAAAGGCTTGGTCATGTAGTCATCAGCACCTAAATCAAGACCGCGGATCTTGTCTTTAGTCTCTACGCGTGCTGACAAAATGATTATAGGAACACTATCGCCCAGTCTTCGCACTTCGGTAGTCACTTCAAAACCATTCATGTTGGGCATCATGATGTCTAGTATCACGAGGTCTGGCTTTTCGGTTTTAACGAGATAAATACCCGTATCGCCATCAAAGGCGCACTTAACGTCATAGCCTTCTTTCGTCAGAGCCTGCCTCAACCCACTGGAAATAATTTTATCATCTTCAATGATTACTATCTTCAAATCTATTTACCTCTTTGTGGTTAGTACAAATATTGCTCCTTTTTCTCCGGGGTTGGCAATTTGTATTGTGGCGTTCATTTCTTCACAGAGTTTTTTGACGATAAATAGACCAAGTCCCATACCGTCGGCATTAGCCATTTTGGCATTTTCAGAGCGGTAAAATTCTGAGAAAATTTTCTCTACTTCCTCTTTTGCAACACCAGGGCCATGGTCTCGAATTTGAATTTCGGTTCCGTTCGGGATTTCTTTTACTGTTAAGTATGCTTTTGCTCCGTAACGAATGGCGTTTTTAATAATATTTCTGAGGCTGACACGCAGCCGTTTGGTATCGGCTAAAATTGCTCTTTCAAACTTTGATTGAATCGAGAGCTCTGGAAACTCGAGTTTCAAGTCGTTGAGAATGTTATTTGCGGTTTGAGCCGAAAGGTTTTCGGGATTTATTTTTTCAAAAGGTCTATTCATCATTACAACGTCGTCAAAGAGTGAATTAATTCGTTCTACACCGGAGTTGAGAGCCTCGTAGTTTTGTCTTTCGCCCATTCCCCTTTGAATGAGTTGTAAATGTAGTTTTAAACCGGTAAGTGGGGTTTTTAATTCGTGAACAACTTGGTTAAGGAACGAAACTCGGCGTGTTACGATTTTGCGTTGTTCGCCCAAATTCATAAGGTAAATAAAGATACCTGCCGAGATTGTAAAAAAAGACAAAAATAGGAACCCCATATTCCAATAGGGACTTTTTAAATCTTTTGTAGATCTCTCTGATACCGCCAGCTCCAAAGCGTTAGTGCCAAAACTTGCCTCGGAGAGAGTATTAAGCCGCAAAAATTCTGGAAGCACTTCTTTTTTTAAACTTTCGCTCGACGGTAGAAAAGCCAAAATACTACCGTCTTCCTGTACGCGATAAAAAACAAGATCTAGACTAAAATTATTATCTGCGTAGGTAAAATCTTTGTTAAATGAAAATTGCTCGAATAGAAGCTTAAAACTACTTTTTGCCTCGGGATTCACGAGAGTCATTTCATAGTCACCCGAGAGTACCGGGTAGTTTCCGGTGTGAGACTTCCACTCTTCAATCGCCACGATGCGGTCCCATGAATTTTCTCTATTTAATGCATGCTCTAAAAACTTTCTTATTGCTGATTGATTTTTGGACTTTACGTGATCGCGATAACTTGACCACTCCATTTGTGGCGATTTTACTGGAAAAAATGGCGATTTTAATTCTGTTCCATTGCGATTCCATTTTAGAGAGTATGTCAGCGGGAGTTTATTTTCGCGGGCTCTATTTAGTAGGTAATCACGCCATTTTACTTTTAGACCCTCTTTTACCGCTGAAGCCTGCGCCTTGATCTGTGCCTCCATGGATTTTTTCTCTTTGGAGACTTGATAGATTGTTTGTGCCAGCAATCCAAGAGTTCCGACTAAAATCAAAAGGTACGAAAGGCGGGGTTCCATTCCTTGATTCTTTCATGGGATTGTCATGGTTTTATCATGGATCGACTTTATTGGTAATGTTAGTCTCAATGTTGGATTCTGATGCACAAATCTCTACTTCCGCCTGTGGTGGTTTGGTGACTGATACTTCATTTCATTTTTACGGTGTAAGTTTTTTTAGCTTCTATCGGGGCCAACCTCTAGATGGTCCAGTCGAAACTAAGCAGTAAGTAGTAAGTAGTAAGTAGTTAAGTAGTAGGTAGTAAGTAGTTAGGGTGACTCGGAACTGTTCTTAATACTTTTTCTGATACCAAAAACTTTTT
>LWDK01000059.1 GCA_002083485.1 Proteobacteria bacterium SG_bin7 | reverse complement strand
TTGGTTCTCGGTTCTAAGTCCTAAGTTGTCAGTGGCCATTCTCATTCCTATTTATATTCCTATTTCTACTTCTATTCTAATGCATTCCTAATTTTCGACCCCCGACAAGCTCAATGAAATTTTCAAAAAAACCCTATGACTGCCACCTGGCAGTACCGCTGAAAAATAATTGGCAGCAAATTAAAGAAAAACCGAATCTACGTAAAACACAACTATGTCAAAATTTTAGACACCAGCAAACCAAATTGGGTCTTTACGAGAGTCGCCGATCGTGTATTCATATTTAATAAGGTTCCTACGGCCCCAGAGTTGCATTTTACGTTTCTCATGAAGTTGGCTCTAAACTTAATTTTTAGTGTGGTGTTACTTATTTATGCCGGAAATGCCCACGGCGGACCTTCGTCCGAGTTAAATGATATCGAGACAAGACTGCGTACAGAAGGCGAATTAGCACCACTACCAGAAGCAAAACCTTTACTTATCGACCTTGCGGAACTCATCGAATCACGAGATTTTAAAGATCGAATAAGCTCTTCGCACGTTTTGCAGATGATGCGCGATAATTTACGAGCAAGTCTTTTTCATCTCAACCTTAAATTTGAAATTCAATCCCAAGATTACCCCTACGAGCCACCATTTCGGGAACCATTTCCTTTCCGACCCACCGTTGAAGCCATGGATGAAGCTATTCGGTTTTTAGAAATTGTAGGGCAGGTAACGAGCTATCGTAACGACATTCAAACAAAACTCGAACAGTCCGAGTTTTTCAAGTATCTCAATGTCTTGTTCAGGACACCTATAGCTCAAGGGCCTTTAAAACCTTTAAAAAAATCCGAGATGATTGAAAACACCGTTGATTCTTACGTCATTATGCAAGAGCGCCTTGAAAAGTACGGTGAGGTTGCGTCTTTTACGGAATACTCTGAAACCGCAGAAAATATTCGAAAAACTCTTATCTCCGAACCTTATCGACACTTAAGAAAAACTGATAAAGCTTTTGCTTTAGCTCTTGAACATGCCCTCAACGAACTTGAAACGGTAAGGCTTTCTTCAGGTCCATCAACACGCGTTCAGTCTTCATTTGTCTCACCTTACCCTTATCGGCGAACTATCCAGGCGATCATGATTGGTTCAGAGGTCATCGACATGCGAGAGCGCCTAACCTATGCGGAATCTACAAATTGGCACGAAGTTGAAGCTTCGTGGCAAGTGGGAAAAGATCGCAAAATTTTACCGCTTTATCATTTTAACCGCTACAAGTACCAATTTGCAGGATTGATAGCGAATCCCGAAATTGTCATGTGGCCATTTTGGGGAGAAGCTTCAATCGAAGACATAATTCGGATATGTGCGGCGCCTTGGGGGCTCACTGCGGAATCTGATAAAACAGAACGCCTTGATCGTCACTACAATACTCCCAAGGACAACAAGTATCATGACGCTAACCATGCTCGTCGGCTTTGGGGCTATATCAAACGCAAACTCAAAAAATTAGGACTTACTACCCGCCAACAAAAAATTTCTCTTTATCGAGAACACGAAGCCTTTATTCGTAATTTTTTAGAACAAACTAAGCCAAACACAGATTCCGATCGTGAAAATCAAATCCGGAAACAAATGCGAATTATTTTCTTTGAGACAATTCACGAGACTGCATTGACGGCTGATCGCGAATCCTTGCTCTACGACCTCTTGAGAACATCGGCGGTTCGACAGCCTTTTGAAGTTCAAGTCCAAGCAAAAATTAAGGACCTCGAGAAGATTAGAGCCTTCGATGGAAATCTTAAGAGCGGCGCCAATGAACTTGGTTTGATGCTAGGAAGTCCAACCACAATTCGTTACTTCATGGACCGAGCCCCCGGATTTCTCGCCAATGTCTATAATAAATTGAACTGGGGATTTTATGATTCGGCTTTGGATTTAGATGAAAACTTGGCAAAGCCAGGATACCGCACCCCAAAAACTCTTGCCGAAGCGGCAACACGAATATTTCAGTTTTTAGGTCATGAGCCGCCACCGATGAAAGAACTTCTGCGGCAAATTCATGATCGCGGCGGTCAACCGGAGCTTTGGAACTATTTTAGCATGAAGGATGCCGGGATATTTACAAACTCCAAACTCAACGCGCTTACCATAGTTACAAGTAGAGAAGTTCACGAAAACTGGCGCGAACAAACAACCCATTCCGATCGATGGTAACCGACTAATGCAAAACTTAAGGATGGCACGTTTGTCAACGATAACGAAAGCCTTGAACGTTACTTGAATGAAATTGGCGCGCCCACATATCTGCGTCAATTCTACAAATTGAAGTTCGATGAGGTCATGGAGAAAGTTATTCTCTTAGAAGACTATAGAAATATCCCCTTTGAATACCTGGCTCCGAATCACCGCGATGAAATTATTATGTCCGGTGCAAAAGCCGTCAGCGCGATAGATCGCATATGGCACAAAAATTTACTTTTTAGAAGCCCTGCCGAAGTCGAAAGATGGCTTATGGGAGCAGCTCAAAGAGTGCATCAAGGTGTTTTAGATAGAAATGCCAATGGCGCCCGTAACAATCCGGTTTATAATGTCCATTGGCTTAGGCTCCCACCACGCAATCAACTTAATGATTTAGAGGTTGTCAAAATTGCCTTTGAGGCACGCTTAAAAGCAGATCCCGATAGTCTTGATTCAAACCTTATAGTTATGATTCGCGAAGGTTTTATAGGCCTGCGTAAAAAAATTAAGAACGGTTCTGTAAAACCGATGAGTAATTCCTGTTCGGGTCTTTTCTAGCTACCACCGAAAAGAAGTTGCCATTCCTGAAAGAAAATTCAATTGATCATTATCACGAATATAATTATCAAAATCCCGTACATTAATTAAGGCCGCACCAATGTTTAGGCCCAGTGAAAAGCGGTTTTCAATATTAAATTCAACACCCAAACGCAAAGTACTCATTAAACCAATATTGCTTTCGCTCGAAGTCCCCGCCAAAAGTTCAATTTGAAATGCCGGTCCACCCAAACGACCAAAGGGAATTGTAAAACTAGGACCAGCCAAGAAATACGCGCCTTTAAATTGCCGCTCTTCACTGGTGGCTTTCACAGTCATATTTAAATCGTGCTGCCCAACCTCACCCGTTAATCCCATCACACCAAAAGGTACGATAAAGCCTTGCGAGTAATATAAGCCATTCATACGACCACTACGAATTTGAGTGTTAGAATTATCCTGTACATAAGAAAATCGCGCACCCAAATCCCGCCAAACCTCACACTTAAACCCTGCTTGGGCCATCGTCACGATGTAGCTGACAGAATAAACTACAAGGGCCGCGACAACCACAACACCAATCACGGCGACGATCACTAAAATTTCTTTTCCATCACTACTGCTGCCACTCCAATTCCACCAATTGGTATCAAAATCAAGACCCGGCATGGGTTCGGGATGTTCACTATAATACTGAGCCTTTTGTTCGATAAGGCTTCCCGGTTGATAACCTTTGTCGAATGAACAAGGGTTATAAGTTCTATTCGCGACTGGTACCACGACAGGTACATTTTCGGCGTATCTGCGTTTATAAACTTCAAATTCTTCCGGTGATACTTTTAAGACTCTTGCTCCAGGAAACTGCTTTTTTATATCGCCAACACTTAGTTTCTTTGGAAGCTTAATTTCTTTGGCAAGACAATTCTGCAGCGGATTGAGAACTAAGCTCAATGAAACAAAAACGCCTAATGGTAAGCGAGAAAACTTTTTCAGACTCCCTTTTCCTTAATCCAGCTCCGAAACGCAGCATCTAGATCTTTAATGCCACAATAAGTAGAAATGTAATCTTCCATTTTGCGACCCACACTTAACCGCAAAAGATTTTTAAAATCACATTTTTTGTGAAGCATTTCGGCCAAAGCTTGTGAGGCGACGTAGCGGTAATGAATTTGAAACTCCGAACCTACCAAAGGATGCGCTAGCTCCGATGCATGTTCTAATGCAGGTTGATTCTTTAGCCACTGGTAGTCGACTTTTCCAACTTTGCCAACGTGATTTGCTAACCCTTCTTCAAGCCACCCAGGAATCGCCTGTTTATACTTTTGATAAGCCACGATATGGACAAGCTCGTGCGCAAAAATCTGATCAAAATTTTTTTCTGTAATTTTTGGTCCTAGATGAATAGTGTTGGCAGTTTTTTGCGAAAACGCAACCAAGGTATTTGACAACCCATGCGCCGCTATAAACAAATCCTCATCGCTATACCAGAGCACCTCAGCTCGACGAATGGTCCACTCGAGGGTACTTTGAACGCGATCAGCCACTTTATTAATTCGTGTTGAGGTCAACCACCTCGGCGCTGCCCTCATGCGCACTGAATTTGTTAAAATTTCCCTGGATGTATCTTTGGCCGACAATTGCAAGCTCAGGAGTAGAAGTAAAACTAACTTTAACATTTAGAATTATTCAAGTTCACGCACAAACATGTGGCTTGTTTTCCTCAAATTGTAACCCAAGCGTTCATAAAATTTATGAGCATCATCTCGCGCCACATTCGTGCGTAAACGTACTATTTTATATTCCATATCGCGGGCAAACTTCTCAGCTTCGCGCATCAGCAAACGACCAATGCCCTGTCCGCGCTTACGTTCGTCTACGACAAGTCCAACGACCTCAATTTTGGGGTCACTGGCTAATGTCAAATCTGTCCGCAGATGCATCCATGCCACCACACCTAGCTTCTCATCATCAGCAACAAGAATACGGTGATCAGAATTATTATGAAGACGTTGTAACCGTGGAAGTATTTTTCCAATACTCGTTGGGTAACCCAATTGACTAGTAAGGCGAGCGATTTCACAAAGATCTTCGATTTCAAAATTTCGTATTTTAATCTGCATAAAATTAAATCAGTGTTGATGCCCACCTGGTCCATGAACATGGCCATGCTGCAATTCCTCTTTTGTGGCCAGACGAATACTGACAACTTTCACCGCAAAATTTAACGTCTCACCAGCAAGAGGGTGATTTCCATCTAGAGTAACTTCCCCATTTTCAATGGCCTTAACAGTTAAAACACGAAAGCCTTGTGGAGTCTGTGCCTGCAACTGAATACCAACCTCAAGGTCAGGAATTTCCGCTAAATCTGCCACAGGCACTATGGAAATTAATCCTTCATTTCTTTCTCCATAGCCTTCGGCGGGAGTGACAATGACTTTAAACTCATCGCCAGTTCTTTTGCCGGAAAGCGCTTTTTCGAGTCCACTAACGATATTTCTCTTGCCGTGTAAATATGCAAGTGGCGCCCTCCCTGCCGATGTATCGATCACATTTCCATCGCTTCCGGTCACGGTGTACTCAATTGTTACAACATGATCATTTTCAATTGTCATCGTTTCTCCCTTTTTGGCACACTAACGACAGTCAAATATCACTGTCAAGGGGAGCATTATAAAGATGAAGAAGTTTAGAAGTCTCATTAGCGTATTTTTCTTAATCACAAGCATAACAATATTGTCACCATCGGCAAAAGCTAATAATTTTGGTTTTCGTTTTTCTCCGATTCTTATTCTTGTAGGTATTGCAGATGTTGATCTTGATATCGGATTAGGTTCGAACTTTGTACTATCTCCAGAAATTATCGGTGGTAAGTGGACGTTATTAGATAAAGGCTATATTCAGTTGTCGGGTGGTGGTTTAGCACTCAGTTATCATTTCAACGGAAATTTTACTGACGGGTTTTATTTAGGTGTTGCAGGCCAAACCGTGGAGGTAAAGGGCGAAAACTCCAGCGGGTTAGCTGCTCAGGCAACCGCCAAAGGCGGCGGTCTTCGTGCTGGCTATCTTTGGCAATGGGTAAATTTTTATATGAACCTTGGAGCTTCATTTTTTAGTTCCGACAATACAAAAATCACCTATAGCGATGGTTCCACTGAGAACATTCCCGGCGGTTCGGGAGCAGGACTTGATTTCAAAATTGGGTGGAGTTTTTAATCCGTTCAAAACTGACCGTTCCCGTCGGCGTTTTTAAAGTGAGTGTATTTCCACTAATGGCGACGGGATATTCAGTAGCCGAGAACTCAAGCCCACAGCGTAAATCGCCATTTTGAACAGTTCCGAAGATGGCATCTATAAAAGCGATTTTACCCTTACCAACCAAAGCTCGCGACACAGTGCGAATACCAACTTCAGTATTGGCGCCAATACAGGTCTCATCGTAACGAACTTTTTCTATTTCGATATCCATGCGAATGGTTACGGTGTGAGTTTTTTCGGTGCGATTATAGATCCACGAACCTAATATCGATTGTGCGTCAGCTTTTCCAAAAATAGTATCTTTAGGAGCGGTAGTGGCAAATTTTGGACTGCACGCCATAAGTCCCAGACTCAAAAAGCAAAACATAAAAATATAGCACTTCATTTTTCACTCCTCTGAAAAATTAAAAAATTTAACTCGCTGCAGGCCTAAAAGGTGCCTGGCACCTTTATTCTTTTGTCTTCAATCGTTCATCGTTTTCTTCAATGAACTTTTTAATATCGTCACTAATACCTAAGAGTTTTAGCCACTGTTCTTTATACAAAGTCACCGGGAAACGACCCATACCGTAAACCGATAAGGCCCCCTTTTCAGAGACTTTCATCGACAGGGTTCCACGCGCTGGCTTTTTATTTTTCAACTGCTCATTTTCAGCCTTTAAACGGGCGATTTCAGCCTTTAAATCTTCACTCATAATAGTCCTTTCATGCCACAAAGCTTTACGAAAAATTCTAAGTCTCTTTCGGCTTAGGAATCAAGTTCAACTTGCATCTAGGGTTTCCAAGTGTCATAAGATTTTAGTCTTAATGAGGAGGATCTAAATGAAACCATCGATGCTATTGTTAACATTTTTGTCTCTTTTGGCGGCACCATCGTTTTTATTAGCGGTTGAGCTTAGCGAGAATCAAAAACTAAGTGATTTAAACCAGCTAGTTTACACTATGGAATCAGGCTACGGCCCGCTTAAATATAAAGCGACTAAAGGAATGGACATTGCTACGCTCAAAGCAAAATATGCGGAGAAAGCAAAGTCCACGAAATCAAATGCGGAATTTTATTATCTCATAAAACAATTTATTTCTGAATTTCATGACAGTCATTTCCGGGCTGCAATTCCTTCAGACGTCGTCGCGGAAATTCCGGTGATGACCGATCTCGTAGAAGGGAAAATTCTCATCGATACGATTGATCGCAACGAGCTTGCAGAAAAAGACTTTCCTTTCTCTAAAGGCGATGAAGTTGTGACCATTAATGGTAAAAGCGCGCCAGAATATCTAAAAGAAATGGCTTCTTACTTGGGTTCTGGTTACCAATTGACAGAGTTACGAAGAGCCGCACAAACTGTTTTCTTTCGTCCTGCGGCCGCAGTCCCGGTTCCAAATGAAAAGACTTTGAAGGTGACAATTCGCCGCGGACTAACCTCATCGATCGAAGCTGCCGAATTAACCTGGAAGGTCAAAGGCAACCCCCTTGACGAAAAATTTCCTTTTATCGGGACTAGATTTTCACGACCTTTTTGGGATCTATCAATTCCTAATGACTTTGCCGGCTCCACCCGAGCGGAAAAGTCTTATAAATGTTCAGGAAACACTCGCATAGCGGTTCCCCAAAATGCCATAAAAATTATTGAAGAGCCTTTTGTTGCCTATTACCACCCAACACCAATTGGTAATGTCGGCTACTTACGAATTCCTCATTATTACTGGCGCAAAGAAGGCAGCTCCGATTTGGAAAATAAAGACTATGAAGAAAAAGTTTTCTCGCAATATGAGTACGCCATTAAGAAATTAGAAGAAAACACCGTTGGCTTGATTATCGATCAAGACCATAACTGTGGTGGAAGCGTATTTTGGTTAGAAAAGTTAGCTTCCCTCTTCATGGATAAACCTTTTAAGCCACTCCAATTTCGCTTTCTAGCCTCTAAATCACAGCTCCTCGAAATTATGACTTGGGAAAAAGAAGTTGCCAAAAACTCACTCGAAGCGGAAGCTTTTAAGGAGGTACTAGATCTTGTAAAAACGGATTGGCAAAATGGAGAATTTTTAACTACAAAACAGACATCCTTCCGCGGTTCTCAGTACGTTAACCCAAGCTACACTCATTACACAAAACCGATCGTCATGCTGATTGACGAAATGTCGGGGTCTGGAGGAGACGCGTTCCCGTCAATGATGAAGGGTTTTGGCCGCGCCAAACTTGTGGGTACGCGTACTATTGGTGCCGGTGGCCACGTTGTCCCGGCTCCAGCCCTTAATTATTCTGGAATTACCGTAGAAATGACAAAATCTCTTTTCTATCGCCCTGACGGAGTTGAGGTCGAAAACAACGGTGCGGTCCCTGATTTTGCCTATTCACCAACTCGCGAAGACTTCATGTACGAGTACCGCAATTATCAAAAATTTTATTTAGAAAAATTGGCGGAAGTAATCGCCGCAAAATAATATCGTATTTTTCGTGACTTCAGGGGCCACAAATTTTGTGGCCTCTTTTTATGCAACCTTGCTTGGTCCTGCGTCATGAGTTCAAAAAACCTAGTAGTTTTCGCTTGCCTACAGTCCTAACGCACTTTTTAATTAATGGTGAGTTAACAAAAGGGAAACGAAAAAGGACGAAAAAAGAAGAAAAAGAAAGAAAAAGAAAAAAAAGGAGAAGACATGAAAAGCTTCAAGGTTTTACTAGGACTCGCAGCTGTGCTCATGATGAGTCAAGCAGCGGACGCAAAAGAAAAGAAGAAGAAAAAGAAAGATTCATCAAGCATGAGTTCGGGAGCCAGCTCAGATTCAAGTTCTGAGTCTAGCGACGGTGGCGGCCATCGCGGTTATGGCCTTGCGGGATGCGGATTAGGATCTATCGTTTTTGGGGCCAAACCGGGAATGATCCAGGTTGTTGCAGCAACTTTGAACCTAACTGGCTTTCAAACCATTGGTATGACCGCCGGGACTTCAAACTGTGATATTCCCGAGATGGGCCACCAGGCCGCAGCCTTTATTGAAGTTAACAAAGAGATCGTCAAAAAGGATGCCGCTCGAGGAAATGGTGAAAGCTTAGAGAGTTTAGCCCAGATTCTTGGGTGCACCAAATCTGAAAGCTTCAATCGAATGATGCAACAAAACTTTGAAAATATTTTTAAGAATAAAAATTCGAGTTTTGAAACTACTCGCCAAATTATTAACTCTATTAAACAAGACGCAAACCTCAATTCCAGTTGCGCGAGCCTGAGCTAAGGAGCTAACACATGAAAAAACTTATTTTTGTCGCCGCTTTAGTTTCTTTCTCAAATTTCGCTAACGCAAAAATTGGAACCGCAGGTTGTGGACTTGGTAATATCGTTTTTGGTAGTAAACCAGGACTTATCCAAGTTGTTGCAGCAACTTTGAACCTAACTGGCTTTCAAACCATTGGTATGACCGCTGGCACTTCAAACTGTGGTGACGGAATTATGTCAGCCCAACTAGATAACTATGTTGAAGTTAACCAGATTGCTCTTGCCAATGACGTTTCTCGTGGTAACGGCGAAACTATCGACGGGTTAGCGAAACTTCTTGGCTGCCAAAATGGCTCTTCGGTAAACCAAACACTGAAACAAAATTATGAAGTGATCTTTCCGAATACGGAAGTGAAGCCTAAGCAAGTTTCACGTACTATTCGTGAGGTTCTCAAAAACAGTTCCGTCTCTTGCTCACATTTAGGTTAAGACCGATAATTCTTCACAGGGATGCCGTTTTAAAAAACACATCCCTGTTTTTTTTCGCCCTCCTTGCTGGTCTTTGGTCGGTGGATTTAGCTGCGATGAACCTTGATGAGACTCTTGATAAGGCAAAGAGTCTAAAGTTGTGGCAAAATCCTCAATGGCTACGCTTACTCCACTATCATAAATCTTTTTGGACACGAAGCTATCAGGGGCAACCCGATGGTCCTGAGTTTTATTTTTCTTCTGACGGAAAAACTGACCCCGAAAGCGAAATGATCGCAACTTTAAAAAGTTTTTATGAAGCCAAAGAGAGAACTTTTCCCAATCAACTTCCGCAAACGCCTCGCTGCCAGTTTCCAGCACGTTTTCACTTTTTTGCAAAATACCTTGGCCTGAAAGACTCTGATCTTCCCAAACAAGATTGTGCGGCTTTTAAAGAATGGTATAGAAAAATCCTTCCTAAATCTGCCACTCTGGTTTTTTCAAGTTATTATTTAAACAATCCCTCATCAACTTTTGGTCATTCGCTGATTCGACTCAATAAAACAGAACACTCCGAAAATAATGAACGCCATCAGCTTCTAGACTACGGAATTAACTTTGCAGCAACAATGCGATCAACGAATCCAATTATTTATTCTTTTGATGGTTTTTTTGGTTTTGCGAAAGGAATTTTTACTTCAATTCCCTACTACTACAAGGTTCGTGAGTACAATGATTTTGAAACGCGAGACCTCTGGGAATACGATTTAAATCTCACTGCTGAAGAGGTTCAAACGCTTACCGAACATTTTTGGGAGCTGGGTTCAACTTATTTTGACTATTTTTATTTAACCGAGAACTGTTCATTTCATATGATGACGGCACTAGATGCAGCCGCGCCCAGACTAAACATTACCGATCGGCTTTTAGATTGGGTAATTCCTGCTGATACCGTCAAAGCCACTTATCAAACTGAAGGCTTAGTTAAAAGAGTTCATTATCGCCCTTCGTTATGGACACAGTTTCAGGCACGACTTAAAATATTGGATTCTGAACAGACAGATGATCTTGAAAGAATTTTAAGATCCAAAGAGGCATCAAAATCTTCGCTTGTCCTTGATGCGGCTATGGACTTTATCGATTATAAATATGGAAAAGAACTTCTCAAAGAAAACAAGGAATTTTTGGGGTGGAAACAGAACCTATTGGTGGCGAGAGCCAAGCTTCCCAGTGAAAAAGCCTTGGAGGTTAAACCACAAAAACTCACCGCTCCCCATGTTGGACATCCCTCTGTACGCATCGGCCTAGAATATTTTAATAGCAAAAATCTTCATATTTGGGAGCCAAATATTCGTTTCGCTCTTCATGATTTGGCTGATCCTGTACAAGGCTATCCTGCGTACGCAAAAATTGAATTTTTACATTTTCGCTTTCGTTATGCCGAGGAGCTAGATCAATTTCTCCTTGATAAGGCACTACTGTTTTCGCTGGATTCTCTTTCAGCTATCGAACGTTTTCAAAAAAGCATGTCTTGGCGAGCAGAGGTTGGCTTTGAAAGATTTAAAACTGATTTTCCGTTTTTCTTGCGTGGAGGACCAGGAGTTACCCTGAATTATATTTCATCTTTTAATAATCCATCATTCATTCAATATTTTTTAGTTGAAGGCACTATTTACACTAACCAAAATTTAGTGTTAACGCCACTTAGTGGAATTCGTTTTCAAATTGAGGAGAACCTTATTTTTCACGGCGAATTTAGGCTTTCAACAGCGTATGATCTAGGTAATTCTCGCGAGCAATTCTTTCGTGAGGGGAATGTTCGACTTCGCTACGCCCCCGACTGGAATTTCGCGTATGAACTTGGTCATCAATGGACGCCAACGGAAAACTTGATAAGAGCGGGAATGTATTTTTATTTTTGATAACGCACCATGGACTCGAAAAAGTCTCAGGCACCTAAATCAATCCCGGCACTGTTCCGCTAACTTCACCTAATTTATCACCGGTCACCCCCACGGCTTTCATTGCCGAAATTACCGCGCGACAGGGGTGATCTTGATTAGTTTTTATATGAATCCCCGAGTTTAGTCCACCGGCACGACCAGCGACAAGGGCATTATAGTTTTGGCCAGAATGAGGAACTAAAACCTTAAGCTTTTTATCAATATAATATTGTAGAGGGGGCTTACTATTTTCTATGGAATCACCAAGGCCACCTTCGGGCAGATAAACTAAGGCACTGTTGTCGATCAATGTTCCTGAACCTTCCGGCGTGTTTTTAAGTTTTTGTACAAGTTGGGCAAAAAAATCAATATTCCAAGCCTGGAATTTTGCCACAGAAAGCTGACCTTTTGGCCCTTCACCTCCTTCACCGTGGGTTAAGCCGTGGCAAGCTCCCGCAATACCGGTAATCGGAAAGGTATTCATATGACATTGTGGAATTGTAATCATAATTGTTGCCGTACGAGACATATCACATGCAAATGCCATTTGTATTAGGTCATTAAAAACCTTACCGCGTAGAACTTCATTTGCGTATCCATTGTTGGTCGTCACATTACCGATGCCATCCTCGGCAGAATAAGAAAATGTACCGCCAACAGCAGGATCAGCACCTGGATCAGGAATTTTCTTGCAACTTCCTCCGGTTGTCTGATCCACCCGAACAATGTCTTTTTCAATAGTACGGATACTGTCGGTCCAGTTCGCCAATGTTCTTTGATCGTTGGATGGCAAATTTTTCTGATAGTAGCCAAGCTGTTCTTTAACAAGATCTAAAACACTTTTTCGTTTCGCTAACTCAGAGGCTCGCAGTGCTTCTGTAGCAGGGTCGGAGGAACTAAAGTTTGTCGTCAACCGATCAAACGCTTTTTTTGGGGAAACCTCTTGAGGAACCGTCGTCAAGACTCCGTTTTTAAAAACTCTGGATGTTGAAATATTGCTACTTCCTCCATTGAGATACGTTGATGCTTGAATACGATAATTCAAACTAGCAATACCAGCATAACCACTAGCGGCGTGCATCTTGGCAACAATTTGATCTGAAGACTCTCCACTGGGTACTACCGCCTGACCGTTTGCTCCACGTTTTGTTCTCATTCCGGTATAAAGCAATTCATTAATAATTCCCGTATGAAAAAGTCCTTGGACTTCTCCCGCGCCAGGGTTAAAAGACAAGGAGTTATTGCGTGAGGGTAAAAGCATGTTTGACAAAACACTCACTTCGTTTTGGACTCCGTATTTACTTAAGGGAGTTAGAGCAGCCTTAAGGTCATAAGCAGATCCGATTTTTTCAGGAGCAAAGTGATCATTTATTTTAAGAAGCTTACCGTTGGCATCGGTAGGAAAAGGGCCACCACTTCCTGAAGACAAACCACAATACATAACAACAAACCGACGAGGCAAAGCTCCTCCGCCTGCGGCATAAGCTTCACCGTGATTGTCGAGCATGACTTCTAAGAGTGGAAGACCAAGCCATGTTGCCCCGACCCCTTGGATAAACTGACGCCGAGATAAATATTTAATTCCCATAAATCACCCCTACTCCACTCGCCGAATACTAAATTCGGGAGAAGTCACGATATCAACTATAAGCTGCTTATAGTTGCTGTGACTGCTAAATTTACGAACCATATTCTCCACGTACTCAACACTATATTGATCATTTTCGTTAATTCGACGACCAAAAGCAAATTCAATTACACGAGTCACAAGACAGCTGTCCGCGGAACCTTCTTGAATCATGAGATTACTAAGTTCACGTGGGCCAGAGAAGCTGCCTATTCCTGGTAAAGCACCTTGACCTTCAATCTCACATTCAGGCACGGCTGCTTCATATTTTATAAACTGACCACTAGCAGTAAAATTTTCTAACCCAAAACCAATCGGATCCATTTGCATGTGACATCCAACACAGCTTGAGCCAGGTTGTAGCGTTAAAGCCTTATAGCGAGCAATTTTGCATTTTGCTTCATCTGTTGCGGGAGGGGGATCATCGGCCGAAACATCTGGCGGTGGTGGTGCAATTTTTTGACAAAAAAGATTTTTCCGAATGTGGTAACCACGCTGAGTTGGGCTTGTACCTCCGAATTTTCCCGCCGCCGATAAAAAAGTACCGTGTGAAAGAATGCCTTGACGACCCGAACTAGCCGGGTACTGTATCCAGTGTTTTCCAGTTGTTCCTGTTACTGGTAAACCATAGTGAACTGCAAGGCTATCATCTATATAAGTTTTATTGCTTTTTAAAAGCTCAACCCACGGAAGATTGTCATCAAATAAAACCTTTTTAATTAAGTCGCGAGTTTCAGCTCTCATGCTGCTGATAAGTGTGGGAGTAAGCTGCATCTTATTGTATCCAAGCCACATCGCATGCATGCGATCTGTCTGATTGAGCGCGTCCGTAGTGGCAAGAAGTCGTTCAGTTTGAGCACGTAAAACATTTGCGTCTACAAGGTTACCAGAAATACCGGCTTGTAGTAATTGATCGTCTGGCGACGCACCGGTCACAAAATAAGAGACACGACTCGCAAGTTCAACACTTGTGATTTTGTGGGCGATACTTGCTGGCGATCGTTGCGCCGTTTCCGACTTAACCCAGAAATAAGGGCTCTGCAAAAAGAGCCTAATGGACAAGTCAATTTTATCATTGAAAACAGATAGAGCGGCTGCCGCCTTTACAACTTGGCTCATCTCATTTGATGTTAGCGGTCGCCGATAGGCTTTCTGTCCTATCGTTTGCACAAATTTCGTAAAGCAGGCGGCATCTTTAGTCGTACAACTAAGGATACTGTTTAATCGAGCCGTGTCAGCAATTAGACGTCTTGAAACATCGATGGCAAGAAACTCTGCACCGCGAACAAAGACTTCCGAATTTTCTTGGGTACGGTAGTCGTTGTCAAAAGGACCGTAGTCATCTTCGGGAATAAACTTCGTTGCAGGCCCTGTAGTATCCTTAAATATTCGTAAGATCGTCAGATTGGCTTCTTCAACTGTTAATCTTCGTAATCCAGTAGCTATGGGATTAACCCCAACGCCGAGAGAACTGAAGTCGCCATTACCATCAAAAGTAGTTTTGTAACCGTTGCAGCCTTGACTAGAAGAAATAATAAGCGCGAGAAAAATCAGTAAAGGAAGTATTTTCGTTCTATTCTTTATATTGGAATTTCTAAAAAGTGACTTAATTTTCATGATTTTCATGGCATGCCCCTCAACCTTATTTACCCTAACTAAAGGATAAGTCCTCCCCCTTTCCTTTTTAACAAGGATTTTTGGCCTAAAACAAAGTAGCGACTAGCTCGTCTACCCTCCACCGTAAGCCCAAACTTCTAAATTTCCTCAATGAATTGTCTCTATTTGGATCGACTAAAACTTAGACGAAACATTCTATCTGCAGAAATGACGCTTTGTAGACGGAAAAAAGTGTCAGGCACCTTCAAACATAGTCCAGACTTCAAGGACGTCTTCAGGCAAAAGTATCATACCGGCGAATTGCGGTTTGCGATCAATACCAACGTCTTCCCATTGCAGACCCTGACCTCCAGGAAAACGATTCTCGGTATCGTAGGGTGCTGTGACTTCACGACTGATAAACAAATTTTCCTCACCTACCCATGAATTAATAGCGGCAAACAAGCTTCCGTCATAGGAATTACCCAAAACATCATCGTAAATTGCTTCGCGAATGGCACGATTGAGTTCGATAATTTGATCTATATCGCGAGCACTTTTAGCCATACGAACGGCGCGCATAAAGTTCGATAGGTGAATCAAATCGTCGACAATATGTCCTGGCAGTATTATATCTGCCGAGCGCATTTCACCCTTTTTTACCAATGAATCAGGAGAGTACAACTGGCGCCAAGCCTGCATGATTTTAGAATTGTCATAGGCTTCAAGTGCAATGAAGCTTTTAACAAATTCAGCTTCATCCATGTCCAATAGGCGCGTTAGAGCCTCCCGATAGTAGGCAATATAAAGACGCATTTCCGTGCTGCCCCAGCGCTGATTGGAACTGTGAAGATCAGCGGTAAAATTGAGTTGCTTTAAGGGATAGACTCCATTCAGAAATTTAATGAAACCATCGTCAAGTTCTTTACTTTTCGTATTTGAATCCCGAAGATTCATCGTAACCGCAATAAACGGATCCTTGCTTTGATCGCCAACCTTTTGAGTCAAGTACCCTATTACCCTGATCTGGTCCTGCTCGCGTACACCAAAGAAGCTATATCCATCTTTTCTGACATAATCATCTTTGAAAACATCAGCTCCACTATAGTCACCTTCACGCACCGAAATCGTATCTTGGCGATTAGTACGCACTCTTTGAAAGAACCCAAACAGGTTAAATGTCCAAGTTTTCGCTTTAAGAATTTTACTATCGATTTCTTTAGGAACCATTTGGGGAATCGCCCCGATTTGACTAAAATCCCCATCACGGACAATTTTTGATAACAAATCTTGATTAAAGATCTTCATAACAGCCGCATCACTGCGACGGAGAATCCAAGCTCTTCCATTCATCTGGCCGTAGTTTACCTGGTTATAACGGAAAAATGGAATACGACTGATAGCTAAATTCGCAAATAATTTTATTGCCACGTCATTATGAAAGCTTGTGTCTTCGTAAAATACAATGCGATCATCACCCTTATCAGCCACCACACTACGGCTTAAAAGATATTGCTCATCTAAAAGCTCAATACCAATACCGGTAAAATGAACAATATCGCTACGAGCCCGGACTCTAGGCACGAGCATATCTTCGCGAATTAAAACAAAGCGTTCAGGAAGATTTCCTTTTTTTATCTGGAAAGGTAATATGACATTTAAAATAGTTCCTTGACCGTTTTTACCTTCATACTCCGTGCGAGCCCCATAGACGAGAGTATACTTCTTTACTAAATCAAGCTCCCCGGCCACCACAAACCCGGCACCACCACGAATTCCAACTTTCAACGTATCACGAACTAACCAAATATCTTTTTCAGACAAGGGTTTTGGATTTTTAATAACGTCGCGACAAGCACTTACTAAAACCTCGGCAATGAGACCTTGGTTCCACCCAAGCCACACGGGCTCAACCGCAACACGCTCTAATTCACACAAACCTTTAGCTATACCAAACTTTACTTGTGACGAAATGGAATTGACAAGCGGCTTCCAAACCAACGTATCCCAATATTCTCCATAGTTTGTAGCATATCCGTCAATTTCTGGTTTAACGATTTCTCCATTTAAAATAACACCGTCTTCAGTATCAAATTTCAAGGTCACCGGCATCTCGCTAAGAGTTTCGCCAGACGCTAGCACTTCGCCTTCAAGACCAAAGGCTTTCACGAATTCATTGCGACGGTTAATGAGTTTTTCAACTAGTAATTTTTGGATAGATTCTGGCCAACCTCCAAGACTTACGGCATCGGTGATTTGTCCGCGTGTTAACTGCGCCATCAGCCGCGCGCCCCACTTATAGTCTGCGAGGGTGGCTTCATCTTTCATGGGTTGATTGTCGGCGCTTCTAAAATCAAATGTGATTTGTGATTTTGATATACTGGACACAACATTGGCCCGAAAGCGATCAATTTTTTCACACAAGAGTCCACCAAAAGCACAGCCCAAATCATGAACTACGTAAAAGAAATCATAGTCATCGTTGTTTGCATTTCTTCTTAAAATAAGTTTTGTATTGTCGGGGTCCCAGTCTGTATTTTCAACCCACAAATTCAAAAGCGCATAAGCTCGTGACTCTCTCCACTTTTGTAAACCTCGCTTATCAAAATCAATTGGGCCGACACGTAACAAACCCTTGGGATCAGCTTCAACCACGCACTCCTTAAATATGATGTATTCGCCGCCCCCATCCTTACCCTCAGATTTAATTACCGAATCAATGTGAATTGCCGGCAGCATCGGCGGCATGCCGCTAAAATATGTTAGCCAGTCTCTTTTGAGTTCAGTAACTTGAGCCCTATCTTTAAAATAAATTTTAAAATCTCTATAATAACGACTAATGTCGGCTGGGTAGCCGAGAGCCAAAAATAAAGCTGATGCTGTGATATCAGCGTGGAGATCCTTGCCGAATTTCATTTTGGCTTTGTATGTCTTGCCATCAGCACCCCTATATTTCACCATGATCTTGGGCGTAGTCTGACTGATTTTAACTTTGTCGAAAGTCCCGACATTTCTTTCTGGCAAGACTGCCTTTAAGCCATAATGCATGAAATCGTTATTAGCGTAATAGAAATCTTTTACATTAATTTCAGAAATCTTACCTGGGTTCCGCCAAATGCCAGAATTTGGTGGTGGGTTAAGTGTTGATAAATCAAAGCCACTTGCTTTTAAGTGTATTAACTCGTCAACAGAATAATATCGCTTTTCGTTTTCATTCCATAAATTTTTGGCTTCTCGCTCGATAGGCGTATTCAGGTCAAGCTTCCATTTGTGCATGACACCTTTAGCCCAATCCCCAAGACGCAAGACAAATGGAGTCTGACCAATGATTTGAGTTGCAAAACTAAGATCGACAATTTTTTGCGCGATAATTTGTGCTTTAACCTTAAGAATATCTGCGGGATTATTCATGATTTGTTCTAAACGATCCAGATAAGTAAGAATTAAATCTAAGGAAGCAATCTCATCCTCTTCAACAGCTTTCATTCTGGCTTCGATTTCCGACTTCCCTTGCTTTAATTCTTGTTGAACTAAGAGATCAAAAATTTCGCGACGGCGGGTAGCAACCACTTCACGAGTCGAATTTATAACAAAAGGATCGATATCGCCGTGAGAATTAAAGAAGGCATTTTTGTCTTTGATGTCCTGAACTTTTGCAAGCTTTTCCGAAAAATCAAGAGCGTTTCCAATGAAGGGAAAAATAAATACTAAAACTTGAATAAAAGTCGTATTCCACTTTAGTTTCATAGGTTTCATATTTGGCCGTTTTCGGTGTTTAGACGAGGTGAGTTTTCTGCAATGACGGGGGCAACACCAGGGATTAGTCTTAGAAAAATTACTGACAAGACCAAACTTAGCCCGACAAACACGCTTGTAAAAACCCAGGCCAAATGAATTTCGCCCATTCCACTGGCCATCCCTGCAATAACTGAAAAAAAGAACGAAGCACTCAAACTTTTTTCACTCACGCGCACGCGAAAACGCACTAAAGCCATCGCCGCAAAAAGAACTACGGCGCGAACCAAGTTTTGCTCAATGAGTAACATCATGCCACCAACACCCACACACATAATAAGTTGATTGCTCGCATTTACCATTCGCGCCACCGGATCAGAGCCCGTGTTCAGTGATTTTTTGGCAACACTCGTATCCAATAGATAGCTAGCAAACGCGAGGACGAGCCCTGAACAAAAAGTATTTACTAAAACATCGCTCACTGGTACGTTAACAGCTACCTTCTGTAGCAGTTGATCGTTGGCAATTAAGGCGCTAAGTCCCGACATGAAATCCTCCCCGAAATAGCTTCCGATATACTCCATACGTATTTTGAAAACGAAACATCTTGAGCACACATCAGATATTTAAAACCTGCCACCATCCACTCAGGTATTTTGCCACTATGCTTAACTTCAACAACAGCGAAGTCGGTTCGATCGTAGATCTTCTGCATTTCACTACCTACGAGCCAATAATTTGAATTCATTATCTCTTCTGTGTGTGATCTGATAATTGGCAAAAACGAGTATATGATTTCGCTTTCAAGGTTTTGATCAATGGTGATTCTCAGATCTTGTTTCTCAAAAGCTCGGCGCTCGTAAGCTACGCGTGCGGCATATTTTGGTTTTTGATTTTCAATTAATTCATTAATTTTTGTAACTCGCGAAATAAGCTGATCGCGGCGTAAATTAAAATTCAAACTCTCTAGACGTGGCGTGATGGCTAAAGTGTGACCTCTTAGAATTTCACTTTCCTCCCAGTCACCAATACGAAAGCGTTTTTTCTTGGACACGCCGTTTTCTTTTCTTTTAATCTCAATGAAGCTTCCCTGAAACTTAGTCCCGCCATCATAATACTTGCGAATCCTGACCTTCATACGATTTTGGGGTTTCTTGAGAGCATCGGTAAAAAAAGTGAGCTCCGGAGTTTCAATGTAATGAGACTCCACTTTGGTAAAACCAGCCGTCTTCGTGCCGTCCACAGGTGACATATACGAATAGAGTAAACTCTCTAGCCCCCGCAACGAGGATCGTGGAATAAAAAACTTTGTTTCAATTCGGATAAACTGATCATAGGCGGGTAAGGATTGAAATGACTCTAGCATATTCAACCTTATATGCTATACCGTGTCATTTGTCCACGGAACACGCGGGGATTTTCTATTTTACATTCGAATTTCAATAATCAAGCGAGCGTAAAATTTTCAAATATCCTTCAATTTTTGTAAGAATATTTTATTCAGTTTTTGCAGAGCCAACTTTTTTTCAAATGCGGATAGGCCGAGGAACTGTTTGCCAAAAAACATAGTCGATCGCCCTTTTGCCTTGAAATTCTAGTAAGTTCTTCTCGATCTTTGAGTTTGAAATAGTTTATTGGGCGAAAATAACGGCTTTCAAAAGCGATCATATAACCACCCGATTTCTCCCAAAAAACTCCAGCCTCTAAATTTGAAAATTTAAAAAAACTTAGGTCTTCGCAATCTGGTAGGTTTTCGGGGCCAGCTCCATCAACGCCAATTCCAGTAAAATAAATGTGAAATCCCGACACGATCCAAAAATAATCTTTGTCAGCTTCACCTACTTTCTTTCGCAATTCAATTTTCAAGGCCTTACGACCCCAACTACAAGAATTTGCCTTCACCAGGGTACTTTCTTTGTAGAGGCTACGCATGGTACCGTCACGGCGACTTAAAAAATTTAAAATTAGCCGTTCATCATAATTGAATTCCGTGGATGTAACTTCCTTTTGCCAGTCATCCATGACTGTAACTAAATTTGTCTTAACCAGCTCGTTCAAGATTGCAAATCGGAGATCGTGATTCTCTTTTTTATCTTCTCCATTTTTGCTTTTTTCATATGTTTGCGCAAGTAACCGTGCCTGAAGGCGCGAAGGCTGAATTCTTAAAATTGCATGGGGTGCAAAATTTTTCAGTGCCGGAAATTTTTCACCCGCCAAAATTTGCCGCCAATCGGCTAAAGAATCTCTCGAAAAAGAGTCACTGGCAACTTCTGCGCTTAAAATCTCAATAGTCGCTCCCCAAGCAGAGGATGCCGAACCTAAGAAAAAGAAACATAAAAAAAACCAAGACGAAAAGCGGGGGCTCTTCATTAAAAACATTGGGAAATTTTACCTCAAGGATAATCTACAAACAAGGGCCTAGTACCTCACGAATCTTTCGACCTCGATAATCGTCTGACTCCCTTATCATTTATATTTTCTTTTGCACTTTTAGGGCCAGGACACCCTTACGGAAATCGGCAAATGGTCAGAAAGGTTTCGCCATTTTCTTGAACTCAATGTTTGTGGCGAGAAAAATTTCAAACCGCGAACATAAATTCGATCCAAACATAAAAAGGGCAACCAATTGGGAAACGTGCGCGCATGTCTTCCACGTTCGGATTCAAAAACTTCATTAAGCCCAAGAGTGTCGTACAAAAAATCGGTGGCAAACTCATTCCAATCATTAAAGTCCCCGCAAAGTATTATTGGTTCATTTTCGGGAATATGATTTTCAATGCGTTGACAAACACTTTTAAGCTGTTTTTCTCTCCAGACCTGAAATAGCCCCAAGTGAGTAACAAGCACATGAAGATTCCTGCTCTCACAATCAAGCACTGCGTGAAGTACCCCGCGTTGGTCGATTTTATGACCCGAGATATTTAAGTTTTCCCATTTTTTTATGGGAAAACGACTCAAAAGTCCATTGCCGTGATGACCTTTTGTGGTCACCGCATTTTTACCATAAGCAAACTCTGGCCAAACACGGTCCGCCAATTTTTCTAGTTGGTTGCCGTGATCACGGTGCTCACCGTGAATTTCTTGGAGCCCCACGATATCAAAGTGTTCACTGGCTATTTGATTCCTTAAAAGGTCTAAAGTTGGCTTAAGCCTCACATTATTAAACCCTTTATGAATATTAAAAGACAAAATTTTTAAGTCCATTTATGCACCAACCAGAGAATTTTTTCGAAAATACGATAAATCCAGTGCCGCTCATTCCACTTTTTGAGATTCACCGCCTTTGAAAAACGCAAATCCTCTATAAATTGCTTTTCCATTTCACGAATTGAATCTGGATAGGAAAGTATCACGTCAACCTCTAAATCATAAAAAAAACTGCGATGATTTCTGTTGCTCGTGCCAACAAGCACCCAATTATCAAGAACCGCAGTTTTCGCATGGAGTGTCGTCATGGTATACTCATAGATCTTTACTCCACTACTAAGTAGCATTGGATAAAAAAGTCCATTCATTGGACGCGAAAAGAAATGGTCGGCCCTTGACGGTAAAAGGAGACGCGTATCAACCCCTCTCCGGCCACTGTCTATTAAAGCAAGTAACAGACGTGCTGGTGGGGTAAAGTACGGACTTGTAATCCAGACCCGTCGATTTGACGATTTGATGCGAGAAATAAAGGTACGGTTTAAGCGACGTCGGCGAAATCTTCCATCATTTAATAGAATAGGAAGTTTAATTTCGCCGAAATCAGTTTCTTTTTTCTTCTTATGCCAAACAACCTCTAAGTTTCGGGTCAAAATAGATAGATCTTTACTTGTAACGCAAACTCCAGAATCTCGCCATGCTTCTTTGCCTTTGACTTCTATCAAATGCCAATCATCAACGTTCATACCCCCGACAAAAAGGATTCTCTCATCAACTAAACAAATTTTGCGATGATTGCGCTGATTAATTCTAAAAAGTCTTCGCCAAAATTTAGAAGTAAAAAGAAAAAAAATCCGAGGTAAGGGGTGATAGATTCTAAACTTAGTTCCGCTGGCAACAATTTCATTAAAAAAACTCGTCGACATCCTTAGAGTTCCGATAGCATCAAGCCCAAGATCAACCCTAACTCCTCGAGCGACAGCATTTTGAATTGCCCGTAAAAATCGATAGGCCAATACACCTTCAGAAAAAATATAATATTCAAGACGCACCGAATTTTTTGCGCCATCGATAGATTCAAGGACACTTTTAAAAAAGCTATCCCCGTCATGAAAAACTTTTTCCGTCTCCCAGTTCATTAGCCCTTTTGCACGTAGCCGTTTTTTATATCTATCTTTATTTTTATTGCATTCGTTGCATTTGTAGAGTCGAAACTGTCGGCATTTCCGTTTAGAACCTTAATTTCAAAATTATAGGCTTTTCGAAGGTCAGGTTCGACCACCACGGAGCCATTTTCAAGCTGAATATCTACTGGACCTTGAGGATTTTCAATTTCCAAACCGCCGTTTGTACCAGAAATTACGACAAGAGTCTCCGCAGGAAGACTCAGCTCACATTTCACGCCCTTCGTTTTCTTAAGGTTCAGGGTCAAAATGCGATCCTGTTCGGTGGCCATAGAAAATGCATCCGAGCCTTCGGCGGCTTTGCAATCCCAAGAAAATTTTTTAAGATGGTTATAAGTGATTTCAAACTCGCCATTGCTAAAAGGAATAAATATCTTATCAACGACGCGCGGATCAACAAGGCGCGCCCCTTCAATACTGTGATAGCGTCCAAGTTTAAACATTCCCTTTTTGTTCCAAGTCGAAAATCCATCTTTATCAAAATCATTGAAGTCAATCGTTCCACCGAAAACCTTTATATGACCGCCTTTTTCACTCACTTCAATCAATGGCAAAAATTTGAAAATTAAGACAGTTACAAACAAAGTAAAGATTCCAGCAGTCCCTAAAAACCCAATGACCAACCACTTTATAATAGGGCCGCGCGAGGGCTTGCTCGGCAGGGGAACTGACCGCAACCCTCTTTCTCGAAGAAACTGATTCGCCAGGGATTCGGGTTGACCGAGGGAACCCAGGATTTGATCGGTCGTTGCACTCGGATCTTTGTCTTGCGCCAACGAAATTTGCTTTTTTACTTCAGTGATAATTTCAGCCCTCTGGCTAATCGGGGTATCTCCCAAAGCTTTATCTACCGCATTGAGATAAGATTCTAAACGTAAATCAGCTATCATGTTTTCTCCTCTTAAAAGAGGTATAATAAACGCTCGAGTTTTCCAAGGGTAAAAAAGTTGCAATCATAATGCGAAGAGTTTAAACTAGCTCATATTGCCTCAAGGAGGAATATGCAAAATCTGTCGGCGCGCGCGGTTCCTAATCACTATGGCACCGCATGGATCTCAACAGCCTCTAAGCTTGTCATGGTCAACTATCCCCAGACATTGGGAGTCACAGCAATCATGTTTCTGACTCACTTTATCGGCTTACGGGCTGGTCCTATTGGCGGACCAATTTTAGGAATTATTACAAGTTTCTTAGTGCCAGGCATTTTTGTGATTAGCGCCGACTATATGAAATTTGAAAAATCAGAATTCATGAAACTCTTTATCGCCCTTCAAGATAAGGAACTATTTTCGCGAGTTGTTCCCTACATCGGCTTTGTTTTCGCTTATACACTATTTAACAGTTTATTTTTACCAACCCAGCCGTTTGCCTCATTTCTTTTAAGTCTAGTGTTTACACCGATTGCGCTTTTTGCAGTACCCCTCATGACTTTTCATAAAATGAGTTTTCGTGAATCCATCACGTTTTCAATAGACGCAGCTATTAAGAATATTATCCCGCTTCTGATATTAGGTGTTTGTTTATCAATACTGCTGCTTAGTCTCTTAATCCTATTAGTCTTACCGCTTTTCTTTTATGGGTTACCGCTTTTCTACTTACTCTTTTACCCCGTCTACGCAAGTGTTTTTTTAGGTCTAGATGTTGATACATTAAACGCCGAACTCAAACGACGTGTAGAAGGTTCCGTGCCCTCCACCATGGGCTAGGAATTCCCGAGTGGAGCTTTAGAGATATCCATTCCTCAATCTTAGAATTAAAATACTAGAAATAATTTTAATTTTGGGGGCTAAATGAAAAATTTTTTTTCGGGATTTACATTAACTTTCCTTTTCATTGTAACATCAGCATTTACCTCGCCAACTGACTATAAATCAGCAATCCGTAAACCCACAGAAACCTGGCAAAGCGCTTATGAACGCCACTTTAAAACCTACCAAACCGTAAAAGGAACTCGTCCCCCAAAAAATGCCCAGGAAGCAGCGGTGAAAATTGATAAACTCGACACTCGTGTCGCAACGGAGTGGGGTAAATCTATAGACCTTTTATCTTTATTTTTTAGTTTAAGAGACGTTCGCTTTCTCCAAACCAAAGACGATCCCAATTTCTTACGCCGTATCTCTTGGCTGTATCCTGATGACGGCTGCTTTGCCAGGGCTGCAATGATGGTCACAAAACTGCGCGAAGACAGTATCCCCGACCCGTCTAAGGTTTTCATTTTTGGTGACCTTAACGTTAAAACCCAGAACTCTCCAACTGGAAAAGTCAGTTGGTGGTATCACGTGGCTCCCGTGGTACGTACTGGCGAACAAGTTTTTGTTCTCGACGCCGCCATCAATGCTTATCAGCCACTTCCGCTTCTTGATTGGGTCAAAACCATGACCGATGATCCAATGCGGGTGAAACTATCTATTTGTAAGGCCAACTCTTATGTACCCTCCGACTCATGCTATGAACCCAAGGAGAGTGACGCGTCAGACGCCCCGGAGGATCAACTTATCTATCTCAACGAAGAGTGGGACAGAAATGTTGAGCTCGGCCGCAATGCTAGAGACGTCCTCGGCGATAATCCTCCGTGGAAGGGCAAACAGCCTCTGTAAAAAATTATTATTTGGAAATTATTGATAGGCTCCACGACGCCTTTTCTAGGCTGTCGGTACTCTATTTGCATTCTCTCTGAACTTTTAGGGGGGATTTATGCTGGCAAGTCTCCGAGCCTCGGCTCTGGTATTATTTTTTATTTTATTTTCATTACTCGAAATTAATACAAGGCTTTTTGCCCAAGAAAGACTTTTATATGTATTTTCGAACCAAGAAGTACAAAAAGATTTGGATAACCTTTCTAGTAACCCAACAATCTACCAAGAAACTCCTCCATTAAAAAAGAATGGTTTTGGTAGGCTTATCACTAGGGAATTCTCTCATACGCCACCACAAAAAAAGTTTTCTTGGCGACACATTTTTATGCCGTGGAGAGGAAGTCGCTCCGTTGACTCTAACATCATTACGAACTCAGAACCTAACTCTAACGACGCTGATCGTGATCTCATGGAAGATGCTCAGTATGTAGAAACGATTCAAGCTATGGATCAATTGCGAACTGGACAAGCAAATGTGAAGCCATGGTCCGACGATTATTGGGCCTATTACCGTGGTGGTGCCGCCGCCCGCTACGCCGATCCTGGATTTCCTAACTCGCAAAGCTGGCAAGTTAATTCAAAATACATTTCACAAAACCCATTTTATATTTTTTTTCCATCCGGCAAAATTAACTCCTTAAGTGCAACTGAAAAATATGATCTTCTCTACGACAGGACTGCGGGAATGCTGACGGCAAGTTCGTGGGCTGACGGCGCTAGTTACTTTAAAGAAACGGGAAACGTCGAAACCTGGATGGGACTATGTCATGGCTGGGCCCCAGCATCCTACCTCGCTCCACGTCCTAAACGCGCCGTTGACGTCATCGCTTTTGATGGTCGAACAACCATACGTTTTTACCCTTCTGACATTAAAGCTCTCACCACACTTCTTTGGGCAAACACACGCTTAAATATTCTCAGCGCTGGTGGCCGCTGCAACGAAAGAAGTCCACGTACAGATGCGGTCGGGCGCACCGTAAATCCAGATTGTCGTGATACAAATCCCAGCACCTGGCATCGCGCTATTGTGAATCGTCTTGGTTTAAATCGCCGAAGCTTTATTATGGATTCGACATGGGATTATCAGGTTTGGAATCAGCCACTGATTTCTTATCGCTACCGCTATTTCAATCCGCGTACAAATTCATTATCTCCAAATTTAAAAAGTGCGGCCCTCCATATTAGTCAAATGGGTGGTGACCGACTCGCTCGCTATCGGGCTCGTGGAGTTAATTTTATTGTCGGCATCTCAATGGAAGTCACCTACGGAATGGAGAAAAGCCCAGATCATCGCGAAAATGACGGTCCTGAATTCGATCAAATTCGCACCGTACTTTATAACTATGATTTAGAATTAAACTCCACAGGAGTTGTCATCGGCGGAGAATGGCACAAGAAACTTCATCCCGATTTTATCTGGACTCCAACCAAAGATTCTCGACCTGTGACACAAAATGACTTATCAATTAGTGGAGAAGCACTCTGGGATGGAAAGAGTTCAATTCCTAATCACTGGAAGCAACACGCGCGCAATGCGGCCGGCCACGGCCAACCCCTATCGAAAATTATCGACAGCCTAAATTCACTTAGCGAGGGACGATAGAGGCAAGTTCTTTAAAAGACTTAAGTTCAGTCCTAATATCTGGGGGAAGTCTCGTTCCTGCACTGCCCGTATAACCTAAATAAATACTTTGCTCTAACCGGTTGTAGCAGCGAAGTGCAATGTCCGTATGCGGAGTCTCGCGAATGCATTGTTTGTAGTAATCCTCGCTCAGGGTCCAGTACCCCAAATCTTGCAGCGACTCGTAACAAATCCCCATATTTAAAAGAATTTCTGAGTACATCGCATCGGATTTAAATTTATTGAGATACTCATGTCCTAATGCCGTGGCGCGAAGATAATTAATAAAGGGCTCATCACGCTCACCGCTGGTATTCTTTAACTGCGCCGACAAAATTAATTTTTCTATATTTTTCTTATAGTCTATTTTATTCATTTTTTTCGAATGGTTTTCTTTTTCCCACGCCATCAAATCGTCACGCCAAATCGTTGCCTCCCGCCTGAGAAAATGCGGCAAATCTGTTTGCGATAAAAAATCGTTCATGAGAAGCAAAGCTTTTTTAGGGTCATTAAAAACACGAACTTCAAGTGCTAATACTTTTTTTAAGGCTCTTTCGACCTCAAATGGTATTTCAACAATATTTTCCCTTACATGGATAATTTTATTATATTCGTCAATGGCCAAGTTAAATTGCCGCGTACTTGCATAGACTTCGGCACGAACAAAAGGTGATAGACTTTGATAGTCGATATTTGCGCTTAAACTCTCTAGTTTTGGCCCCATTTGAGAACGTGAGTGGCAAGCCACACAATGATTTGTTGCCATAGCTAGAACTTGGCGAGAATACTCTCGGTGTCCCGTTTGTAGACCGTCATAAGCCTTTGCCATATCGATTTCAAAATTCTTTGCCAAAGACTTGATAGATGGATCGGCTTCGGGAGAATCCTCGGAGCTTTTCACGGTGATGGCGTGGGCAAGTTCCATCATATTTTTTACATTTTCATCAATGAACTTTAAATTTTTTTCTTTGTTGAAATCATCTCGCGACATCACGAAAGGAAGCAAATTCGCTAGTGTCTTGGAAAGCTCTTGCATACGATTTCCCCAGTCAGGACTCTTTCCATAGGGATTTGTTTCGCACGCAAGTATTGCACAAATCAGAAATGAGACAGTAACTGTTAACTTTAATTTCATATGCCATCCCTTAAGTGAGGTACTCAAAAATTATTGCATCAATTTAAGCTCGACGGCAAGCGTAACTAACATTGGGGCTTTATGACGTCGAGAACGTGCCAACAGTTCTCTAAAACTTCATCCTAGCAGTACTGGGATAGAGCAAAAGTGGCCGCTGGATTGCACGTTTTTCCTAGTACATGTGGGGAAAACTATGGCCTATAAAAGTTTAATTGGCGAATCAATGACCAAGCACCCTTATATCGCTAATAGAAAAATGACTGTTAAAGAGGCGGGACTCTTTATGGAGGGGTGCCGCATCCGCCATCTACCCGTCATCGAAAACAGTAAAATTGTGGGTATTGTTAGTGATCGCGATCTACAAAAAGCAGGTAGCTTCCGCGGCCCTGGCGAGCTCCTCGTTGAGGATGTGATGACTCGGCAGCCCTACTGCGTAAAAAAAGGCGCCAATATAGCCGGAGTCGTACGCGCCATGGCTCACGAAAGAATCGGAAGCGCCATCGTTCTTGATGAACAAGACCAGATTATCGGAATTTTTACGACCACAGACGGCATGCTCCTGTTAAGCGAAATCTTGGAGAAAGGGCCACAGTCCCAAGAACACCGCGAATTACCGTGGGAGAGTTTTCCGGAATATATGAGTTGGTGATATGGAAAGGAAAAAAAAATTAAAAGAACGAATTGTTATTTGGGCTCTCGATCCATTTCATGGGCGTACTCCCGAACATGTCAGGGCGGCTCTCTATGTTGAGAATTTGGCGCGAATCCTGCGAGCCAAAGTTGAACCCGTATTCATTCTAAGCCCTAACGTTTTTTATTTGCCCATCGACTACTTCGTACCACCTGAAAAATCGGAATACATAACCATCGCCCAACGAGAACTTAATAGCCTATTACAAAGTTTCGGTTCAAAACGCTTTCTGCCGGGTCGAGTTCTTTGCGACGATGCCTTTACACGTCGCGGGACAATTCAAACTTTTGTGACCTACGCCAAAGGTCGAAACGCCGTTCTAATATTTTCACCCACCCAAGGACGCAGAGGCTTACCCCGCTTTTGGTTAGGAAGCTTTACCGAAACACTCTTAATGTACAGCCCAATCCCTATAATTACTGTAAATCCAAAAACCAAAGCCAAACTTCGCTTTCAAAACGTGATCTACCCTACAGACCTAAGTTCACATTCCCAAAAAACTTTAAATGCCTTTCTTCCTGTCGCAAAATTGATGAACGCCAAAATTCATTTGCTTCATGGTTTACAAGGAAGCATGACGAACGCAACTTTGGCATACGAAGGCCTCTCCGACGTCGCTTTTAACTTTTATACCCAAGAAATGAAGCGCATAAAGAAATCCCGAGAAAAACAAATTGGTGCTTGGGCCAAGATTTGTAAGAGCCATGGAGTAAACACTACAACAGAAATTGCTGAGGACCAAACTCAGGTTCTGGATACCGTACTCAAAGTTGCAAAACGTAAAAAGGCCAATCTTATTGCAATGGCCACAACTTCTGGACCATTTGAAAATCTTATGACCGGTGGTATTACCCGCCAAGTTGTACGTTATGCTGATATACCCGTCTGGATCATGCATCAGCAAAGGAGGAGTTCCGATGGAACAAAATCATAAACCACGACTACTGGTCGTTGACGACGATATTGATATGCGTTCAATGCTAACGAATTACTTTGTCGCTCGGGACATAGGTGTCGAGAGTTATCCCCTAGCCACTGCCGCTTTAGACCATATTGAAAAGGGAAGTGCCCATTACGATGCCATCATCTCTGATATTAAAATGCCGCATATGGATGGCTTCACTTTCATTAAGAAATTAAAGGCGATCATTCCTAACACCCCAATCATACTCATTACCGCTTTTGGTAGCATCGAAACCGCAATCGATGCCATCCGTGTCGGCGCTTATGATTATATTGTAAAGCCATTAAAACTCGATGAAGTCCAACTCGTCGTTGATCGTGCGTTGGAGTATCGTAATCTCAAACTCGAGAATGTAACTTTAAGAACCGAAGTTAAAAAAACTTGGTCTCTGGAACATATGATTGGCAAAAGTCAGCCTATGCAGGCCGTGTTTGAACTCGTTCAAAAGGTCGCACAGACCAACGCCAATGTCCTGATTACTGGCGAAAGCGGAACCGGAAAGGAACTCGTTGCCCGCGCCATTCATAATTTAGGAAACCGGGCGAAACATCCCTTTATAGCAATTAATTGTACCGCAATTCCCGAAAATCTTCTTGAAAGTGAACTCTTCGGTCATGCCAAAGGAAGTTTTACAGGCGCCATCGGCAGAAAGCGTGGCCTTTTGGAAGAAGCCCAAGAAGGTACACTTTTCCTTGA
>LWDK01000058.1 GCA_002083485.1 Proteobacteria bacterium SG_bin7 | reverse complement strand
CCTTATGCAGTCACGTTTACAAATGCTACTGACTTTGCCGATCCTACTGCCGCAACTGCGGAAGAGGTAGCTCGTGTTATCAATGCTCAGTTGACGTTCCTTCATGCTTTTAGCGATAGTGTTCTGGGACGAAATCGAGTTGGGCTGCGCACCACTGAAGGTTCAATGGAGTATCAAGTTACCGGCGGAACCGCCAACACTCTGTTAGGCTTCAGCACAACGTTGCAACAAGATCCTGATTTGATCATCGCTAACTATCCTTCAGCTTATATTTTTGATCCTACTGGGCAGTTGTTTACCGTCACTGGTAACGTCTCTGAGACCACGCTTCAGGTTGATGAAGGGATTATTAGTCCAACCATCACCGTCGCTGACGCCTCAGACTTCCCTAATCAACCAGGCCAGTTTCTTTTGAACTTTGGTCGAAATGATCAGGAAGGTCCTATCGGATATAATTCTCGACCAAATAACTCAACATTGCTAATTGATGCTTCTTATGTATTTCAAAAGACGCATACACCTGGGACTACCGTAAACTATGTGGTGAATACGCCCACGCTACCTAGGATCACAGGGGATGACTACCCTGTTTATGTTACTGGTACTCAAGAAGCTAGGACGGCGGCTGAGAACTTGATTAAGAAGCTTTTGGCTGCCGGTGTAGTAGTTCGCTTCATAGTTGAGTTTCCAGAAGTGTTGTTTGAATGTTCATGTCAGGGTTGTCGGCCCAGTGATAGCCCAGACGTGGTAGGAAGTCGTACAGGCTTGCCGCCCTTGACGTTTTAGAGTAAACTGACGCATGGGCATGATAAAATTGTTGCTGTATAATAAAAACAGCATAAGGACAAAATAATGGCTCTACTCCAGCAAACCCGCATATTGCCTAACCAGCGTCTCGATTTGCCTGACTACAGGAATATCGAGGACTTCGTTTGCGCTGATCTTAAGGCTATTCAAAAAAACGTCTGGTCGAACAACAACTTCGTAATCTCTGGCTTCGCTCCTACCCCTGGTAGTATCGGCTCTGATACTCTTTCGCTGGTGATTGCCAACTCATCTTGTATGCTGGGCCAAGATGACGGTGTTCTTTACATCGGCGCTCCTAGTATTGCCAATCTTTCTACTGACGCCTTAACCCCTGGTTCCATCAACTACGTCGAACTTACTATCGAAAAAGATACTGGTGGAGCTGACTCTCGGGCTTTTTGGGACCCTACTGCTAACGGCGGTGCGGGCGGAGAGTTCTCGCAAATCGTTGATACTTATGTGTTTTTGAAGCCTAGTTTCTCAATCAACACCTCCAACTTTACCGGTGACGCCAACAAGATCAAGATCTGTAAAGTTACAGTCAACGGCTCTGGAATTATCACGGCCATCGAGGATAGCCGGAATCTTTTCTTCAGACTAGGTCGAGATGGCAACCCTGGTTTCACATTTCCTTGGTCTTCTCGAACTGAGCCTTTGACTACTAATTTCACCGGTGCTGATAAAGACATCAAGAATATCAAGCAATGGATGGATTCGGTGATGGACGGCCTGAGAGAGATCAAGGGCACGACCTATTGGTACGAAGCTCCTGCGGTATCGTTTCCAGGTGCTTTTGCAAATCCTAACTTGTCTGTTCTTTCTGGTGCTACGAGCAGTGCTCGTTTTGCATGGGACGGCGCTTTCCTTCAAATTACCGATGATGCGATGTCTCCGCTTCAAACCGATGTCATTGCTTATCTCCGTATCTTCTCTACGTCAGTAGATCTTGAGCTTACACGTCAATCAGGCGGTGGCGGTCAGATCGCTCTCGCAGATAAAGAAGTTCTTTGGATAGAAATTCCAAGTCCTTATGCGGACACTACCTACGATGGCGTTGGTCTCACTTCGGCTAACTATCGAGTGTCAGCTTTGGGTTCAGTACCGCTTGACGAAAAATCGTATTGGCTCGCTTTTCGAGAAGGCTCTAAACTTTACGTCAGAGGTTTGGGCGAGCTTGATCCAGGCGAATCCATCGAGGTCACAGACCAAATTCCCGAATCGCTTGAGCAGTTTCTAGGCTTTGATCCCGAAACCGCAACAAGCGTTCCTTACACAGCTTTTCCTAATCCTTTATTGTTCGGCAACCTATTTACAAATTCTTCCACTTTAGTAGCTGCGATCTCTGCAAATACGGCTAACATTAACGCTCTCGGGACGATGCTTGATACGAACGTTTACGAAGAGGTAATGGTCGTAGTATCCGGCGCACCTGCTGACGACAACGAGATCACCGGACCAGTTCCGGCTTCTACTGTTATCACTATTCCTTTGGACTCTCGTGACTCTAACGTTCAAGAACAATACCTCGTAGGTGCTGGCTTATTGTCAGTCTACTTAAATGGTCAACTATTAGAACTTGGAGTTGACTGGGATGAGGTCGGAGCTGTAGATACCTTGAGCGATGAAATCGAAATTCTTCAGGAGCTTGTAGTCGGTGATCGCTTGATCTTCCGAGTTGGTTCTTTGGGAGGTTTCAACGTCGGAGCTTCTGTTGGTGAGGCAAACACTGCGTCTAACGTGGGCGGTGGTGCTCAAGTATTTAAGCAGAAGACTGGTTTTGATTTGGAGTTTAGAACTCTGGTAGCCGGTACGAATGTTAGTATCGCTCAGACTGCTAACACGTTGGTTATCTCTGCTTCAGGTGGTGGCGGCGGAGCTAAGAACATCAATCAAACTGCTACCGATTATACGCTTTTAGGTACTGACGATCACCTACGAGTTGATGCTGCCTTGGCCCCTAGAAATATTACGTTGCCAGATGCTTTCGCCGTTGTCGGAAAAGTTTATACCATCAAGAAGATTGATTCGTCTGGAAATGCTGTAAATATTCTTACCAGCTTAGGTCAGTTGATTGATGGAAACCTTACTGATGCTTTAACCATCCAATATGAAAGTATTACCTTGATCTCTAATGGGTCTGGTTGGGACATCATCTAATGACTTATAATCCCAGACTTAAAGGCGAAATTCTGACCGTAGGGGCAGTAAGTTCAGAACTTCCTGAGCGTGTTAACGATTCAGGAGTATCTTTGAATAAAACTGACCCAGTCAGGTTAGACGCATCTGGAAATATTCAAAAGATTGATCCTTCGGTTGAGGTTCAGGCTTTAGCTTGTATTGGGGTTGCCAAAAGCTCCGTGGCAAACGGCTCGTCTACTGCTATAGTCAGTCAAGGGCGTCTTGAGGATGTTACTACCGCAGGAACTTTTGGAGATCCGCTGTACGTATCAAAGACCGGAGGTTTGACAAACGTAAAACCTTCTATTGGAGTTGGCGGTTTTGTCGAAGGTGATTTTGTTATCTTTGTTGGGATAGTGGCCAAGAATCAAGCAAATCCCCTACTAAAAGACTTGATGGTAAACGTCCGAGTTGTGGGTCAGTTATAGCAAAATTTTAGCCTTGGAAAGGATATACTATGGAAGAGCGAGTTAGAAAAGTTGATGTGAATAAGCTGACGCCCGAACGAGCTGATGAACTGTCAAAACAGATCGGCGATAAGGTTGTTCAGATTCAAACCGAAGCTCTTGAAAAGATTAATAAAGTTTTGAAAGTTTATGGCATGAAGGCTAGTCTTTCGGTCCAGATTGCCAAAATTGAGGAGAATGAGTAATGGCTGATATCAATATTTTAAGTAGGTTGGTAAACGGCGTTCAGCGGAACGTTGACCTACAACAAAATGCCTTGGTCGTAGGCAGCCTTAAGGTAGGAGCTTCTTCTCCTACTGAGTTGACCAAAACCATCTTAGACAACTTAGTGTCGTTACAAAACGGTAGTGATATCTCTGCATCACTTCACCACCATGATGGTCGATATTTTACTGAAGCTGAGATCAGCTCTACTGGAGCAACTTCAGGTGCGGACCGAGTCGGTGTAAACAACACCCCTGCGAACTATACCGCAGCCGGTCAAACAGTTCAAGATCACCTTGAAGGTATTGATGCGGCACTGACATCTGCTGGCAACGAAAAAGCTGACGACGTTTTCCGAGTTGTTGACAACTTGGACGGCACTAAAAAGTTGGCGTTTCAAGTCGCAGCCGTCGCAACCGGCACCACTCGTACTGTTAGTATTCCTGATGCCAACGTAAACCTAGCAGACGTAAACCAAGCCGTTCTACAAGATGGTAGCCGAGCAATGTCGGCCAATCTTTCGCTTGGAAACTTTAAGATCACCAACTTGGCTAACGGAACAAATCCAAACGACGCCGTTAATCTTTCACAACTTGATGCCGCTCTTGCAGGTCTTGATTTCCAAAAAGATATCAACGCCCTTGTTGCAGATGCTTCTACGACTTCTCCTGGCACTGGACTTCCCGCTGCTGCTACTGGACAGCGTTATATTCTTGAATCAGGAACTGGTTCGTTGCACGCTGGCTGGGGTTCAATCTCTGGAGTCGGTAACAACGATATCGTTGAATACAACGGTACAGCGTGGGTTGTTGCTTACGATGTTTCAGTTCTCGGCGAAGGTGCCCTTGTATGGAACAGAGATCAAAACTACTTCATGCGTTGGGACGGCTCTACTTGGAATGAGTTTGGCGGTCTAGCTGGCATCACTGCTGGTGCTGGACTTCTTAAGTCTGGTAACGTACTGTCAATTGAACTTGACACTGATGCAGGAATTGAGTTTGACGTTCCTGGTGATGCCGGTAAGTTGCGTGCAAAGGTTGATAACTCAACCATTGAACGTCACTCTTCAGGTCTTCGAGTTAAGGCTCTTGGTATTACAGCAAGTGAACTCGCTGCGGATTCTGTAACAACAGCTAAGATTCTTGATGCGAACGTTACTACTGATAAGCTTGCGAACGATGCTGTTACGACTCAAAAGCTTGCGGCTACTTCGGTAACTGCTGCTAAGCTTGGCAGTGATGTTGCTGGTGCTGGCTTGAGTGGCGGCAACGGTTCTGCTCTTGCAGTTGCCTTCTCGCCTTTGATGCAGAAAACTATGGTGGCTGGTGAAAGCTTTGCAGCCAATACTAGCTTCCTGGTTCGTATGGCTAGAACTGGCGAGACCGCTGGTAGAGTTTATAAGGCCGATAACAACGCTTCGGCGAATGATAATTTTTACGTAGTTGGAATTGCACTCTCTACCTCGGCTGTAAGTGCCGGTGATAACTTGAACGTTATCTTGTTGGGCTCGCATACTTTGGGCTCTTCGGACACGAACTTCTCGTCCACGGATGTAGGTAAACCTGTCTACCTGACTACTGCGGGAGCGTTCAGCGTAACTCCTCCTTCGGCGGCAGATACGGCAGTTGTTCGGGTCGGCATGATAGAGGCAGTTAACCGCATCTTGACAATGCCAATGCAGCTCAACGGCGTCAACTAAGACTTGATTATCGTTAGCTTGTAAGGTAGAGTGATGGCATGGGTAAATTTTTAAGGCTTGTGAATGGGATACCGAGAAGCGTCGAAGAAGCTGCTTCTTTACCAATTTACGATCAGTCTATAGATGTTGCTTCTACTATCACCGCCGGAACAAACGTAACCTTGCCTAGCAGTGGTACCTATGATGGGCAAGAGTTGGAAGTGTACTTTAATGGTCAGGTATTAGACGATGTGGTAGACTATACTTTTGTAGGGTCTCCGCCTCGCACCCAGGTGCAGTTTACTTTTAATCTAGAACCTGGAGACAGAATAAGATTTAGGAAGGCTCGTGGAGCATAAGACTTGTAAAAAATGTAAACAAGAAAAGCCGCTAAAGGAGTTTTATAAACACCCTGGGGGTAAGTACGGCGTTCACTCTAGATGTATAAGCTGTTTGCGTATTTACTACAAGCAAAATGCTTCAGAGATGATTAGAAAGGCTATGGCACGTCGAGAGCTGCGTAAAGAGGCTTATTTATCTTATCGGCGTTCTTGGGAGCGGTCCTCTATTCAGAATAGACTTAGAGTTAATTTGAGAAGTAGGTTGCGTCATGCACTAAAAGGAAACTATAAAACTGGATCAACACTTGAATTGTTGGGCTGCTCTATCGTAGACTTAAAGCAACACCTAGAGCAAAAGTTTTATTCAGGAATGACTTGGGATAATTATGGGCAGTGGCATATAATTCCGCTGTGTAAATTTGATCTAACGAATGCTGAAAATTTAGCCAAAGCTTGCCACTACACGAATTTGCAACCTTTGTGGGCAAAAGATAATATGATAAAAAGAGGCAAATAATGTCACAGAAGTTTGATGCAAGACAGATAATCTCAAGGGACGTTTTAAATCGAATTGCGCTGGCTACTAATACTGAGCTGGACGATTTGATTCGTTCTTTGAATGCGGAAGTTACTCCGCCTTTTCACCTTTTTCCTCAAGATCCTGCTACTCTCACTTTGAACGTTGGCGCAAGCCGAGTGCAAAATCCAATCACCTCTCGATCTAGAACCGTTGCAGCTTTGGGAGCTGATACTCCTAACTTCACTTCTGGTACCATCGTGTTTCCTGCATCAAGCGGCGGAACAGTAACCATTACTCCTGGTAACAACACTACGTTGAATCTTGCTTCGGGTAACTGGAGAAAAGCTACTATCTATCTTGATGCTAACGATGATTTGAATCTATTGTTTGGTGATGAAGCTGCTACTGAAGCTTTAGCAAATGCGCTGCCCGCACCAGATGGCACGTTGGCTTTGGGCTATGTGTCGCTACAAAACGTAGGCGGCACTATCCAAAACATCACCAACGCTCGCATCTATCAGTTCGTAGGAGTTGGTGGAGCAGGTGGAAGCGGTAACGCTAATGAGTTGCTTGAGCGTGTCAAAGAACACTTCAGTGATTCGTCTTTTGAGTTTGTTACCCCTATCATCTTTGCAAATGATAAAGAAACGTTAACTGATGTTGGAAACACCACCGGAGTTTATTCCGTAGTCAACAAAACTTATCTTTTAGGCTCAGGTCAAAAGTTTACATCTGTTCAGATGGCTGATGCTGAGTATCAGCTTGAAGAGCGTGATATTGACCGTGTTGAGCTTATGGCTTTCTGGAAAGCTGGAGCTATTGATACGGCTGCCACTTACAAAGTTACTCGTGATGGTGTTAACTATCAGACCGTAACAATGGAACGAGTTGGCTCTACGGACACTTACCGTGGAGTGCTTTTCTTCGATGAAGAAACAGATCAGCTTGTTTCTCAAAACAACAACGGAACTTCAGCAAACGAAGTTCTAAACGCTACTACTGTTCAAGAGTTATCACAGCCTTTCACCTTGACTGGTGATACTCGTGTTATTGAAGCTCTTGATCAAATCACCGTGAACAAAACCGGCTCACCTGTTGGTGATCTTTGGTTTGAGATCGCACGTGATAATTCTGGAAACCCAGGTGAGATCGTAGGCACGTCAGCTTTGATTAAGATCGCTAATCTTTCCGCCGGTGCGAACGCTATCGACATCGCCCTCGGTGCAATCTTAAAAGCCGGAAGTTACCACTTGGTTGCCAAAACTTCCGCTCAGTATAAGTCTGGTTTCTCGGCGGGTGTTACGCAGATCAGCTTGAACACTCGAACTGGTGGTACTGGCACTGATGCTAGAATCTATAACGGAACTACTTGGTCGGGATTGACTGGTGAAGCTCTTAACTATCGACTCGAAGGTCGTCCTCAAACTCTTAAGATTGAAGTTACTGCAAGTGCGGCTGATCGTGAGCTTGCAGGTCTTGCGCTTTACTACGGCTATACCGGACCAGTTGCAACTGGAGTTAAGAATCTTGAGGTTTTTAGATTTTCAGGTGATTTGAACACGACCGAGTTTACACTTACGAAGTTCAAACCTAATCCTGATCTTCTTAAAGTGTACGACGCCAACACCGGTCTTGTTTACCGTTACGGCGCTTTTACGCTAAGCGGCAACAAAGTCGTGTTTAGTTCAGGGCAATTCCTGGCTCCAGGCGAGCAGATTGTCTTGATCTTTGATCAAAATTTAGGCGGAGCTTTTGATAACTCCGATGATAACGCCCTTCTTCTTTCCGAGAATCGTCTAGGCTCAGAAGATCCTACGCTTGATCGTTCGGCTGCGGGAGAAGGTTTATTACTTCGCTCAAGTAACGGTAAGCTTTGTGAGGTTTATCTTGAGTGGAACGGCACAACACATGATATTAAAATTGCGGAGAAACCATAATGGCTAGATCAGGATTTACGCCCAAAGGCGGAGCTTCCGCACGATTTGGAAAAAACTATTTGATTAATGGTAACTTCGATTTTTGGCAGCGAGGTTTGTCACTCAATACTTTTGACAACTCTTATAGAGCAGATCGCTGGAGAGTAGATAATACTCAAGCGAATACACACAGCCGTCAAACAGCAGGTGCTCCTGAAGGCTCTGTGAATTATTGGCGGACTACGTTTGCGGCATCTGGTGCTATGCAGATGTTCCAAGCAATTGAGTCAGGAGTGTTAGATCCAATCAAAGGAAAGGTTTGCACAGTTTCTTTTTTGATCCGTACTAGTGGAACTTTTAGTGGAAATATTCAGGTTCGTGTTCAAAGAAATGCCACCGCCGACACTTCTACTGGCGGTACGTGGACCAACATTACTACTTTAGATGTTGCGCCAACTGCTTCGTGGGTAAGACACTCTTTGACGTTCACAATTCCTGATGACGGTTCAGCAAACGGTTTGAGAGTAAACTTTACTACAGCGAATACGCAGTCAGCCGGTAACATAGTTGAGTTTGCGCAAGTAATATTAAACGAAGGCGACTTTGCTTCCTCATTTAGATTATTTAGAGAAGATGCTCCAAGTGAGTTATTTGCTTGTCAAAGATATTATGAAAAAAGTTATGATATTGACGTTACACCAGGAACTCCTACTAGCAGCAGTTCTGTAATACAAGCTGCGATAAATGCCAGTAGCCAAGCAAGATTTACGGCGGAATTTAAAGCTCCAAAAAGGGTTGCTACATACACTTTTACTGCGTACTCTCCTGATACTGGTGTAGCTAATCGAGTTAGAGATTTAAATGCTGCGGTTGATAGAGTGCAAATTGCTGATTCGTTAGGTGAACGAAGTGCATACCTATCAGCCGATGGAGCAACTGCAAATCAAGTTGCTAGAGCACATTGGGTTGCAGACGCCGAACTCTAAGGAATAAAATATGCCACAAAAACTTTTTGAAGATAAAATTGGACTACTTTCGCACTCAGCAGGTTCTATTACTCTGGCAGCTTCTCGTTTGACGATTGGCGGTCAACAGTACGTGACTACGTCTTTAACTCGTGCGATTGCAACTGATCTGACCATGACGGCCAATACGTTGTACATGATTTACGCTGTTTTGAACAGCGGGGTTGTCGAGCTTCGATTTTCAGCTAACGTAAATTCCTCAGGTCCTGCTGGGTTTACGGCGTGGAAACTTGTAGGAGCTTTTTATAGTAATGCAACACCTGCTTTTGGAGCGTTTGTAAATATAGATGGAATTCCTATGTCTGGAGAAATTGCTTACTCTCCTAGCTTGCAAAGTTCTGGTGGCGGAAATATCACTTTAAATGCCACCGGAGTTATAAGTCCTTACGGTTACTGGCAGAGAATTGGCAATCAGTTAAAGATGTATGCTGGTTTTCGTAATGGTACTGGAGGAACTGCAACAGGAGCTGCTGGTGGAATTATGTTGGGATTACCTTCAGGAATCGTAGGAACTTCTAACAGAGCTTCTGATGGAAACTTTGGAACTTTTGTAGCGTCTGGTGGTGGTTATAAGGGCGGACCTGGCGCAGATACGCACGATTGGTATTTTGTGTCTAATGGAACTACGCTTACTCCAATTAGACCATTATCAGGTTCTGTACTAGCTGTGGCGGATTTAGTTGCCCAGTATAGTCTAAACGTGGACACCACCTTTGGAATTGCAGCGTGGTCCAACACTCCCCTAAAGGATTTGTAATATGCCATTAGTTCAAAGATCAGGAATTTCAAAGCAAAGACATTTAATCCCCGATTCTCTTTCGCATAGCGGCGGTATTATCACGGCTGTATTAAGCGGAGTTTCTTACAGTCATACGCTTTCAGGTCTAACTGCTAACACGCTCTACTTTTTGTACATGCGAATTAACAGCGGTAATGTGATTCTTACATCCTCTACTTCAATACCTTCGGTTTACAGAGTCAGCTTTCCTGAAGCTATTTTAGTTGGCGCATTTTATGCCGATGGCATGTCTCCTGTAGCATTTGGCAGTTTTGTTAATATCGAAGGGGCACCAGAAAGTCTGCCTATATCGTACACGCCAGTGTGGACGAGTTTAGGCACAAATCCCACTTTAGGAACAACTTCAATAACCGGCTTTTGGACTAGAAAAGGAGCGTATGCCCTTCTTAATTTTGGGTTTCAAATAGGTTCGGGATTTTCTCCTGGAACGTCTACTTACCTAATGTCTACTCCCACTAATATACAAATGACTTCCGTTGGTCTAGCAAATCCGCTAAATACATTAGATGGCGATTCTATGTTCATAGACAACTCCGCTTCAAATTTCCAATATAGATTAAGTGCGGAAAGATCTGGGGCAACGGCGATATCCTTTAGAGTTGCTAACAGTACGGCTCAGTGGGCCGCATCGCTACCGGTAACACCGGCCACTTCGGACTTTTTTCAGTCTGCCGTAAGCACCCCCATTTTAGCCTGGTCAAACACACCCTTGAAAGACCTCTAAGCCATGCTATACTATGCTAAAGAATAAAAATAGGAACTACACATGAGCGCAATCGGAAAAGGATCACTCTCCCTCAGGAAAAAGGACGTAACGACCCAAAAGTCTATTGGCGTAGGCTTTACCAAGGTCGTATTCGCTCACAAAGCAACTGGCGGCGAGTCTTCAATTAATCTTAACTCCCTTTCTACTCCTTCGGAGCTTTCTTCGCAAGGCTTTGTTCAGCCCTCTCCTTCTACTCTCACTGGGCTCAACATCTACTTCTACCGTCGAAACCTCACTCTGATCTCTTCACTCCGAGGCGTCCTCATGGACTTCCTCTCTTACACGGTTGCTAGTAATACCTTAATTAAATTGTCAGGTTTTACTCTTGAGCCTAACGAGATCATCGTAGGTGTCGTAGACCCTATGCCTAGAAACGAACTTCTGGTAGTTGACGGTGAAGCAATCGCAGCGACAGGAGAGTTGGCAGTAGGAGTTACGGACTTTGCGGTAGGTACACCTTTTGAGACTAACAAGTATCCTACACAGCAGATCGGTGCGGTGAAGGTTTATAGAAACGGTTTGCTTCAGGCTCGTTGCGAAGGTAACAGCTTGGTGAACGACGGTAACTATATCGAAGTGCCGGTTAGTGGCGGTTTGGGATCTTTAATTAGGTTCAAAACGGCACCAGTCAACCAAGCCGACAACATCATCGTGACTTCTAACGGCGCTTACTTTGAGCGTCCTAGTGCCAGCATGATGGCTAACATCGAGGCTTTGGGCGGACAGCTTGATAAGGTTGTCGAGGTTTTGAGCGATGTCAGTGGACAGCCTGAAACTTATTTCCAAGCTAATCCTAGTCAAGTTGATCTTAGACAGTTTGGTGATAGAGTAATTGCGCTAGAGCAGAATAAAGAAGATAAATACAGCATACCGTTTCAAACAAAAACTTTACCTTCTAATATTTCTGTGAATACTTCGGACATAACTTCTCTCCGCTTCAATTCCCTACAAGTAGGTAAAAGATATAGAGTGACTGCTCAAGTATCTGTTGTTGCTGGTGATAACGCTGGAAGATTTTTGGCTCACCACAATGGTAACACTATTTTAAGAGTAGAAAATCAGCCAACAGGAGCTGGTCCGAACGCTAGATTTGTTCAAACCGGTGTTGCTGTTTTTACTGCTACGGCTTCCACAGTAGTGTTTTCTTTTACTGTGCTTAGCGTGGCAACGCTAGAAGGCAGCGGCGCATTTGATACCACGTGGGTGATGTTGGAAGAGCTGCCGCAGCATGAACCTACTACCCAGTGGACTTAAAGGGATAAATTAGTATGAGCTTAGCACCACGAATTGATAGACTCGATAGTAATCTACTGATAAACGGTAACTTTGACTTTTGGCAAAGAGGGACTTCTATTACACCTTCTGGAAATCAGTATCTTGCGGATCGTTGGCAAAACCACTCTGGTGTAACTACCAACTACTCTCGACAAAGCGGCGGACCTAATTTATCTTCTCAGTTTTTTGCTAGGGTAACTGGTCCTTCTGGTTTGATCGGACTTAATCAAAAAGTAGAAAGCGTTTTTTCTCGTTATATTACGGAAGCAAATCTTACTTTTTCTTTTTGGGCAAAAGTTGCCAGCGGAACTTCCGCAGTTAGTGTGCAAGTACGAACTCCTAGTGTTGTAAATAATTTCACTTCTAGTACACTTATACTGAATACTGTCGCAGGAACAGCCACAACTTCTTGGCAGAAGTTTATTTTTACTGTACCAGTAACAAACGATATGAAGTCTTTAGGTTTTATGATTAGTGTAGCGGTTGTGGGGGCTGTTGCAGCAACTACACTTGACGTAGCTCAATGTGTCCTTTTACAAGGTGAGATAGCAGACCCAGACTTTTGTTTAGCCGGACGCTCCCTTCTTCAAGAGTTTCGTTTGTGTCAACGCTACTACTACGTTTGGGGGGCAGTGGGAATCGGAGGTAATAAATCTCCTATATTTACCGCTGCAACGACCTCTCAAGTTAGGGGTGCTCTGGTACTTCCTGTAGCGCCAAGAGAAGGAATAACTCCTACTGTTACATCTTTTGACGGATCTACAAGTTGGACTTTTAGACGAACTTCTGATTTTGCAGCAGTTTCAGCAAACTTAACTGGTTTTTCTGCACCGGCAGCGGCTGACCCCAATACTTTTATTGTCTATTTAGACGCAAGCGCCACCCCTTTCGTCACAAATCAGATGATGTTTGTCGAATTTGCTCGTGGTTTGCGTTTTGACTTTGAACTTTACTAGAGGATAACCATGGGAATTAAAACGCCACACAATTTTAGACCTGAAGAGCTGAAGAATTATATCATTAATGGTGATATGGGTATCGCTCAGCGTGGAACCAGTTTTACTGCATTAGGCATTTCCTCTGTCTACTTAGTAGATAGGTTTTTTAGAAGTGTTGCTGGCTCAACAAACAAAGGGCAAAGTTAGCCCAAAGGAGACAAAGATGAAAACCATTCTCATCGTAGACAAAGTCAGTCTACAGATCCAAAGTAAGTATCAGGCTCTTGCGCCTGAACAACACAAGTACGGCGGACCTTGGGGAGATGCTAATAAAACAGCGCACCTTGAAGTTCCAGCAGAGCTTGACGCCGATTGCGTACAAGTAGTCGAGGTAGCGGAAGCTCTAGATCCTCAGACTCAACTCGTTATTCCGGCTCATCTGGCGGTTGAAGAAGATGCTGTTAAAGCTTCAGCAAAGCTTGCAGCTTCTCGTGAAGCTAAGCTTGAGGAACTACGTAAATTGCGTGAGCCTAAGCTTGTTCGTGTTGATCAATTGGTCAACATCGCTGTTCTTGATGCTTGGACTGCTGGTGAAAAAACTGAGCTTAAAAACTACCGTAATGCCCTTCTCGATATCACGGAGCCTTACAAGGCTGATATGTCTTTGCTCGATGCTCTTGATCTTCAAGCCGTCAACTGGCCGGTTGAGCCTAGCGAGAGCTAAGCTCGTAGATCTTGTTGATCGCCGCTTTGATATAAACACTAGCCCTTAAGTTACTTTCATAAAGCGCCTTTGAAGAAGAGGCGCTTTTTTCTTGACTGAAGAAGGCGTGCATAACCTCAGGCATGTCACTGGGTTTATTACCAAGCATCGCTTCAAATAAATCGTTTCTAACCGGCACTGTATCGTTGACTAACTTCATAGGAAGTCTCACCCACCACACGTTGCCGAAGATCACTCGATGAACCCACAGCATCTTCATGGTTACGTCTCGGATGTACCAAAGACCGTCTTTAGGATAGATCGCTGGCCAAAACGCCCAGTACCAACCGCCCATCACTAACCAATGACTCCAAAACACCAGCTTCCAAAACAAGCTGTCTTTTGAAGCTACGGCAAACAAACACGAACTAGTATAGAACTGCGGACCTGCCGCCGGTTGACCAAGCTTCGCAAAATCACTATCAGGACACCAATTCAAACCGAAGTTGTTACACCGGTTAGACACATCACCTTTGTTCTTCTCATCCCAACTCCTAGTACCCAGATACTTTAGATAGTTCCAAGCCGC
>LWDK01000057.1 GCA_002083485.1 Proteobacteria bacterium SG_bin7 | reverse complement strand
ACAATATACTATGGATCCATATCTGACCTGATACCACATATCCGACCTGATTAAGATTAGACTGAGATTCGAGGTTGAGACTAGCGTAATTAATTCGAGAGAGATTCGAGAGCAATTCGAGAGAGAGCTTCTGTAAGATGGAGCGAGAGAGGCAGAGCGTAACGACGTAAAGAAATCCGGAGGGCTCCTTAATTACGTCACCAAGTGACAAAAATAAGAGAAAAATTGGAAAAAGTTAATGAAATGACTCCAATATATCGCGCCAAAGGATGGCGCAAAACTTGAAGTTGGTGTTTTAGGTTGGAGCAAAAAATGGCACGTATGTTGATTTGGATTTTTGCAATCTGGGACTAGTGTTTTCAGAATGCAAAACCTAAAGGACCGTCTCAAACTTGAAGACCTTGACGACCGCAGCCTGAAAGCGCACGCGGCAGCGAATCTCATAAATAAAGAATTCGCGGATCTTCTTTATGGCTCGCAAAAGATGACGTTAAATCCCGAGCTTTATGGTTTTGGGACATTTGAAGTTCTCTCGCAGGACTTGAAGCTAAGTGATGAATTTAAACAAATACGTCAATCAATCTCAGAAGATTTAATCCAACTTCTAGAAATTGGAATGAAACGTCAGCAACGCTGTGGGTTTCCAAACTGTGTATGGATAGGAATCGAAAAGCTTGAAGTTAACCCCAACATTCCAGGGCTTGCCGAAACAGCCTTTGACTCGGGATTTTACGAGCTTTCACTTCGTTTGGGATTAGAAAATCACTTCGCGCGCGCGCGCGCCTATATATTACTAGGAAAACAGCTTCCATCGTCTTTAAATCTGTCAGATCTGGAAATCAAAGCGCTGGAGATCATGAGGCTTCGACGCGATGGAAAATATACTCTGGGTATAAAGATTTTTGAAAGTGAAATTATTTCTGTCCTAAATCAAGTTACGGACCAGAACCTTCTGGGAGAAATCTATAATATTGGGGCTTCGTCTTACTTTCTCGCCTCGTCCTTTACCACGGCAATTGAAATTTATACGATGGCTTACGACTGTTTTGAAAAGTCAAAAAACTATTTCCGAATGAGTGTCGTCGCTTACAATGCTGCTATGTCAGCACTTCCCAGCTCTAATAAATATATGCAAAATGAGTGGTTGAGACTAACTCAAAATAGCCTGCGCCACATCCATTTTGATTCATTAAATCTTTCCCTTCGAATACATAGCTGTCGAATTCTAAATCAAAATGAAAATTACAATGAGTCTATGAAAGAGGCAAAACCGCTGCTAGATATGCCCCACCTCACACTTTTTCAACGTATCGAAATTTTGCAAATTTATGCAAGCAGTGCCCTCGAGATCGGGCACATTATCGACGCAAACATTTACAGTAACTTTGCTCGTCAATTGATCTCTAGCAACAAAGCCTACCAATATGAACTCGATCAGCTCACTCTTGAAAACAATATTGAATCATTATGTTACCTGCGCACGGCAAAAATTGCCCTCTCAAACACCCATCGCTACGAGAATAAATCAGGTTATGGCGAGTACCGATTGTCGATGGCTCGCCAGATGTTAAATGAAAATAACGTTTCCGGGCTACGTAAAGTATTAGATGATTTACGCAGTGAACTTTCAGAAAATCTTATGAGACAGCTATATACCCGGGATTTAGAGTTTGCGACAAGCGGCTATAATTTTTTTCCAGAAAAGCGCGCACGCGGCCTTCAAACACAAGTTCTTCAAGCACTTCGCCACCGTAATATTCCTTTTGCGCGACAACTGTTGTCACATTTAGAAGATGATTTAAAAACTAAAGCTAGTCCTTGGAAGCAGGCTTTATTTTTAATTACAAAAGCCTATCTGAAGATTTCACAGGGGCTTCCGGAAGAATCGGCACAGGACCTTGTCAATGCGCTCGAAACTACCTCTGCAAATGGCCTTATGCGCCTGTATTCAATTTCCCTAGGTTTACTCGTAGTGTGTGACAATCATTTTGAACTTCAATGGCTAGAACATCTAAAAGGTCTAGAGGCCAATGATCGCGTAGCCATCCAAGATTTCTTTAAAGCCGCAATTGGAAATCAGCTTTCAACACTATATTTAGTAATTTCAAACAACCGCAGAGAGTTAAGTCTAGAACAAAAAAATTCTGAAGTTGACCTTACCATCAATCAGGAAACAGGCGAAGTCCTTTTCAAGGGGCAATCCTTGCCTCTATCAAGCCAATCTTTATTGTTTTTACTCTTAAATCATTTAGCGCGGGCACAAAAGCAGGGCCTTTCCAAAGAAGAAATTATCCGCCAAGTTTGGGGGTACAATTATGAACCCCATACTCATGATCCTTTGGTTTACATAAATATAAAGCGCCTTAGAGACCTTGTGCCAATAGAAATTCATGCTGGTCGCTACCGCATCTCTCCGCAAATATCCTGGCAATTTGTTGTACCTGCCGAAATCGAAGACCGTAAGCTAAATCTAACTCCTCGCCAAGTATCAATCGTCAATTATATTCAAAGAAATGAAGAAAAATCTATATCACGCGCCGACATCGTGAAATTGCTTGGCATTAGTCCGCGCACGGCTTTGCGCGAACTTACGGAAATGGTTGTTAAAAAGTTTTTAATTCGCCACGGGGCCGGGCGTTCCGCCCGCTATACATCCCCTGCCAATAAAAATTTATTATGAATTCAGTTAAAACGTGAAGGATCCTTCAAAAAAAAGACCGGAATCTTTGCTTTGATTTCGTTACCACGAATATCCTGTAGAAAATACCATCCACGCATGTTTCCAGTAGGCGTAGTCAGCGGACAAAAACTCGTATAAGTATAGGTTTTATCTTTTTCTAACATTGGTTGCTCACCAACAACACCTGCTCCTCTTACCTCTTCTTGTCTTCCTAACCCATCGCGAATTATCCAGTGTCGACTCAATAATTTAAGAGGGATATCACCAAGGTTTGTAATACGTACACGATATGCAAAAAAATAGTACCCTTCTTCAGGCTTGGATTGTTCCTTAACAAACGACGGTTCGACTTCAATGCGAACGTTATTGGATACTTCTGTATAGAGATTTGAATTCATAATAAGATTCCTGCAAGACATGCCATCATAAAGGTCGCTAAATTTCCGCCTATTAACGCCAATAGACCCAGTTTGGCAATTTCAGATTTTTTATTTGGAGCGAGTAACCCAATGCCGCCGATTTGAATTCCGATAGATGAGAAATTCGCAAAGCCACTTAGTGCATACGCCAACATAGTCGCCGTTCTGGCACTTAGATCCTTATTTTCTGCCAAATGTACATAAGCCACAAATTCATTAAACACAGTTTTTTCGCCCAAAAGTACTGCCGCCGCTGGAACTTCATTTAAGGGAATCCCCATGGCGATGGCAAATGGATAAAAGATCCATGAAAATAATTTCTGCAAAGTGATCTGGTAAGGAAAAAGTGAAAATAATCCGTTGATCAATGCCACTAATGCAATAAATGCAAGTAACATTGCCGCAACATTCAAAGCCAAATACAAACCTTCACTCGCGCCACGGGCGGCAGCTTCAAAAATATTAACATCCATTTTTTCTGAGTCGGCTGGCAAACTTCGACAAGTCTCAGGTTCCTGAGTTTCTGGCACCAAAAGTTTCGCTATCACAAATGTTGCTGGAGCCGACAAAACGCTGGCACCCACTAAGTGCCCCGCAATATTGGGAATTATGTCCTTTAAAAAAGTTACGTAGGCCACCAACACTCCACCGGCCGTTGAAGCCATTCCTCCAATCATGACCGCTAAGAGTTCCGATCGAGTCATATTATTTAGATAAGGTTTTACGGTGAGAGGGGCTTCCGTTTGTCCTAAAAAAACATTTGCCGCATTTGATAAACTTTCCGCTCCGCTCACATTCATAGTGCGGTACATGACCCAAGCCATAAGACGTACGACTTTCTGCATGATCCCCAAATGGTACAGTACAGCCATCACTGTCGCCGTAAAAACAATTGTCGGTAAAATTTGAACGGCAAAAATAATTCCTAATTTTTCTGGATCTGCCAAAGATCCAAACAAAAATTTAGTACCTTCGTTTGTAAACGCAATCACGGCGTTGACAGCCCTATTGGCGCCATCAAATAAGAACCGGAGTGGTCCGTCATAACCAATAGCCGGTATGCCGATCACCATAACAAAAGCAATAACCTGAAAAAATACTCCCCAAAGAATTGTACGATAATTTATTTTTTGACGACTAGAGCTCAGAAAAAAACAGAAAATGAGAATTGCAAAAAAACCCAAAAAACTTACCACTCGGGGCGGCAATCAAAACCTACCTGTGATTTCATCGATACCGCCAGCAACGTGGCCTACCTCTCCAATTCCTAATTTTAACAGAGTCATTACCACCACACTTGACTCAATACCACTTTGACTTAAAACAATAATTCTCCCACCAGTGCCAATTCCGATATTTCGCAGTTTATTTACTATTTTAGGATCGGGTCTACCTTGATCATCTATAAATTCTGTCCACTCGATATTAACGATGTCCACATCAGGTGAGAAATTTAAACCGTCCGATAAGTACTCTTTAGAGTCTCGACAATCAATAATTTTAAGCCGGCTCCTTGTCATCTTTTCGGCGCCAATCTCACCTTCTACGACCTTACTAGAATCTTTAGGTTTTAAATCTCTACTTTTCACCAAAAATTTTTTTACTTCTTCTTTAGAAACAAGAAGTGAGGTGTCAAAGCTTGGCTTCCACATCGGCGCCGACTCTTTAGGTGGAGTTTTGACTCTATCATTTACCCAGCGTGCCTGATCAAAATAATCTTTACCGACAAACTCCACATTTTTAATTCCCAGATAACGGAGTGTCCAAGCCAAACGAGCCTCATCGCCTTTTCCACTTTTACCATCACCAATAACCACCACGCTTGACTCAAGACCAATACCCAAGCGCGCCAGCCGTCGTGTCTTAGAAAATAAATCCTTAACCAAAATTCCTTTTCTTTTTAAATTGGTCTCTGTGAACTCCTGCCAACCCAAATTCACTGAACCGGGAATGTGTGACAAAGAATATATAAAAGGGGGACGAGCATCCAAAACGATGGTTTCTGGTTTTATTTCGATGGGGTCAATCGAACCCACTTTATCTGTATTTGCCTTACCGCCGTGGCGATAAACAGGTTGGCTCTCATAGGTTTTTGTGGGTGCCTGGGTACAGGCAAAATTGAAAATCGAAATGGTAACGACGAAATAAAACCTCAAAGTCATTTTTCCTTCTTCATAGTCGGAAATAGAATAATGTCACGGATACTTGGACAATCTGTAAGTAACATCACAATCCGCTCGACGCCAACACCGACGCCTCCTGTGGGCGGCATACCGACATCAATCGCATGCATGAAGTTTTCATCCATAGGCTGAGCCTCTTCGTCTACAACTCTCTTAGCCTCTTGCTCCTTAAGTCGTGCCAACTGATCTTCGGGGTCATTTAATTCCGAAAACGAATTCCCAATTTCCATTCCAGCGCACACAGGTTCAAAGCGCTCCACTAACCCGCGTTTTCCCCCACGATGGACTTTCGTGAGCGGCGAAGTCTCTACTGGAAAATCCGTAATGAACGTCGGCTGCCACAAATGCTCTTCCACTTTCTGATCAAAAAGCTCCATGACCATTTCACCATGTGTCGTGGGTTTTTCGAGATCACTGCCATTATCTTTAATCACTGTAAACAGCGCTTTCACATCCATTTTTTCAACATCGACGCCGGCATATTTTTTAATGGCATCATAAACTGTTAGCCGTGTCCATGGTGGTGTAAAATCAATTTCTTTTCCCTGAAAAATTACCTTCGTACTACCTTTAACCGTTTTCGCCACATACGCGATCAACTCTTCAAACTGCTTCATTTGATAGTTGTAGTCCGTGTAGGCTTCATACCACTCTAGCATACAAAATTCAGGGTTATGAGTTCGATCAATACCTTCGTTACGAAAGTTCTTACCGATTTCATAAACCTTTTCAAAACCACCGACGATCAAGCGTTTCAAGTAAAGCTCAGGACTAATTTTTAAAAATAGTTTCATGTCCAAAGCACGATGGTGCGTGGAAAAGGGATAAGCCGCAGCCCCACCGTAGATCGGTTGGAGAGTGGGGGTTTCAACCTCTAGAAATCCACGTTTATCAAGAAAGCTGCGAATCTCGCGAATAATCTTAGACCGTGTCTCGAAAACTTTTCGTGAGCCTGCATCCATGATCAAATCTAAATGACGATATCGATATTTCTGCTCAATATCCGTCAGCCCGTGAAATTTTTCTGGTAAGGGCTCAAGCGTTTTGCAAAGCATCGTTAACTTTTCAACCCGCACACTGAGCTCGCCTTTTTTTGTTTTAAAAAGGCCACCCTCAATACCAATAATGTCACCGATATCTAGATGATCAAACACCAATTGATCTTCGGGCCTTACTTCTTCTGACTTAAAATAGCCCTGCATTTTTCCAGTTTGATCTTGGAAATGAAAGAACGCCGCCTTGCCCATCAAACGCATGGTCATCAAGCGTCCTGCAACTTTAATTTTTACGCCTTCCGCTCTTTGCTCAGGGCCAAGCTTAGATTCAAAATTTTTAAAAAGCTCAGAAACCGAATGCGTACGCTCAAAACTATAGGGAAATGGATTCACACCTTTTTCGCGCAAGGCGTGCAATTTCTTTCTTTTCTCCGCACGCAGAGGATTTTCACGTTCATTATTTTCCATTAAAAGCATCCATCACATTGTGTAACAACTGAATCGCTTCTTTTTTCGGGCGTTGAAAGGCATTTCTTCCCATAATACTTCCAAACCCCCCACCGGCGGCGATACCTTTAACTTCGGCGATGATATCTTCCGCTGATTTTGCTTCCCCCCCACTAAAAATCACAATTCTTCGTCCGTTAAAACAAGATTGTACAACATGACGAATACGATCTTCCATTGAGGCAACACGAATATGCTGCGATTCATACACTTTTTTTGCTTCTTCAAGTTCAATGTGCGCCGTTGGTGGTTTTACTTTCACGATATGAGCACCCAATTGACACGCAATATGCGCAGCGTACGCTATCACATCAATTCCAGTTTCTCCTGCTTTACTTAAATTTGCGCCACGGGCGTAACTCCAAATTATAACTGCAAGCCCGGCTTTCTTTGCAGAGGCAGCGGCATCAGCAATTTCTTCATACATTTTTTTGCGCACTTCAGACCCGGGGTAAATGGTGAAACCAATTCCCGCACACCCCAAACGAAGCGCATCTTCTACACTACTTGTTAGCGCGCTAATCGGCGCCTTTTCTTTGTAAAGCACATCTGAATTATTCACTTTCAAAATTAATGGGATCTCGCCCGCAAAATCTCGCGCGCAGGCTTCGATAAACCCAAGTGGCGCTGCATAGGCATTACAGCCAGATTCCATCGCCAACTGAAAATGGTAACTTGGATCATACGCATCAGGATTCATGGCAAAACTTCGTGCCGGACCGTGCTCAAAGCCCTGGTCAACAGGAAGTATGACAAGTTTCCCTGTGCCTTTCAAACGGCCATGATTCATAAGTCTCGCTAAATTTGCTAAAGTCCCCGGATTGTCTGAACCATACCAGCTCAGAATTTCTCTTACTCTTGGTGTCATACGCACTCCTTTAAAGCCGAACTCAAAGACATAGCCTTTTTAAAATATTTAGGCAATAATTTTGATATGTTATCCTTTTTTCATACGCGATTTTCTCCTCTCAAATCGCGTCTTTTTGCGACCTTGTTTGTGAGTCAATTTTTTTCCAATACAGGCAGCTGGGCTTTTGAGATTGCACGAACATGGATTATCGTCGATCGCTTAGGAAAAGGGCATGAAGTTGGAGCCGTCATGCTCGCCGGTGGTGTCTCGGCACTTATATTTACACTCTATGGCGGATTTTTAGTGGACCGCTTTAGCTTTCGCCAAGTTTTATGGGCGTCGATTTTTGCCAAATGTCTGCTTTTTCTACTTTCGATTTGGCTATTTTTCATTGTGGAATATAGATCCATTGCCCTATGGCACTTGGTAGTTTTTAGTTTCATCCAAGGAGTCATCGTCGCTTTTGATGCCCCCGCATTTTTTTCTTTTTCAATGAAACTCGTTCCCTCAACGGACCTGCAACAGGCTATTGCTCTCAACTCAATGAATTTTCAAGCTTCACGAACCGTTGGACCATTACTGGCGGGAGTCCTCATGGGGATCGGTGGGCCTGGGCTCGTAATATTATTTGATGGACTATCTTTTCTTGGGCCGGCATTTGCCACAAGCTTAGTTCTTAAGGAAAAAAAATTGCAGGACATGTATTTAGGCACCAATACCTCATCACGAGGCTTCCGTATTTTATTTAAAGATGCGAAAGTAATGGCCCCACTTTTACAATTATTTTTCTGTCTTTCATTTTTTCTTCCCACTTTGCTTGTCACCTTCCGAATTTACATCAAAGATACATTTCAAGTCACACCGGAACAATTTAGTTATATTTTTATGGGACCAGCACTTGGCTCGCTTGTGGGTGCGATGACTTTTGCCCTGATAAAACCCAAAATGCCAATTAAATGGCTACGCCTGGGCATTCCGCTTTTTATTCTGTCGACGACAATAATTCCTGCTTATCACGATCTTCGGTTGACTATATTCAACATGACGATCGCTGGATTTGCAGCATTTTTTTCTTTTTCAGCCCTCACAGTCCATATGCAACTTTATATTCAAGAGGGTTTCCGGGGTCGACTGACCTCAATGATTCTTGTTGGATTTAGTGTGGTAGTGCCCATGGGGGCCTATCCCATCGGAAAGTTAATCGATCATTACTCGGCGGGTTTTTGCTTGATTGCAGTTCCGTGCTTTTTCTTAATTTTTTCTATGCCCCTGTGGTTTATCAACATAAGCCGAAGCACAACATAAGGGATCAATTTCAGGCCCCATGTTTGCAATGCCCGCACTGACATGCTGTGGAACGTTTTATCTCTTATTATTTCGCTATCATTGGCTGATTCCGCCTTTTATCGGCCTTCTCATGCCGAATTTCAGGAAACCAAGAAAATCGCAATAAAGATAGCTAAGGAATATCAAGAGGATAAATGTGAAATCATAGGTATTGGACGAAGTCCAACCGTGCTTATTGCTTTTCTAAAAAACCTTAACCTCAGTAACGTTTCTTACCTACCACTTTCTGAAATGAATGTTTTTGACCGGGTCCAAGATATCAACAAATATAATAAAGTATTTTCTTATTTTGACTCCATGATTCCACATCAGAAAAAGAAAAAACTCGTGTTTGTCGATTTCAGTTTGGGCGGCAAATCTTACCTTGCACAAAAAACTTTGATTGAAGCGTATTTGCAAGCCTATCACCCGGAAATTCAATATGAATTCCTGGCGCTAGTTTCTGAAGTTGACGAAAAACTGATTGCCGACTTTAACTCTAGATCTATCACTGTCATAAAATTAAAATCAAAAGCGCAGTCTCCCTATGGGCCATTACTTTGGGATTCGATGTATAACGCGACTTACGAACCCTTTGCTCCCTATAAAAGCTTTGCTCCTTGGCGTGACGGCGAGCCTAAGAGCAATTCAGAGTTTGAAAAATTTAAGTTGCTCGTCAAAAGTGAAATGACAAAATATAAGTCGCTCGGCTGCGAACTAATTTTTTGAGACTTATTTTACGCAACTGACTTTCTCACTTGCTGAATACAGCCCTAAAAATTCCCGTTGGAATCGCTCCAACAAAACTCGCGCAAATTCATAGGAGTCTATTTTAAAATCGTCTAGTGAGATTGTAGGGACGGGAGTCCCAGCATTTGTTACATCCACGGCAAAATGCATCATCGCTGAGACCGAACTCATGGTAGCAACGCTAACAGAGAGTTTTTTCCTGCCAAACCATAAGTCATCACCTTCTCTTCTCAAGTCCACCACCAAACTCTTCTCTGGACTTAGCGCCGCCACTACGTCCTTTGCAACCGCGGCAAATAATCTCTGAAGGGCCGTGATTCCAAGCAAATTAAAATTGGAAACCTCAACGATAAAATGAATCATGTCGTCGCCACAGATTTTAGCGCCGGCCTCGCGATCTTCACCATCCACCATAAACTCCAAGGTAACATCACAAGCTCCACGCCAGGCGACTATAGAATCACCACTAATTTTAAATTGAGTGTCAGCAAATTGAGAGCGGAGCTGACTGCCGTCGTATTTAAGACGTACGTCACTCCAAAATGTTTTCATATCTCGAGATCGCGAAAGACTTTAAAGGCCTTAGCATCTTTAATTGCACGATCAAAACGCATACAAGACTCACATTGACCGCACCACTTTTCAGTGGACACATAACATGGCCACAACTCTTCAAGATTAATCCCTAATTCCCAAGCACGTCGCACGATTTCAGTTTTGTTTTTTCGAGTCGTAAAGCATTTCATTTTCACGTGATTACCAGTGGAATATGACAACGATTTTTCGACCGCGTCCAGAAACTCTTGAGTGTTGTCAGGAAACGTCTGTGCTTCTTCAACATTAAACCCCACAACAACGTAGTCAACACCCATATTTTCTGCAAATCCAGCGGCGATGTTAATAAAAATCCCATTCCGATTTGGAACCCAAACCTTTTTCGCAGTTTCTACACAATTCTTAAAATCGTTGATGTTAACCAATTTTCCAGTCGGTAATTCAGCCTTTTCATTCACCAAAGACGTTTGCGTGAAGTCCTTAAAAAACGGAACCGTAATCGCCTTATGTTTTAATCCCAATTTATTACAAAGATATTCGGCTGTTCTAATTTCTCGGCGGGCGGCACGCTGACCGTAATCAAAAGTTAAAACCAACTCTACTTTCAAAGCAGTATGCGCCTCGAAAAGGTTCACGGATGAATCAAGGCCACCCGACAATAAAACGATGCATTTTTTGTGTGTATTCATAGGTCTTTTTTTATTTCCTAGGCTACCTTCTGATGTTTGCTTTGCAATCGTTCAAACACCAAAACCAGCGGCGAAGCAACATAAACTGAGGAATAAACGCCAATAACCACACCTATTAACATGATTAATGCAAAATCTTCAACGACCCCGCCAGCAAGGAAATACAGCGCCATAATAGACATGAAAACCGTACCCGAAGTTAGAATGGTACGACTCAACATTTCATTGATGGAAAGATTTATTATGTTCGCAAGAGGGGCATCTCTATGTGTCCCTAAATTCTCTCGTATTCGGTCATAAGTAACAATCGTATCGTTCAAGGAAAATCCAATTAAGGTAAGTACCGCAGCTAAAGTTTGGACATTTACTTCTTTGCCCATCAATACAAATATCCCATAAGCAACAATGGCATCATGAAACACGCACAAAATTGCGCTCGTGGAGTACTTAAAGTCGTAGCGTAAACCCACATAAATTAACAAAACAATAAGACTGTAAAAGCCCGCTAAAAGTGAATTTCGTTTTAGCTCATCACCAATTGTGGGACCAACAGTGTCGACGCGACGGATAAGAGACGTTGTTTCTTCCTGTGGAAATTCTTTAATAATTGCATTTGAGACATTCGCCGCTAGCGTCGACATCGCTTTTTCGACATCAGATTCCGTCGCTCCTTTTTGACTTTCAAAGCGTAAAATAAACTCGGTCTTTCCCTCTAGCGTTTGAATATTTACATCATGATATCCGGCTTTTAAAACAATTTGACGAAGTTGATCTGTACTAACATTGGATTTTGCAAATAAAACTTGTATCTCTGTGCCCCCGGCAAAATCAATACCGTAATTAATTTTTTCTTTCCCTAAAACATAAATCAGCGATGCGACTACTGCCAAAGCTGAAATCCCCGTAAACAGCGGCGCCACTTTCATAAAATCAAATCGGCCCCAAGATTGCTCCTTATTACCAGCTTTCATTTCTCTTCTCCTACATCAGAAGTTTTACGTTGTTAAATTTCATACGGCCAACAAGTAGCTCCACAAACGCGCGAGTTACAAACACCGCTGTGAACATAGAAATAATCAAACCCACAGTCATCGATACGCCAAAACCACGCACTGGACCAGTGCCGTAGTAAATCAGCACTATACATGTGGCAAGCGTGGTCACGTGACCATCAAAAATTGCAGAGAAAGCACGATTATAACCTTCACGAATCGCGGCCTGAATTCCGCTACCTCGCCGTAACTCATCACGAATACGCTCCAAAATCAAAACGTTCGCATCTACTGCCATCCCAGCCGTCAGTGCAAATCCCGCAATACCCGGTAACGTCAGCGTCGCGCCTAGAGAAGCTAAAACCGCTAAGGTTAAAAATAGGTTCATGGTCAATGCGATGTCAGCAATCACGCCCATCACACGATAATAAAGGACCATAAAGATAAGAACCAAAACTGTACCCCAAATTGCGGCAGACTTCCCTTTTTCAATTGAGTCAGCTCCCAGAGTTGGACCAACCGTTCTTTCCTCAAGCTGCTGAAGGCTTGCAGGTAAGGCCCCCGCCCGAAGCGCTGTACTAATTAACTGTGCTTCCTCGTAGCCTTTCTGAGCATCGCGGGAACTTCCCATGGTAATCACCCCGCGACCGTTAGGGATTTTCTCGCGAATCATTGGATAAGACTTAACAACTTTATCTAGAACTATAGCCATGTATTTGCCCTTATTTTCTTCGGTTAATTTCGCAAACCGTCCCGCACCAAGGGCATCAAAAGTAATATGCACAACGATCTCACCGTACTCTCCACGTCCAACATAGGCGTCTTTCAGCGTATCTCCCCCAAGAGCTCCGTCGGTACGAACTGCGATGGGATGCTTTCCAGCTTCCAAGTTTTGTGCGTTCTCATCTTTCATAAAATAGACCAGAGTTTTCTCAGGAAGTTTTCCCTTCAAGTCAGCATTGATCTTATCGATGTAATCACTGTAACGAAGTTTTCCCAGAGAGTAGTCGCCTTTTTTTTCCGCTTCGGCGACCCAAGTTTTTAATTGCTCCGGATCGACATCCTGGTTCAAGAGCATAAAATCAAGCTTTGCAGTCCTATTAATTAAATCCTTCGCCCGCTGCGAGTCTTTGATACCAGGAAGTTGAACTAAAATACGATTTTTACCCTGTGCCGTGATACTTGGTTCGGCCACACCAAATTCATCAATACGATTACGTACAGTTTCAATTGCTTGTCCAACAACCCGCTCTTTGTAATTATTTAAATAATTTTCAAGATAGCGAATTGCGACATGATCACTTTTAGTATCTATGACCTGAAGTTCCGTTGCATAAAAGTCTTCAATATATTTTTTTACTCCAGAAATATCACTCGTCATGACTTTCATTTCACCAGTTTTCGGGTTAGTCACGGTGATCTCGCCAACAGCAATTTTCTTTTCATTTAAATTTTCTTTCAAAGTATCAGTCATGCGCGTCGATGCTTCTTTAACAACTCCATCAACGTCAACCGCCATCACGATGTGAAGTCCGCCTTGAATATCAAGACCGTAAACAAGCTTGTTACTGCCAACCCACCACCTATCCATTTTATCAGGATAAAGCGTTGCGCTCAGCCAATAAAATCCCGTAAGAACCACGGCAATGATAATAAAAAATCGCCCCTTTAAACTTTCCATGACTTCTCCTATTTCGTTTCGCCTGCAAAAGGTGCCGCTAACTGGCTCTTCAACATTTTCACACGAACCCCGTCAGAAATTTCCAACGTTACAAATTTTTCTGTAATACCCTGAATTTTTCCTAAGATCCCGCCGTTCGTGATCACATTGTCACCAACTTTGAGCTTAGAAATAAAATCTTCTTTCACACGAGCGCTCTTAGCCTGCGGACGCAAAATAAAAAAATAAAGTACCGCAAATAAAATTATCATCGGGAACATTTGCTCTAAAAAGCTCGGGCGCGCGGCAGCTTGTTCTCCGGCCGCTGCCTGTGCGTACGCAGTTTCAACAAAAAACAAAATAGCCTCCGTGAGTACAGAAAATATGAGAGAAGATTTAAGGATTGTCGTCAGACTCTAAAAAAATCAATGATTAAGTGGTACTTGCACAGCCTCTTCGCTATTCTTAACAAAGCGTGTTAGACAGTACTTCTTAAACTCAGTCCATGTATTATTGGAAATAGACTCACGTGCTCGCTTCATAAGCGTAGAATAAAAGTGAAGATTGTGGATGCTATTTAATCTAGCAGAGAGAATTTCTCCCGACATAAAGAGGTGACGAAGATAAGCTTTGGAATAATTCGTACAGGTATAACAATCGCATTCGGCGTCAAGAGGTGAACTATCAGAACTATATTCTCGTCTCTTGATAGAAACCCGGCCACTCCAAGTAAACAAGGTCCCGTTTCTCGCCATGCGCGTGGGCATCACACAATCAAACATATCGATACCAGAATCAATCGAAAGGATCAGATCCAAGGGAGTACCAACACCCATCAAATAGCGCGGTTTATTTTTAGGCATGAGCGGACCAAGATCCTTAACAAGGGCATGCATGAACTCGATCGGTTCGCCAACAGAAAATCCACCGAGGGCATATCCTGGAAGATCTACCGAAGTCACTTGTTCAAGAGAATATTTTCTAAGATCAAGCTCAAGCCCTCCTTGGATGATTCCGAAAAGTAAACTATCTTCTTTGGTCATCGCTTCTTTGCTTCGAAGTAACCAGCGGTGGGTGAGATCCATGGATTTTTGAATTTGTTCCCGAGTGGCTGGGTACTGCAAACACTCATCAAACGCCATGATAATGTCCGCGCCAAGATTCATTTGAATCTTCATACTCACTTCGGGAGAAATAAAGTATTTCGCGCCATCAAGGTGCGAACGAAATTCAACTCCGTCTTCAGTCATAGTGCGAAGCTGTGAAAGCGAAAAAACTTGAAAGCCCCCACTGTCGGTAAGAATCGGGCCTTGCCAATTCATAAATTTATGAAGACCACCAAGTTGTTTTATAAGTTCATCACCGGGACGTAGGTGCAAGTGATATGTGTTTCCTAAAAGAATATCAAAACCCATCGTTTTGATTTCTTCTGGAAGCATTGCTTTGACAGTCGCTTTTGTTCCCACGGGCATGAAATGCGGAGTCTCAACGACACCATGAGCAGTGCGCAGACGGGCGCGGCGCGCTTGACCGTCTTGGTTGAGAATTTCGAAAGGTGCCCGACACTTTTTTTCGTCCATACCGCGTCATACAGTAAGGAAGGAGGAATTGCAATCGCCTCGTCATTGCAGTCACGCCATGGTGCTTGAATCAAACTAGCTATTTCAATTTGGGCTCCAAAAAAGTGATTATTTTTTGCTTTTTTTCCGCTTTTTTGTAAGCATTTCAAGTATTGTTGACTCAACCCCAGGAACCCGAGTCCCATAGAATGAAAGTTTTAATTTTTGCCCTAGTTATGTTCTCGTTTACGAATCCCACTAGGGCCAAGGATAAACTTCCGTTTTCAGCGACGCCAACATCTCAACTTGGCAGCAAGATGGTCGACGTCAACCTTCTAAAATTACAGGCAGAAGAAGTCGCCAAGGCAGGCAAAGAAAATAAAGAGATTACGTCAGGCCTGCAAAAACAAAATCATGAGCTTCTCAATGACCTCGCTCAATTTGCCGAAAAACTAAAATTAGAAAATCCCAATATCCAGAGTATCAACAAGGCTAAAGCCGAGAGAATCTTAAAGGCTATGAGAAATCATCCTGTTGTCGGTGTAAAAGCGCTTTCTAAATATGATACCTGGGACAATATGATTGGTTACTGTTTTGGCAGAGCTGCATATGTACATTGGGAATTATTGCGCCAACAAATACCTTCTCATGTCATCGGAAAAATTTTTGCCGTCGGCGACCTGCGTTTGAATAAATCTTCCTTTAAATGGGATTATCACGTTGCCACAACGGTCTTGTCGGAAAATTTTGAATGGTTAATGATTGATCCATTAGTCGAAAAGGTCTTGCCAGTTAAAGAATGGATGGATGATGTGCTACAGTTTTCCTTCGAGCCAAGCCATCCCCGAATTCGTTTTTACTTTACTGACGCTGTTAAATTACATGCCATCCCGGGTGCCTATTCGATGGAAAAGCTTATGTTTGAAGAATATAAGGGATATTTCCGTGACCTATTTAAGTGGTTTCAAAATAACCCTCCTAAAAAAATGAAAAATACCAAATTGTAGCAAGACAGTGCAAAAAATACTTACTTACCTACTAAAAGGGGCATTTTGAGCCCACTGAGCCTGGCCTAAAAATTGAACTAGAGCCAAAGATAAAAAAAGGAGTCAAAATGAAAAAAACGATTAGTGCCATAGCTCTTTTAGCAACATCAAATTCTATGGCAATGCCAGCGCCCCACACGGGTCCTAAACCCGTTTACGTCAAAGTTTGTTTAGCGACCCACGTTTCGCAAAAAGACGGTTCAATTTGGGGTGGTTGCGATGAATCAAGAAACAACGTCGTTGAAAAACGTCAACTTCTTGAAAATGGGTGCGCCGAAGGACAAGTAGCACTTACTTTCAAAGATAAATCACCGATTCAAGCTTGTTTTCCTCCTGGAATGGTACAATTATAAAATTATAATTGTGTACCTCAGAGGTTGACATGAAATCCATCGCGCGAAGATTCTGGCCCTACGATGAACTTTCGCTAACGAGGGAGGGGGCAAACTCTGAGGTAAAAATTGCGACGCCTTGGCTGACCTTCTCGGTCGAGGTGGATCCTTCTCACCTTGACCGGACAGAGAAAATCATCGTAAAAATTAATTCCGGTAATATGGGTACCAACGACATTGGCGAGATGTCGTGGTTTCTCTCTTCGCTTGCTAAGTTTCCCGTTGCTTACATACTTCCTCGTGGCGAAGGGTTCGGGATCGACGTTCACACCGTGACCGAAAAAACTGATTTTTCAAATCCGCAACAGGCGTTTACTAGCATCATGACAGGCAACCAAACTGAGATTCCTGAGAACTGGACGTGGGATCACGATGCCGCCCTTGGCCTTAGTCGTACCCAGAAGGGATTTGATGCAGAAACACTTTTTACAATTGCCCGTCGATATCACCTCCTCAATGACATTGAAAACAATAAAACCGGTGACCTACTGGAATACGTAAAAAATCTGCGCACGAACACGCAAAAGTTTAAGGACGCTTCAGCTTTAATTGTGAGACAAAATCACTACGTAACCGAAAAGTGCGATTCTACTTTGCGGGCCGCGCTCCCCATCTCGCAAAATTCGTACAGCAACGTTATGGAGTTCATTCGTGCCGAATCAGGTCATGACAATATTTTACGAAAGGCGCTAAAATCCCTCGGCGTTGAACCCCCGGAATCGATACCGACTCTGGACGCCGTCATTGCGTTGATGACAGTTTTCAAATTTGCCGCCGAAAGAAATTTTTTGGCATTTGCAATGATTGTTGATATTTTTGAACGGACATCTTATCAAGAAACAGATCCTATGGCTTCTCTTCTGGCAGATGGTGGTGAAGAGAAGGCTAGTCACCAACTCGAAATTCATCGCCAGATCAATGATGAGGGAGAACACGAAAATGTAGCGCTGGGCTTTTTAAGCTCTATGGCCCCCGTCAGTGAAGAGTACAGTCGCCAGGCCCTTTATTTTGCCGAGCTTGCCACTCTTATTGTCCACCAGGTATCAGCACAAACTCTCAACCGACTCAAATCAAAATGACAATTTTTGTTCGGCGCCTTGAATTGATTTCAGACTAAAAACATTACGGTTTCAAATTTTTTCACCGGCCTGTATAACCAATTCGGTTAAAATTTTTTAGGGGGAAATATGAAAATAAAGATTTTAGTTTTAAGTTTAGGTTTTATTTTGTCGGCATGTGGTGGCAAAGGTGGCTCAAGTAGTTCAGCGCCGGCCGCAGACATCGTTGGGATTTGGATTGATGAACCACGCGCTGCCGCTCTCATGAAGCTCGAAAAGGATGGAAATGTTGACGAGGCTTGCCCCGCGTTTTATCAAAAAAGTGAAGAAGATAAAAAAGTGGTTTGGCTCTCTAACTATATGAAGATCGAGTCATCAGGTAAGGCTTTAAACTGCAACATTCATCCCTTGGGCGGAAAAGATGAATGTGCCGACTCAGGAACAGTGAGTGGCAACTCTTTTACGAGCAAAGATGGCAAAGCCTCCGGTAGTGTGACTGTCACTGGAAGCAAGGCAACATTCGTTGTCAACGCCAACGGCCAACAAATGAAAATATCGCAGGAGAAATTGTCGGAAGAACAATTTAACAAAGTCTCTGCACTTCTAAGAGAATGTTTTAATAAAACCATTAAACAGCCGCCTGCGAACTAAAACAAATCATCTACCAAATGCGTAAACGTTTTTCTGCCGGCAAAACCATAGGTGATCCCGCGGGACATTTAAACGTTTGCGCAAACTCTGGTAAATGTTTAAGCTGCTCGTTAACCCGCGCTTCTGGCAACGCATGAGTATCTTCATTCAAATGCGATAATCTATATTCCTCGGACATACTCGTACATCTGAGGCGCGCATAAGAATAAAGAAATTCTTTTTGTTTCTCGAGATCTGGTTTGGAGCCAGTGGCAGCGCGAAACGCCGTAAATAGACCCACATGATCAGCAATGTTTTCCCACAAAGTTTCTTTGCCGTTGTGGCCAATCTGATTAAACTGCTCTACAAACCTGCTGCCAAGCTCTACAAATTTCTTCTGATCTTGAGCTGTAAAAATTGATCTCTTAATACCGACTTCGTTATACTGAGATCCTATCTCATCTAAGGCATGACCAAATTCATGAGCAATCACGGCAGATATTCCACCGAAGTTCTCAAGACGTTTACCGTCGGAGGAAAATTTTAAAACTGACGCGAACGCCATGGGAAAATAGAATCGGTTCTCCGACCACCAATAAAAGGCGTCAAACTCCAACGGGTCGGTAGACCAGGCCTCAATATTTCTTGGACTTTTTATCTCTAATAGAGTTCTTTCATCGATCGCTTGACCAATAAGCCCCAAATTCCCATAAAAATGAACAGATGATAGGTTTTTAGCAGGAGGCAATCTCCAGTCTTTTTCTATTTTAGGATAGAGAAGAGACATGCGTAGAGCTTTAATTTTTTTTATCGCATTTTTTCGACTCTGGGAGGATAGCCAGGTATTTTCACGTATCTCGGCGATCAAAGTCTCACGGAGGCGCTCAACATTCGCCGTAAAATCTTTTGTTGGGAAATTCTTAAAAAAAGTAGAAGCCATCTCTTTTGCTAACGCGACTCCGAGTGAACTTTGCACGTATTGCGTACACTCCTGTTCCAAACCTCGGCGTTTAGGCGCGTATCCCAAACGTTTGTTTTTGAAAGCCCAGTATTGGGCGCTCCAAACAGGTTGCGAAAAATCTAATTTATTGAACAAAAGTCGAACAATAAAAAAATCTTTAAGAGTCTGTAAGTCTCCTTTCGCTAAAGTCTCTTCAACAAATCCGTAGTACGGCGTGGTGTATTGGTGTATGGGAATATTGCTCGGAAAGGATTTGGCACCTATCTGTGCTGCCAAATGAGGGAACTTTTTTATAAACTCGTCCTTTTTCCATGTACCGTCCACACTCCATAAAGTAAATGTTTCTCCCGGGCTCGGCATGACGGAAGCAAGCTTTACTTCTAAATCAATAACTCGCTTGGCACGTAAGGCAGCGTCTTCAAATTTAAGGACACTAAAAAAATTCGTCATCAAACTCCTGAAATCTGATAAAGTTTCAGGCTGTTGATAATATGACTTCTCTGGCAAGGTCTCCCACTCACCCCAAACTTGAATTCGCCATTGCTTTGGGTCTGATGAAACTGGCTGGTTTGAAAAAGAAATCCATTTCAAATCATGGGCTTGATTTCTACGGGATATGTAATCGAGAACTTCACCGCGACTCGTGAGCCCTTGCAAATCAGCAATGGAATTTTTGGCAATTGTGATTTCTTCTTGCATCCGCGAAGTTTTATCCATGCATGAATTATAAAAATTCTTTATCTGAGTCGCCAATGGGGTAAGATCAGAACGCCTATTTAAGTCACTTAAAAACAGCGTCACCTTAGGAAGAAATTCCTCGTAAGCATCAGAAAAGAAAAAAGAATAACGACTTTTATGATCTGGCCGCCGAAAACTTTCAATTTCTTTAGAGCAAACATGTCGGTAAAAGTTGCTACAGGGATCGATATCAGAATTAAGAATATATTTTCGTTCAATTGCTTGGCTTGAAAAACTAAAGCAAAATAAGAACAAACAGAATTTAAAAAAATATCTTAGTTTTCCCACGCCGTTAAATCTCCATAACTAAAGAGGCGAAATTTATTTTCTATTGCCCACTCATAACATTTCTGCCAACGCCCATTTGAAAATGCGCTCACTAGGGCCAACAAGGTGGTTTGGGGCTGATGAAAGTTAGTAAGCAGTCTGGTGACAACTTTAAATTCAAAGCCAGGGATAATGAAGAGGTCCGTGGTAGATTTTTCAATTTGTTTATATGCAAATGATTCGACCGCGCGCACGGACGTAGTACCTAAAGCCCAAATATTTTTTCCGTTGGTTTTTGCAGATTGAATCTCATTCCAGGCTTCTTTAGTAACTTCAAATTCCTCTTCGTGCATTTTGTGATCTTTAAGATTGACTGCTGAAATCGGCAAGAAGGTACCGAGTCCCACATGAAGAGTCACGTAGACAATCTTTACACTTTTCTTTTTCAAAATCTCCAAATGGTGATTTTTAAAATGCAGGCTCGCGGTTGGTGATGCCAAACTTCCTGGCTCTTTAGCCCATGCCGTTTGATACCACTTTTCGTCCTCTGATTTTTGATGACGCTCTTGCCGTGCTTTTTGAATATAAGGTGGTAGCGGCAACTCTCCATATTTTTCAAAATAATTGTCGTCTAAATTTTTGTTTACCTCAACAACTTGAGGCCTTCCACCCTTGACAAACTTTAACTCCACTTGTTCGGGTAATAATAATTTCGCGGATTTCATTCGTGTTGCCGGAAATAAAACTTCCCAGTTATTTTCTTTTAACTCTTTGATGAAAAGAATTTCAAAACCTTCCTGAGAAAAAATTCTTCGTTTTAAAACTCTTGAATTATTTAGAATTAAAACATCCCCACCTGAAAATTTACCAAGCAATTCATCGATAGAAACTTCCGAGGGAATCCCATGAGAATCCACCCACATCACCCGCGAGAAATCACTTGGTTCGGTGGCCACCAAGGTCTCAGGGTACTTAAAGTCTAGGTCTCTTAAATCCATTTAGTCTTTTTGATTCAACCACTTTATAAAGGGTTCAAAGCTCAACGGACGACGTAAATACGCACGCAGTGAAACCTCAGCAGGCCGTGTGGCTCCTGCTTCTAAAATCTGCTCGCGATACCTCTTCGCCGTCACAGGATCATAAAGACCTTTTTTCTCAAACTCTGAAAACATGTCTTTGGCCATAACAAGCGACCACATATATGTATAATAAGTCGCCGAGTACCCCATCAAATGGCCGAAGGTGTAAATAAAATGGGAATCCGGCACATACTTAAACATACTAATACGATTTTGGTGGAGCTTTACAATTGCATCAAGATCTTCGTCTGCGGGCGGCTTATTAAACAATTCGAACGCCATGTTGGCATAGAACATCTGTTTACGCACGAAAACACCCTGACTAAATCTTTCCGACTTATTAAGTTTTTCCACAAGTTCACGCGGGATAACCTCACCGGTCTTATAGTGCCTTGCAAAGCTCGCCAATGTATCGTAGTCCTTTGACCATTCTTCCAAAAACTGTGACGGTGCTTCGATAAAATCCCACTCCGTGTAGTGACCACTCGTCGTTTGCCACTGGTGATGACCAGCTAGCAAATTATGCAGAAGATGACCAAATTCATGCAAAAAAGTCTCAAATTCCGAGTGTGACATGAGTGCCGGGCTTTGGGTACGTGGATTAGGGAAATTGCACATCAAAATCCCTTGCGGAACTGCCCCATTTTTACGGCCAGTTCTAAAAGTCATCTGTGCCGCATGCGAAAACTTACCCTCACGCGGAAAAAGATCTAGAAAAAACCTTCCAATATATTTTTGCCCATCAAAAACATCATACGCTTCCACCTCCGGATGCCAAAGCCTTACCGTGTCGACTTTTTTGTATGTTAGCCCGAAAATTTTACTAGTGATTTCGAAGACACCTTTTTTTACGCTCTCAAATGGCAAGTACTGGCGAAGTACATTCGAATCAAAATTAACTTTTTCTAATTTTAACTTTCGCGTATACAGCCCGGCTTCATAATCTGTAACCTCTACGGCATTAGGTTCGATTTTTTTCTTTTCATTCAAAAGCTCACGATAATCATATTTTGCGCGTTCATCCGCTGCCGATATCATGCGGTCAATAAAAGCACGTACTTTTTCTGGTTTATTTAACATTTTTGTTTCCAAAACATAATGAGCCCAATTGCGGTAACCAAGAGTTTTGGCAAGCTCATAGCGAAACCGCATGACTTTCTTCAGGACCTCACCGTTTTCCGGATAACCTCGACTCTGAAAAAGTAAATACATCTTCTTGCGAAAATCTACATTGGTTGCATATTCAAACACGGGAGTAATATCCGGATACTGGGTTGTAATAACAATTTTTCCTGCCGAGTTTGGCTTATGATTATTCATGAAATCTTCGGGCAAACCTTCAAGTTCCTTAAGGTCTGTCACTTCGTAGCTTTTCTGTCCATCAGCAATATTCTTTTCAAATTTTAAAGTTTGCTCCGTAAGCTCATCTTGAAGCTTGGCGATTTTCTGACGTGTCTTTTCATCTCTATCAACGCCAGAACGTCGAAAATCGAGTAACGACTTCTCTAGAAAAAATCGCGTTTCACTATCTGCGTCCTTAATTTTTATATTTTTTACGATCTCGTAAATTTTGGTGTTTAAACCTAAACTCTCGTTGGCAAATTTATCAATTTTCTGCTCTAAGTCCCGAGCCTCATCACGCCTCTTTGCATCAGTATCCAAGCTTGAAATTAAACTCACGTTGGCACTCGCGGCTGTAAGCGTTACCAAAATATCATTATAAGCATTAATTGCCGCCTTTGAATCGGCGGTTTTTCCCATGTTTTCAAGACTCGTTAACTGCACTTCTGCCAGCTTTAACTTTTGGCGGGCTCCTTCCATCAGAACACCTGGCGACATATCGCTTAATAAACTCTCAGGACCTTCAGAATAATGCGCGGGATTCTGCGTTTCACTTTTAACAGTTACACCTTGTTTGGTACAAGCAAACAGGCCTATACTTATAATGCAAATTATGAAATTAAATCTGTTTTTCAAACGAGACCCCCAATGAGTGACAAAGATAAGATTGAACCTTGGAAGATACTTTCCTCTCAAAAGCTTTGCAAGACTAAATTGTTTCGCCTTAGTAAGACCAATACGAAATGCCGAATAAGCGTATTGTTCCTAGCTAGAAAAACATTTGACCTTGGTCTAGTCTATTGAGTGCGATAATTAAGTTTCCGATTTATAAAAGATGAGTTGGAAAGGCTTTTCTTTTCTAGGACTTCTATGTATTGTTGCTGCCGCTTATTTAATTTGGCAAGGTGCAACCGGCGTGCACTCTGATCCCGCCTTCTATGGAAACCGTGAAGACAGGTCCCTTAATGACTCAGATGAAGATGAAACATCAACTCACTCTAAAAATCAGCATGACCAACGGGCTCGTACTCCCGCCAACGCCATCCTGACTGAAAAAGATTTTCTTAAAACTTACCCGGGAAAATGGCTTTTTAAACGCGTCGAAAAGGGGCAGCTCAATTACATAACGGGAGGTAACATTCCAGAACGAGGACGCTCGCCCCAATCCGTGCGCGAATTCGTCAATGAAATCTCTCCCCTCTTGGAAGTTTCACCAAATGAAATCACAGACCCCAAAATAATTAATCGTACGGACCTCACACGCGTCTATCACTCACAACAAGTCACAGACGGATTTTCAGTCTACCAATCCATACTTTCAATTCATGTACGTGAAAGCGATGGCAGCATTTTTATGGTCAACAATCAGCTCAAAGATGTTGCCGGGTACAACAAAGATCTGCGCTACACCCAAAAACAAGCTGAAACCTATATTCAGAGTCACTATTCAGGAGAGTACGAAAAAATTATTTTTCGCCAAGGCCCAGTGATCTTTAAATCTGTAACTGGTGCGGCAGAATTAGCTTGGGTCTTTATCATGACATACAAGCAACCTAAATTACATCAAGTCGAACTCGTGATTGGTGCCTACTCGGGTGAAGAAATTCACAAGCAGAACGTCAATATTCAGTAAAGCGTGACCCAAAATGGTTTCTAGAGTAAATACATTTAAAGAAAAAGCGATTAGCGTCTACAACCAATATCATCATTGGCAGGATCCGGCATTTTTCATCGGCGGATTTCTCTTTGACATGGTAATGACTGGTCGAATTGATGAGACGTTCGGAATTATACAGCAGGGAACCTACCTTCTTCTTATCGCCATATTTACGTCCCTTGACTGGTATGATCAAATTCAGCCGTTTACTTTCAAGAACCGGCTTGGCCAAGCTTGGTCATATCGACGAGGGTTTATTCATTTTCTACTCGGCTCGCTCTTAAACTGTTACGCAATATTTTATTTTAAAAGCGCTTCTCTACTAACTTCGTTTGCATTTATGTTCGTACTCGCGGCTATTGTTGTCGCCAACGAATTGCCTAAATTTAAAAGTTACGGCGCTGCCATGAAATTCGGAATGTTATCGCTTTGCTCGACTTCATTCCTTGCTTATCTCGTCCCGATTTTCTATGGACGCATTGGGATCGTGCCGTTTTTTATGGCGCTTATCTTATCGCTTGGCTTCCAATTTTTGATTTACAATTACCTCAGGAAAAAACTAAGCAATCATTTTTCGGCAGAAGTTAATATTTATAACCATCCGGTGTTTCAAACGGTCATGGCACCAGCAATTGCAACCCTTCTCATTTTTACGGGGATGTACATACTCAAAATGCTTCCACCCGTACCACTGTCAGCGCAGTATCTCGGTGTTTACCACTCGTTAGAGAAAGAAAATGGGAAATTCAAACTCGGATATACGCGCCCCAGCTATTATTTCTGGCAAAACGGCGATCAGTCATTTAAAGCTCGACCCGGTGACAAAATTTTTATTTTCACTCGCCTTTTCTCGCCAGCCAAATTTAAAGATCAGGTAAACGTACGCTTTGAATTTCTCAATGCAAAGGACAAATGGGAATATCGCGATAGCATTCCGATGACAATTGAAGGTGGCCGCGACGAAGGATTTCGCGGATACGTTTTCAAATCAAATTATCAGCCGGGAAGTTGGCGCGTGAGACTTATGACCAATGACAACCGCGAAATCCGCAGAATTTATTTTTCAATTGAAGTGACGCTTACCGAAGAGACAACGGAATATAAGTTTGAGTTACAATAAACTTTTCTTGTCTGACAAAAACAAAATCATATCGTCACCTTAACTCACTACAGAAGTGAAAATATTTTTGTTTGACCCAAACACCTAAAGACTTTTAACGTATTTCTTCATGCAACATGGAAAACAAAAAGGAGTTGATATGAAGAAAATAATATTTGTCTGTCTAACAGCCATAGGGCTAGGCGCATCTGCCTATGATGGCACTGATGTTAAAGGAAAATGGCAGCATGTAATGCAAGAGAAAGATACTAAAGTAACTTTAGGTTTAGATATTGGCGAAGTTATCACAGTATTTAATAAAACTTGTGAAGCTGCTGGACAAACAGTTAACGTTGTCGTTCAAGTTGCAACTAAAGTAACCGATGGAATTTTTGAAATTCAAGGCCAAGCCTCACAATCGACAAAGGCTGGTGACTTTGAATGTGCCATTAATGTCGTACCTGAAGTCTTAAAATTTCAAGTTGATCAAGATCACTTGTCTCTCACTTCGCAAGGTAATACGACAACTGTTTACGATCGTGTAAAATAAAAAAATGCCAGGTTAAACTTCGTTAAGATCGAGCTTAACCTTACTCAGGATAAATTGTGTTGCATGCATGAGGGGCTAGGATGGCCCCTTTTTTTAGATCTCTATCTGAATCCCCACTTCAATTACCGAGCTTGCGGGTATACCAAAAAAGGCCGTCGGTCGTTGGGCGTTTCGCGCCATGACTGCAAAAATTTTCTCGCGCCAGGCTGACATTCCGCGCATACCTTTAGCTAAAATTGTTTCGCGACCAAGGACAAAAGTGGTGTCTTCAATTTTAAATTCCACACCTTGCGCGTGACAGAGATCTAAAATCTCGCGAATTTTTGGAGTCTCCATAAAACCATAAATCGCAAATACACGATAAAAGTTGGGGGCGAGTTCTCTTATAAGCAGCCCACCATCACGCTTTACAAATGGAACCTGTTCCGTTGCGATCGTCAATACCGCAATTTTTTCATGAAGCACTTTAAAGTGCTTCATATTTTGGAGTAGCGGCAGTGGCACACCAAATGGATCCCCGGTCATGTAAATAGCGCCACCGGGAACACGTTTGGGTGGTTCCACTGTAATATTTCTCACAAACTCTTCCAGGGACACACTGCGCTCGATCAAATAATTGGAAAGAATTTCTCGGCCCTTCTTCCACGTCGACATCAACAAGAAAATTCCCGCGCAAATCAAAAGCGGAATCCACGCGCCATCCATAATTTTAGTCATACAAGAAAACACGAATACAAAATCAATCACCAAAAAGAAGAGTGCAAAACAAATGACCTTCCACAATTGCCACTTCCAAATAATTCGTGCGACCGTCGCAGTTAACAACGTTGTAATTGCCATTGTCATCGAAACCGCAATACCATAAGCACTTGCTAAATTACTCGATGTTTTAAATGTAATTACGAGCCATAGTACGCCGGTCAACAATACCCAGTTTACGACCGGCACATAAATTTGCCCGATTTCTTCACGCGACGTGTGTTTGATTTGAATCCTCGGGTAAAACCCAAGTTGTACTGCTTGCTTACAAACCGAAAAGACGCCAGAGATCAAAGCCTGTGAAGCCGTCACGGTTGCCATTGTTGACAAAAGCACAAGTGGCAGAACAAATCCCTCTGGTGCCAATTTAAAAAATGGGTTTGTGGCGTTCTCCACGTCTTTTAATATTACAGCACCCTGACCTAAATAATTTAAAACCAAGGCTGGAAAAACAAAGTAAAACCAAGCCAAGCGAATCGGCCTCTTTCCAAAGTGCCCCATATCCGCATAGAGAGCTTCACCACCCGTCACCACCAGAAATACAGAGGCTAGAATTACGACAGAAGCGGAGCCATGGACTAAATAAAATTGCCATGCATAACTTGGGCTCAAAGATTTCAATATCAACGGATTCTGCGAAATTCCATAAACGCCAAGGCCCGCCATCGTTAGCATCCACAGGAGGATAACAGGTCCAAATAATTTCCCAATCGCTCCAGTCCCGCGACTTTGTATGAAAAATAACGCAAACAAAACCGCAATTGTAATAGGCATCACCCAATGTTCAACGCCAGGAAGCGCGACTGTTAACCCCTCGATTGCAGACAACACGGAAATTGCAGGTGTGATAAATCCATCTCCCACTAACAGAGCCGTTCCCAGCAATCCAATTGGAAAGAAAAACTTTTCCACATAGAATCGCCCGGTTGCCCCTTGGATCAAGGCCATCAAAGAAAGAATTCCACCTTCACCGTTATTATCGGCCCGCAAAACAAATACCATATACTTAACAGTTACAATCGAAATTAAGGTCCAAAAAATCAACGAAAGAATACCAAAAACATTTTCTGGGGTGGGAGGTAAATTATGACTGGGGTTAAAGCACTCGCGAAGCGCATAAAGCGGACTAGTACCAATATCACCAAAAGTCACACCCAGCGCGGCGATCACTAAAGTCCAAAGCTTGCCATTATTTTGTGAATTTTGTGAATGCTGACCGGCTTCGATGTTTTAACTCCAGGGTTCAATTATAGTGAGAAGTAACTACGAATCAAGCCAAACAGTGCGCACGCCGCGTTCGCGGGCAATGTTTTTCGCGTCTTCGTAGCCTGCGTCCACATGGCGCATAACCCCCAACCCGGGATCATTTATCAAAACACGCTGTAAACGTCGCGCTGCACTTTCAGTCCCATCGGCAACGATGACTTGACCAGCGTGAAGACTATAGCCCATGCCGACACCACCACCGTGATGAAAACTCACCCATGTCGCACCCGATGCTGTATTCGTCAACGCATTTAAAATTGGCCAGTCCGCAACACAATCAGACCCATCTTTCATCGCCTCTGTTTCTCGATTTGGACTCGCAACACTTCCGCAATCCAAATGGTCACGACCAATAACTATGGGAGCTTTTACCTTTTTGTTCTTCACCAAATCATTAAATAAAAGTCCAGCGCGATGTCTTTCGCCATACTCCAACCAACAAATGCGCGCCGGCAAACCTTGAAAGTGAATTCTTTCTCCCGCCATTTTGATCCAATTATGTAAGTGCTTTTTATCAGGAAATAATTCTAACAAAGCTTGGTCGGTAACTTTAATATCACTAGGATCTCCTGATAAAGCGACCCAGCGGAAAGGACCGCTGCCTTTGCAAAACAGCGGACGGATATATTCAGGAACAAATCCAGGGAAATCAAAAGCGTTTTGACAGCCATAATTTTTAGCCTCAGCCCGAATATTATTTCCGTAATCAAAAGTGATCGCACCAAGTTTTTTCATTTGCAACATGCCTTCGACATGTCTCGCAACGCTCTTTCCTGCTTTCTCAACATAGCCCTTCGGATCTTTTCTTCTCAACTCATTTGCTCGTTCTACATCGAAACCCTCGGGCACATACCCATTCAATAGATCGTGCGCGGAAGTCTGGTCTGTTAAAATATCGGGTTGAAAACCTTTTTTGATCAGCTCGTGAATCACGCTCGCCATGTTTCCAAAAAGAGCAATGGATTTGGCTTTACCTTCGTTTTGATACACCCGCACACGTTTGATTGCATCATCAATATTATCGGTGACTTCATCAACATAGCCCGATTTTAAGCGCTTCTCAATTCTTTCGCGGTCAACTTCCACACCTAATACAACAGCTCCGGCGAAAACTCCTGCCAGAGGTTGCGCCCCACCCATTCCGCCAAGTCCTGCAGTTAGAATTGCTTTACCCCGTAAATTTCCTCCGAAATATTTTCTTCCGCACTCGGCAAACGTCTCATAGGTCCCTTGAACAATTCCTTGGGAGCCGATGTAAATCCAACTACCCGCTGTCATTTGGCCATACATCATCAGACCCTTACGATCTAATTCGTTAAACACTTCCCAGCTCGCCCATTTCGGAACTAAATTTGAATTTGCGAGTAAGACACGAGGGGCGTCTTCATGGGTGTTGATAATCCCAACAGGTTTTCCCGATTGTACTAACAATGTTTCGTGATTTTCTAACTTCGTAAGACATTTTAAAATCTGATCAAAGCATTCCCAGTTACGCGCAGCTTTTCCCAACCCACCATAGACAATGAGTTGGTCAGGACGTTCCGCAACATCGGGGTCTAAATTATTTTGAATCATGCGGAACGCCGCTTCTTGAAGCCAACCTTTACAAGAAAGTTTTGTACCCACCGGTGCTTTGATGTTTTTCACAATTTTATCTCCACGTTCAAGGTTTACTTTGCTATAGAAAAAGCTTGCCAACCTCTTTTTCAACCGCATCTAACAGCGACCCATCTGAAATCAACTCAGCAATTTTCTTAATATCATTGCTAAAAATTCGATCTTCCCCCGCAAACTCGACATGTCTACGAATAAATTTATAAGCCCCGAGAACGCCGGCTGTAGGCTTTAGCGGCTTCAATAAATCCATTGCCTGTGTGGCACACAATAACTCCATCGCAATGATATTTTTTACGTTCTCTACAATATTTCCACATTTGCGTGCCGCAATTGTTCCCATACTAACATGATCCTCTTTATTGGCGGAAGTTGGAATAGAGCCAACGCTTGCAGGGTGCGATAAAACCTGGTTTTCGCTCACCAAACTTGCTGCCGCATACTGGACAATCATCATCCCAGAATTCAAACCCGACTTTGGCGCTAAAAATGCGGGTAGACCACTGGTCACAGTGTTCGTCATTTTCTCGATACGTCGCTCACTGATGGCTCCTAACGCCGTCATTGCTACCGCTAAATAATCCATAGCAAACGCTACGGGCTCGCCATGAAAGTTTCCGCAAGATAAAATTTTATCTTCTTCGGCGAATACCAATGGATTATCCGTACTCGAATTCGCTTCAATCTCGAGTGTCTTTAGCGTATTTCGAATCGTATTTTTAACAGCCCCATGCACCGCAGGCATGCAGCGAATCGAGTAAGCGTCCTGAACTTTCTTACAGTTGGCATGACTATCACCAATTTCACTGCGCTCACCTAAAATTTTACGAATGTTCGCAGCTGTTTCGGATTCTCCGGGGTGGGGGCGAGTCGGCGCAATCACGGCGTCAAAAGCTTTTCTAGAGCCTTGTACGGCTTCGACAGTCATGGCGCCAGCGACATCGGCGAGTAAAACAATATCTTTTGCCAAGAGGGTTTTTAAAATTCCAACACCGGTCATAACTTGACAGCCATTAATCAATGAAAGTCCTTCTTTGCTCTCAAGCCTAAGGGGAGGAATTTTCAATTCTTTTAAAACGCCAGCTGTATCTTTAATATTGCCTTTGTGCCAACACTGTCCTTCGCCAATCACTCCTAAAGCAAGGTGCGAAAGCGGCGCCAAATCTCCGCTAGCTCCAACACTTCCCTGCTGTGGAATCACCGGAAGAATATCCGCGTTCAAAAGCTCCAAAATTTTATCTACCACTTCAGGCCGGGTCGCCGAATGCGGACGTGCCAAAGCATTGGCACGCAAAAACATAATTGCTCTGGTTTCTTCGGGAGAAAAATAATTCCCTACGCCACTACTATGCGAACGCAGAATATTCACTTGAAGTTTGGCAATGTCTTCGGGGTTTATCCTGACATCAGATAGCGCCCCGAATCCCGTGTTAACTCCATAAATAGTTTCTTTAGAATTTAGTCTTTTTTCTAAGTAAGCGCGTGACTTTTTCACAATCTCCCGCGCTTTCTTACCGAACTTAACCTCCGCTTTTTCAAAAGCTACGGAATACACGTCATCACAGGCTACGTCGGAGCCAGTCAACTCAATCACGTGAGCTCCTTTAAACTTCTTATCATTTGTTCATAATTATTTTTGAAAATATAATTTCCGGCCACAAACACGTCGGCATGGATACATTGTTTTGCCGTTTCCGCGGTAATTCCGCCATCAACTTCAATAAGAGCCTTCGAGCGAATTTTATCTAGACTTTTCCTAACTTCGCGAATTTTTTCAGCCTGCTTCGGCATAAAAGCTTGTCCACTAAAGCCAGGGTTCACCGTCATTATGAGTACCAAATCTACCAGCGGAAAAAAATCTGTGATTTTTTCTATCGGCGTTTCGGGTTTTAAGGTAATCCCGGGACGACAACCCAAATTCTTAATTTCTTTTAATACCGCCGCCGGATCTTGAGTCGATTCGACGTGAATTGTAATATTATTTGAGCCCGCTTCGGCAAAATCTTTTATATATTTTTCGGGTCTTTCAATCATGAGATGGACATCTAACGGGACGTCCGTGACTTTGCGAATGGATTTTACCACTGGGGGACCTATGGTAATGTTAGGAACAAAATGTCCATCCATCACATCAACATGAATCCAATCCGCCCCAGCATCCACCACGGCCTGAATTTCACTGCCTAATCGCGCAAAATCCGCCGATAAAATACTCGGGGCCACTTTTTTACCCAATTTTATCTCCCTTTTTTAAAGGATTTCCCTTTAAAAATTCCGCTACCGGCATCTTCCCTTTGGATTCTGGCTGAACCTCTAAAAGCTCAACACTACCCTCACCACAACCCACGACCACAATCTTGGAATTGACTTCCAAAATAATCCCTGGCTGGTGTTTACCTGTCAAAGATTTCACATTTAACTTAGTAATTTTTAGTCTCTTACCTGATAGCACTGTCGTCGACCCAGGCCCCATAGTCATAGCTCTTACATGATTAAAAATATAGCGAGAGGAATGACGCCAATCAATTATACCTTCAGACTTTTCAATTTTTTTTGCGTAAGTGACCAGACTCTCATCTTGAGCTGCCCCTGCCAAATTCCCGCGCAAGTAATCCATAAATTCAATATGTAAAAGTTCGCCAGCTAATGGTTTACACTTTTCAAGGACATCAAGCGCGCTCAGATCATCACTCAACACTAATTTTCGAACTCCTAAAACATCGCCAGCATCAAGTTTTTTTATAACTTTTTGCAAAGCAACTCCGGTCTCCCTGTCATCGGCTAAAATAGCTCTTTGTATTGGCGCAGCTCCCCGCCACCGCGGTAAAATACTGACGTGCACGTTTACAACTTTTTCCTCAAACATGTTCAAAAATTTTTGCGACAAGATTTGGCCATAAGCTACCACCACAGCAGCTTCACCATTCCAACTTTCAATTTCCCTTAACGCTTCATCAGTATTTATATTTTCCGGAGTCAAAACTCTAAGCCCCCTATCAAGGGCAAATTTTTTCACTGGACTTGGAGTCAGCGCCATTTTTCTTCCCGCCGGCTTATCGGGCTGAGTTACAACGCCTACGACTTCAAAATGATTGTCACCATACAAAGACTCTAAACAATATTCAGAAAAATCAGGTGTACCTAAAAAGACAACGCGGATAGTGCTCACAAAGCCTCTGGATCGCTATCTGAACCCCTAAGTGGCTCTTTTCTTTTTGGATAACCATATTTTTTTATTTTTGCCTTAAGCCTTTCACTCTTAATAACACTTAAGCGCTCTACAAAAACAAAACCATCGAGATGATCAATTTCGTGTTGCAAACACACTGCCAAAATACCGTCGGTCCTAATCACCTGCGGATTTCCATCCTTATCCAAATATTCAACTTCCACATATTTTGCACGCGTCACGTCTTCATAATATCCTGGCACACTCAAACAACCTTCGCCAAATGTTTCCTTGCCGTCTTTCTTTTTAATGACCGGATTAAAGAGCACGAGGGGCTGCTGATATTGTTTTTCTAAATCTGAGAGTGGATTCCTTTCATCGTCTTCGGCGCTTCGATGCCAAACCGTATCGACCACAAGTAGACGCACGTGTTGATCCACCTGAGGAGCCGCTAACCCAATCCCTTTGCAATGATACATCGTATGCAACATATTATTGGCGAGTTTACGCAACTCATCAGTGACGATCTCTACAGTTTTACTCTTCTGTTTTAAACGCGGATCAGGATAAACTAATATATCTAAAAGTTTCATCGCTTCACTCGTAACAAAAAGATCAGCGCAACGCCAATAGTGATTAAATTTGGCAGCCACGCGCCAATCATAGCTGGCACATAAGAATAACGGCCCATGGTAATAAATGAGTTATAGAGCGTCCAATAAAAGAACACGACACCAATACAGATTCCAAAATTTAAAACTCTCCCTCCAGATCGAACTCGCGATAAGCTAAAGGGGATTCCTAAAAGCGACATCACCAAGCTTGCAAAAGCAAAACTAAATTTAGAATGCAGATCAATCTCGTACCGCGTCGTGTCTAGGCCGGCTTCTTTATTCTTTTTAATGAAGCTGTTAAGTTGCGAAACAGACAGTTGTTCGGAAGAGTTCGTACTGCTACTTAAATCGCCAGTATCCTCATCCATATGGATGATTTTTTCGTCAAAACTCTTTGTGAATGGAAAACTCGACTCTTCAGCAAAAACGGTGACGGTACCGTTTTTTAATTTCCACTCTCTTCCCAGAATTTCCACGCCGTCAGCCCGGACCAACTGAATTAACTTCCAGGCATTGTCGAAATAATACATCGACAAGCCCTGGGCTCTTTTGGCCTCCGGATTTAAAGTCTGAATATTAAAAAGCACATTTTTTGAGCGATACCAAATGCGGTCAGTTTTTACCGTACTGTAAAGCCCCGGTCGATTCTTCATTTGCACGTAGTAAACGAAGTTTTTTTTCTGAGCGAAACTTGGTAGCACTTGATCGCTGAGCCAATAAGAAACACAAGAAATAAATGCCACAACAACAAGGATGGGCAAACTAATACGCGCCAGACTTAGCCCACAACTGTAGAGGGCTACTAATTCATTGTTACGGTTTAAAGCTGAAATTGTAAAAACTGTCCCAATAATCGCCGCCACGGGAATCATTTGATAGACAATAGAAGGAAAGGAATATCGATAGAAGTCGACTATTATAGGAACAGCGACGTTACTGTAGCTGTTCATCGTTGTCATAAAATCTATAGACACGAAAAGCGATGTAAAAGTAACGAGCGCTAGTAAAAAATTGACTGTAAATGCCTTACCGATATAGCGATCGATCAAAGAAATCATTGAAATATCTTATCAGAATTCTTGACTGCCCCGTCCAAAAATCGTTTACTTTGAATATGGCGTTACGCGTCTTGTTAGCTGATGAAAGTAACACGATCAAACGAGTGATTGAATTATCGCTTCAAGATTATGCGGTAGAAGTTCGTCCAGTTCATATCGGCACTGATGTTTTACAGATTGCAAAGAGTTTTCACCCCGATATTATTTTTGTTGATATCCTCTTACAGAAGCTGAGTGGTTATGAAGTTAGTCGGCTTGTGAAATCAGATCCACAACTTCAGCGCGTTCCCGTAATTTTAATGTGGAGTGGCTTTATGGATTTTGATGAACAAAAATTCAAGTCTAGCGGCGCCGACGCTAAGCTTGAAAAGCCATTCAATAGTGATACGCTAAGAAACGTTGTCCAAAATGCGGTAGCCAAAACAAAGACCCAGAACCTATCGCAATTCATTAAGCTGCCTGAGTTCGTTGAAGAGCCGCAGGCTACCCCCGCACCAATTCAAATTGATAATGTAGAAGCTTTAGAAATTGATACGGGCACAACAAATAAACCTCAACCAAGCTGGAACATGGAAAGTTTTGAAAACATCGAATCATTTGCGCAAAAGATGCAGCAGAGTGAACCCGCCGGCGAACACCCTGACGACTTCGCACAGGTTCGTTTAAGTAAAAAAACTCAAAACCAAAAAAACCAGAGCACTTTTTCACCTGCAGATTACCCGTCAGCAGACTCCTGGATTCAGCAAAACATCAATAAGTTTCGCGCGCCTGAACCCGTTGATGAAGAAAAGTCTTTGATGGATAGCTTGCGAAAGAACGAAGACGATGCTTACGAGTTCACGAAGTCGTCCGTGCCCTCAAATACGGGCAAACAAAAAAAACTTGTCTTAGAAGAGATTGCTTCCATAGCTAAGCCGGCTCCTTATCAGCCTCTTTCGCCATCGCAATCGTCCGTTTCTGCTCTTGACGAGGAACGGCTGGCTACCCAAACAAGAGAAATTATCGAACAAGTTGTGTGGAAGGTTGTTCCTGAAATCGCAGAAAGACTTATTCGCGAAGAATTAGAACGCCTGTTAAAAGCTAAAGATACCGAAATCGGCATCGAATAGATCATGGAATTGAAGCAAATAGTTGATGCGGCATTAAATGAAGACATGCCCAATGGCGATATAACAACGGATTCACTGGGCATTGAGGTTAAGCACGGAAGAGCACGACTTCTTGCTAAAGAAGATTTAGTGCTTTCCGGAAGCATGCCATTTGAAAAAACGCTCAAAACTGTGGAGCCCAACTGTCAAATTCAATGGTATTTCAGAGATGGCGACCTCGTATTGAGAGCACAAACAATTGCTGTTATCGAAGGTAATTTGGTACAGATTTTAAAAGGTGAAAGAGTGGCACTTAATTTTCTTGGACACCTTTCAGGAATTGCGACATTTACAAAATGTTTTGTTAATGAATTGGGAAAATCTAAAACAAAACTTTTGGACACTCGTAAAACCCTCCCTCTTTTTCGCGATCTTGAAAAGCAGGCAGTTGTTCATGGTGGAGGAAACAATCATCGCAAAAATTTGTCAGACGCTATCATGATAAAAAATAATCATATCGCCATGATTGGAGGAATGGGCAAGGCGGTCAGTGCCATTCGCCAAAGAACTTCAAAACCTATTGAGGTTGAAGCAAGAACATTAGAAGAAGTGAAACAAGCAATAAACCTAAATATAGATCGCATCTTACTCGACAATATGCCAGATCCTTTACTTAAAGAAGCCCTACAATTAATTCCAAAAAGTATTTCGACTGAAGCTTCAGGAAATATGACACTTGCCCGCATAAAAACCATTGCGTCTTTAGGATTAAATTATATAAGTGTAGGGGCAATTACACATTCAGCACCCGTCGCTGACGTCAGTTTACACTTTGATTGGGAGAAGTCTTAAAAAATGGAATCAATAAATCAGTGGACAAAAAAGTGGGCCGATTCCAAGGGTCTGAAAGTGTGGTTTGAAAAGGAAACAACGAGTACTAATTCCATTGCTAAACAGAACGGTGGAGATTTTGAAATCTATCTCGCTGATCGCCAAACCCAGGGTCGAGGACGCAGCGGTGCTCATTGGAGCGAAGGTGAAAATTACGGCACACTTCTCTCCAGTTGGACCTTCATACTCAATTCCCCGCCACAACCAATCGCCAGCCCTTTATTTGGTTTAGCGGTTTACACAGCGCTAAAGTCCACTTGGCCAAATGAAAGTTTTAGTTTGAAGGCACCCAATGATATTTACCTTGGCCAGAAAAAATTGGCGGGTTTACTTATTGAAGGAATTTCGAGAGGAGACGAAAGCCTGTTAATCGTTGGGCTCGGTCTCAATGTACATTCCTTTCCACTCGAAATCACCACCGCAACTCATTTAGAAAGCCGGGTTTCTGTCGCCTATGAAAATTGGGTTCAATTCCTCGACCCACTTTATTCTTATTTTAGTGAGATGGCGATCTTAGCTACAGATACAGAAATGCCAGAGTCATTTTGTCGCCAACTCAAAGAGGCCCTGAATTATTTTCCACTAAAAGACGAATCCGTGATCGAAGTAGATGCTCACGGGAATATTATTACCGAAGATTCAGTGATAAAATGGTTTGATTTGTAAGTAAAGGATTCTATGGCTCTCACACATACCCCAACACCCGATTTAAATTTTCATTGTCCTGATTTTTCGTTACCTGCAGTAGATGGAAAAACATATTCGCTTGCCGACTTTAGAAAATCTGAAGTCTTAGTCGTTATGTTTATTTGCAACCATTGTCCCTACGTAAAAGCCATTGAAGATCGCTTAATAAATCTTGGAAATCATTTTAAATCCCAATCTGTTCAATTTGTCGCTATCTGCTCAAACGACGCTGAAGGATATCCCGAAGATAGTTTTGAAAATCTGAAAAAACGGTGGACCGAGAAAAAATATCCCTTTCCTTACTTGCACGACCAGGATCAGAGAGTCGCAAAAAATTTTGGCGCTGTTTGCACTCCCGACTTTTTTGTCTTTAACAAAAATAGGGGGCTTCAATATCGCGGACGACTTGATGATTCCTGGAAGGACCCATCGCAAGTTACTAGACAAGAGTTAAAAGGTGCGATTGAAACAATTTTAAATGGAAAGACTATGCCAAAAGAACAAAATCCTTCTATGGGTTGTTCGATAAAATGGAAAGATTAATAATTAGACAAAAAACAAAGGAGCAACCATGCTAAAGGTCGGCGACAAGGCGCCCAATTTTTCTATTGAAAATGACTCTGGCGAAAAAATTTCTCTAAAAAACTTCAAAGGTAAAACCGTTGTTCTTTATTTCTATCCCAAGGATATGACCTCCGGCTGTACAATTGAAGCCTGCGATTTTCGCGATTTGCAAAAGAAATTTCAAAAGAAAGAGGCGGTAATTCTTGGAGTTAGCAAAGACTCTATTGAGCGCCACAAAAAATTTAAGGGCAAATACGACTTAAATTTCCAACTTCTAGCCGACACCGAAGGTGAAGTTTGTGACCTTTTTGATGTGATCAAAGAGAAGTCTATGTACGGCAGAAAATTTATGGGAATTGAACGTACTACTTACATTATTGGCCCGGATGGAAAAATTCAAAAGATTTATAATAAAGTTAAAGTAAAGGATCATGCAAAATCGGTATTAGAGGAAATCTAAGGAGAGAAAATGTATTTCTTAATTCTACTTGCATCTATCGGGTTGGCGACGGAGGTCTGTAAAAATTCTGGCCAAGTCATCGAAAATACCAAAGACCTCACAGGAAAACTCATCTGCCGCGATGAAAATGAAAAACTTACGCGAGAAGAAAATTATACCGAGGGAAAGCAGATTGGGATTGCAAAAAAATACTACGAAAGTGGTAAAGTTAAAGAAGCTTACTTCACAAATGACGAAGGCAAGAAAACCACCTTCATTTCCTTTGATGAGAATGGAAAAATGACTTCACTCAAATGCGCCCGAGAGTCCGTAGTGCCACAAGACCGAGAATACTGTGGGTACAATGGAAAAATCAGTGAAACGTCGCTTTACAGTGGTGACAAAGTCATCGAAAAAGTAACACATTTTAAAGGCGAACCCAAAATCCGCATAAAATATTTTGACGATGGAACAGTTGCTAGCGAAGAAAAATACAATGGCAAAAAATCTACTATCAAAACCTACTTTCAAGGCGGTAAATTAAAGTCGCAGTCGGGAACAGATAATGAAGTTACCGATGGAAAGGAAATCGAATATTTTGAGAACGGTAACAAGGCCAGAGAAGCTGTCTGGGCAAAAGGCAAGGAGCTCCGTCGCACTACGTTTTTCACGAATGGAAAAAGGCAGAAAGTTATTAATTTTAAAAATGAATCGGGAAAATTTTTTGCAACCGTAGAAGAGTTTTTTGACAAAGGAACAATTCGTTCCAGCGGCAAATTTTTACTAAAAACGATCACCGCATGGTGGGCGCCTGACGAAGGTAAAAAATTTGATATGGTTCCGGTTGGCCTTCATAAAATTTTCTATGAAAAAGGTAAATTAAATTTCGAAACTAACTATGACAACAAGGGCACAACTATTCACCACAAAGAATATGACATTTTGGGAAAAGTTGTTAAGGACGAAAAGAAATAAATTGCCCCCCCTCGCTAACCACGCAGTCCATGCACTTTGGATGGGAAAGCAATTACACTTAAAATTGGAGGAGTTATGAGAAAAACATTCTTTGCAGTCTTAATTTCATCCACCATAGTATATGCCGAAGACGCACAGACCTACTGCGATAAATTAAAAAAAGGCGCACCTTTCCGCATTGAAAAAGAAGAAATGGAACTCTTAACCAAAGGTTTTAATGTGGAAACTTCGGTAAAAGAAAAATCTGGCCATGACTCACGTGTTGTTACTATTAGTTACCGAAAAAAGAAAAGTAATAAGAAATGTGAAATCATCATCGACGACGGAAAGATTTCGGAGATTCGCCGATAATTACACCTACTTGCTCCTTATCAAGTTCAGAGCTGAACCGGCTTTAAACCATTTGATCTGTTCGGTGTTGAAACTGTGAACGGCTTCGATGGATTCTTCCGAGCCATCTTTGTGAGTGATAACTACAGTTAAAGATTTACCAGGGGCAAAATTGTCGAGCCCAGTAATGGCTAAGCGATCATCTTCTAAAATTTTATCGTAGTCAGACGATTTCGCAAACTTAAGAGCAAGCACACCCTGCTTTTTTAAATTTGTTTCGTGAATACGTGCAAAACTTTTCACCATCACTGCCACACATCCGAGATGTCGCGGAGACATAGCTGCATGTTCACGCGAACTTCCTTCGCCATAGTTTTCATCGCCGATAATCAACCACGCCCGGCCCTGTTTTTTATAATTGCGCGCGACTTTTGCGTAGAGAATTGATTTCTCGCCATTAGAAACATCTGTTCCTTTACCGAGCTCACCCGAGAACGCATTTGTTGCGCCCTCCAGTAAATTATCAGAGATATTGTCTAAGTGACCGCGAAATTTTAACCATTTTCCTGCCGGAGAAATATGATCAGTTGTACATTTCCCTTTCACTTTCGCCAGCACTGTTAGGTTTTTCATATCCTTTCCATCCCAAGCCGGAAATGGAGTGAGAAGTTGCAAGCGATTTGAAGTTGGAGCTACTAACACTTCGGCATTTTTACCTTGTGGCTTCTGATAGCCTTCGGCATCTTTAATAAAACCTTGGGACGGGAATTCAGGTGCTTCAGGTGGTGCAAGCTTAATGGACTTTCCATCTTTAGTTTTTAATTCGTCTGTGATGGGATTAAAATCAAGTTTGCCCGCAATACCCATTGCCATCACAAGTTCAGGGCTACCAATAAACCCTAAAGTTTCATTGTTACCATCATTTCTTCCTCTGAAATTTCGGTTGAAACTTGTAACAATCGTATTCACTTCACCTTTTTTAATATCATCACGCTGCCATTGACCGATACAAGGTCCGCACGCATTCGCTAGGACCGTTGCCCCGGTATCAAGTAACACTTTCATTTGGCCGTCGCGCTCAATGGTTTTGTAAATTTGGTTTGAGCCAGGGCTTACTAAAAACATTTGCGGCATTCTCATTCCGAAACTCAAAGCTTGACGCGCCACGCTTGTGGCTCTTCCAATATCTTCGTACGAAGAATTTGTACACGAACCAATAAGCGCCGCCGAAAGTTTTGTCGGCCAGTTATTAGCTTTCGCTTCGTCTTTAATTTTACTGATCGGGCGCGCGACGTCCGGAGAGTGTGGTCCAACGAGATAAGGCTCTAAGCGGTTCAAATCGATTTCAATCACTTCGTCAAAATATTTTGCCGGATTCTTAAAAACCTCATCATCTGCCTTTAAAATATCAAGATTTTGTTGAGCGATTCTTCCGAGTTCTTCGCGACTGGTAATTTTCAAATAATCTACCATCCGTTGATCAAATGGAAAAACCGAGCAGGTTGCACCAAGCTCCGCGCCCATATTCGTAATCGTTGCCTTCCCGGTACACGAAATACTCTGGCAACCTTCGCCAAAATATTCAACGATTTTGTCGGTCCCGCCTTTAACAGTCATGATTTCTAATAGTTTTAAAATTACATCTTTAGGAGACGTCCAGCCGTTAAGTTTCCCTTTTAAATGTACGCCCACAAGTTTTGGATTTTTTACCTCCCAGGGAAGCCCGCTCATGACGTCACTGGCATCTGCACCACCCACGCCAACGGCAAGCATACCAAGTCCACCGGCATTAGGAGTATGTGAATCCGTTCCAATCATCAATCCACCGGGAAACGCATAATTTTCTAAAACCACCTGGTGAATGATCCCTGCACCGGGTTTCCAGAAACCCATATTGTAGCGACTTGCCGCCGAAGAAAGAAAATTAAAAACTTCTTCATTCTCCGTCATCGCCACTTTCATGTCCTCCTTCACACCCATGCGCGCACGGATTAAGTGATCACAATGGATTGTACTGGGAACTGCGGCTTCGTCTTTTCCGGCGAGCATAAATTGCAGAACTGCCATTTGCGCAGTTGCGTCTTGCATCGCCACGCGATCAGGATTTAGGAGTAAAAAACTTCTGCCGCGCTCTAACTCTTGGTTTTGCGGCTCGTACAAGTGACCATAAAGGATTTTTTCAGCTAATGTCAGTGGGCGATTGAGTTTCGCTTTTATTATTTTCAAATTATTTCGCGAGCGCTCGTAGGTCTTTTTAACTAACTCGGGTGTGGTTTCAATCGATGCCATGAAAAATTCCTTTCTACACGTAAGAGCCTGATTCAATTTTTTGCAAAATAATCTTCTCAGGCATCAACGGATCTTTTGGATCAACCATAAAAAACGCTTGTTGCTCACAACGCAGCTTATTCTTTACTAACCAATGCAAAATATCCGCCAATTTTCTATTTTTCTTATCTTGGAAAAATGGGTCGTTCTCGAGCGCGTCTTTGGCTTTCTTTAACGATCGCGCTTCCGCCACATCATTTTCCTTCACAGGATAACAATGAAGGTCATATTTTTTCACATCCTCGGGCAAAACACCCAAGAAACGCACGGTCGGGGCAGAGAAATCTTTATTACGAATCAAGCTCGCCGCGGATCCCGCTTTGAGGGTACGGAAAATATTTTGCATTGTATAAGCGTCCAGGTCGCCAAAGAAGTAAATCGGTACATCCAGTTGCTCGGCAATCAATTTACACCAACCGCGCACACCGTTACTGGGTACACCCTGTGCACCCATAACGATACAGTTATTTCGTTTTGTAAACCCGTTAGATACAAGCGTGTTTGCCGTACCTTCTGACTCTACCACGAGGCAAAATCTAATTTTTTTCTTAGCTTTGAGTTTTAGAGCTTGTGGTTTATTTTTCGGCTGAAACGGTGTTGTTCCAAGCGTACTCAAATCCACCACCGCCTTTTCCCCATCAGGAAGCGATTCTGTCACCACAAGTTCTTTGGAATACGTTTGTCCACCACGATCGTTGGCAAAACAATTTAGCTCTTCACGATAAACTTCCAGCAAGTCGCCAATAAAATCGATAATATCATCGCTCTCGGCTTGCTCTTCAAAATCCAGTGGCTTTAGATTTGGCGATGATTTCACCATACCCTTGGCAATATAATATAATTCACGCTTTGTATTGACGTTTCCATGCTCCAAATTCCTGAGGAGAACTTCTAACATATAGACAACCCGCGCTAGCTTCTGTACCGAAGAAACATTAAGCTCCGTGCGAACTTTCTTATTTCCCGGAGTTAAATAACCGACTTTTGGATTATAAAACGAGTTATCAAGCGCACACTTCACGGCCTCAAGGACCGGTCGCTTTGCAAGTTCAAGATCTTTTAACATCTCCTCACAGAGAACTCTCGACATCTTGGGAATGTCTTTTCCACTATCACGAATTTTTAATAAGCCTTTACTCATTTTTCTCTTCCTATTTTACTTCTTTTTTTTCGTTGTTCGCGGTGCCGTCTTCTTTGTTGTCATAACCACTTGTGCACTATCTCCGCCATTTGGTGAAGGCGTTTCGCCTTCCCCAGAAGCAACATTCCCATCTGTACCTTCTTCTGCCGACGTCACCTCTACTTTTTTCATCGAAAATATATGTGTGTGCTTTTCTTTATAGGCCTTTAATTTATCCTCGGCTTCCGCAAGTTCTGATTTTGCGTCTCGTGTATCGCGCCCTAAAATCTTCTCTAGTCCTTTTTCTGCGCGATCCTTACGATCTTTGCCTGCCCCCACCATACGTGCAAGTCCCTCAATTAAAATAGGTCCAAATTTCTCGATATGCGCAATTTTTCTTTCTAAGTCCGCCTCACGCATCTCCTTCTTAATATGACGAGAGAGTCGCTGACCAGCTTGAATCAAGGCCAACCGAATTTCTTCAACTAATTCATCGCTTGAATCGATCGTTTCTTTAGAGGCGTTTTTAAATTTAATAAAAGGCGACACTACGGAAATGGCAAACACGTAAGGACCATAGGGAATGCTATCTTTGGGCTGGTTAAGACCATAGGGTTTCCAGTTTACAGTTTCAACGGCCTTCGTGATCGCGCATGCCGATTTATCAAATTGGAGAGGAACACGATTTGCAAAACGTAACAATTGTACCTGTTCTTCTTCACTTCCACGACTTTTAAAACGCGCAATAGCGACTTCTACAACAACTGGTTTGAAATCACAAATTTTGGGTTTGCGAGTGACCACAGAAAAGAAGTCCACCTCACCAAGACGATGAATACTCTTTGCCATCGACTCTTCGCCAATCGTCAAAACCGATTTGGTGCTGGGATTTTGAATCTCTGTTTCTTGAATAATTTGGAAAGCTTTTTTAAACTCCTCTTCGCTAATTTTTGTTAAAGACATTCCTAACACTTTGTCTTTTAAGCCCGCCTTCTTAAAATCTTTGATCGTTTGATCGGTAATCCGAGAAAAAGCCTTACGCAAAAAACTCTTGAGCGGAATATTTCCATATAGACGCGCATGCGTAATAAATTCTCCGAGTTTCATCGTATGTGGATGAGGAAGCGTGGCTTGTGGGATATCCGGCGTAACATCACTAACTCTTGGAATATCAACCCAGTCGTTTTCCAAAAGTTTGTATTTCATTTGAAGATGGGGATTAACAAGTGTCGTGCCATCAAGATATGTCAATAGCCCACCTTCTCCGTTTAATTGAACTCGGCCATCGATCGCAAACGTTACTTTAACTCCGTGTTTTTTCTTGTCCCAATCAATGGTTTCTTTTTTGCGGATCAAACCTTTATTTTGCTTGATGTCGACATCAATAAGAGCTTGGACGGCCTTACGCATATTTTCAGTTTTGCTTGTAACCCAAACGCCTTTGGCATTTGTCAATTGCGCCCACGTCACAGCAGCTGAAATACCAATTCCTTGTTGACCTCGTGTGCATTGGCCACGTCCAAATTTTGACGAGGCCAAATATTCCCCAAAAACTTTTGGCAAAAGATCGGGTTCAATTCCCGGCCCGTTGTCTTCGACTTCGATTTCAATAAGATCATTATTTTTTGAAGCGCCCTTACCGACACGTTCAATTTTAATACTCAGCTCGGGAAGGATTCCATTTTGTTCACAAGCATCGAGCGAATTATCGACAGATTCCTTAAGCGTAGTTAATACCGCCTTCACGGGCGATGAAAAGCCGACCTGTTGCAAATTTTTAGCAAAGTACTCGGCAGTACTGCTAGAAGTAATTTTAGCCAAAGCGTATGACTCCTTAATATGATTGGAAAATTCTAAGCTTTAATAAAAATATCAGGGGAAGCGAGTGTTATTGGCAAGTTGAAACCCTTATGCTGAGCGTTACTAGCAGAAAATACAGCTAGAACTAGACCATAAAATGTTTTAACTGATGAACTTTACATCATAAGGAGACTTGAGAATGCGCAGTTTAATTTTATCTTCCCTGCTTTTTTCACAAATACTTTTTGCTCACGATGAACCAAAAACCAAGGAAATTAAAAAGTGTAAAATGCAAACGGTGAAGGAAGAACGATATCTGAGCACTTGTCCTGAGGGTTGGGTCATGGTCGGCGGCCGATCGATCGACGGCAGTATACTTCTCGACGTGTTGTGCGCTCAGGTAGAACTTGTGTGTGAATAAGTTTCTATTTTTCTTCTCGGGTTTATTTTTTTTCCTTTTTAGAATTTCAAATGCCGCCGACGTAGCTCGTCTTGAAAAGAAAACCATTTCGGTGGGTACCGGAAGTGTTATTCAAGCCAACGACGAAGTAGAAATTAGTTACACGCTCTGGATCAATGACAAAAAGATCGAAACGAAAAAGAATTTTCGCCTTAAACTTGAAGAGAAAAAAATTATTCCCGGGCTTTACCAGGCTATTGTAGGCTCAAAAAAAGGCGACAAAATCATTTTCAACGTGCCTCCAGAGTTAGGATATGGAGCCCGTGCCGAAGGCGAAGTCCCTCCAAATTCGAATCTTAAGTATGAGTTGGAAATAAAATAAAGGTTCCAGGTTCTTTTTTATTTCCCGGCCTGACATGTCAGTTTTTGGACGAGGTTGTCACTGACTTTAGATTCGACGGTTGTGGGGCTTCCGTCTGCATTTAATATAATCGTATCTCTAAATCCAGCTTGCCTCTTAGTAACAGAATCTTTTGCAAAGCTGACAATTATATTTTCGTTGGGCCCTCGTTTAAGTATAACAGTTTCAGCAGCCGCCGATATTCCATCAACCGCCGAATTTTTTATGCCAACAATCAGTCCCCCTTTGGTCGTAGATTGATCATCGATATCTCCCGCTAGGGCCAATATTTTATAAGTCATGCCATTGGGATCTGAACTCACACAGGTGCCAACAGAGGCGTAAAAATTCGCATTTGCATGTAAAGAAATTGTAGATACTAAAGTTATAATAAAATTTTTCAAAGTTACTCCTTGGATTAATTACCATGAATCAATATGCAATATCATGCCAAGGCAAAAACGAAATAAGACGACATGACCTCGACATAAATGGAAAAAAGCGTTTTATTGCCAACACTGTAAATCTTTTGAACATAACATTGTTCCAATAGTTCTAAGTTTTTTGGTAGGACGGGTCCAGGGCTTCATACATCTGACGTTGGGTTTTCGTACTAAGCAATGGCAGCCAGAGCTTCACGGACCTCACCAATACAGATGTCGAGCTCTGCTTTATGTGTGCGAAACGACAAAATACAAATGCGAATAATATGTTTTCCGCGCACATTCGTGGTGCTTAAATAGACTTTCCCGCGCCGTAGAATTTCTTTATGCAGTTTTTGAGTGACGTCATTGTTGATGGCATGAAAACCTAAAACCGATAACTCTGGTTCATCGACAATTAATTTTAACCCTGGAGTCCTTAGAATCCCCTCACGCGCAATCTTGGTGAGTTCAAGTTTTTCATTTAGAGTAAATTCGAAAGCCTTTTCACTAAAAATTTTTAACGAAAGCCATACCCGCAACGCCCGAAAATGCCGAGTTAATTCTAATGAGTAATCACTCTGTGAGATTTCGCTAGAATTTGTCTCTGCCAGATAACTCGCCGATTGACTGACAGCTTTGCGCAAATTTTCTCTGTCTTTTACAATTACTGCTCCTACGCCATAGGGTTGAAAAAGTCCTTTATGAGGGTCTAAGGTGATCGAGTCAGCAAATTCAATTCCCCGCAATTTCCTTTTGCCTCTGTTTGTCAGGATAAAAAATCCGCCGTAAGCAGCATCCACATGAAACCAAATTCCATGGCGTTGACAAAGTCTTCCAATTTCCTCTAATGGATCGATACTTCCAAGATTCGTCGCACCTGCATTCGCACAAATCATCCACGGACGAAGACCCTCGCGTGCATCGCGGCTCATTTGGTCCTCGAGCGCGTTCAGGTCCATTCTAAAATTAAGGTCCACTGGAATTTTTCGCGTCGCTATAAATTCTAACCCCGCAACCTTTAACGCTCTATCGATCGTCATATGACATTCTGAACTTAGATAAATCACATGATTCGTCCAAAGAGGAAATGGAACCTTTTCTCTGGCCGCAAGAATCGCTGTTAGGTTTGCGATCGCCCCGCCGCTTGTCAGTGTTCCCCAAGCGGTTTCAGGATAACCAAATAGCTCACACATCCACTTTATCAAATCGTTTTCAATTTTCTGTGCGCCTGGAGAGGTATAAAACATTCCCGAAAAACGATTGGTCAGCGCTGCCAAAAAATCTCCGATAGCAGCTGTTGGCACACCCCCACCCGGAATATAGCCCATAAATTTTCCTGAAGCGGTATTCACACCGCCTGCTTCTAATAAACTTTTGAATTCACTGAGCACATCACGGAACGCATGGGGCTCCAAAAATGGCGACTTTTTCTCAAGCAAAAACTTTTCTTGATTTTTATAAGCCCACTTCTTCGGAAGCTCTCTTAGAAATTCCTCGCTGAAAACTCGGACCTCGTCTAACCAATCATTAAATTGTTTTTCATTGATATCGAGAGAGTACATAGCCGATATCAAACTAAAGATATAGAGACTTGGTCAACATATATTGGCCTATTGGCGAACCGGAGTGTAAAGAAATTTAACAGGCGCCAAACTCAAATCGGCACTTTTTTTAAAAGAACTCATAGCAAGAGAGATACCAAACTGATATCTTAGTTTCTTATGGCCGGTAAAAAACCAAAAATAAAATTTATCGATAAGGATCTTTCCCCGCCAAAATCATATCCACGGGAGAAAAATATTTTTTCTCGGAATTACATTTCTTACAGGCACAAACGACATTAGATTTTTCTGACTTCCCACCTTGTGCCAACGGAGTTTTATGGTCCATCGTAAGTTCAATTGGGGAAAATTTCTGCCCACAGTAATAGCATAACCCACCGGCTAATTTTTCCTTCCACCATGGACTGGCCCGTAATTCTCGAGCCTTGTTGCGCTCACGTTTTATATGCTCACCTGATACCGCAAAAAATGTGTCCATGTGCTTTAAATAACATGACTTTTTTCTCATTGCCATATAAATTGCCACCAATCTTATGACATTAATTGAAATCAAAGCGAGAATCGTTAAAGCTTACCCAGACGCACTCGTTGAAGTGTCTGATCTCACGGGTACTATGGACCACATACAAGTCCATGTAGAAACTTCCCACTTTAAGGGAGTGTCACTACTTGACCGCCACCGCAACATTATGGGGTTATTTGATTCCGAACTTAAAAGCGGAGAGCTCCACGCCCTAACGATTAAAGCCAAAGTAAAGGAGTAAAAATTATGGGAAACATCAACCAACGTATCGAACAGCTTTTAAACAGTTCACCAATTTTTCTTTTTATGAAAGGTACACCTGAAGAGCCCCAATGTGGCTTTTCTGCTCGCGCGGTTCATTGCTTGATGGCCGTCGATGCTCCTTTTAAATCCTTTAATATTTTTGAGGACGAAGAAATTCGCCAGGGATTAAAATCCTACGCCAACTTTCAGACTTTCCCACAACTCTATATCAATAAAAAATTAGTGGGCGGAAGCGATATCGTACTTGAACTTTATGAGAGCGGCGAACTTGAAAAAATGGTGAAAGAAGCAAAGTGACCCCAAATATCACGCGCTTTGATAGAATATTGCGCTGGATTCTCGGAACACTTTTTCTAGGCTACGCTTTCGCCGGCGGGCCGCCGTGGGCGTATTTCTCAATTTATTTTATCGTAACTTCCGTTTTTGGAATTTGTCCTGTCTATCTCACCTTTAGAAGAAAAAAAATGAGCCGGTAAATGTCCATTGAAAAAGAACTAAAAAACATTCTAAAAGACGATCAAGTTTTAGCCGACTCTGAGTCCCTCAAACACTACGGTCAGGATTGGACTCGCTACTATGAACCAAAACCCTCGGCAATCGCTTTTCCGAAAACAACTGAAGACATTGTCGCGCTGGTAAACTTCGCGCGGACAACAAAAATTGCCCTGGTCCCAAGTGGCGGAAGAACAGGTTTAAGTTCCGCAGCAGTGGCTACCAATAATGAAATTGTCGTATCATTTGAAAAGATGAACCAAATATTGGATTTTGATTCGATGGACCAAGTTGTCAGAGTTCAACCCGGTGTTATCACACAAACGATTCAAGAGTTCGCCGTGGAAAAAGGTTTGTATTTCCCCGTTGATTTTGCCTCCAAAGGAAGTAGTCAAATTGGCGGAAATATCGCTACAAATGCCGGTGGCGTGAAAGTTCTTCGTTATGGGCTCACACGAAATTGGGTTGGAGGATTAAAAGTCGTCACCGGTAAAGGCGAAGTTCTCAACCTTAACAAATCTCTTGTTAAAAATGCTTCGGGATATGATCTAATGCAATTATTTATCGGCAGCGAAGGCACTCTCGGCTTCATTGCCGAAGCGGAGATTAAAATGTGTCGCCCGCCCTACCCCCTTCAAGTCATGCTCTTTGCTGTACCAAACCTCAAATGCATTATGAAAATTTACGAGATGGCAAAAAAGCAATTAAGCCTTACTGCCTTTGAAATGTTCTCTGAAGTTGCTTTAAAATATGTACTCGAACATAGTCGGATCGCAAGACCACTTCCAGAAGGATCGCCTTATTATGTCTTGGTGGAGGGCGAGCTAATTGCGGAAAGCACAACGGAAGATTTCGTAAAATTATTTGAAGATGGCGTCAATCACGGCTGGATCGATGACGGCATTATAGCCCAAACCGAAACGCAGTTTAAAGAAATCTGGTCGATGCGGGAGAACGTTGCGGAAAGCGTTGCGAAATTTACTCCTTATAAAAATGACATTTCAGTAAGGCTTTCAAGAGTTCCAGATTTTATCACCGAAGTTGATAATCTCTTAAAAAACGATTACCCAAATTTTGAAATTGTTTGGTTTGGCCATATCGGTGACGGCAATCTCCATATCAGTATTTTAAAACCCGACGATTGGAAAAAAGAAAAATTTTTTGAAGCTTGCCGCAAAGTCGACGAGCACCTCTACGCCACAATTCAAAAATTTGAAGGTAGCATTTCCGCTGAACACGGCGTCGGACTCGCCAAGAAAGCTTTCCTTCACTTTACACGATCAAACCAAGAGGTCGAGTATATGCGTTTGATAAAAAAGCAGTTTGACCCCGATAATATCATGAATCCAGGGAAGATCTTTTAAGGTGCCTGAGACTTTTTCCAGTCCATAGTGCGTCAAAAATGTCTTCCACTTAATACCAAAAGCCAATATCGTGGACAAATTGAGGACCGAAATCAATACGCCAAAAAATGCCAGCCTGTCAAAGTCTTTTACACGTCTCAATTCAATCAGAATATCTCAAAGTATCTTGAGTGCATTTTCGTGGGCACGATATTTGGCATAGATAGTGCTCTAATAATTTAATAGTGGCTATACCAAAATAAATTCAGGAGTTATTGGCAATGGCCAAGTATATCTATTTTCTAGCTACATTAGTTCTTTGCAACTCAAACGCTCTTGCTTTCCAATGTGGAGATTTATTTAGTCCGGCATCAGCACTAAGTAACCTATTCTCCAACCAAGAACTCACTGATATTTTTGGTAAGTTCGCGACAAGCAATTATGGAAGATTCGTCGAAGCCATAGGTTCTGTCCAAACGCCAGATGGACCTGCCGTAGTGTTTAAACGGGTCAGCTACCGCCCGAACTCTCGGTATCGGCCCACGACACTGACTATTAAAGGAAACCCAATTGCCGCGGTCGCCATATTGGGCCCAAAGCTCGCAAGAATTTTCGGCTACAGAAAAATTTCTGAGACAGAATTTTATGTGCCTACACCCGAAAGAATTAATTTCGTGATTAGGGAAATTAATTCTTTGCTCGTAAAAAAAGGACTTGAGCCGATTGAATTTAATTTCTATGACGACGGACGCCCCGAAACTCCCGTCGATGATTTAATTTCGCGTTTTGCTGACACTTTAGGTTTTCCGCTAACGACAAATTCTCCTCTGACGGTCCATGATTATGCTTTTCATGTTGTCGCTTTCTTAATACCAAATAAAGTTTTTGCTCTGGCGCGAAGACAGTCGCAGATGGTAAAAAAATTCATCGATTTTTTAGAAAAAAAACGACAAAATATTAACAACGATAAAGAACTGGATTTTTTTATAACTGAAGTAAAGGCCGCTCGGGCTATTGACACGGATATCGGTACCGGAAATTTAACACCGCTTTTGCTAAGAAAAAATTATGATAAGGATTACTGGTCGATCTTATCTGAAATTTACTACCACCTCGTTCATCGTGGTGCTTCTCCCAAAAAATACTTGGTGGACGTGGTTAAGTCTTCGCTACCATGGTCTAAAATTCGCGAACTCCTCAAATTAAAAAAAACATTTCGCTCCACGATATTAGAGCTGTTAGAAGAATTTAATGAAAGTCAGGAAAGCTCCCAGTTCGAACAATCCCTTACCAATGCCGACGGTTCAAAATATGTTGAAAAAGATTATTTAAGAGATATAGAGCAGCGCTTGAAAGACATTCAGGATTTATTTCCGTAATAAATGTAAATACTTACAGTCAGCTGTCTGAAGCCTAGTCGTTTTCAATTTAAAACGCCCCTCACAAGTAATTGAAGTAAATAGATTTTTCGGTCTCGGTGTGGAGCTCATTTTGGCCCCTCAATTGCTCATTAATACTTTATGGAGGAATCTCATAATGAAACTTCAGAAGCACCTTTTCTCTGCCGCTATAGCGTTTAGTTCAATTCTAGCAATAGCCCTACTTTTTGCTGCTCTCGACAAAAACGCCTCCAACGACATTCGTGAACTCTTTCGTAGTGACGGCCGCGAAGTATTAGCAACTGTCAGTGGCGCCTTTCTTGGTAAAGATTCGGCGGTTACCGCCGTAAAAGTAAAAACACCCGACGGCATTCGCCTAGAAATCTACGATAACAAGGGTGGAGACTATAAGCTTTTGAAAAAAATTGAGATCGGTAGCCGTGACGCATTTTTTAATTTCGCTGGCCGTGTTTCTAACCTCGCCGCTGACGACGTTGACGGCGACAATATTCAAGAAATTTTAATCCCAATGTATGATGAGAATTTAGTAGCTCATCTTGCCATTCTTAAATACGATCCCCAGTCCCAGGATTTCGAGCGGCTCTAGTTTCCACTACTAAAAATATTGCCGGTTTGCCGATTGTGAAAGGTTGCTCTTTCCGAAAAGTACATTCCTTTAGCAGTTTCTGACAAATAAGGTGGTCTATAAGTCTTCCCTAGTATCATTTGAAAAACCAGAAGTGATTTTCTGTTTTTGTCTAGCTCATACCGGCTCTGAACTGCCAACTCAAACGCTTTCATTTGTTCATCTTCCTTCTTAATGGCTTCCTTTAATGCAAGCCCAATCGAGCTTTTAGCACTTCTTACAAAAGGATACACAAATTTTGCATCGCTGTAATGCCATAGAAAATACTCTTTGGCCCGCTTAAGCAACGGCAAAAGTTCTTTCGGAGGCTCACAAGGCATGCCTTGTTCACCGCAAGAATACATTCGCGGATCACCGTAAGAGCTTAAGTAGTCAGAATATAACCAACCATAAATTGAATCTAAATATCCTTTAGGTTCACCGGCTTTAATCCCCAAGATGGCTCCAACCTTTACATCATTAAATCGAGACGCCAAACCAACCATTTTAAAAAATGAGGCATCGGCATCACCAATGGAAATTAATTTAAACATTTCTAATGGAGTGTTCACCAATTCCGAAGGATCAGAAATTTCTCCCATGCGATAGAGAATGGCAATAGCGTTGAGCCAATTTCTCCAAGTACCGCCGTTGATATACCCGCTTTCAAACCAATTTTTAACGCCCGTCGCGAGCATCGCGCGCAAGCCATCAGCGACAAAAATATTTTCATCGTCGTTGTAGTAAACTGTGAAACCATGAGGGTCTATATAAGGCAGCCACTCCTTAATATTTTCTGGCACCACCACCTCTAAATTGGGATAGGCCTTTTTAAAAAACTCTCTCACTCGCAACATGAAGTCGATGGGAAAATATCTGAGAGATTCTTTATCAAAGGAATTATAGCCCTTAAAGTCTTCTGGTAAATTATGAAAAGAATACTTCCTATTGAGTGTTGGTGCAATTGTCGAGTTACTACGCACGGCAGCCATATCTTTATGAACTCGTTTTAGGTATTGGATTTCAGATTCAATAATTTTTGACTGCATATCAAGGTCATAGTGCGTGAGCGTCAAATAGCATTTTGAATACTGCGTGTGTCGTAAGCTAAATTTATCTATGAAAGCCTGCTTTAGTTGACTCATCGGCACAAGCTGGTCATCAACAATTTTTATTTTTCCAGCAACAATTTCCTCCGAGACACCCGACTTTTTAAGAGAAAGCTCATAAAGTTTCTTCATCGTTTCTAAATACTGTAGCGTCGGGTTAATGTGTATTCTAATATATTCCAAAAGATCAACAAAACCCAAATCGTAGAGATTATAAGCCCCAGAAACCACGAGCCGCGAAGACGACTCGATAGCCTTATTCCAGCCCTCTGAACCTTCATTATAAGACTTCAACGCAGCCATGCTCGAACCCAAAGAAGGACTGTCTATCATGTGTTCTATGGGATAGGTAAAAGTAAACTGCCTTCCCGACCTTATACTTTGGCAGACATCATAAAGTTTTGCCCATTCGGTACCAGTTTCGTATTTTCTTATAATTCTCTCGATCTGGTTTTTTACGAGATTTAATTTCGGCGTCAAAAGTTGATCCGCAACAACACGCAAGAAATCAGTGACATCAATTTTAAAAATCGAAAATATATCCGTTGTAAGTGCAAATTGAAAGGCGTCAAGTATTTCATAGCGACTCAATGGCGCCCTATCCGTTCCATATTCGAACCACGCCTCCCCTTCGCCATTAAAAAACTTTCCGACAGGAACTGTTGAGCCCCGAGTGTTGTTTGAGTAGTAATCAAAATTCTTGCCAAAGTCTCTTTTTCCCATGTGATAAACCAGCATCATCATTTGCGGATAAACAACTGCGTACTTTATGGTTCGTCGAATACTGACAAAAGCTTTATATAAATCTGAAGATGTATCTTTTGAAAAATCAAAAATCTGATTCGCAAAGACATTTACGTTTTCCGTATTTTTTAAAAACTCTCTCCATGGATTTCTTAGGACTTCGCCAAACTTGATCACATCGTCATAGAGAGTCTGACTATTGACCTTCTCGGGATCTTGAAAATATAAGCTTAACTGTTCGTGTGAAGACTTAATCATATAGGCTAATTCGGTTTGGATATAACCTTCAATCACTTTTGCCATCACATCTTTTTTCTTTTGGGTACTTTGCCAAATGACAAACGCATCGCTCGCCGAAATATGATCGCCATAAACGCGATCCACGAGGTAAAAATATTCGTTGTAGTCAGAAACCTTTTTTAATTCTAAATTCACAAAAAGTTTATGATGTCGATTGAATAGTTCATTTTGGTGAGCCGTAAAACTTCTTGGCTCCTTCTGAGCTTCAGAAATAAATTTTACGAGACCTGCATTTAAATTCCCGCCTTCATAAAGCGATGTTTTTGCCGTTAGTTTAAGAAAATCCTCCGAGCTACCCCCTACTGACTGGCTATTTACTCTTGAAACAGCCCAAGGAGAAAAAGTGCTCAATAGCGGTGCCAGGCGTTGGGCATCGGTATCCGTCGCGGATTTTAATATGAGTGCAAGTATTTTTTCGTGCAGTAAAATTCTGTCTTTACTCGTGTTAGGATCTTTCTGAAGCAAATTCCTGTACTCTTTAGATTTACTCAAATAGAGGCCATTTAACTCTGGGTCGGGATTTCTGTTTCTAATCGAGAATGCGACTGTCAACCTTTGATAGAATTCATCTAACTGATTTTGTCTTTGAGCCAAAATCTGGGCAACCTTAGAACTTCGCGGATCCATAGAGAAATAAGAGAGATTTACACATTTTTGAAGATTTATTTTACAACCCTCAAGCAATAGCTCTTCATATTTATCAAGAACTCGGGTCAACTCAGAGTTTTTATTTTTACTGAGCTCCAGAAGACCTGAATTAAAACAGCGTAGCATTTCCTGAGTCTTCGGCCTGGTCGCATAGTTTTTATTATGAACAACCTCAGGGTCTAAAACAAATTTTTCTAGAGGTTGGATTACCATTTTATAAATATCGGCATCAGGAGTACGAAGTGCTTTATCGGCGGATCTCAAATCGTAATCTTCGATACTTTTTAACTTTGGATCCTTTTCATCTTTCAGCGGCTGTAAAACTTGCTCTTTCTCTTTTTCATTTGGATTTATAGGTGCCGCTCTTTCCGTACAGCCACTCAATAAAAACATTGCACTTAAGATGATCCAAATCTTAAAAAGCATAAGCCAACCTAAAGGTGACCATTTTTTGATACTGGTTAATAAGCCAGAGATCGATTTGACCCTGTGGTAAATCCGGTCCATTTGTGTAGGCGAGCGAAGCCGTCCACTTTTTATAATCGTAGGATAACGAAGTAATATTACCTGAAGCCAAAGTACTCGCTCCATCGGTGAAAGTAGTTGCGGTTGCGAACAAGCTAAAACTAAACGTTAGGCCTTTTGCAATAAGAACCGAATTCGTTAAAACATACCTGGCGAGCCATTCTGCATTATATTGCCGGGTGCTTGGAGAAAATTCATTTATATTAAAAATATGTCCAAGACTTAAAAAATTCGTAACGGAATAGATGTCTTTATAGACTTTTGCTTTTAAGGCCGAGCTTAAATCAAGCACGGACTGATATCCTTCAATCCGGCTTTTTTCACTCGTCGGGAAGGTATTCATAACTTTAGTTAACAACGAAAAGGTCGACGAGAGAATGTAGTCACGAGAAAGTCCCAAATAAAAATCACCCAGGCCTGGATTATCAGGCTCATTGGGAATGGCGTTACCTAAGGCCACGTAGTTAAAATTGAGTCCCCCTAAGAGGTCGAACCAATTTCTGAATTTCACGGAGGCACTTAAACTTATGACGTTATTATAAGTGGGGGGAGAGGTCTGTTCCATAAGGTCAGTAGTTACTCTATAAGCAAGACCAAATGAATAATTTGAAAAAACGGACGGTTGGTCGTTGGATCGCTGATTAGAATGGGACACAGTTTTAAGGGATTGCTTACCGAATCCTATTGTTGGCAACAATAAAATAAGTGCAAACCACTTTTTCATTTCTTGAGCTTCTCCTGGCAACTAAGTATTGTTTTATCTTTACATTCAGGATCTCCCAGCTTTTTTAGGTAGTATTCTCCCGTCTCTTTCCAATGAAAGTTGAATATCGCCGACTCCACATTTTTACGCTTGTTGTCTGAAATTAAAAATGGATGGCCTTGAACATTTAAGTCAGGCTGATAGATTTCAGGAGAACCATCTGATCGTAAGGCATAAATAATTTTTAAATTTTCTAAATTTTGACTTGAATATTTTGTCTCTAATTCTGAAACTGCAGCTTTAAAACTATTAATTCCAGCCTCATAGCGCAGAACAATAGGCCGATAATTATCACGCATAATTTGGTCAATCTTTGGATTTGGGGCAAACAAGAAGTATCCCCAAGAACTTACCGTCTTAGAAAACTGTTGCGCATCCAAAAGGGCTTCTTGGTCATTGGCGATGCGAAGAAAAAACCAATCTAATAACCCAACAGTATAACCGGTATTAGAATTAAAGAGTTTATCATTTATTTCTTTACGCTGAACCTTAGATGATAGACTGAGTTGTTTTAGCATAATCGCGTCCTCAGCGGTGATATTTATCAATTTGTGAAGTTGAAAGACCTCTTCGATAATTTCTTGAGGTTGAATCAGCTGTTCCGGTGGAAGCCCTAGGTCCCGACCCAACTTGTACAATTCAATCAGCGTCGTAATTTTTTCTTCTTGGGGACTCAAACTATGATTTACTTCAGTCCAATTAATGTAGGCCGATTTGTCCACACCGTTCCATAATTTCATGGCATTCGCAACAAAGACCTCGGGTTTGACGTACGTGCCGTCATCTTCGACAAATTTAATCGCCTTCTTTTCTTTATAGGAATCAAGTCTGGTTAGAAACTCTTCGTTAATTTCAATATCGATTCCCGGTTTCATTTTAGACATTTTATCATAAAGCCGTAAGTAGAGTCCTAACTGAGAATATTTAAATTCCGTCGGCGACACTACATCCAGATTCTTTTGGAAATTAAAACTCCTATGGATTTCAGCTATTTTTTTATTCAGAGCATCACCCTGAAGACCTTTTAACAAAAGCATCGAATTATAAACAGCTTTTAGAAATTCGATTTCCTCACCAATAATTACGCGCTCCCGCTCCCGCTCAAAGTCAGTCAGCTCCCGTAGACACTTTGAAACGAGCCGATGCTGGTCAACCACTTCTCTATAATAAGACCGCTTAAGTTCTTCGATTTGATTAAGCTCGCTATCGATATAGCTTAGGGCTTCGCGTTTAGATTGTTGTTCGACGCCAGAGTTGTTGTTTTTAAGAATATCGACCATAGTGCGGATGGGGCGAATCTTACTTTCAAAATCTGTACGAATTCGTCTTAAACCAATTTCAATATCACTACTATAAATCTTTTGCGCGAACGCGCTAATACCAAACTTTCCGCCACCAACATAAGCATAATATTGCAAAGAAGAAATACCTCCAACGATAGGCACTCTTCGATCTTTTGATGCACAAATCCGCAAAAATGACCCGTACTCTGAACTACCCGAAATAAATTTGCGGAATTCCCGCAGCTCCGTTTCAACCCTTGTTTTTTCCTCGTACAGGTACTGTTTCATGACAAGACTAAAAAATTTCTTATAATCAACCGCCGCTGTTGACATCTCTTCGGATCCGTAAATTTCAAAAATATTTGTGGCCAAGGTAAAGTAAAAAGCATAAATGAGTTCAATTTTATTAAGTGCTGTCGGGTCTGTATTTACGAATCTTAGCCACGGCGGTAACTCGCCACCAAAGAAGAGTTTAATGACGGTGTTCGGGTCGACTTTAATTTGCCCGAAGTAGGTGTTAATCTCGAACGAAGATTCGTGAAGAGCCGAGTAGTAAACCATCATCATTTTGTTGGGGTAAGCCGAGATATACTTGATATTTCGTCGTAGGCTGTCAAACATCCTCATTTTTTCATCATATTTTTTCTGAATTTCTCCCTGCTTCTTGATGTTTCTTCCCAGGAACAAAGCAATTCTATCAAAACGAACAAGAACATCGGTCCATCGATCAGAGATTTCCTTACTTTTTTGAATGGTGTCGTAAATTAACGACTGAGTGTTGATGTTCTTGTCGGCGTACTTAACACTCATATCCGTACTCGTCTTAACAACCATTTTTAAGACTTCCATCTTTAAATAGTATTCTAGAACCGAATACAATTTATCTTCACTACGTTCAGAACCCATCCAAATCTGAGAAACTTCTTCCACATTAAGATGACCGCGGTAAAGTCGATCAATAATAAAAAAATACTCGTTTAAAAATGTAGGCTCCTCTATCTTTTTTGGATCTAAAGAAAATGACCCTAACATCGTCGGATTCAAAGCTCTAACGTTACTAAAAAAACTGTCTCCAGCCACTTGTGAGATTTTTAGAGCTTGAATGAAATCTGAACTCAGTGCCTTATTGCCGTTCTTATTTTCATACAAAAAATTACTGGCGGCGTAAGAAAACATTTTTTGTGTTCCAAACGGAAAAGGATCCGCCTCGAGTTTAGAGTAAGTCCAGGGTTTAAAATTTACAATAAATTCACGAAATTTGGGATCATTGGGGTTTGCCGAGTAATTAGAAATTATGTTCTCAAATTTAGCAACGTGACGACGTATGGCCTCCCCGTCTCTTGAGTTCATAGGCAGAGAGTTGAAATAGTCCACATAGTCTCGTGCCCTCTTCATATACATAAAGTCAACTTCGTCATCTTTATTTCTGTTTTTTAAAATATGACAAAGCCGAATTAAGTCATAATATTCACTGATGGATTTAAAGCACTCCTCACTCAAACACTTTTTAGTTCCCTCTTTTTCGGTCTTACTCGAATCAATTTTAGAATCAAGAATGAGGGCCATAGACCTAATAACAATAGCTGATCGAAAATCCGAACTAAAGAAAGAAAAATTGAGACAACGATCTATTTGTTCATTGCACCCCGATTTCACGACCAAGAGATATTGTTCAAAAAGTTTTTCCATTTTTACCGTTTCTGGTGAAACTTCGTAAAGGCTGAGAAGGGCCTGATTGTAATGTCCAAGTAGCGTTTTAAGTTTTATTGAATTGGAGTATTTTGGATTCTCGATATAGTTTTTGTTAGTTATGAACTCGCCAAGTTCTTTTACTACAGACAGCAGTTCGATGGGAGTCTTAGCTGCCGCAATTTTCTTTTCAATTTTTTCAAGATTAACGGCCTCAAGTTTAGAACCCGAAGCCGGCGTCACTTCAAGTTCTACAAAAACCGGTGGCGTAACCTCTTTTTCGTGTCTAGCCTTATCAATTTGGCGCACGGTACAGCCGAGGGTGAGAAACACTATTAGTAGTATTCCCACCTTACTGGTACTGCCAAAATTGAAAGGTACCAAATCCATCGACTGCTCCTAATTCTGTAAATAAAATCTAATTTCGGGTATCCAGTTTCCACTCACAACCGCTGCAGAAGAAATAATAAGACCTAAACCGCGTATTGCTTCGCTGCAAACTTCATGGCTAACACCCTTACTTTTTCTGTACTCTTCGAATGCCGAATTTATGGATTCCCTAAAGAGTTTCCCTTTTTCAACCGAGTCTTTTAACAAATCCGTCGGCATATAAAATCCTTCAAATTTTGGCTCTGTCTTATTAAAAAAACTACTCAGGCCATTTTTCTTTTCGTCGATACAATTACTAAGCAATTGATCGTAAAGGTCTTTGAGTTCTGTTTTTACGCTGACCTTCGAAAGCTGGTTATCGTCTTTGTAATAATCAATTTTGTAGGCCACAACATAACCGCTGGTATCCGAGAAAAGCTGGAAATTAGTAATTGGAAATAAAAACATGTCTTCGCTTTTTGCGATAACTTGTCCCTCGGGCAAAAGATAAACGTCAGAAGAAAGAGGAATGCTCTTATCCGCTTGAAAGTCAAAAACCTGACCAGAAAATCTGTCGACGCGATCTACTTTTCCATCTTTTTTATAACCGTTTAGAATGATCGCCACAATACTCAAGTTAAATTTCGTCTGACTATTTATCTTTTCAAGATACTGGGTACCGAAAAAGTTTTTATCATTGTTGTATTGGCCGAGTTGCAATAATCCCGAAAGCGCAAACGCCGCTTGCCCCATACGGGTTCTTTCATTTGGGTTTAAAGTCGCAAAGTGAAGGTTACGTTTAATGACATTTGAAATGGCTTTGGTATATTCAACCGGATAAAGTGAACTATACACATACCTTTCATCAGGGGTGTTATAAGTGGGAATTCCCATCATACTGTTTCCCAGCTGAACCCAAGGAAAAGGTGTAACCAAAGCAAGCGTTGAAGCAAGTTTAATAATCAACCCGTTAAGCTCAACCCAGGTACCATAAGCTCTACCAAAATCTCGGCCGGCGTCACCGCCGCTAATTCCCCCCGGCACGTAGCGATTGTCAGAATCCATCTTTGTGTAATCCGAAGTGTTGAGGCCAACGTTTTTAATAATTTCATTGAGCACGGCCCTATTGACCGCACAAAGCTCTTTTAACTCTGGTTCTTCTGCGAAGATCTCATCCCACTCTGAGACTTCTCTTTCAGAAGAACAGGCCTTTGAAAAGGCATATAACGCCTTTTCATTCTTCTTAACCCTATCAAATTGTTTTTTAAATTTGTGGCGCATGTAATCGTAAAACACCCTAACTCGGCCAAAAGTACCGATGCTTTTTTTCCAAAGTTGCGCCTCGGCTGCATCAGCATTTCCACCACGCACATCAGTTAAAGAAAATAGTGTTGGCGTAAGATCCCGCAGCTCGACCAAATAATTCTCGACAATTTGCCTTGCCGTATTTCCAGTATCCCAGCGATTGCAGTAAGGATCTAATGAAAGTGAGGCATCAATATCATTACACTGCGGGAAATAGCTCGTTTTATATTCAGGATCTTTTGGATCATTCTCGGGTATTATGCCAGTTCCCTCTGCGGGCATATTCACAAAACGGAAATCCGTGTCGCCCTTTTTGAAAGTTGCATATTTTTGGCCGTATAAGAAGGCGACGACTAAGCGGTCTTGGGGGCCTGGTTTAATATTTTTATAATCGTCAGCAATTTCAGTTCTAGGATTTCGATATCCCATCACTGAAGTAAAATTTGTGAAATGACCTTCAGGGGTTGCTTTTCTAGCAAGGCTTTCGTAAATCTCATGGGGTACTTTATCAGGATGAGGTAAAATATTTTCTTTAAATTGATGCCCTAGGCCCATGATATGGCCGTACTCATGCGTAATGAGTTCCTTAACGATGGATCTAACAGCTAGGTTATGATCTTTTTTCAACGCCGATATAGCGGAAGCCCATCCCGGCGCTACATCTTGAACAGTTCTATCAATATCAAATGTCTTTGGATGGAGCAAATGCAGAAATGAGTTATTACTGTACTCATTTTCACTCTTTTCATCTTTAGCTTTTAAATTACTTTTTGGTAACATTTCGACGAGCCGCTTACGATAAGAATCAGACGCAAAAAAAGAATTGGTTTCAAAAGATTTTTTTGCGATTTCCGCCTGCAAACCAGACATTATATGTTTAACCATATTTTCTGGCAAAAACCGACTTTGCAACTCACTTCTTATCGTATTTAGAACGGAGGCTTTATCGATTTTCTCAACTGATTTCTCAGCTTCTGCCAATTTACTATTGTAGAGAGCAGTATCAACAAAAGGTCGTAGTTTTTCCGCGAAATTTTGTAAACTCGTTTCGCCAGTAGCCAAGGAAAATGGAAGCACGCCTGATGGTAAGCTTAACGAGGATGGAATAAGTTTTGAGTTAAAAATAAAATCAGCAAAATTATTATTGTTGGTAAATCCGGTTGAACTCACTGGACTGACTGCCTTGATCGAATTTATGAGGGTGCCGCCATAAAGATTAATACTCGCCCAAAGAATTTCGCCGTTTCTAACGTCGGCAACAACCTCTCCAATTCCAAGAGGAGAAGCAGGGGCGCCAGAAATCTTTACATCGGAAGTCCAAGTGATCGCCGTTTTACGTAAATCAAAAATATGTTTTGATTTTGATTTGTTTAGCACAAAAGGTTTGTGACCTTTCGGCATTAGACCAGGAACTGAGGCAAAGAGTTCATTCCACTCATCGACAACTTCCGCTGCGATGTCTACATACTCCGGTGGAAAACCATTTAAATAGACTTCGTGAGTTTTACTAAGGTCCCAATGGGCGGCATACAATAGCGGATAAACACCGTCAACTTTCTCACCCATAATATGAAGGGCATTGAAATAGGTATAGTTTCGATCGTTTGTGCGGGTTTTCTTAAATCTGGTATTGTGTTCGAATTCGAGAAAGTTTATACGGAAGAGACCTTGATTTTCAGATCCATACTTTGGAGCCGACGCTTGCACTGTGAATCCTAAAAATCCGTTTTTGGTATCCCACTCAATGTCATCGACGGCGTTAATTTGCTGAGCGACAGCTCCGCCTTGCTCGGGGTCGAATCCCAATAAGCCAAAATCAGATTTCAAAATGCTAATTCCGGCCAAATCAAGTTTTATGTACGGACGTGCCGACCAATGACTACGGGATGAATTCTCGACGAATCTAGTCGTATCACGTCCATTTTGATCTTTTTCTCTTTCGAAATAATAATGAGATTTAATAGGAATCTTGACGGCGGTCTGCCAACGACCGGGATCATTTGGAAATGAGGGATTAATCATTTTTCCAAGAAGGTTAGTTTCTGTAATAAAAAACTGAATATTGCAGTGGTTTGTAATTGCCGCGTTATGGATCTGGTTATATTCAGAAACTACACCAACTTCGTTAATTGAAGCCCATCCACACATAAACGTTTTTGGTTTGCCAGATGAGTTTACGAAGAACGATTTTTCGATATTTTGTTGGTCAGGCTTTGGAACGTCGGTAGCTGGAATTCGAAATGTACAATGGCTTAAAGTCAGTAGTGATCCAACGAGAAGACTATACTTAAAAATTAAAGAAATCCTGGCCACCAAGCCGCTCCTATTTATCGTCATATATATGTGATACAAGATGCAGGCCAATAGCTTAAGCCATTGGGTAAAGGCTAAGGATTGAATTAAATTGAGAAATTACACATTTTGCAGGATTCGCAAAGGTTCTCTATAGACTCTATTGGGCGATCCGACGATAAAAGGCAGCTTTTTGTCAAAAGTTTTGACAGCTTTGTGGGTCTTTCTTTAATTTGTTGCCAGCAAATAAT
>LWDK01000056.1 GCA_002083485.1 Proteobacteria bacterium SG_bin7 | reverse complement strand
TCTCTTAGCGTAGGAATTTAATGATCTGGGCTCGGCCCTTAGTTTCTTTAATTTTAACAATACTCACAGTAACATTTTTGAGTACAAATTGGGGGAATCTTCCCCCAATGCTTTTTGTACTTAACCCATTTAATGGGTTATGGGTTAATGGCGATAAGAATCCAAATAATCAAAAAATAGAATTTTCTGATATTCTTGGACCCACACAGATTGTTTACGATCGGCAGATGATTCCGCATATCTACGCCGGTAATGAATACGACGCCTATTTTTCACAAGGCTTTATCACCGCACTTGATCGCCTTTGGCAAATGGAACTGCAATCTCGGGTCGTCGAAGGAACACTTTCTGAAATTTTTGGCGAGCAAACTCTTGAGTCGGACAAGTTCATGCTGCGCTCAGGACTTAACGACGCCGCCTTTAGTAGCTACGAGCAAATGATTTCAAATCCCGTCTCTCGTCAAGCCGTTGAAGCTTATACAGCAGGTGTGAATCGCTACCTAGAAAATCTTCGCTATAAAGACTTTCCTGTTGAATACAAAATTTTAAATATAAAACCCCGCCGCTGGCGACCGCAGTATGTGGCTTTCATTCTAAAATTAATGGAATTTCAACTGTCGTCAAAAACAAGTGATCTGCGCATGAGCAGGACTCTTGCGAAATTCGGCCGTAAAGTTGTAGATGAACTTTTTCCAAATATTCCGTTTAACAATGACCCTATTATACCCAAGGGCACGCCTTGGGGGCATTTACGCGTAGGAAAGAAGGAAATATGGACGGAGGTACCTTTAAAAATCGAGGAACTTCCGCCAATTCCCGAAGCGAATGAAAGTTCAGGAAGTAATAACTGGGCCGTGAGTTCCCAGCGAAGCACGACTGGGTTTCCAATTTTGGCCAACGATACGCATCTTTCCTACCGACTACCGAATATTTTTTATGAAATACAAATTTCCTACGGAAAAAATTCCGTGTACGGGGTTTCTATTCCTGGCTCTCCCGGCGTTGTTATTGGGTTTAACAAGAATATCGCCTGGGGAGTTACCAATGGCTACACTGATATCGTCGACTGGTATAAAATTGACTTTAAAGATAAAACAAAGAAAGAATATCGCTACGGAAACGAATGGAAAAAGACGGAATTTCGAGAGTATCAAATAAGAGTTCGCGATGGAAAACCTATCACTGAACGCGTTGCTGTAACCCTACATGGGCCAATCGTTTATGATCTGAAAGAAAAGCCTTTGCGACCCGATTTTGGCCAAGGGTTAGCGTTAAAATATGGAACTGTATATCCCGGAAACGAACTCAACTCTTTTCTTTTGTTGGGAAGTTCTCGCAATTATTACGAAGCCCGCATGGCGCTACAAACTTATCATTCACCTTCAATGAATTTTGTGATCGCTGATAATAGCGGACGAATCGGCATGATACACCGTGGCCTTTTTCCAAAAAAGAAGGTTGATCAAGGAAGATTTGTTATGGAGGGAAAAAATCCCAGCAATACCTGGAAGGAATTTCTAAATGCTGATGAGGTCCCTCAAGTTTCTAATCCCAATATAACTTATTTGTATTCTGCTAATCAGTCACCGGTTGATGAAAACTTTCCTTATTATTTAGGGGCTGAATGGGATTCACCTTATCGCGCCACTCGCATTGGGTCGTTACTGCGCTCAAAGGGAAAGTGGTCACCATTAGATTTTGTGAGAATGCATAATGATGACTATTCAAGTTTTGTAAACGAGGTCCTGCCTTCTCTGGTCGAGGCAGTAAACGAAAAAGACTTAGATGTACACGAAAAGGGGATTTACAGAGTCCTATCGCGCTGGCGCTATCGCTTTTCGGCCGACTCACTTATGCCTGTCGTCCTTGAAACCTGGGTTACAATACTGACGGAAAATTTATGGGAACCGCGCTTTGGTGCGAGAGAGGCATTCCAATGGCCTCCACCAACGACGCTCTCATATCTTTTGATGAAACAACCCAACAGTTCTTGGTTTGATAATCCCAAAACCAAAGAGGCCGAAACGCTAACAGTTCTAGCAACAACAAGTTTTAAAAAAACAATAAATAAACTGGTCGAACTTCACGGCGACGATATAAAAAATTGGAAATGGGGAAAAATTCAAAAGACTCAATTTCCACATATCGCAAAAATTCCGGGGTTCGGCAGACAAACAGAAGATGTTGGCGGATCACGTTATTCCATATTTGCAAATCGTGGCGATCACGGGCCTGTATTTCGCATGGTGGTCTCGCTTGGCAACGCACCACAAGCGTGGATTATAGTACCTGGCGGTCCTTCTGGAAATCCTTTTAGCCGTTACTATGACAATTGGTTTGAAATTTGGAAGCGGGGATTCACCAAAGCCGTAAACTATTGGCCAACACTAGATGCGATTAAAGATTTTCGCTATAAACTAGAAATGAGTAAGAAAAGTGGATAGACCGGTCGCGCTGGCAATTCAAGTTGCTCTTCTTGTTGTTTTATTTCTCTGCCAGTCTTTGCTTGGTCCTTACGGAATTCTATTTATTGGCTGCGGACTGGGAATTATGGCGAGTAATTTAAAATTAGCAGCGACTACCAGCTTTATTTCGGCATTTAGTCTATGGGCAAGTTACGCTATCTATATAGATTTATCACAAAAATTTTATATTGGAAAAGTAATCGCTGATTTGTTCAGTCTTCCATTCCCTATACTAAGTTATTTCCTAGCAGGCATCGTTGGCGCACTCCCTTGCTCATTGATTGCACTCACGACTTATTTTGTGAAGAAAACATTAATTAACGATAGTAAGCCACGATCATATGGCCATTAGGAAGATATCTTAACGGGTCAATAGCTTCGCGGTGATAGCGAATTTCGTAGTGCAAATGAATTCCTGTCGCATTTCCAGTTCTACCAATAACACCAATTTTTTGCCCGCGCTTTACCCATTGGCCTTCTCTGACATTTATTTTTGAAAGGTGAGAGTAAAGCGTCGCCCAGCGATCGCCAAATTCAATCATCACTAATTTTCCGTAACCATGAAAACCATTGCCTGAGTAAATCACAATACCATCGTGTGAAGCCTGGATTGGGGTCCCTCGGGGCGCAGCGATATCAAGACCCATATGTGGTCGCCTTAAAACCAAATCATAACCCCTGGTAATTCGTCCTCGTACTGGCCAAGATAGGGCAATCGTGTTGCGTACGTCCTCGGGCGATACACTCAGCTCAGGGGGATTTCCAGTTTCATTTTTTGATTGATTTAACCTTTTCTCAACGCTGACATCGAATTCTTCTGCCTGCTCCAAGTTTTCATAATCTACACTCATCTGAGCTGAATCCGACGCAGGATCACGAAGCGACCCCAAGCAACCAGCAAATAAAATTAGCAATGACAAATAAAATGAACCCCTCATTACATACAAATGTTATCATGGGCAAATCCGATGAGCTAATGTAATTTTATTTCAGGTCTGGATTTTCTGGAGCGGAAAATCCCCACAAAGAGCTTTAACATCTGCCTTTATCTTCGCATGCAAAGCCTTATTTCCCATGTCTTTCAAACAAGCACCAATCCATTTTCCTATGGTCTTCATTTCTGACTCTTTCATTCCCCTGGTAGTAAGGGCAGGGGTGCCGATACGAATACCTGAAGTTACAAATGGCGATAGCTTCTCATTAGGAACAGTATTTTTATTTACGGTTATCCCACATTCTTCAAGTGCCTTCTCAGCATCTTTCCCCGTGAGATTGTTTTTCGATAAATCCATAAGCATAAGGTGATTATCAGTTCCACCCGTGACTAAATGAAATCCTTCACTCATCAAAGCCTCAGCCAATACTTTAGCATTTTTTATTACCTGCTCAGCATATGTCTTAAATTCTGGTTTCAGCGCTTCACCAAATGCGACGGCCTTGGCCGCAATCACATGCTCAAGTGGACCACCTTGAATTCCTGGAAAAATTTTTGAATTTACTTTTTTGGCGTTCTCTTCAGAACAAAGAATCAATCCGCCCCGTGGACCACGCAGGGTTTTGTGCGTGGTACTCGTCGTGTAGTCCGCATAAGGAATTGGAGATAAATGCACACCCGCCGCAACCAACCCAGCAAAGTGCGCCATGTCGACGACAAGACTTGCGCCCACATCATCTGCTATTTCTTTAAATTTGGCAAAATCAAGAACGCGGGGATAAGCGGAGTAACCACCAATAATAATTTTGGGTTTATGCTCTTTGGCCTTTGCGGCGATAATATCGTAGTTAATGCGATCTGTCTTAGGATCTAATGAATACGAAACAACTTTATATAAACTTCCAGAAAAATTAACAGGACTTCCGTGCGTCAAATGACCGCCATGAGATAGGTCCATTCCCATAATGGTATCACCTGGAGCCGCTAGCGACAGGTATACCGCCATATTCGCTTGTGATCCTGAATGCGGTTGTACATTCGCATGTTGTGCCCCAAAAAGTTTTTTCGCACGATCAATTGCGAGTTGTTCAATATGGTCGACAAACTCACAACCGCCGTAATATCTTTTTCCAGGATATCCTTCAGCGTACTTATTAGTAAGACACGAACCTTGTGCCTCCATTACAGACTTAGAAACATAATTTTCAGAGGCAATCATTTCCAAACCGTACTCTTGGCGCTCCAACTCATGTTGAATATTACCGTAAATATCGGGATCAGAATTTTTTAGAAATGACATCTTCTCTCCTTTAACACTTTGGTTTACTTCCGACCTTCTCAACTCTGCGTGCGTGCCTTCCACCTTCAAACTCCGTACTAAAAAAAACATTTAACATGTTGCTAGCAAGCTTGTGATCGGTGAGTCTTCCCCCGAACACTAAAATATTAGCGTTATTGTGTTGGCGAGAAAGTTTGGCGACTTCCTCGCTCCACGTAAGTGCGGCTCTGATATTTTGGTATTTATTCGCCCTCATAGCCATACCTTGACCAGAACCACAGACCAGAACACCGTAAGAGTGTTGATCTTGACTTACTTTCTCTGCGACACGATCTGCAAAATCGGGATAATCGACAGACTCATCGGTGTTGGTACCAAGATCTTCAAATTTAATTTTAGGATTGCTTTTAATTAGGAAATTTTTAAGTTCAAGGCCGGCGTGATCACACGCGATAAAGATTTTAGAATATTTGATCATAAATCTCTTATTTAAATTTTAGCAAAAATCAAAGAAGCGTTTGTGCCACCAAAACCAAAACTATTGTTCATCACATAGTTCAATTTTTTCTCTCGTGCTGTCAACGGGACATAGTCCAAATCACAGCCTTCGCCAGGGTGTTCTAAATTAATTGTTGGGGGAACAACTCCTGTTTGTAGAGCCTTTAAACAAATCACACTTTCAATGGACCCGGCACCGCCCAACGCGTGACCAGTCATGCTTTTTGTCGACGAGACCCAAACTTGACTCGCATGTGGGCCCATTAATCTTCGCACCGCTTGGCTTTCGATTTCATCGCCCATGGGTGTACTCGTGCCGTGCGCATTAATGTAGTTAATCTTGTCAGGCGAGATTTGTGCGTCTCTCAATGCCATTTCCATCGCACGAAATGCGCCGTTACCATCAGGAGTAGGGCTCGCAATATGATAAGCATCACTCGAAAGACCATAACCTAAAACTTCACCGTAAATTTTTGCGCCCCGTGATTTCGCGTACTCCATGTCTTCAAGAACTAAAACTGCGCCACCCTCAGCAATCACAAAACCATCACGGTCTTTGTCAAACGGACGCGACGCCTTCTGTGGATCTGAGTTTCTGGTGCTTAAAGCCTTCATCGCGTTAAATCCACCAACCGAGAGTTCGCAAATTGCTGATTCCGCTCCTCCTGCGATCATGGCCAAGCAAGTTCCATTACGAATGTAGTTATACGCTTCACCGATACTGTGAGCGCCAGTCGCACACGCACTTGTTACTGAATAATTCAGCCCTTTCAGACCGTGCATAATGCTAATTTGCCCACTCGCTAAATTTGTAATGACCGCGGGAATAAAAAACGGGGAGATACGTGTTGGTCCACGCTCTTTCATACGCTCATACTGCTCTTGAATCATCGGTAGACCGCCGATCCCAACACCGACAATAGCACCGATGCGGGCAGCATTTTCTTCAGTAACTTTTAAACCTGAGTCCTCGATAGCCATTTTTGCGCAAGCCACAGCAAAATGAATAAAACGATCCATCTTTTTTTGTTCTTTTTTGGGAACAAAATTATCGATCGCAAAATTTTTAACTTCGCCAGCAATTTTAACGTCAAAATTGCTGGCATCGAACAACGTTATCGGCGCGATTCCTGATTTTCCCGAAATCAAAGCCGTCCAAGAATCTTCAACGTTGTTTCCTACCGGACTGAGCATACCCATCCCGGTAACCACAACTCGCCGTTGATCTTTAGCTGGACGCTTAAAAATACTCATATGACTAATGTAATTTTCCCTTGCCTTCAAGGTAGCTCACAACATCTTGAACTTTACGAAGTTTCTCGGCATCCTCATCAGGAATTTCAATATCAAACTCTTCTTCCATTGCCATAATGAGTTCAACGATATCAAGACTATCAGCACCAAGATCATCAATAAACGATGCATCTGGTTTAATTCTTTCCGCATCAACTCCTAGCTGTTCAACAATAATATCTTTAATTTTTGGATTTAAACCCATAATCATTTTCCTCCCTCACATGTACAAACCACCATTAACACTAATGGTCTGTCCTGTAATATAGTTTGATTCATCACTTAATAAAAAACTCACACAATGAGCAACATCTTCCGTTTTTCCCAATGTCTGGGTAGGAATTAGCGAAAGGATGCTCTCTTTTTGTTTTTCGTTTAATTGACCTGTCATTTCTGTAGCGATATACCCCGGAGCTACGCAGTTTAGCCGAATATTGCGACTTGCAATTTCTTTCGCGACAGATTTTGTAAATGCTTCGATTCCAGCTTTTGAGGCTGCATAATTGCTTTGACCACCATTACCCATTTGGCCGATTACACTCGTAACATTGACGATGGATCCCTTCTTATTTTTCAACATGGGTTTAAGAACGGTTTTTGTGCATAGAAAGGTTCCGCGTAAATTTGTATTTATAACTTTATCAAAACTTTCTGTTTTCATCATGAGTAGAAGCATGTCTTCGGTGATCCCAGCATTATTGACAAGACCATCAATGGATCCCATTTTTTTAAAAACCTCATCAAATGCCGATTTCACGGATTCTTCCGAAGACACATCTAAGCGCACACAAAAATGCCCGGTACCGGCCAATCCTTTTACTACATCGCTGGCTTTTTGTTCATTGCTGGAATAGGTGATAGCTACTTGCGCTCCTTGGGATGCGAGAAGTTGGGCAATCCCAGCACCGATTCCGCGGCTTGCACCCGTTACCACAAATTTTTTGCCACTGAATTTCAAGCGTTACCTATCATTTTTTATGTTTTTTTCTAAGTTTTTGATGTCATCTAAACTGGTTATATTGAAGGATTTAAAGTGCGCACTGTCAATTTTTTTTGTGAGCCCTGAGAGCACCTGACCAGGACCAAGTTCAATCAAGTTTTGTAGGCCCATTTCCTTCATTCTATTTATGCATTGTGTCCACAAGACCGGCGCACTGACTTGGCGAATGAGTTTTTCACGAATCGCATCTCCATCCACCGTCTCCTTCGCGTCGAAATTTTGCACGATAGGAAGTTGTGCTTTTTCAAAAGGCACCCCTGTTAAAACTTTCTTCATCTGTTCTTCCGCTGGCTTCATCAACGAACAGTGAAAAGGGGCAGAAACTTTTAATTCGATAAATTTTGTTCTCTTTGCTGGGGGATTTAAAATTTCCGCTTTAAAATTATTTTTCAACCAATCGGTCACGGTTTTCTTCCCACTAATGACCACTTGCCCCGGAGAATTAAAGTTAGCGGGCTCAAGCGGCGCGTCCTTAGATTCCACCTCAGCCCATTTACAAATTTTTTTAACCTGCTCGTCTTCAAGGCCAAGCACCGCGAGCATGGCCCCAGTTCCGACAGGAACTGCTGACTGCATAGCCTGACCGCGCAGCTTTACGGCTTTAATACCATCAGAAAATTTTAAGCTTCCGGCAGCAACAGCGGCGGCGTATTCGCCAATGGAATGCCCCGCTACAGCCTTAAGACTATCTCCGCATGTCTCTGAAAAAGCCTTATGGGTTGCCGTGCTCACCAACAGCAAAGCCGGCTGAGTGTTTTCTGTGAGCGTTAAAATTTCTTCGGGCCCCTCAAAACATAGTTTCTTAAAATCTGTGCTAATTGAATCACTGGCTTCCTCAAATAAAAGTTGAGTGCTCTTAAAATTCTCAAATAGAAATCTTCCCATACCGACATGTTGACTGCCTTGTCCTGGAAAAACCGCTGCCCACATTAGTATTTTAGGAGAACGCTACCCATAGTAAGTCCCGCTCCGAAAGCTGTGAGTAATAAATTCTGCCCCCGCTGAATTCTGCCGTCGCGAATGGCTTCGTCAAGAGCGACAATCACAGTTGCGGCGCTAGTGTTTCCCATAGTAGCAATATTAATTATTACTTTCTCTAGTGGAAATTCAAAATGCTTAGCCACTGACTCCAAAATACGAATATTTGCTTGATGGGGAATCAACCAATGAACATCGTCGATCGTCATGTTATTTGTCTTAAGCGCTAATTCACAAACATCCGTCATTGAACGAACTGCATTTTTAAAAATCTCTCGACCTTTCATCTTCACATACTGAAGATTGTTGTCGAGGACCTTCTGCGAGAATGGCACTTTTGATCCACCGGCGGGTAGTACAAAGAGATCACCAATAGATCCGTCGGCACCTAAATGATGCGAGTAAATTTTTGAAGGCTCGTCACCTTCGGCGCGACTTAAAATACAGGCACCAGCCCCATCGCCAAACAAAATACAAGTATCCCGCTCTTTATAATTTACCAGACGATGAAGAATTTCGGCGCCGATAACTAAAATATTTTTGTATACACCTGTTTTTATAAACTCATTGGCGATACTAATTCCATAAACAAAACCCGAACAAGCCGCCGAAATATCAAGAGCCATGATATCGTGCCGACAACCTAGACGATGTTGAAGGACACAAGCTGTATTGGGCATAACTTGATCTGGAGAAACAGTTGCGAAAATGATGGCATCGATGTCTTTGGGCTCTAAATTCGCCGCCTGTAGAGCTTTCTGAGTTGCTTCAAAAGCTAGATCACTAGTGGCTTGGTTTTCGCTGGCGATATGACGATGATGAATACCCGTACGTTCGACTATCCAATCGTGATTTGTCTCCACCATTTTTTCGAGATCGTAATTTGTCAGAAGTTTTTCAGGCAAGTACGACCCGGTCCCAGAGATTCGTGCCCGGTAAAACTGCGCCATTAAATTCTTTCTAAATTTATTGCGCAGCTGGCGCCTGAATTACAACTTCTTTACCTTTGTAATAACCACACGAAGGGCAAACGCGATGAGGGCGAGCCAGAGCACCACAATTATCGCATTTTTGCGTTCCCGCCATTGTTAGGGCGTGGTGAGAGCGGCGAATATCCCGACGCATTTTTGAAATTCTCTTCTTAGGCATTGGCATAGCAAATTCCTCTGTTACGTATATGAATCCTGCAAAAATCACCTTTTCTCTTCAAAAAATCAATAGTTAATTGAATTTCATCTCTTTCAATTTTGAAAATGGGGATGGCCTTTGATCTTTGTTGCGCAGAGCAGCGCAACCACAGAACCCTTCATTTAAATTTTTTCCACAATATTGGCAAAGTCCCATGCAACTAGCTGAGCAAACAGGGTGATCTGGCTGTGCCAAAGCAACCGTATCACGCATAAGAACTCCAGCATCAAAATTAGGAAAGCTCACCAGCGTCGAAGACGGGCCTGTCCCTTCGAGTTCCGAAGTATGATTAACTTTGGTTTCACGCCCAGTCCTAGGTAGTTCTTTACCTGGAATTAGCAATTCGTGAATTCGCTCATCTATTTTTAGAGCAAATTCTTTCAAGCAACGGGTGCACTCCATTTTGACATCGGAGTGGATTTTACCTGTAACCTCAAAGATATTTCCCACCGGTTGAATCTGAAAATCAATTGAATATGGACAGTTACGAACTAAATCCTCAAGCGCAGAATTAAGTTCCGCCGTTTTTTCTGTAAAATGAAAAGTTCGCCCTTCTGGTGGAATCTCTGAGAGATTTATAAGCATAACGACCTCAAACTCGTGGAATCTCTTATAGTTGTTGCGTAGGATTCCGTCAAGAAAGTAGACTATTTCTTCGATGCGAATATTGGTCATTTTGATTTTACTTGTTCAAGCTTTTGTTCAAACAGCCGTTGCAGATTGGCAGTGGAAGGCAGCAGCTCAAGTAAATCTCTATAGCGCCCCGAGTACCCAATCGCCAGTCATTAAGAGTCTCGAAGAAGGCGAAATAGTATTAATTACAAAATTGCAAAAGGTAAATGAAGGCTGGGTTAGCTTCACTCTAAACGACGACGAACAGAGAACCAAAGTTTACGTTGAGAAAAAGGCTTTAGGAGCGGGCGAGATTCGCAACCTGAAAAAAAGCCAAGAAACAAATACATTAAATATCACGAATCCTTTTTTAAAGAACCTTGGAGTTGGTTTAACCATAAACCAAACCCTTCGCGGACCAATTTCGAAAGACGCTGGGAGCAATCAAACCGTCGAGTATGGTCCACAATATGGAATCGCCTTTTTTCCAACAGTTCACTATGAAATTCCAACGAGCAAGGGAAATACTTATCGTTTTTTTGTCGCATATCGTATTAATAAGTCTCAAGGGCAATCGGGAATAAAGCAAAATGGCATTTTGACCTCGCAAGAACTCGTCACTCAGTCAATAAGCTTTGTGAGTATTGGCATTTTAATACGTGAACGTTCAACCCCACAATCGAATTATTGGTGGGGATATGGGATTGAAATTGCCAAAGGTGTTGAGGGAAAACAGGAATACACAGATGGGACTTTTGTTGATCTGAAAGATAACTTGCCGACCAATTTTTATTTGCAGGGATCTCTCGGCTATCAAGCTTATCCCGCTAGAAATTCGCAGTGGATTCCAGAAATAAAAGCCGGGGTAGTCATTAACAACAAACCCATCGCGGTGAATGGCGAAATAATATTTAATTGGGTTAAGGCATTCTAGAGTTCTTATGCCTGAAGATGGTTTTGTTAAAGCCTTTAGTTCGGAGGAAGACCAACATTGTACGCATCAAAAAACCGGTGAAGTTGGTTATAACGACGAATCACTTCTCTTGGTAAAATACTTCGAATGTCACGCAGGGTTTCAGGAATATGACTAGAATTATCGCGAGCTCGAGAGTACTCAATATGGCTCACGGCGTAGTTCGCCCAGCGATTTGTCAGCCGCCACTGTTCCTCAAAAGCAAAATTACCAACTTCGGCGAGACGATAAAGTGATTGAATATTTTGAAACAAATATTTGCTTCGATGACTAATGCAAGCCCTATTATCCAAATCGGCGACTGCAGCATTAAAAATTTTCTCCAAACTCACAACAAATACCGATTGTGAGGGATTTGCATCTCGTAGTTCAGCGATTATGCCCCTGGCCCAGTTATCAGAGCTACGTTGCACTTCTTTTACTTCTTGAGAAGCACGTTCGACGACATCGTGTAAAAAATTAGATCGTGGCCCCGGTGGTATCTCCAATGGATTGCCCTTGAGTTCTTCTACTAAGAAGGTTAGATTCGTCTTAAAAGACGTTGAAACCACGGCCTTAGGGGCTTTAACAGAAAGTTGAGATTGGAGTAGGCGAATGTTTTCACTAGTTTCATGAGGTGCCAAAATAGAAACTAATAATTTTTTCTTATCACTCTCCATAGCTAGGGCAGCCGCAAAAAAAGATTTTCTGTCTTTGTGAAACCAACTTGCTAAAAATAAATTAATACTCGCACGCGCGAATTCGCTACCTTCAAGTTCCAAAAGTTTTTTCATGTAATCAGATTGAAATTCTGATTTTGGCAAATTAAGCTGCGACCAGGACGTCTTGGGGGCTGGTTGGACGAGCAGCGAATCAAAGAGAGCCTCTTCAATTCCGCTCTTTCGTGTCCAGTCCTTTAAAGACTCGTAAAACTTTTCCCGCGCATTTTCTTTATCGAGACTTCTATCGTTTAATATTTCCCAAACTGCAAGTTGCCAATTGAGATTTGCATTTTGAATTTTTTTAATATCATGACTTGAAAGCATTGGAGAGTAGTGAAATCCGACCAAAGGCAATAACATTAAATTTGGCAATCGTAACCCCGAAACCAAATCATCGATGGAATGAGGAAGACTCTCAAGATCCTTACCCATCGCCTGAGCATGCTCCTCCATACTTTCTTTTAGCAAATTCGTCGACGGTGCAACCTCCATAGCTACGCGGTTAAGGTATTGACCTTCAATAAGTTCAGGATTTTTTAAGCCTGTTAACAAAACTAACGTTGAAACAATAAACTGATCACTTTCAAGTCCTTTTTGGGTATAAACCCCATTCATCAAACCCCTGACTTCAATATCAACTTCATTACCTAGAACAAGCACACGCATAGTACCCCGATATTCATTTTTATCATTTTCAATCCATGAATTAGGCGTATCAACCCGCATACGACTTTGCGTTCGCGTTCGAAAGGCAAAACGACCTTGACGGTAGCTCGCTCGCAAAGACATAATCCAATCGCTCGTACGACCAATCCAGGCATCGAAAGTCGGGCGCTCCATGTTTTCATAAATAGACTTCGGAGTTCTTAAATGAAGGTGAATAGACTTCAAGCTATCGCCAAGGATATCCCGCATGACGTGAATCTGCGCAAACATTTCATTGAGGTCTTTTGTTGGCAGGGTTCGTATCTCATGATTACCGGTAGCTTCTTCGACCGTGATTTCTCTTTCAAGAAACCCCAAAGTCCCAAGCTGTTCCTTCAACCCCTGATGGTTGCTATATTCAAACTCCAATCCAAAGGAAACATTTTCCTTAAAAGATTCCGGCGCAAAAATTTCTGGCATTGTAATTTTTCGCCCAGCGTATTTGAATTCTTTGCGCGGGCCGATCATATTATAAACTTTGTAAGTCTGAGATACATAGGGAGCGGGCTCGGCCTTATAAAATGCTGGGTAGTCGTTCTTATTAAGACCAAGTTTTTTCAAAAATTCTTGGTAATTCTTTTGAAAGTCGTTGCTGTAAATTTGCAAAGCAATGTCTTGATTGAGAACGCGCATCGCTTGCGCAAAAGGCATACGCTCTCGGTTCTTCGCGAAAAACATTCGGTATTTTTGATAAAGTCCCGAAATCATGTCTGGAGTTGTTGGTCTATTGGAACCGACATTAAAGGCGGCATAGATAAGATTTAACAGCTTATGTAAGTCGGCACCCTTTTCAACGGTGTCGGGAATTCGGAGTTCAAGGGCAGGGTAGACCCACGAGAGATCCTCTTGACCTGGCTCAAAAAACTTACGGATATTAAAAGGACGATACTTCCATGAAGTACGATCGCCATAATCACCGAGCTTATCCTCAACTTCATTATACTTAACAAAAATGCTTCTCACTCTCTGATAGGTTCTTGCCTCTACTGGCAAAGCTGCTAGTTCTTTTAAGAGTGCCTCATGCTCGAAAATCATTGGCACCTGAAAATGATTCACGATATTTCCCAGACGTTTGGGGGCAATCGCTGCATACATTTCTAAAACATGAGTCTCAAAAAATAAAAACAGATCAACAATTTTACTAATATTGACGTTCTTGACGCTGTTATAACTAAATCCGAGGTTTTCCGACGCAACCCCATTTAAACTAAAACCAGGAATAGGTTCTCTAAGTTCAATGTTAAATTGCTGTGAGGTCTTAATACCTGCGCCAAGGCCAGTGGTTTTAAGAAGTTGATCGTAATTATCTATATATATTTTTATTTGCTTCTCATCCAAAGGCGGAGTCACTATTTCAAAAGCATCGGCTCTTTTAGAATGGCTCGCCCAATCCCTATCAACCCTAAAAAGGCTTGCCTTTCCGGGAATGGTCTGGAGGGAGACTAGCTCCTCCAATTCGCCATTTTCATCTCTCTCTTGTTCTACTTTAATTTCGCCACCAAACTTACTTTGCCAAAAACTTAAAATTTGGCGCGTTAGCTGATTCCGCTCTTCTTCGCTCGGTGGGACTAATACCTGTTTTCCGTGCTCATTTACCCGCGCTGTTTCAGTTTCTAATCCTATGCGCGGGCGAATTGAAATCATTTTTGAATAACTGAATACCTTTGGCTCTTTCGTCTTTAAGAACAAGCCAGAACAATTCGTGTCAGCCCGAGCTCCGTAAGAAACGCTGGCGACAACAGCCAGACTTAGTAATAACGTAAAAATCCGTTGAGATGTCATCCTCGAACTCAATTCAAATTAAATACCAGATGGGAATGCATTTGCGCGTTTTACTGGACCAATGTCTGTCAAAACAATTGACGCTAGTGCCGCAGAAGGGGAGCCTCATTGTGCCATTTTTATAATATCAATCGACGCAACTCCTGCTGCGAGTACACAAAGTCTGCATAAATCATCGTATTCATGACATTGCAATGACCAAGTGCCAACTGGACGAGACGAATATCCTTAGTCTTTTTATAAAGATTGACCGCAAAAGTATGCCTTAGGGCATGGAATTTCTTTTGTACAGGCCGATAATGCTGCCAAATTTGCACTAAACGACTGTAAGTAATAGGAAAGAGCATTTTGCCGTCAAAAGACTCTGAATAATCATTTAATTTGCGATAAATTTTTGTAGGAATTGGGATCTCCCGATCTCGGCTATTCTTAATGCCACGAATGAAAACTGTTTCTTCGTTGGAGTTTAAATCAATTTTTCGAATATTCAGAAGTTCTTGGGCTCTTGCTCCTGTCTTAAGTGCAAGAAGCAGTAGCAGACAATTGCGGGGATCGCTATTTAAGTAGTCAGAGAGCAGCGACTCCAATTTTTTGAGTTCAGGCTCCAACAGATACTTGGTCTTGTTTAAAGCATAATGCTTTGACATATCGCATATACCTCGTGAGTAAATGAATTTTTCTAAAAAAATTGGTCCAGTCTCCAAAACAACCTAATTTTATCAAAAAACAATATATATAAAATAACGTATTATCAAGTATTTAATACTATATATTATAACTATAATATATAGTTGAATTTATTTTTATGGTATCTAGTCAGTCT
>LWDK01000055.1:186990-215163 GCA_002083485.1 Proteobacteria bacterium SG_bin7 | reverse complement strand
TCCACATTTTGCAACAAAAACTAGAGAGATCCCATTTATGACGAGTTTTGAAGCTAAATAGCGATTTTTGTCCAAGCAGAGCTCTTATCTAAAATAGCTGCCACTTAAAAACTATATGCCGTGGCATATGGCATGCATTTTTCTGACGTCTCTATCAATCTATCAATCGGAGCGTTGATGCCATCACTAATATTTGCGGTGACTATTTCATTCTCGATTCTATTGGCTATGACTACTTTTGCTTTTGAAACATGTGAGGAATTTGTTCCCGATTCAAACACCAGCGACTGGTATTTCGCGAAAGTTATCCTAGGCCTAAACGAACAGGCAAAACAGAAAGCTGAACGCTTAAAAAGTGCATGTAAAAATTTTGATTCTTCAAATGACTTTTCCGTCTGGTTAAATGGTCTTGATACATGGCATTTTCGGGGGAGCCTATTTTATCTTATATACGCAGAAATACCTGATGCTTTTCGTAATCTGAGTCACACAGAGGAAGAAATAAATTACGCCAATCAATTAACAGAGATAAAGAAAATCCCTTCGGCGGTTGAACGAATAAAAGAAACATATAGTCTTGTTATAAGACATCAAAAGCCTTATAACTATAAGCTGACTCCTAGTAGCAATAGAGAAATAATCTATACACCGGAAAGGACATTAAAGTATGGCGGTGTGTGCAGAGATTTTGCGCGAACCCTCAAGTGGTCTCTACAACAAGTGGCAAAATCAAGCTCCACGGATAGAAATGCAGAAACTTTCACGCCTGAAATTCAATGGGGACACGATGGCAAAGACAAAGGCCACATGTGGGTCTCCGTAAATGTGCCTATTAGAAATACTAACGGGCACATTCAAAGATTTGCACATATTGATCTAGATTCCACAAACTATAATTTGTCTTTTGTCCCACTCATGCCGCTCTCTAAAAATTTGTCGCACCAACAAATGAAGCAAAACTTTAAAAGCTGTCAGCAAATCATAAGTTGTTTAGAGCAAAACTAATTGGTATCGTGTCTACCGGCAACTCAATTTATAGACAAAACCGTTATAAGCTAAAAACCCAACCGTTCGCACTTCGCTTTTACTAAGGGTTAGCAAAATTGCTTCACTCACGCCGCCGCCAAAGTCGTCAGATTTTGCAGACCTCCCGACAACAACAAAACTATTACCGTAGGCTTTATTGCTGCCCCTAAAAATTTGGCTTTTTCCAGAAGGAAACATCACCTCTACTTCTACAGAATTTCCACCCGAAACAACCACAGAATCTAAAGCATCGCCAGGAGTTGTACAGGTTAAAGACTTTTCAGAACCTTCAGAAAATTGAGCAAATAATACGACTGAGACAAAAATAATTTTTTTCATACGAATGAAGTCCTAGAAATTTCTATTTTTGTCAACAAATCGAAACAGAAGATTTTTAACTTAGGAACAATTTTCATTCTACAAAACTAATCCGGCAACTCCGACGCGGCCTCGAGCAATTGATTGATTCTAATATCAAGTTCTTCACCCAAAAACCGAAGCCATTCCTCAGGACCCAATAGTTCGTAATGAGCCTGCGCTTCTTCATATTTATAAAGATCTACAAAATTTTTAACGATTTCTTTAAACTTATGTTTCTCCTCTGGAGACAAATAGACTGTGCGATGTATGGAGTGCATAAATAGACCGCTTCTACTGAATTTCCAAATATTGTTTTTCGGAAGAACATCAAGATCTGACACATTGATGCCGGTCATTTTATGAAGACCAAACACCACTGCCGCCAGTGGCGACATATAAGGACGGGCATAGAAGTCGATGGCTCTATTAATAAAATCTACTGCGGCAACTTCGTCGGATCCTACCGTCGACGGCTCCGTTATGAGTCTGACAAGTCCGGCATGTGACAAAAATGTATTCATCTCGCGTAAATTTGCAAATCCCGACACGATTTCTGCAGTCCCCGCGTCGTTCTCATACCCCCTGTCAGATAAGATCTGCTCTATGACATCTTTGGTAATGGGGCCCAACTCTGATTCCTTTGACGCTAAAAAGTTAATGAATTGTTGAGTTCGGATATTAATGTCGTAGCCGCGTTGAATAAACTTTCTTGGAAATAAGATTGCCCCGAGATGAAAACTGACTTCATGCACTGTGAGTTTCGGATTTTCATCCGAATATGGAAAGTGTAGAAGAATGTCGTTTTCAGGATCTGGTTTCGTCATCATTTCAAGAGCTTGGCTCGGAGAGACAAAGTCTGATTTCTCCAAAGAATAAGATATTGGTTCGTACCCTTTGGCTTTAAGAATAACGTTTATTCTCCGGATCCAAGCTGCCAATCTTTTGGCCCCCGGTACTAACATATAAATTGAGCCGTTTTCAGCTTTGCCGATTCGAAATCCCATTTTAAATGCCAACTCCGCTCCAAATAAAAAAATTGGATTTCGCGGATCTGACTGCGGGGTAAGATGTCTTAAATGATCAAATGATGATCGCCAAGTTGCCGACTCCTCTTTGTCTAAACGAATAAAACCATTGGCTTGAAGCTCTGAAAAATAAACCGTCGGCAATCGGCTGGACCCACCGCGCTTCAGATTCTTCTGAAGTGACCGAAACTGCGCTCGACTCCTCCAAACTGCTCGCCACTCATTCCATTTACCTTTAATTTTCTGAAATGAACCGGGTTTTCCATCCATTCCCGAAAAAAGAAAGGAACACTCCTGAGCCTGGACCGAAAACCCCAGGAGAAATAAGCTGAGACCAATGATACTTAATTTCTTAGCTACGGCCATATCATGATATATGCAAATCAATAGCCAGTAAAAGTAAGGAGATTGGCCCACAACAATAGAAAACTTTGATCGATAGCCAGTTTTTGGTCGCTAACTGTCAGGATCTTTTACGGCTGTCTCATTTTGAAACAACCTAAACAGCCCTCTTTTGTTTTGAGAAGTATTTAGTGGCCCGACCACTCCCGGTCCTTTCAATAAGATTTGCCTCGGTGGCTTCCTTAAGGTAACGATTTGCCGTAGCCACCGATACTTGCAAAACTTGCATAACCTCGTTCACCGTAAAATACCCGCCACCGAGTAAACGCAGCATTTCATTGATGTGCGCTCCACGTACGTCGGAGCTGGGGTCAAAGTTTTTGGGAATTTTTAGTTGGTAAGAGCTATTTGATTTCAAGGAGTACTCACCGTGAGCTTCATCGATATAAAAATCAAATTTGTTTTCTACCATCCAATTTCGCGCCCGGTTAACGGTATCATAAACCCGATGACCTGAGGTCACTAACAACAATGGCTCATTTGGAAAAACTTGAGAAAACAGCGCCTCCATTTTAAAGGTCTTATACATATTATTGGCAAAAACTTTTAGCAACCGGTGAATCGACGTGCCTTTCTTAATGGATTTTCCTGAGGAAAGTTCAACCCCATCACGTACATCAAAAACGAGTGACGAACTGTTACTCACTGATGAATTAAGGTCCCAGAGATAATTATCGTTCAGTTCAAGTTCATCACCCCAGTGACGAACTAACCTCTCCCGGTAGGCAGGATACGGCGAGCCAAAATATACCTTAGTAATGAGGTCTAGATCTTTCGTATTCACAGCGCGAATGAGATCGCATTCCCGAACAAGCTCGTGAAGCCGCTTAGCTTGCGCTGTCACTCTAACTTCATCGATAGACGAAGTATTTCCCGTTGTACGAAGGTCGATGACAGCAAGATTTTTTTGCAGGTACACATCGTAACGGTAGTGAGAACTTCCAATGACATTTTCAATTTCACTTAAAAGTTTTTTTGCTTCGATAAATTTTCTCTGATCGATAAGAGCCTCGGCATAAGTTTGCAAGGCGTTTGCTAAAATTAAATTGTAATTTCGAGTTTTAGCCTGCGGAATTACATCTTTGACAACTGCAATAGCACTGCCAGGATCATCAAGACCGACATAGGCTTGCCCTAAATTAACTAAACCAATCAACTTATCATAAGGAGAAATTGATGGATTCTTGGTATAATCGAGGAGCAACTCCTTGCTCTTGGTATATTCCCACTCACCAAAGTAATTAAAAGCTAAATAAAGTTTACTTTCTGGACAACTTGCCACTTCGGGTAACTGCAACACCCGTCGCGATTCCTCAATCACCCCTAAGCGAAAAAGAATGATTCCGTACTCAACCAATTCAGCAGGAGTGGCCTTGGCGTGTGACAATTTATTTTTAGGCCTTACAATGGGATTGAGAAGTCGAAACGCCAGCCTATGAAATCCCGAACGACGCGCGATATTTGCCATACCTAAAAGTTCTTCACGTCGAATCTTTTTAGGTTCCAGTTTCTCAAGATGAGACTGAACTTCGCGAATTTTACCAGCCTGTAATAACAAAGTAAGTTTCTTTTCCATTTAATTCTTATCGGCAGCTTCCTCTCAAAATTCAGAGGTTAATTTATACCTTGGTCGTGCCGAAATAGTAATGATATGAAGTTACCAGGCAATTTCAAAATGAGACTATTAGCGTTTGCTGCCACAATAGTATTAATTTCGCATTATCAAAACTGTAATCCCTCTGGGAATTCCATACGCTTTGATAGTACCGGCTTACCACCCGTCAACCGGGTCAACGGTGGTAGTGGCGACGGTCTGGACGGCAAGCCAAGAAATGGAGACTGGATAAGAACATTCCCCGACTACCATTGCCCAACGTCGACTTCAGAAATACAAGCCACGATTAAAATTGATAACATTGGTGCAACCGTTTTAACTGATAATTGCACAAATCCCAATTTCTCTTTTTCACCATCCGATCCAGCCTTATCATTTGAATTTTACAATCCCGACTTTCTTGTATTTTCAGGTGGTATCTTTGAAATTAAAGAAACTCTTACAGAACGTCCCCATATCAACGAAAGCCTTTGTCGCTTTAAGGATTCTTCCCGTGGCATTGATGTCGTCATTCAGTCAGGCTTGATGCCACAACTCTCTGCCAAAATCGTAGCCGGATTTTATGCCTCTCGTGATACCGCGTCCATAAATTATTCAAGCGTTAAGAAAACAGTTTTTCCATCAACAACAGAATTCGAAAGCGCTGATGGCTCTTTTGTTTTGACGATCAATGGTACTCCCCAAGAATATAAAAATTTAACTGGCAGGCTCACGACTCACATTGATGGCACTATGAAAGACTTCACAGTTGTGTGTCAAAAGATGAGCCAAGAACCAGTTATTGCTGTAGATACAACCTCCCTTGCGGCCTATTGGAAATTTGATTCGCCAACGATTATTGATAACGGTGTACTTGCCGACTCTGCAGGAACTTTTCCTGGTACCATACATACTTCAGACGCTCTCAACAAAGCCACTCCAGGCGCATTTGGAAACGCTATGATTTTTGACGGTTCTAACGACTATGTTGACATCGGCCCGAATCTTGACATGCCTATGAATGATTTCTCAATAAGCTTTTGGTATCGTCCACAACAATCAGCGATTGCACGACAAGTTTGGGGGCGACGTTGGGATCTCGGCGGCAAGATGACAGGATGGAATTTGGAGCAATTCGACAATACGATTGATCCACGTATGTCAGATGGAACAAATTTAATAACTTCGCACTTCACACCGGTTCCAATCGATAATGCGTTTCATCATGTGATTGTGGCTTATGACCGCTCCAACGGAGTTATAAGACTGTATATCGATGGTAGTGCTAGTGGTACAATTATCGACATCAGTATGGTTGGAAGCGTCGCCTACTCAGGACGCTTCCTGCTGGGCGCTCCTAGTTACAGTCAAACCATCGCCAACTTTCTCGGTGCCATGGATGAAGTTTCGGTCTGGACACGAGCTCTTAATGCCGCCGATGCCCAAGCCATCTATAGAAATATCATTCTCTATTAAGAAAAAATGTCTTAATTTGAGCCATTATCCAGTCACAAATGCGTGGTGCAACTCTTCACCATTTTCAATAGAATTTAATTATGGGAGGGGTGAAAATGAAGCCACCCATCTCAATTTAGAACACAAATATAAGAATTACGTGCCTAAGTTTTAAACTTGCACGTTATGCCTCTGCATCTCCCAATCCAATCCCGACCACCGGTGTTACTCCACCGGTGGTTTTTTATTTCACCTACCTGCCTTTTTATTTTTACCAATGACGGACGAAAGAGTTTGCTTCAATAGCTCAAATGTTTTTCATCTACGGAAGGCGATTGATAAAATGAAATTACTTCAGCAGATAATCGATAAAAAGAACCTGGAACCTTTTTTAATAAGCTCGGATGCTGGCTTCCAGATTGGGATCGATTGAAGTTTGATGATTTTGTGTTGCCAAGAAAACCACCGGCACCCGATCGGCAGTCGTCTGACCAACCAAAGAAAATATGACGTAGCCAGGGTTAGCTAGTTCGCCCGCCAAGTTCTGATCACGAAGACCAATCACGTCAGCAAGCTGCTCGTGACCCGGAGCTTTCCACACCAATTGCGCTAATCGCGAGGCATGGTTGTGGGCCACAAGTGGTTTTGTTTTTGGAGAAGCATCATGGGTTGAATCCAGGTTGCCTGCGTAAATATCAATTCTTCCCGGAAACGAATATGCGTCAACGCGTTTCTCGCCAATGGGAATATTACCAACCCAATGCGTACAGGAATTATAACCACCTTTTGCACAATAGTTTTGACCTTCTTTGTCGACCAAAGTCCAAGGATATTGCGCCAGTAGGTTGTCACTGGTTTTTCCTAACATCTTAAACAATTCCATCCGTTCGCCCTCAGCGGTACTTAGCAAAATATGCGGCATAAGAGTTCCCAACTGAGGCATCCGCATTTCACTAGATAAATTTGCATATGAACCATATTTTTTATTATGAGCAATCGCTAGTGTTCCCTGATAAGGTGTGTGAACGTGAATTAGAAAATTCGGCGAACCAAAAAGTTCCTGATATACGGGCCAAGATTCTTGGCTAATAGCGACAACAAGTTTTTCACTATTCGTTTCTTGGGTCTGTGGACCTTTTCGAAAACGTTTGGACAAAGTCACACTTCCCGTGCGGGCAATATATTGACCCAAAAGACTTTCTGGAGTCGGACTCAAGTGATTTCCACCGTGAACCAAAATTTTTAAATCATCTAAAGAGATTTCTCCTAACATTTGTAGAAGAGTTCGATAACTTGGCGATTTAAAATAGCTACTGATACGCTTTTCAATTTGGTTTGCCGGCACTCTGTTAACAAGTGAATCGGCGATAATTTTTTTTAAACCGCTAATTTTTTTATTTTCTCTTATCGCGCTGCCAATATTATTTATAAGAAGGGCAAAACGCTCTTGCGCCAAAGGACACTCCTCTTCAACAACAAGTTGACGCACTAAATCCTCACTAAAGACTCGCGCAATCCCCCGACTTCGTTCTTTCAAACGCAAGTAAGGATTAAGGCGGGCTTGCTGTTCCGGAGAAAGTGCTGGTAGCGTAAACATACCTTCACAGGCTATTTGCGCTAACACATAATGATTAAAATTAAATAGAGCGATAGAAATTAATAATATTTTTTTAAAAAATCTCATTTTGTCTCAATCCTAGATTGTTTTTCTAACCATTGATTGAAGGCGTCGCTAAGTGCTGATTCTGCCGCAAATTTTGCCAATGCACCTTGCACCATGACCGATGCAGATTTAGAATCAAGAGCGTTCGAATAAAACAAATTAGCAATAGATTCTAAATCTTTGACATACTGTTGTTGTTTTTCCGCCACCAACTCCTTAAGGCCATGAATTTTTAAAAACTCGAAATGTCCCGTCCAATCACGTAGCGGCCAAGCAAAGTTGCGGTATACGCTTAGGCTTTCAAGTTCGGTTCCAAGATAAGTCAAATCTGATTTCAGTTTATTAGGAAAGACTGTAATCAACATTTCCTTAACTTTGGGTGGCAGTTTTTCGAAGGAAATTTCAGGATCAAATGGCAATAAAGAGGCCGCTGAGGCAAACACATCGCGATTTACCGAAAGTAATTGGGTATTACGCTCTACCCGCGAAAACAACAACTTCAAATTTTTGTGGGCATCACGAGTTTCAATCAACACGCGAGCTTTGGTGATGTCAGGGCGATAAACACTGCCACCGATATACTTGAAAGAATATTGCTGGTTAGAGATGTCCGTGCGGGGCTTACCATCGAGAAATAAGCCTTGAGAGTTTAGCATGAGGTATTGCTCAAGCATTTTCTGACGCAACAAAGTCATTGGCCCTAAATGCGAGTGATTAAAAGATTTGGCGACTTCTTCGCTTAAATTTGTTTTGTAACGAGAAAATCCCAAAACCAACTTATTCAAGGTGTCTTGATCATGCAAAAACTTAAAGAAACCAACGTTAGTGGCAAGTTCTTTATTAAAAAAAGCTGAGCGTGGAAGACTAAGAGTTAACTGAGCAGATCCGGCTCCATAACGACTAAAAGCAATCCCGAGGAAATGTTTTACCTCCTCCAAGGAGTTAGCGACTTTCGAGACAATCTCAAGATTACCTGTTTCATCTAAGATCAAAGTGGAATTCACCATTAATTTTAGCGGACTATTGTCTCTTAAAATGAGTTTGCCAGGCTTTTTTGTTTCCGGAAAAAGTGCTTTTAGATTCTTTTTTACAAAATCAACCCGTTGTTCATCAGTAAGATCTTCGGTCCATTTTTTGACTGTAAGGTTGTGTTCATAAACAGGAGGAATATAGTCTTTTAGCAGAGCTCCGGACTCATTTAAAACATATTCAATTTCAAATCCATACTGAAAAAAGTCTTTTGGATTCTGATCTAGATTTGTATTTTCGGGAAAACGCAACTGCGAAAGGAGCAAAGGAGTCGGGCTAAATAACCCTTGGCAGCTCTTGTTTTGAGCCAATGCTGGGACACTAAAGACACTCAAAAATGCGAATATTAATGATACCCGATTCATTTCTACCACCACAAACGTTCCACGCATTAAAGCCTCTGTAACTGGATGAGGAGTATATCCGATATTCTGAGTCTGCAATGATAGGTAAAATTTATATGGAAAACATTACATACCTTAAACATTTCAAATATTTGATTTATACTACACGTTAAGTTAAAAAGGAAAGGCCCCAACCCATGCGTGCACTGGTTACTATTTGTGTTTTTTGTTTTTCTTTGTCTGTTCAGGCCGCAGCATTACGGTGCCAGGGACTGTTTGGAGCTATGACAATGAAAATCGCGGCCGTCCAATTTGAAATTACCGGTAATAAGAAATATCCTGATTTCATCGCTCAGTTTGAGTCTCATATCATCGAGGCGAAGAAAAATAATGCCGAGCTTGTCCTCTTTCCAGAGCTCATTACCGTCGACCTTATGCCTCATGTAGAGGGTCAAGAAACTGAAATTCTAAAATCTATTGCTGATTCAGTGACCCCGAAATTTTTTAGTCGCGTTCAAGAGCTTGCGAAAAAACATGAAGTCGCGATTTTGGGTGGCACATCACCACGTTTTTTAAATAATAAAATTGTGAACACCGCAATTCTTGCCTTTGCCGACGGAAAAACTATTTACCAAGACAAAATTTTTCCAACTCCTGACGAAGTTATTTGGGGCTGGCAAGGTGGTTCGACCTTGAAGGTTTTCAATGCGCCGTGGGGAAAAACTGCCATACTGATTTGCTACGATTGTGAATTTCCAAAACTCTCAGATATCATCGCCAAAGAAAAGCCGGAGGTCATCCTAGTGCCTTCTATGACCGGATCGGAGCAAGGTTTCCACCGAGTACGTTGGACCGCACAAGCACGCGCTATAGAACACTTTGCGTATGTTGTTCATACAGGCACAGTTATGACTCGAAAAGATGCCCCTCCGGGACACTGGCTTCACTACGGACAGGCGTCATTTTTAGGACCACAGGAGGCGGCGCTGACCAAAATCACGGTTGAAGGCGAAAAACTCAAGCCCTCAATTATTTACGATACTCTTGATTTTTCAGCCCTTAGAGCCGGCCGTGAAAAAGCCGGTATTTACCCTGCCCGTGAACAGGAAAAGCGCCAAACGCCCATTTTTGTTGGCCATGAATAAAATCTTTTTTTCTTATGAAGGAATTTTTATGAAAACTATTTTAATTTTAATGGCCGTCATCGCACCGCAGTTGGCTTTTACTGCTAGCGATGTTTTACAACCTATTGAAGAAATCTTTGAACCCAAAGAAACTTTTGATCTCGGAAAATATGATAAAGTAGCCGTGATTCAGTGGAACCCGGGCCCATCACCTGTTCCAGCAACAGAAAAGCAAGCTCAGGAAGTTAAAATGCGTAATGCCCTAGATCTTGCGGTTCATATTACTGTCGCGACAGAAAAAGGTGCTAAACTTGTCATTTTGCCAGAGTTTACCGTTGTCGGTTACCCCGACTTTCCAGGAGTTCCATCTGAAGAAGACAACTTTCGTAATCGTGAAGACATCATGCCTTATGTAGAGCCCGTCGGTGGTCCGACGACTCAGTTTTTTTCTGATCTCGCGCGCCGATTAGATGTCTCAATTCAGTTCGGTATGGCCGAAGTAGATCCACAAACCGACAAGTATTACAACAGTGCCGTAATAGTTTCTTCTTCTGGAAACGTTATAGCTCGTCATCGTAAGGTTCACTTATTTGAACATGAGGTCGATTATTTATCTGCGGGTGATAAAGCCACTGTTTTCATGAGCCCGTGGGGTGTCATGGGAATGATTATTTGTTCTGATGTTTACGATTCCAAAGTGTTAAATGAAATGGCAAGTTTAGGTGTGAACGTCGTTAACCTCTCGACTTCCTGGGCACAAATGAATTCAGGAATGTCGCAATTTCGCAATTCAGCGCGGCGTTTACGAGCCTACTTGTTGGCTGCCAATCACAACTATTTCCCAGACTCTGGTGTTATAAACCCCGATGGCACCAACCAGTCCCACATTCGTCAGACAGCGGGAATCGCCTATGGCTACATACCGAAAGCGCAATTGGTTAATTTAGGGACGAAAAACGCGAATTTTCACTAATTAAATCAATTTAATAGAACTGGAGAGGGCCCTTTTCTTGCACGGCCTTTCTCCGCTCATGAAATCTCTTTTTGTTCTCATATTCTCTTTAACGACGAGCTTTGCTAACGGCAACCAATGTCGTGAGTTATTTAATTTTTCCCGCTTCCTCAACTTGGGTAGCGAAAACGAAGTCCTCAAAGATTTAGAAAATGAATTTCTTGATAGCGGCGACATGGAGGCCGCGGCGATGACCGTCGGTAGTAAATGGCAAACGACAAAATTTGAAATTCTTAAAGCTTATGCTCGTGGCCGCTCTCGTTTGAAAGAAAGTCTTGCAAAAAATATTTATCGTCCAATTTTAGAATTTGGTAAACATAGCCTCGCTGAGTTCGGTACGATTTATCGTGCCTACTTTTTACGACAGGCCATGGATCTCGACTTTTTTCGCTGGCATTATGTGGAAACACTTCACGAAAAAGGAAAAGATGCAATTGGCTTTGGCTCCCACTCATATCCAGGCCTCGTGCAACTAATGACTCGAAAACAAAAAACTTCGAGCGAAGTTATTTCTAAGTCTCAACTCAAAGTTGGTGTCTCCAATCCCTGGGTACAAGGGGCTATGGTCAATATCTCCGGCATGAGCTATCCGCAACTGTCAGCTCATGCTGTGATGAGTTTAATATATGCGCACATTAAACTCGCGAAATCAGGGATTCGTAACACCATGAACACTGGCGAAGGCGGCGCAAATTTTCATTTGGCGTTACTATCCGGAAACCTGCACGAGCTACGTAAAGCCGTTGTTGCCTATGAACAAGAAGCCAACGGACTAAGACTAGGAAGTCTGGAGCATGCTAAACTTGAAGTTTCTGTGGAAGAATTATTTAGACGTCGTAATGAGCTTTTTAGCGAATTCTCTAGTGAAGATATGAGTAAGGCGCAAATTATTTATCAAATAGGCTCTGGCCTAAATGGCGTGCGCACCGCCGACGGAGGAGTTGACTACGACGTTTTACGAGATTTATCTCGGCATCCTAATTATGCCGGAACACAAATCAAACTTCGTCAAGCTGCAAAACAAGGGGCAAGTGTCGATGCTAAAAAAATAAATCCCATCGCCGCTTACATCCGGGGTATACGCCGGGGCACCAATTCCCACGTCACAGAAACTCCTGATGCCTGGTCAACACCGGAAAGTTTGGCGCAAACAATTTTGAATGTTAGAGCAATTACTCAAAAGCCAGTTTCTATAAAATTCGCCATCAGTGACATCAACGAGACTTATGTTTTATTAAAAACTCTGAGAGATTCCAATGCGCTTCCTGATCATATTCAGCTTGATGGCAGTGGTTGGATTCGTCAACCCGGCACCGGCAATGGGCCGCTAATGGGAAATTCTGCCCGCAATATCGCTCCGGCGACAATCATCCTAAATACATTACTAAAAAAATTAGGAATTCGCGAGAAACTTGTCGTTGAGAGCAGCGGCGACGTGGAGACTCCAAACGAAGCAATGATGCTACTATCAATGGGTGCCGATGTCGTTGGCTCAGCTCGCCTATGGATGGGCATGACGCTTGGTTGTCGAAGAGTTCAAAAATGTAATAGCGGCGCATGTCCTTATGGAATCACGAGCGCCGATGGTTCTATCATGACTTTAGGTCTTGATCCTAAAACTATCGGTTCTAAAGGCTTTACAGCCGCGAAATCTTGGCAGAAAGACTTTTCGGATTCTGTGGCAAAATCGGGAGTTACCGATTGGCAAAGACTCTATCAGCAAATTCCTTTTAATGAGCCTAACAACCCATTAATGATTAGAACCGAATACGACCATGTTGGCCTTGCCGATATTTTTCCGGCCCACAAACTCGTCAATGATTTAGCACCTGTCATGAATGAACAAGAAGCCAATCAATTCCTGATTGATATGATGCTCACCGATAAACAATAAAAATTAGTTACCCGCACATTTATTGATGACGTCGATAATTTCACTGCGATCGTCGCAGCCGAGTTGGCCTAGACGTCTGCAAACGGCATTTACACACTCGCCACCAAAGTTACCAACGCAAGCGCGTGCGACTTCCTGTATCTCACTGCGATCATCACATCCTAAAGAGCCAAGATGCTTACATGCCACGCGGATACATTCGCCATCAAAATTCCCGCGACACATTTTTAGAACCTCGTCAATTTCACTGCGATCATCACATCCTAGAGTGCCAAGATTATTGCATACAGCATCAACGCAATCCATTCCGGGTGAGCGGCACTCGTCATTAAAAGGAGATTGATTTTTGAAATAGTCATCAACTAAGAGAGAAACGATCGCTTTTTTTTCATCCTTAGCAAAAGTCAGAGATCCTGTGACGACCAAAAAAATAAAAACTAATTTCTTCATAACTGTCTCCTTTCCTTAGACGCTAACGAAAAGGACTACCAAAGCCAAGAACTATTTTGTTGGTTTTCCATGACCAGATCCCAATAGAATAGAGCGCGGTTTTAAGCCAAAGAGATCTATAAAGTTATTAAAGGTTTGGTTACTTAATTGAATCGAACGATCAATACAATCTTGTGTTTCTGTTATTATTTTTTCTTCAGTCAAAATGCCACTAGTTTCAGCTAAATCTTTTTTATGGATAGGACTTTTGAGCCAGCGTTCAATCATAGGACGGTCAACTTCCAAATGAAATTGAAGGCCATAGACTTTTTCACCGTAACGAAAAGCCTGCCCTTTACAGATATCCGAATAAGCCAGATGCTCTGCCGACTTTGGAATCTCAAAAGTATCTCCATGCATCTGAAAAACTTTTTCAGTTTTTTTAAAATGATTGAAAAGTCTGTCAATGTGTCCTTCAGGAGTTAAATGCAGATTGGACCAACCGATTTCTTTTTGTGTGTGTTTTTTGACATTGGCGCCAAGCACATGAGCCAGAATTTGAGCTCCTAAGCAAATTCCTAAAATAGGAATATTTTTTTTTAGCGCCTCTTCGATAATCTGCATTTCGATTTTGATATGGGTGTATTTGTCTGCTTCGTAGACGCCCATATGGCCACCAAGAATAATTAAACTATCATATTTTTCGATCGACGGCCGAGATTCGGGATCGCGTTCGTAGTTGATATAACGAACGCGAAATTTTCGTTCTTTGAGTAAAGAGTTAAGAGTGCCTAAAATCTCATGGGCCACATGTTGAAAAACCAGAACTTTCAAAACGAAATCCACCCTTCAGCAAAAGCTTACTTAAAAAAATCTAATATGACACTAGACCTTAGGCGTAATTGCGATTTCGGTCAGTGACTTGATTTTAGGTTGGAGTGACTATAAACACAGGTAAACGTTCACAAAAAATACCACCACTAACATTGGACAAAATAATGGATCTCGCCGAACTCTCGATAAAAAGACCAATTTTCATTACCTGTATAGTTTTCTTAAGTATCGTCGCCGGCCTGATGGCACTTTCACGCTTAGGTGTTGATCTTTTTCCCGATGTGACTTTTCCGGTCGTGGTGGTATCGACACCTTACCCTGGCGCTGGCCCGGAGGAAATTGAGACATTAGTTTCGAAACCTCTGGAAGACCAAGTAAGCACAATTTCTGGGTTAAAACGTCTCACTTCGACAAGCCAGGAAGGCATGAGTACCGTCGTTGCCGAATTTAACCTCGAGACTGATTTTAAATACGCAGAACAACAAATTCGCGACAAGGTCTCTGCGAGTAAACGACTCCTTCCCAAAGACATTAAAGAACCGATAATTCGCCGTATTGATCCTGCCGACCAGCCCATTTACATTCTCAGTGTTGACGCCGATCTCCCCCCCGCCGAACTCTATGATTTTGCTAAAGAGAAAGTGAAACCCAAGCTTGAGCAAGTCAACCAAGTAGGCTTAGTTGAAATTGTTGGCGGAAGAAAACGTGAAATTCAAGTGGCACTTGATCCTCAGAAACTAAAAGACAGAAACCTTTCAGTTCAAGGGGTCATCGCACGCATGGCGGGATCAGGAGAAAATATTCCCGTTGGTAAACAAAGTACGGGCGAAAAAGAAGCTGTATTTAGAACCGTGGGACAATTCAATAAAATTTCCGACATCGAGAACCTTGTCGTTAATTTCGTTGGCAACGATATTCCTGTGGCCATTCGCGACATCGGTTCCGTTAACGACACCTTGGAAGATGAAAAATCTCGCGCCTTCGTCAATGGTAAAAAAACCATCATGCTATTTGTCTTCAAACAATCTGGATCTAATACGATTGCCGTGTCTGATGGCTTGAAAAAGAAAATTCAGGAAATCAACGAAACTTTCAAGAAATCAAACGCCAAAGCCGAAATCAAGGTTGTGCGCGATGGAAGTCTTTGGATTCGCGCCAACGTCCTTGATGTCGAAGAGTCGATTGCCATGGGGACTTTTCTGGCTATCGTCGTCGTCTTTTTCTTTCTAGGAAGTTTGCGTTCAACAATCATTACCGGCCTTGCGCTCCCAAATTCCCTTATAGGGGCGTTCATATTAATGGCTATGGCGGGATTTAGTATCAATATCATGTCACTGCTTGCCCTTAGTCTTTCGGTTGGTCTCCTAGTTGATGATGCAATTGTGGTGCGAGAAAATATTTTCCGCCATATTGAGCTAGGAAAACCCGCTGACCTTGCGTCAATTATTGGGACCAAAGAAGTTCGCCTTGCGGTAATTGCCACAACATTTACAGTCATCGCAGTGTTTGGTCCTTTGGGCTTTTTAAAAGGCGTGACCGGACAATTTTTTAAGCAATTTGGTTTAACAGTCTGCTTTGCAATGGCTATTAGCTTGTTTGACGCTTTGACGATCGCTCCCATGCTTTCAGCTTATTTTGCGACAACGCGAGACGAACACAAAAAAGGATTTTATGCGAATACCATAGGTAGACTGGTAAATGGTTTTGAAAAATTTCAAGATAAGTTAGTTCTAATCTACGAGAAGGTATTGAAGTTTACACTTGCCCACCCACTTGCCGTACTCTTTATGAGTTTTGTCGTATTTATAGTTTGCTCGATGTTAGTAGTTTTCGTTCCTAAAACATTCTTGCCGACTCAAGATCAGGGAGAATTTACAGTTGCCTTAGATTTACCACCCGGAACAAGTCTTGATAAAATGTCAGAAGTTGCCGCTCAGGCCGATCAAATTATTCGCAAACACAAAGAAATTGATGTTAGCCAAGTCACTGTCGGTAGCCGTGAAGGCGAACCAAATTTTACTGATATTTATGTACACCTAGTGCCCATGAAAATGCGAAGTCTTCGCACCAACGAAGTTAAAGACAAACTCCGAGATGACTTAAAAGTATTAGCGTTTGCCAATCCCAAGGTTAAAGACTACGACCCCGTTGGCGGGGGAATGCGACCGTTTGCCGTAAACATAACTGGAACCGATCAAAAGGAGTTAGAAAAATACGGACTCATTCTGCTTGATAAACTTAAAAAATATCCAGGTCTGAAAGATACCGACATCAACTTCCGTCCAGGCAAGCCCGAATTTCAGGTACAACCCGATCGACGCAAGGCTCAAATGCTAGGTGTGACAACCACTGGTATTGGCAATGAACTGCGCGCGCAAGTGGAAGGCTTTGAGGCCGCAAAATTTCGTGAAGACGGTCTTGAATACGATGTACGTGTTCGCCTGGCCGACGACAAAAGGAACCTCAAAGAAAGATTTAATGAAACTTATGTTCCAAACATGAATAATTTCCTTATCAATCTTGCGACCATCGCCCGCCCCATCGAAACTGAAGGGCCTTCAAAAATCAACCGTCAAGACCGTAATCGCTATGTTCAAGTGAGCGCCGATATTACCCCGGGCGCAGGACTCGGTAATATCATGAACGATGTCACCAATATGCTGCAAAATGAAATTAAACTTCCTAAGGAACTAGGTTTTGTTTTCATTGGACAAGCAGAAAACTTTAAAGAGCTCGGAGAAAGTATGCGTTTTGCGATGGGTGCAGGGATCATTTTTATTTTTCTGGTACTATCAAGTTTGTATGAGTCATTCATAACGCCGTTTACGATTATGCTGGCGCTGCCGCTGGCCATTTGCGGAAGTTTCTTAGCGCTTTTTATCGCCCAAGAGTCGCTTAATATTTTTTCAATGATCGGAATAATTATGCTGCTCGGGGTGGCCACCAAAAACTCTATTCTTCTTGTCGATTATGCTCATCAAGAAACGGAGAAAGGAATTGACCGGATCAACGCTATGCTAGCGGCTGGTAAAACACGTTTACGACCAATCCTTATGACCACCATGGCTCTTATCGCCGGAACTGTCCCGATTGCCCTGGGCCTTAACGAAGCTTCTCGACAACGCACGAGTATGGGTGTGGCAATAATCGGTGGGCTTATTAGCTCCACACTTCTAACTCTTGTTGTAGTGCCCGCCGCTTATATCTATATTGATCGCTATCGCGTTTGGGTTAACAGTTTCCTAAAACGCAAAGTTGTCAACTAGGCGCGCCCATTGCAAGCATTCTATTTTTGATAACCTCTGGCCACCAAGACTGGTTTATGGTTTTATCAGCCTCAAAAGGAGTAACCATGAAACCTTTATTGGCATCTGTTTTAGTATTTATCACAATGATCTTCGACGCACTGGGAAGTGAGCCCTCTTGTCCTGTGGGAACTGAACTCTTTCTAAAAGATAAAAACCTACCGTCTTGTGGTCCCGAAGCTTCGGGACCAAATTCTACGAATTTAAAACCACTTCACCTTTTCGATATCCGAAAAAGCTATAATCCTCAAAACGTACTGGTCATTTATTCGGAAGTTACCGCCGAATGTAAGTTCCCAGAAACGCAACGACCGCAAGAACTTATCGATTTTTATTGGCGAATGAGAGAGGGAACAGATGACGCTTGCAAAAAAGAATCAGCGGTGAAAGAAAAAATTCGCACAAAGATTAAAATTCAAAGTGTTTCTGAAGATCGCGGCCACATGGTAATCTATCTTGATGATCTCGACAAAGTAAAACATGATTTACCAGATCGCGCAGCCACGATCACTCTTTCGAAAGCAAAAGATACATCATGTAATGTGCAAGTTTCCTTTGCGACCTCATCTGTCGATAAAAACAAGAAACTCCAATTACAATGCGTTTACGGGGAACCCATAATGTTATTCTTTGGCCTTCCTTCTCCCGTTGAAGAAGTTGAGTCGCTAACACTTTTTGGTACTGATGAAAACAATAAACCTGTTTCCAAGCGTTTTATAAGGTAATTTTATTTTCTCTTGAACAAGTTGCCAAGCACATTACTTAAGCCTTTGGTTTTGTTAGTTCCAGGGCCACTGCTCTCAAGCTTTAGAACATTCAGTTCACGACGTGCGGCCACAAAGTCAGATTTGGCTGATACTGCTTTTTCAAAATACCCAATCGCGTTGTTTTTATTTCCGAGATGTTTCTGCAATAGACCTTTTACAAATAGATAAAGAGGATCATTGCGTATCTCGTTGGGAGTTTCTTCAAGCTTAGTAACAAACTCAGAAGCATCAAAGTGACTCGTCTTTGACTCACCCAATTTAATTGTAGCCCACATACGTAAAAAAAGAAGCTTTGGCATTTTACTATCGAGTTTGCGAACTCGGTCTAACACCTCAATCGCCGGCTGAAATTGATTTGTGCCCACCATACGCATAGCGCTTTCGAAAATAGTTTCCGCCTCAAGAAGCGCGTTCGTGTCTCCTTGCTCCATCTCAATTAAGTAATCTCTTTTCAAGGCGTCTTTGCTGATAGCGGCATAGGCCTTTTGAATCTTTTCAAAAATTTGTTTATTGTACTCCACCAACTCCTTCGGAAGATCTGTTGGCTGCTTGTCGGGGTGAAATACGTTTACTAATTCATGATAAGATTTCTTGATTTCTGAATCGGGGGCATTTTTAGAAACATTTAAAATCTCAAAATAATTTTTTCCATCCATTTCGGCCACTATTTTCTTCAGTCTTTGACCGAGAATTCCAAAATTTGTTCCACGTTCGCCAAAGCAAATCACACGGTTGATCGCCAAAAAGTGCAGTGCTGCCAAAAAATCGTGTTCCTCGTAATTTCCGTCAGTAAGAATCCAATCAATGCTTTTTCCTGACATTATCCACTTATCAAGATTACTTAACCGATTAAACAAAGGTTGATCTTTGTAACTAGTAATTAAGTCGTGCATCGGGCCCTTGACCACACTCTGATCCATCCAACGCACATAAAACGCCTTAATCCATCGCTGCGGAATATGGGACCATACCCAACTTAGAAGCACTTCCCGGAAATCACCCATACCCAAACCGCTGTCCGATGGCAACTCGGGGGTAATATCAAAATTTATCGCGTAAGTTGTGTCTCTTAGAGTTTGGGTAAGCTGGGTCTTGATAACACCCAACTGCAGCTCACGTCCCGCATGTGGGCTAATTAGATTCTCCCTAATCAAATACTGGTCAACACGTTCTCCGGGGTTTAAATTTAAAGGCGGATGATCCAAATTTAGATATCCATACTCTTGCGCGAGAGTCACAAATAGTTTTTCAACGTCGCTACCATCTTCGACCGCAACAATTTGGTCATTGTTAAAGTAAACATTGATGATCTGCTGATCTGGAGACGTCAACGTGAGCTTTCCCGGTAGCCCACCATGCAAAACAAATCCGTAAATAATCGCCAAATCATGGCCGTGAACAGAAGAGGTTAAGTCGACCGCCTTCAAAATATCGCCGGTCTCCGCCTCGGGCGCCCAAAAAATTCTAAACAACGGCGGTCGTGATAAAGTTGCGCGGTCATAATTTTGGGATTCAATAATGTAAATAATTTCGTCGACGATAAATGGTTTTACAAAAAACTCGGCGGCTCCAGTGCGGGCCATTGCTTCACGAATAAAAACTTTGTCTTTAAAAACGCCACTAACTAAAAATACGGGGGCGTCATTTAGGTGTTCCTCTCTTATCTTGGTGACAAAATCAACGCCCTTCTCGCCAGGCAAAAAGCAATCGATAATCAAAGCAGAATAACTTTCTAATTTTAATTTTTGATAAGCGATATCGGCCTTATTGCAAAGCGTGGCTTCGTAGCCTTTTGCAGCTAAGCCGCGGACTAAACCGGCGCCCAGGGTGGCATCGTCTTCAAGAATCAAAACTTTCTTGTCTTGCACGTTTTCTTTTCGGGTAAATGCTTAGAGTTATTGATAGGATGGTCATTTTAGGTGAGTATTAACTAGATAAGGCGATATTACCTTATCTAACAATAGGACTTAAGGCCTAAGGATAGACATGGGAACGCTTCGAGTTTTAAAAAGTCTAGAAAAACTGATGCCGCAATTCATGATTCATCAACATAAAAATATCGAGAATCTCGAAAAGTTTTTGGTGCACGGTAATTTTCACGAAATCGCCCGGCTTGGACACATCATCAAAGGCTCAGCAGGCGGCTATGGTTTTAGTGAGCTAATTGAAATTGGAAACGAAGTTGAACTCGCAGCACAAAATCAGGACCACGCAAGAACTGAGCTGAGCATCGTAAAGTACCGCGAATATATTATGAATATAAAATTTGTGTTCGTTGAAACCCACAGATAGCCCGTGAAAGAAAGAGCCCGAACCCCAGAATGTAAAAAAATTTGACAACTGAATCACATCTTCCGGCTTTGAGGAAGGGAAGACTTTGTAACTACGGACAATTACTACAAATTTTTTCAAGAGTAATAGGCACAATTGTTGGATCACTTAAAAATGAAAGAAGGATTTATGAAAAAACTTATATTTATTCTAATTGCCTCAACTTCGATTCCCGCTAGTGCAAACCACCATGTGGTCATGTATTCCGAGGATCGACAAAATTATACAGCGGATTCAGAGAAACTGAGAACTGTCATGGCTTCAGGATCTAAGGAAGGGCAATGCTTACTTGGCATTTCAGACGCCCTTAAAATTATTAAAAACCAGAACCCGCCACAATCGTTAGAAGACCTCGAAATCGGGGTTTCTGATGGGGGGACCTCTCCCCGTACTTTGGAATCATTTGTAAATCTCACAGTATCTTATAAAAACTCCAGGGTTTCTGCCTCGATAATTCATCCGTTCCAAAACAACTGTACTACGAAAACTCAGGAACTAATTTATAACGCCAAAGAAAATTACAAGATAATGCAAAGCTATAAAGACAAGGCGCCAAATGCTATCGAGATTTTTGAACGGGCACGCCAATCTCACTAGTATCGGCCGATGATACCCAAATCTCTCTTTATCTTATCGCCAATCGCCTCTCGGCAGACAGGGCAGAACTCAGGACCCGACTCCATCATACAGCGAAACCCCGGTTTATGACTGTGATTTCGCGGTTCAGAATCAGCGTAACCACCGCGGTAAGCGCCATAGGTCTTAGGTTTTTCTTTCCAAATATCAGTTGGAGTGGGAATAGGTGTCGCCTCCTCCACATACTGCTTCCACTTTATACCCGTCGATTTGAGATTAAATAAAAAAGTAATATTTTGCGACCAGGGCTCGGAAATTCCCTTCGCGAACTCTAGCTCTGTTGGACCACCCCCCTCATACTCTTCGTTTAAACCAAAAAAGTGGCCAAATTCATGAAGCAGTAAATAACGAAAGGAATCCGAATCTGCCGGGATGGCAGTGATTTCATTGTAGTTGCCAATGCCCCAATAATTATTGTCATCGACAATCGCTATAGGATAATCGTATGGGACCTGGCCAATACCCTCACGAAATCGGCTCTCGCGTGTGGGATATACCACGTTATACCAGCGACCAAACTTGATCCAGTAAGGATAATACAATCCCAAAAATGAATTCCTCTCAGGGACTGGAAATCCTAACTCACTGGGTGATCCCAGCTCTTCTTCTGATTCCGTAAACACACCATATATTTCGAAGTGCTCAAACATAGGAAAGTTAGTAGATTTTAGCGTCTCTACAACTTTCTGTGCAGTTTCCCAGAATTTTTCTTGGTACTTCTTCTTAAACCCTTCGGCATAGAGATTTACGACGATAACAGGACTCTCTCCCGCTTTTAGTCGGCGAACTTCAAGTCCGTCAATTTTTTTTATCTCAGCAGTTGGCCCAGAGACTTCTTCCGTTAATAGCAACTCCATTTTTCCACTTGTAGGATTTTCTCCCCAAAGCTCAAAGATCGCCGGTTCCGATGGAATCGGCAACCGAAACGTCAGTGCGCGAGTTAGTTTTCTAAACAAACTCCCAGTCCCAATAGATTCGTACCCAAGCAAATTCCCTTTTTTATCTTTCAAGTAACCACGATAACTTCCAAATTCATCTGTTTTTTTCACTCGCGCTGCCCATGCACTTGTTCCCGAACTCTCTTTGATGATCGCGCTAATAGAAAATTTATCTTTTTTCTCCTCCCAATCAAGCTGGATACGCATCAAATCAATTCCATGCAAAGACATCTGCGGAACATCGTCAAAATAATGACTATGAAAAAAATCTGGCCAAACAGGATCCTTTGGAATTTTTGTCGGATCCCAATAGGGATTGGCAAGAACAACCTTCGTAATGCCTACAATGATCAATGTAAAAATTAAGTTTAGCATGTTTGCTCCCTATTTACTCCGTAATTCCTGACAAATTCGCGCTCGTAACCACAGTCGTTCATTTTTTGAGCGCGCCCCCCCAAAATGATTTCTTTTGCATCTGAGCGTAGCACAAGTCTTCTCTCGTAATCTACAATTTCTTCAAACATAAAGACCCCAAAGAGCTCCAACAATCGTAAACATCACGCCCACATACAAAGTGCGCAAGGACAATCAGCTAAGGTGACTTTCACATTGTTTTGTGCAAAATGAAATTATGAAAGCTACCGGCACAGAACGCAAGACAGTTCTTTTTATTTCACCCCATCTGGATGATGTGGCGCTGAGCTGTTCAAAGTCGGTTTCCGCCCTTCGCAACCAAGGATTTGATATATTTATAGTCACGTTGTTTTCGACCTCGGACGATCCAAAACAAATTGGAAATAGACCTTGGGAAAAAGTCTCCTACGAAGAAAGAAAACGTGAAGATGTAAACGCCTGTAAATCATTAGGGGCAAGTCCTCTTCATATGGACTTTCTTGACGCCCCTTATCGGCTCGAAAAATTTTCTAAGTTTAATTCATTGTTTTTAAGTTCGCCGCAAAGTTATCCCACAATCATAAAAGATCTCGTTAGTAAAATTTCTACAGTCGTTAACCAATATCAGCCATTGAAAGTCTTTGCCCCTCTCGGAATCGGTTGGCATATCGACCATCTCTTAACCTTTGAAGCTGTTTACTCGCTGAAAAGTAATGCTAACTTTGCTAACATTGAATTTTATTTCTATGAAGACCGGCCTTACACTTTCGTATCCGGAGCCACCAATTTACGTTTTTCCGAACTCGGACTTTATCCTGCCAATGAAAGTCCATACATGTTAATGACGAAATTTATTTTAGCAATCGTTCATGCTTATGCGTGGATTTTTTCACGGATGGGAACAGCGGGACAAGTGAATATACTTTCTATGCTCTGGGGATTTCTTTTAACCTTACGAAGAAATCTCAAATTTATCCGAACACGAAAAAACCAAGTCGCATTAAAACTTCAGCTCGATGGCTCCGTTGAAGACTTAAATTTTGCACTTGCGGTCTCTAAACTCTATGCAAGTCAATTTCCCTATCTATTTCGAGATGACAAAAGCTTCGAAAATTTATCGTTACAGTACGCTCAAGCTTTGAGCCCTAATTCTGCCTATTCTGAGAGAATGTGGATTATCTAATTTAGAGTTTCTCGTGACATACTGGCACTCTGTCCCGGCAAAATATCCCCTGGAGCCTTTACAATTTAATTTAAATGCAAAGATTTTTAGGTATGGGTCTTGCTCTTAGAGAGTCTTACCAACACAAACCAAGGGAGGTCATGTGTTTCCAATTGAAATTAAATTTCGCAATATGCCTTCTTCCGATTTTGTCTATAACAATATTTTTGAAAACTCCGAAAAACTGGGGCGTTTTTTTGACCGTATAACTTCCTGCCAGGTCGTGGTTTCCGCCCCCCACAAAAAGCATAACAAGGGAAAGATCTACCACATATGGATTCATCTCAACGTTCCTGGGCGCACTATCGTTGTAAATCGCGCCTCAGATCTAGATTCAAGTCACGAGGATATTTATATTGCGATACGCGATGCTTTCGAGGCCGCCACTCGCCAACTTGAAGACTACGTCCGGCGTCGCCGAGGCGCAAAGAAATATCATCCTTGGCAGATTGAGAAAGAAAAAAATAGCGTTCGAAGTTTAGGAAATGAGCTAAAAGACATGGAGATGTCCAGAGAACTTCTCGATGTAAGATCCTTTCGCTGACATTCGCTCTTTGATACTTTGATTTTGAGCCGCGGCGTCGCTGCTAAATAACCAAACGGCGATGCCCGCACTATTGAGTTGCGCGACCACAGATTCGATATTGGCAATATCTTCAATGGCCACAACAAATAAATTCCCATTTTTCTGGGAACCTAGTTTCGCCGCCTGCGCTTCGAATTCTGCCTTCAATTTCTCAATATCTCGAAGTTTTCCGAAATTTCGACTGGCATCGGTTTTTACGAGAATGTTGCGACGAAACGAGATCTGGGGAGGGTCAACGAGGTCATTATTATTAATAACTATGGAGCGTGCCATCTGTTTTTTGAATAGTACCCGTGCGACTTTGACAACACTAACACTATCACGCAAAAGCGGTGTGCGCGAAAGAACCCTGCCTTCGGCAACTGATAACTTATCGACATAAAAATCATTAATTTTAATTTCTCCAGGAGAAAGGTTTTCAGAAAGTTCACCGAGTACTTTTTCAACATTCCTGACATTTTCAAAATCTTTTATTTTCATTAAACTGTGTAGAAAATTAATCCCAAAATTTCCAACACTTTGTTTTTGGTCTCGAATTGAATTTGTATTAAGAAGACTACATTGCAATCGGAACTCGATAAATTCACCAGGTCTGAATTCCATAATCACACCCATCCACATATAGCCAATGTCATTATTCTTTGTTACCGCAGTATCAGCAAAACTAAATCGACGCCTACCTATCATGTCTGGAGAGTTTATCTTGTCTTTTTTTTCATAGATCTCCAAAAACCCTGCCTCTAGCATACCCATGAGACGCTCTTGGCGAACGGCGGGCAATTTTTTTGCCGGATCTTTTTCATAAGCAAACGCACTAAAATCCTTGTCATACTCGTTCTTGCTTCCCAATAGGATCCCAGAGAGGGGGCCAGAAGCATTATCCAATTCACTAAAAACAAACCCTCCCTCTCCAATCATATGAAGCGTGCCCTTGAGGTTGGCGCGGGTAAGTTCTTCAGCCTTTTCTCCGGTCGATAAGGCCGTACTAAAAAGCTGCGAGCAGAAGGCCTGGGCATTGGCAAATTCACATAAAACTAAAAAGGGTAATATTATTTTAAGCACAAAGGTCTATCTTCAATTTAAGTACCATAAAACGGGAAAACCTATGCCATTTGGGATGTTTAAGGTCTATACAGGAGCCAGTATTTGACTCTTTCAGGGATACCGCTTTCATTATGTTTTCGCTCAAGTGACTTGTAAAGCTGGGGATGTCACTGTAGCACCGATGTTACCTAAAAAATACAAGAGCGGAGTCACATTGACTCTGAAACTTTAATATCAGGTTAATCAAATCAAATAAAATTTAAGGAAAGAAATTTTTTCCTCGGCACACCCCGTGCAAATGTCACATTCGGGATTTTTGCTTGAAGGGGGTAACCAATGAAAACAATGTATTTAAAAATAGTGGCGCTATCACTCTTGACGAGTCTGGCGATAGCACAACAAAACCCACCACCAATTCGTCGTTCACTGCCACCAATCTCCATTTCTCCTATGAATGACACGTCTTGGTCGCAACGAGAGTCACTCGTTCAGCAACAGATTAGTCAAATGCTGCTCGGGCAAGGACAAATTCTTCCCATACGTGCAACTCTCGGTTTACAACACGGGCAGGTTGTAAAAAAAGTTATTGTAATTGCGATGTCACGCGCCGGTCATGGACGTTTAGAAGTTCTTGCCGATGGCAGACCTCTATTGATTGCCTCTGACGGCATGCAATCCTACGAAAAAATTGTCGGAACTTCTCTGGAGGTAATCGAAGCAGAGGTCAATCTACAGATAGGTTCAAGTATGCAAACTCTGCAACTACGCACCGACGGACAGATCTTAATTTCACTTCTCGGAGCAACAGTGCAAAACCAGATTACCCCACCGCCGATTCCGGTTCCGATACCGCCACGACCAATTCCGCCGAGACCCTTTCCACAACCCGTTCCGCAACCGCTTCCCCTTCCTTCATTTATAGTTTGCGCTAACGATGCGCTCAATGTTTACCAAGCTACTTTCCAACGTGTAAAAAATTTCGCGTATAGCACAAGTGGTTTGGATATGACCGAAGCGCAGTCCACTCAGTTCGCCATTGACTATACTAATCACAACGCCTGTGATGAGGCGGATGGATACATGAGGCGCATTAGTTCTCTTCGCGAATTTGCTTACTCTACCGCGGGTCTGGACATGACGTCGGCACAAGCAAGGCAATTTGCAATCGAGAATGAAAACAAAGTCTGCATCTTAGATAATTCTTTCGTGGGAGAGTTTAAGCAACTTTATAACTTTGCATACTCCACGTCGGGGTTAAATATGACTTCGGCACAAGCGCGTAATTATGCTTGGGAAAAAATTCAATCTAAATATTTTAGCTGCGCACGATGATAAAGAGAGGGACCGAAAGGTCCCATCTCCTTTAAAACAAAAATGAACAAAGTAGATCAAGGCGAGGCAAACGCCCTGAGCGGTTTCTGATAACAGCAATTGCCCAAAAATTTCCTTCGCCATCGCGTGAAACTACGGGATCGTATTTTTCACCCTTCCAGAAAATTTGTGGAATTTTTCCATGATCAGAGTCAATTCGCCGAGCGACCTCAAGGAAATGCTTTCCATTGCGATCAAAGGCTTGGCGAAACCGATATCCCCGCTCATTCCAAGTCTCAATTTGTGGACTTCGCGTGAGATCAAAAATCAATTCGTCTAACGTTTTAGAATGAATCGATTTGCCGATTCTAAGAGTACGCTTCATTTTTCGCCAATTCTCCTCGAGAAGCTGCGGAGACAAAACTAAAAGTGTTTTTGACTTCATCGAATGAAAAGGCAAAAGGTCTGGCGTGGCAGCATAATCCATGATTTTTAATAGAAGATAGGCGATAGACTCCACGGCTTGGATAGATTTCAAAGGACGGATATTGCGAAATTCAATCGTTCCCTGTTTTTCAGTCACATGCTCTAAATTCAAAAACACGTTATGTTCGAAGAGAATTCTAGTTTGATTCCCCAAAAATTCTATTAGCTTTGGAAAAGCCATCGGAGAACCCTTATTCGCAGTGTACCACTCGTCAAATTCCGCAATTCCACGACGTAACTCTTCTTCTCGATTCAACAGATCACCATATGGAAACGCATTGCGATCGGCATCACCAATTTCAAATCCACTGGCAAAGCCATAAAGAAGAGACGGATTTTGGTGAAGCAACACTAAAAGGTTTCTTAACAGAAGCGGGTTTTCAACAAATACACGTTCACTTAGCCTGTTTGCGCCGACATGAAAGTGACCCGAACCCGAACGATAACCATGGATATATACGCTGGGTTTGAAGCCAACTTTCTCAGCAGCTTCGTAAATAGGTTCCCAGTTCTCTTTAATTTCAGCAAATGTCACGGGCCCCTTAGTGACCTCCAAAACCTGTGGTTCCATATTAATTTTAAATTTCTCAGAATCTGTTTTGACTAACCAATAGGGCTTAAAAGAAATGTGAGTTCGGTAACTGACAACCTTGGCTCCCAGCGCGGAGATCAACTCTCGACCCAATTTCATTTTTTCTTCTGTTGCAAAGATGTCGACATCCTGAGGCTCCTGGCTCATATTTGCAGTTTGAAAAGTGGCCTCATAACCAAATAGGATTTTTTTAGGATTAATGTGACGGAACTCACCAGCTGACGCCCTAGAAAGAACGAGAGAAACGAAAAGCATAAAATAAACCGCGTACGTACCGTTATGCATCGAGTATTACCAATCTGCAATTATGACGCCTGAATTTTGCGACGTTAACTTCCTGAAATTTCATCAAAAAAGTGACGTCCTTGGGC
>LWDK01000055.1:159458-186840 GCA_002083485.1 Proteobacteria bacterium SG_bin7 | reverse complement strand
TCGCTCATAACCTTACTACAAAATGTATTCCAGCGAACAATCTCAGCATTCCCGCCAACAATTTAATACAAACAGGAATTTCTAAAGACGAGTTCGATCTTATTCTGAATAAGATTGAACAAGTCTACACCCCAATAGTTACGAACTTGGGCGCAAAACTCCGAGTAAACCGTCGTTGGGATGACAACGCCGTTGACGCCAATGCCATGCGCTTTGGTACCACCTGGGTCGTCAATATGTACGGAGGAATGGCACGCCATCGCTTAATGGATGTTGAGGGAATGACGATGATTGCTTGTCACGAGATTGGCCATCACGTTGGCGGGTTTCCCAGAGATAGTTGGTATTCTGGCGAAGGCCAAGCTGACTATTATGGTGCCCTTAAGTGCCTTCGTAAAGTTTGGGCAAATGATGATAATTTAAGTATTGTCGCTAAACTTCCTGTCCCTTCTTCAGTTGGTCAAAAATGTTTGAGTCAATTTAAAACTCAGGCCGACGTGGCGATATGCATGCGTGGAGCCATGGCAAATTTATCTATGGCACGTGTACTCGCCGAACTGCGCGGTGAAAGCACTCCTGATTTTGAAACTCCTAGTAAAACCGTCGTAACTGCCACAGTTCTAGGACATACGCATTCCCAATGCCGTCTCGACACCGGCTATGCAGGGTCCCTTTGTAGTGTGGACCAAACCATTGATGTGAGCGACGCTGATCCTAATGTTGGCGTTTGCTCCCGCAAGGCCGGTATATCTGTCGGCGTGCGCCCCTTGTGTTGGTATCGCGAATAACTGCCCAAAAGACCAGGCTCTGTAAAGTATAAATTAAATCAGAATCTGCCGATAGGACACTTCAGGGTGGTACTTGAGCATCAGAATTCAATTGTGGTTTTATAGCGTCGTTATGCTTTTTACGATTGTTCTCGTGGGTGGTTACTCGATTTATAAAGAAAAACAAATCTTAGGCCAATTAAATGACGTGACCTCGGTACAATTGCCAGCTGTCAGAAGCATGACTTTAGCAGATATGATGCATGATGGATTGCGGGGCGTGGTCTATTCGGCTCTGGTGGCAGCCCAAAAAGGAAGGCTGAAAGATCTAAAACAAATTCAGGAAGAATGTAGTGAAAAATCTGAGACCTTCGAGAAATATTTAAATGAACTGGAAAGTCTAAACTTAAAAAAAGAGACGAAGGGAGCGATTGTCTCAGCGAAACCAAAGTTAAATAATTATATAGCCAGTGCGCGAGAATTAGTAAGTTTGGCCGAAACAAACCCCAAAGCTGCATCCGAGCGCCTGGACCTATTTAACGAAAACTTTACGGCCCTTGAAGTCGAAATGGAAGCTTTGGGGGATTTGATCATGCGGGATGCCTTTGCCGTCCGTTCTCAGGGAGAAGATGCTGTGCGTATCAGTATTTTTTTGACTTGTATTGGTGGCGCCTTAAGTTTTCTATTTTCACTTTTCATAGTTAAAGGTTTAGTTTCAAAAATGGTTGGGCTTATTCGTCAACTCTCTTTGACATCAGGCGAACTTACATCTGTTAGCGATACGATGAATTCGAGCAGTCAAAATCTATCAAATAGTTCTCATCAATCAGCATCTGCATTAGAACAAGCTTCTGCATCTCTCACTGAACTCACGGCAATGATAAAGCGGACCGCAGAGAACACAAATCTAATCAACGAAACCTCCAAGGAACATGCTGAGATAGCTGAAAAGGGAGATGTTGATATGCAGAAATTCGTTCACTCGATTGACGAGGTCAACGCCAACTCGAAAAAGATGGAAGAGATTATCAATGTGATAGATGACATTGCTTTTCAAACAAATCTTTTGGCCTTGAATGCTGCCGTTGAGGCCGCCAGAGCGGGAGAGCAAGGTAAAGGTTTTGCGGTTGTTGCTGAAGCCGTTCGAAATTTGGCCCAACGATCTGCTGGTGCCGCCAAGGATATTAATACCATAATAAAAGAGAACATTCAGCAAATACAAAACAGCGCCGAAGCTGCTTCGCGAAGTGGACAGGAGTGGAAGAAAATCGTAGGTTCAGCCAAGGAAACTTCTGGTTTAATAAATGAAGTGCAGCAAGCGATTGACCAGCAAGTCGCTGGATTAAATGAAATCAGTAGGGCGATAAACGAATTAGAAAAGATGACGCAAACAAATGTCCAAGAGACAAACTATGTCGCAACCTCTGCGCAGAAAATGGCGACACAGTCCGATTCCTTGTCTGGAGTTGTTCAATTTATGCAAGTCCAGGTGCTAAATAAATACGAAGATGCAGCTTAATTTTTTTAAAGCTCGGCTTGTAATCGCAAAGTGCCCACTAACACATTATCGACGTTTAAGTTGTCAGGATTTTGTATATGTTGTAAATCAGGTTTTATTATTAGCCCCGGTGCCCACGAATGTTCGTAGTTTGCTTCCCATGTAGTTTCATTGTCCACCGATGTACTATTGGCGATTTTATATTCGTTCCCCAACGTCGCTTGGGTCATGCCAAAACTAATATTCAGATAGGTTAGACCAATTGCTAAATTTGACTTAAATCGATTGGTCGCCGTGGATGCCTCTCCATAACGCAAGAAAGCAACTGCATTTTCTTGAACACGCTTCTCGACTAATAGATAAGCGCCGTGAGAGTTATGTTTGAGAGGATTGCCAGAACCATCGACTTCTGACAGATGGTCAAAATCTCGAGTATACCTCCATGTGCCAATACCAATCTTACTCTGACCATCAACTTTATTTGCGACTTCTAAAATCCATAACAGCCCGTCTTGGCTGTCAAATCTAATATGGGTGCCCTTTGGGTTTTGTGGATCACCTGAAACTCCGTCAAAAGCTCCGACCAACATTTCCAATATCTCAAAATCATATCGCAAGCGAAAACACGTACTTGTGACTGGAAAAATAGATGGTCCGTATTGACCAGTTTGCGACAGCTCCCGACCAACTCCAAAAGAAGCATTTAAAAGTGGCGCAGAAGACTCGGTGCTATAAAATTCTGAGTTCAGATCATGAAGGCCAAACAGAAACGAACCTTTATCATTTCCAAAAGCCCGCTGAACCCACAATTCATAAATTTTCGCATTAAACCCACCATCGGGCGTTTCAATATTAGTGGTTGTTTGATTATCGCCGATAAACTCGGTAGGTTTATTTCCGTGATTTAATAGTCCGTAAAAAAGAAATGTAAAGCCATCAAGACCAATCAACTTGTCGGTTGTTCCAGAAATTTTTAAGTCGAAATTTCCAACTCCGACATTATTATATTGCTTCCCACCGCTAAAGTTACTTACATAATCTAGTTTATAAACTGGTAGAAACTGCATCCCTCTTTCTGCTAAATAACTTCTGACACCATTCCAGTGGCGGGTCATCAAATCTTTGAAATCCGCCAAAAACATAAACTCGTGAGGTAAGAATGGCGAGTTACTGCGAACAGTCCCTGGAACCTCTCGTCGCAAAGGCTCGTCAGGACTTGCATTTGCACGGACAAAATTAAGTACCGCAAACAAAATAAATAGCGCTCTTAGAAAAACCACTGGGGTCATTCTAAGTAAGAAATTTAATTGTGTCAAAGATGAGCTCTTGAGTGTAAGCAAACTTTCGGCCCATTTGTCTCACTACGAGAAAAACTTCGACTCAAGTCTAGCTCTATAATTTCCGATTTATTGGCATGCAAATAAGGGCGTCAGGTGGGTTTGGTCTATTAGATCTTATCGTTTCAATGGCTCTAAGTGTGATAATACTAGCCGGTATCACTTCGGTACAAAATCTCGCCGGACAAATGACCCTTAATATGGAACAAGAAAATGATGTTACCTTGTTACATGCTGAGATATTTAAACACCTAAAGGACTCAAATATTTGCAGAGCGAGCCTTGGGCCAACGGGGGCTCCTTTTGGAGTCGCGAACATAGGAACCAATATATATAGTAATCCAACTCAAATTTTTCAGAAGGATCTGGTTACGGTGGCTTTTCAAACAAATGGTACTTATAAGCACGGTCAGTTTCAGGCCAATGGCCGCATACAGATACAACGCATGGATCTTGGCGATTTTGAAGCTGATGCGCCGACAAAACCGGGAACAGGAAAGGCAAAGCTTAATATTTATATGCAAAAGATCGGCGCCTCTATAGGTTCAAATGTAATTATGAGGGTTGTCCGATTACAAGTTAATAGAGATCCTGTGGCACCCAATAACCTCCTTAACTGTGTGGCCATTGGTGGAGACAGCGAGGTGTGGCAACGAAATGCTGATGGATCAATTTTCTACAATGACCCTAATGGCAACAATATAAGTGGAAACTTAGGTATTGGAACTAACAGCCCCAGCGAAATTGTTCATATTGTTACTGAAACGCCTAGCGACCAAAGCGTCAAAATATCGTCTTATAGTAATGATCCTGTTACAGATCCCAACTTTACCACGGCAAAGGCGCGAGGCACTGAAGCAGCCAAGGCCCCTCTTTTACTCGATGATGAAATGAACGCCTTATATGCCCGGGGGTGGGAGGGCAGTCAGTGGGCAGATGCTGCCTACATGCCGGCCCAGCTTGCGATAAACTCGATCAAAGAATTTCATAACGAGTGGCTCGGCAGCAATAAGTTTATTGACGAGGAAATTCGGCGACTAAAAAATAAGCTTAGGGATACCAAAAACCAGAACGATGAATTACGAAATCATTTTTGTCAGATCGATCCTAGTTGGCAGTCATGCAAATTAATAAGTGCGCAAAAACCAGATGGTTTAAAATGAAATGTAAGAGTGCCGGATTTGGTTTAATAGATCTGTTAATTTCTATGGCCCTTATTTTGACTGCGGCAGGGGGTCTCATATCGGTACAACGGTATGCAGGACAGGTGACTATTAATAATCAACAGGAAAACGACGTCATCCACTTACAAGACGAAATCTATACTTTCTTAAATGACCCTAGTTCATGCACTAGTAGTTTTTTAAATTTGGACGTCGATGATCTAGGATCCGGGAACTACAGTCACCCCAATACAATACTTAAAAGTGATCAGGTTAGTATAGCCTATCAAACCAATGGCACTGACCAGAGTGGTCGCTTACAAATCCAAAGCATGGATCTCGGAGACTTTGACGTCGACAACGCCGCCACCCCAGGAGCAGGAAAGGCTATTCTTAAGATTCTCGTCGATAAAAATGGAACGCCACTCGGCCAGAAATCAATCCGCAGAGAAATCAAACTGCAAGTTGACAGGAATCCAGCAACAAAAAAACTTGAAAAATGTGTCGCCATCGGAGGTAAGGGCGGAAATCAGCTTTGGAGTTTAAACCCCGACGGATCGATTTATTATAGCGGGGGGAGTTTAGGGTATATTGGCATTGGAACCAATAGACCGACTGAACCTATTGATGTCGTCTCCGAAGGCCCAGGCGATCAGGGCATTCTCCTAGATGTTTACAATAACGGCGGATTTCTGAATGGAAATTTTGAAGGCCGTAAATCGAGAGGAACTTCATTAGCTCCGCTCCCTTTGCTAAATAATGACGATATTGCCTCTCTAGAGGCTAACCCTTACGATGGTGCTAGCTTTCGGACATCATCGTACATCCATACAAAAGCCGATGCAAACTGGGCGCCTGGAAGTGCGCCTACAAAATTTGAATTCTTAACAGCACCTCCTTTTTTTGCATCTCCACAAGTTCGTATGGTCATTAAATCTACGGGAAGAGTCGGAATCGGCACAACCGCACCCACGGAAACTCTAGACGTCGTTGGGAACATTCAGGCATCAGGTTGTGTAAAGAGTAGCGCCGGTGTGGCTTCAGGAGTTTGTGTATCCGACGAAAGGTTAAAAGAAAATATTCGGTCGTTTGATTTAGGCTTAAAGGCACTATTAGGATTTACTCCAAAGACTTTTAGATTTAATGGACTTGGAGACCAAGCGCAAAGTGACAGGCGCGAAATCGGTCTCATTGCCCAAGATGTCGAAAGGACTGCTCCGGAGCTTATAGTAGATGCCACTGTGAAACTAAATCCTAACGATAAGTCTCTAACGAAAATCAAACAAGTTAATTACACTTCACTTATTTATATTGTCGTGAATTCAATCAAGGAGTTCTACCAAGAATTCCTGTTTGATTACCAAACGAAACTGGAAAAAATTAGGTCGTTAAAATCTAAAATCAGTGAACTTGAGGCCCAAAATGACAAACTTCGCAGTAACCTCTGCAAAAAGGATCCTAATCGGAAATATTGTACTTCCAAAATGCCCTAAATGGACTTAAGTCCAGCTTTGTATTTACCGATAAATTATCAATGCAGTCCAATAAGTCAGCCGGTTTCAGTATATTAAACTTGATGGTTTCGATTACCATTATTTTTGTTATATTGGGAAGTCTCACTACGATACAAAATCAAACCAGTCAGTACGCTCTTAATAATCAACAAGAAAGAGATAGTGCCTTATTAGTCGCAGAGTTTTTTTCGAACTTAAAAGATACGACATCTTGTACTTCGAGCCTTGTTAACCAATCTGTAGATAACCAGGGAACCGGCAATTATAGCCACCCTAACCAGATTTTAAAAAGTGATGGAGTTACCCCCGTGATTGGTGTTGGCCAATCTGACCCAAGTGGTCGGATCCAAATTCAGCGACTGGATCTCGGTGATTTTGTAGTTGATGATGTCGCAATCCCAACAACGGGAAAAGCCAAATTGAAAATTTTAATTGGGAAACGCGGAACGCCCCTTGGACCCCAAACAATTATGCGAGAAGTCCTTTTGCAAGTAAATAGGGTCAATTCTCCTCCTTATAATCTCACCTCTTGTTATGCCATAGGAGGACAGCAAGAGCTTTGGACAAAGAACACCGATGGGTCAATTTTTTATAGAGGAGGGTCTAAGGGCTATGTTGGCCTTGGCACAACTAACCCAACCACACTTTTTCACATAGTTCGCCAAACTGGAAATGGTGGTGACCAAAGTGTTGCCCTTGAGCAATACAACAACGATGATGATCAAAACCCATTATTGGCGGGATATAGAGCCAGAGGAACTAGAACTACGCCCCTTCCTGTTCAACCCGACGATGAGATTTTTACGTTTAAAAGTCTAGGATGGGACGGCACACAGTGGGTAAACGCAGCCCAAATATCATTTAGAGTTGACGGACCTGTCGCTATCAATCAGGTTCCGACAAGAATCGATTTTCATACCCTACCCCCACTTTCTTGCTGTTCTTCGGGGCTGCCGGGTTTTGTGCGAATGACAATTAAATCTGACGGAAAAGTAGGAATCGGCACTTCGACTCCGACAGAAACTCTAGATGTTGCAGGAAATATTCAGGCTTCAGGCTGTTTGAGAACAGGTGCCGCAACGGCCGCTGGAGTTTGCGTTTCTGACAAACGGTTAAAAGCTGATATTAGACCGTTTCTTCTCGGCTTAGACGCCTTAATGGGTTTTAAGCCCGCAACCTTCAAATACAACGGGCTTGGGGGGCATTCCCGAAGTAAAAAAAGTGAACTTGGTCTCATTGCCCAAGACGTTGAAAAAACCGCTCCCGAACTTGTCATAAAAACAAAATTAAAATTGCATCCCGAAGACAACACAGAAACTGAAGTCAAGCTTGTGAACTACTCAGCACTTATATATGTTGCAATAAACTCAATTAAAGAGCTCTACCAACGTTGGTCAAATGACAGCCAACTTAAGGATGAGGAGCTGATATCGCTTGAGAAAGAATATCAAGAAGTCAGAGATCAAATTGCGGAGTTGCGTGATCGAATGAAAGAAACTAACTAGACTCCTTTCTGCGCAACGGGCCGTTATCAGGACTATAGAAACTTTCTTAAAGATGTTTTTAAAGCCAGAAAGTCTTTAAAACCGTACAATTCGAAGTATTTTTAGACAATGTAAGATAAACTTTGATCAAAAAGGAAGAAATGAAAATGAAGGAACTATTGTGGTTTTAATTACCGGTATTTTTGGCGGGACAGTTGCGGCACAAAAAATTTATCAGGAGGTCAGACTCGCAGCGCTCATTAAGGCAGCTAAAGGATTGCCAAAACTAAGTCCACTTGCCCACGCCATGACCAGACAAAAGTCAGACCTAGACCCATCTGTATTGCGGTCAAAACTACATCGCTCATTTTGAGCTCTTCTCAGACAACGGTATCAGTGGTACAAAGTCAAGTAGACCGGCTCTTGATGCAATGATGACCGCCGAATATCTAGGAATCATCGTTTTTTTCTACAAACGAGCACGAACCCGTGCATGTTCACGGTCGTTATGGAGAATGTGAGAGCAAGATAGAGATCCTGGTGAAAAACGGTGTTGTAAGCGGTATCAAACTTCAAAATGTCGCCGGAAAAAAACCGTTACCTGCCGCACAGGCCAGAGAATTTAAGAAGCTTGCTACTGTTCTGGGTGATGAGATTGTTCAAAGCTGGGTTAACTATTTTGTCTACCATAAAAAAATTGTAACAAAAAAAATTGCGGGGAAACTATGAAGGTAATCAAAATCAAAAAAATCAATTATGTTGACGAGTATCAACTCAATATCGAGTTTTCCGATGGAACTTCGCAGACTGTCGATTTTAAGCCGTTTCTTAAGGGGTCAACTCACCCAGAGATCAGAAAATTTCTTGATCTAAAAAAATTCAAACAATTTGCAATACGAGATGGCGAACTCATGTGGGGTGACTTTGATCTGATCTTCCCAATTATGGATCTATATGAAAACACCTTAAACCACTGTGATGGCGAGCTGGCGGTCAGCAAACCCCGGTTTTCGTCAGGTGGCCGTTAACCCTTAACTTTTATATTGTATCTTATAAATGCCAACACGGGTGCTGCCTGGGCGGAAAAGACCCAAGGGATTATCTTAATTTCAATCTTGACAAATTCGTCAACCCGATGATAAGGTATTAACATGTGTGAACGTGCCGAGTATAAGCTTCGGTTGACCGTAAATGGCCAGGATGTGCGTCGGGTAATCATAGACCAGCACTATAAGCTCAAACACTCAGATGTTACCGACGAAATCATTTTGCAGCTTGTGAAAGAGTTAGATGGCGGAAACTTTCCTATTGAGGAGATCGACGATGATTTTAGGTATTTTAGAGTTGAGCCAGTATATCATGATGATAAACCCTATAGGCTTGTACTGCTGATTTGTATCGCGGATGACTTTTTAGGTGTGATTAACGCATTTCGAGTGAAGAGGTAGATTTTATGGCAAAATTTCCGTCAAAAGAAAAATTAGATGTGATTAGACAAAAGTTAGATAAAGGCCCTGCCGCAAGGCTTTTGCCAAAAGACGCAACCCCTGTCGATATGATGAAATATAAACTTTGTGAGAAGTTTGTCATATACAAAAATGAAAAAGCCATTAGCCAAAAAGAATTGGCAAAAAAAATCGGTATTGATGAAGCTTTGATGAGTAAAGTGTTAAATTACAACATCGAAGAGTTCACGCTTGATCGCTTAGTGAAATACTTAAGTGAACTTTTTCCCGACGCACATTTTAAAATCGATGTGGCATAAGCCCTTTGGCCACATAAAAGCATCGAAATTAGAAACCCTCTCTGCTCGCAAAATCAGGCTCGAAGGAAAATTGGTGGACGTGACAGGAATCGAACCTGCGACCCTCAACATGCCATGCTGATGCTCTCCCAACTGAGCTACACGCCCACACGCGATCGGCAAACAATAAATAGATAACAAATTAGAAACTAAAAGAGAATCAGAGATTCAATGGCGCTCAAAGTTTGAGCAAAACATTTACCTTCTTGCCAATCGACCAAATTTCCTCAATGTAGAAGGCATGAAACCCTACACTCAACTTCTTTTTGCGCTTTTTTCTGGGGCTGTCCTAGGCCTTTTCTTTCACTCCCAATACGAAAATATTTTCTTGCGAAATTTTAACGATTTTATTTTGTTTTCTATCGGACAGATTTTTTTACGACTCATTTTTATGATCGTAGTTCCAATGGTAGTCTCCGCCCTCACCATCGGCGCATTTGAACTTGCCTCAGAAGGGGGACTTGGGAAAACAGCAATAAAAACATTTTTTCTAACTCTTGTTACCAGCTCCGCGTCTGTTATTATTGGAGTTTCACTTGTTAATTTTTTTCATCCTGGATCAGGAAATCTTCAGGCGCTCACCTCCAGTAGCGGGAATATCAAAAGCATTGAAAACAACGTTGCCCAAAGCAAACCGATCCGCGATATCATTTTAGATCTCATTCCCAAAAACCCTATTGCTGCCGCCGTCAAAGCTCTTGATGGCGAAATGGTTTCGCTCATGGTTTTTGCGCTCATCTTTGGATCAGCCCTCGGAATTGTTTATGTTCGTGAAAAAAGAAAGACAGGACCAGTACTCTCTTTAGCAAAGGAGACTTTCTCTATCTGTATGCGAATCATCGATGGCATCATGAAGTTTGCACCCATCGCGGTTTTCGCTCTCGTATTTAACGTCGCCTTCAAACATGGGCACGAAATTTTTATCTCGCTGGCCTACTATGTTTTGGTCGTGTTGCTGGGTCTTTTGCTGCAACAATTCGGTGTCTACTCAATCATGTTAAAATTTATTGGCAAGACTTCACCACTTTCTTTTTTCAAAAAGACACGCGAAGTTTTATTGTATGCATTTGCAACAGCTTCTTCAAATGCAACTCTTCCTTACGCCCTAGAGGTCGCTGAAAAAGATTTAAAAATTCCTTCAAAAATTTCACGTTTTGTTTTAACCGTGGGTTCGACTGCCAATCAAAATGGTACGGCGCTATTTGAAGGAGTCACAGTCTTATTTTTAGCCCAAGTTTATGGAATTGATTTGTCATTTGTACAACAAACCACTGTGGTTTTGATGTCGGTATTGGCCGGTGTCGGTACAGCGGGGGTTCCTGGCGGAAGTCTCCCTTTAATTTTGATTTTGCTCCAACAAATGGGAATTCCCGCTGAAGGGCTCGGCCTTGTTTTGGGCGTCGATCGCTTTCTCGACATGTGCCGTACGTCTGTCAACGTAAGCGGCGACCTCGTTATTGCAAAATGCCAGGCCTAATCAATAGGTTACATCGAATTTCAATTTTTATTTATGCGGTCTCACTTTTGCATTTCTGTTTGTCTTTAACACGGCTTCTCTACCAAAAAGAAGCAATTGCATTTTGGTGTTTATGGAATCGACAGAAGTGTCAAAAACAGGCCTTACAGATAAAGAACTGAAAGAAGAAACTATTGCTGTATTAAATCCGTACACGCGGTCGGATTTAAAAGGAGTGAGGGTTCCGCAGTCACTCCTCGCCGAAGCTCGCCTTGAAAGTATTGATTTTATTCGCGGGATTGCGCTTGTGCTCATGATGTTAAGTCATGGTGTAAAAGGCTTACTCCTTTGGGAGGATTTCCCAGTTTGGGGTCTTGTCGTTCACACGATCACAAAGTTCTCTTCTACGCTTTTTATTATTACCTTTGGAGTTTCTCTGGCCGTCGCCTATTTGCCTCATGTGGGCACCCCTCTTTGGCCACAAAAAAGACTTCGGCTCCTGTGGCGCAGTTTAGAAGTCATGTTTTGGTATAAAGTACTGACAATCGCACAAATGATTCAGGGTTACACGAACCAAGAGATTCTTGATGCTATTTTGTTTAAAACCTTTCCTGATTACGTCGAGGTTCTTGGCTTCTATGCGTTTGCACTTCTTTGGCTTTCCATGATTCTTCCCTGGTGGAAACGCAGCCCTTTTTTGATTAAAGTCTTATTGGTTTTTGCAATGATCTCCGCGCAATTTCACTTTACCTACAATTTTACCTGGCAAAATATGAGCCTCAAAGCGATCTTGGTCGAAAATCGCGGCTATTTTACTTTTGGCCAACTCACCCGTGGCCCCTTCATACTTTTTGGCCTAATACTAGGGGAACAACTTTATCAAGCGCGACGCGATAAATGGCTAACATTTATTATCTCCCTCATACTCATTTCTCTGGGCACAATTTTACTCGGAGTCCATTATGGTATGAACAAAGAAATTTATTTTGATTCCCTAATCGGACTTGCAAAAAATGTTGGAAAACATCCTCCAAGTCAAAACTTTATATTATTTAGTTTGGGAGGAGCATTTGCAATTGCCGGATTAGGATTAGCAGGAGGCCGAGCTTTAAGCCGGGTACTTTATCCTATTACGCTCATCGGAAAATATTCTTTAGAAGTTTTCGTTTTTCATATCATGGTCATTTTCATTATTTATCGATACCTCCTCGACTATTACCACAACGTTGACTACATGATGGCTCTCAATCTGACAGCTGTTCTTATACTTGGCAGTGCAGTGTGGGCGGGACTCATAAAATGGCGAAGATCACAAAAATTTTAGCTCTCATTTTTTTCTTCGCGCCATTTTTAGGGTTAGGGTCGACACCCAAAACATGGAATTTGAATTTAGAAAGTTCCATATCAAAAATCCTTAGTAGCGCCGACGGTAACTATGGAATTTATATTAAGTCTCTTTCGACTGGCGAGGATTTTTCTCTTAATGCTGAGCGAAGTTGGTATTTGGCAAGCGCCATTAAACTGGCGGTAGCAAATGAACTCTACAAACAAATTGCGCAAGGTAAAATTCGCTTCGAAGACACTCATATCATTTCATTATCCGATTACCGTGATGGCGCCGGCAAAACTAACTTTCTAAAGGTCGGTGGACTTACGACGATTCGTCAACTCACTGAACAAATGCTAATTGAAAGTGACAACACCGCTACCGATATTCTCATCAACCGGCTCGGAATCGACAACATTAATAAAAGTCTGGGTCAAACGGTTCCCAGAGGGTTCTCTCCAATTTCGACAATGCTAGACGTAAGACGTCTCGCTTACAGTGAGTTTAATGCCAAAGCCGGTGACCTTAGTAACATGGACTTTTTTTCACTAAAAAAAATTAAGCCCGAAGGCAAAAAAATTTCTTGGTTAAAAAAGAAATTAAATCTCGCCCAGGATCAGCTCAAGGTCGGTACCCTTCGCGAAGCTTTTGAGAGGTATTATGAAGTTCATCTCAATAGTGGTACGCTGCGGGCATACGCACAACTATTAATTCACTCGGCAAAAAACTCTGATCTTATGAAAATTATGTCGAAGTCTGTCACCGGTGACAGACGTCTCTCAAGGGGTTTGCCAAGGGGTTTTAATTTCGCTCATAAAACTGGAACCCAGTTAGCACGTATCTGCGATATGGGTATAATATATAAAAATAATCCCCAGAAAGGGTTAATTGTCACGGTATGCGCTGAAAAATTTAAGTCTTCTGAAAATGCAGAAAAAATTTTCCAAAAAATTGGCAAAGCGATTAACGACTCCGGCGCATTAACTTTCTAAATAAAATCAAATGTCCACCCAATGCCCCCCCTACACAAACTGGGACAATCAAAGCATAAGGCAAATAAAGCCCCAGTTGCAAAGGCGGAATGACTTCCCACGCGAATGGAAGAGGTGAAGACAAAATTGCCACTCGCATAACATTCAGTAACAGGATCGTTCCAAAAATATTAAATACCCACGGAACATATTTATTTCTTTCGGACACTCGAAAACTTAGTAGCGCTAGTATGCCGGTCAAAATGTCGAGATTACTCCCCGACCACGTCATTGTTACCGGAATCGTCTCTTGCTTTACCCACGAATGAAGAGTGAGCTCGAGTGGCAGGCGAAATGCTTGAAATAATATCAATTGTGCCACGGTTACGTTTTCAGAAATTTTCGTACCAACAGGAGAAAAACACAGAAAAATAATACTTAAATTCACAACGCCAAACAAGATCATAAGGCGCGGAAAGGGATGTTCTTCGACCCATCCAGAATACACGACTCCCATAAAAATAAGTAGAAACACAACCGTACCAGGAAAAACCCAAGTTATTTTCCGAAAAGTTTTTCGTAAGGCGTAAAAATACATGAGTAGTACTGCAAAGGTAACCAACAAGAAGTTTATTGTTGAAAATAAGTCAGGCGCAGTAAACTCCACTATGGCTTTTCGATTTTAAATTCAACCCTGCGATTTTTCTGTCGGCCTTGGTAGTTACCGTTGTCTGCAATCGGCATACTCTCGCCAAAACCTTGAGCCACGAGATTTTGCTCTTTAATTTTCGAAAATTTCGTTAACAAGTATTTTCTAACGGAATTTGCTCGGCGGTTACTTAGATCCATATTGTAGCTTTCACTTCCCACCGAATCTGTGTGTCCCGAAATCATGAGCTTATAATTACCAACAGCCATCAGGTATTCAGCTAACTCATTGAGTGTGTCATAGGAAATTTGATCCTTAATCTTGTCAGAATCAAATTCAAAATTAATATCAAGCACGACACGGTCTTGTGTCTGAAATTTCTTAGCGACAGATACATCAACCGTTTTTTCAATTTCACCAAATGCGTAATTGATACCAGAATAGACACGCCAATCGGGGGTGGCTGTTCCGTGTTGAATGGCCGTTCCGGCGCCAAAATGCACAGCTAAATTACGAGTATGATCGTATTTTACGCCAAGCAGAGCTTCTAGCGACGAGTGGGCACGGTAATCTTCTTTATTATTATTCACCGCCGGAAAGCTTCCGAAAACTTCGGCGATTAACTTTGCATCGTATTTTGTCATTAGGTAACTTGCCGCGAGCGACCCAATCCATTGATCAGCAATCGGATTGATTGGCACTGCTGCCGACGGTTTTCCAGGACTGCGAAAGCGATAGCCAATATTTGCACCATAAGCCACGTCATTTATTTTTTTATCATATGCCAGCTCTAGATTTGCAGTGGGCCCGGCATCAGTTCCGGTGTAGGGATTATTTTTAATTCGATCAAAATTAACGGATAGAATTGTTGCCAATCCATAATCCTGATCACCAAAAAATCTATATTTTGTATTTACTCGAATTTCAGTATTGCCGTAACCTTCATAGAATCCGCGGAAGACGCTCGTGTCTTCGATTCTTTGATACCAAATTTGTGGAAAACTAATACCCACATCCCAATTTTCTTTTAAACCATAGCCAATATTGATGTCGGCCCCGAGAATTTCATCCTTAAATTTTGTACGATTACCTTGGTTGTCTTCGAAAATCGGAAGTGTGTTTACCCCAAGATTGAGAAAAAAGCCGATGTTAAAAATTCCTGGCTCCAATGTTTCTGACGAGTGCACAGTCACGAAATCCAGACCCGAGGTAATCGCATTAAAATTCTGTGCATCGGTTCCGACAACGTTGGCGTTGATATTCATACTAAAGAATAGGAGTGTGATTATGGCAATGTTCTTCATGAAATTAATTAAAAACTTAAAGATCCTAAGCGTCTACGGTGTGGCAGATTTCTGAGAAAATTAGGTCAATGGTCTAGGCGCAAGGCCGATTCCTTTAGGCAAAGCGACGAATCTTAGCACCCAGGCGATGCGCTAAAGTGAAATTCCGCTCGTTCTTTGGTTTATTAAATTCCATGATCATAAGGTTTCTAAAAAAGACGACAAGAGCACGGGTATTTAAAATTTTCCTACGAAAATCTTCTACGGCCTTTTTATTATTTGCAATTTTACAGGACTTTTGTTCTTTGACACTCACCAAACACTGATCAAGTTTAGCTTCTAGTTTATCAGTGACACTTCCTAGTTCAATAATAGTGGATTCCAATTGCTCGTTTGAGATCGCACCGGGGTTTTGGACTCCCTTATGAACTAGCTCTATAGCCGCATCCACACGAAATCCAAAACCCAACAGCCACGACTCCCCCCCCCAGGCGGTCGAGTGACCCGCAATCACCCCTGTAACAAAAAGCATGTTCAAGAACATGCTTCTTTTCTCCCCCATACTTCCCCCAAAACACGCACTCAATATGTAACTTAAGTGCGACATTTTCAATATGTAGAGATTACCGAGAATTAATTATGGGTTTGCCGTCGAATGCGTGAACGGACTGGTTCATATAAAAATATTTACTATAATCCATAATGAAGTCCGTTTATGACCTCTGAAAAAAATATGAACTGCGGGCCAATTTTGAGCTGTAAAAACAAGCCCGTAAGTACATGATAAAAATCGCGTTTCCAATGTTGACATTGCGCCCCACACACATTAGTAATTTCAATTGCAAAATTGTTATAGTCCTAAGCGTCTGTTGACAGGAAAAAAATGATTACAATTATCTCTGGAACCGACCGCGCCAATTCTAATACCCTTAAAATCGCAAAGATTGCTCAAAAATTATTAGAAGATAAGGGTGAAAAAACGCAGATGATTGACTTGGCGAGTTTACCGCCGAACTTATTCAGGCCCGAAAATTATGGTTCTAAGGCTCCTGAGTTTGCAACTTACCAGAAAATGATCCTCGAAACCGACGGAATTTTAAACGTCGTACCTGAGTACAATGGCAGTTATCCCGGCGCAATAAAATATTTTATCGATCTTCTTAAGTTTCCAGAAAGCCTTCACCGTAAGCCTGCCGGCTTTATTGGCCTCGCGGCTGGAATTTTTGCGGGAGTCCGTGCTGTCGAGCACTTGGAAATGGTCTATAGTTACCGTGAAGCAAATTTATTTGGACAAAGAGTTTTTATTCCCAAAGTTCGCGAGAAAATTTCGGCCGACGGAAAAGAAATTAGTGATAAACCAATTTACGACATGATGAAATCCATGCTTGAGAATTTTGCCAAATTTGTAAAGAGCCTAAGTTAATGCCGACACCGTTTCAATTTAAAGCCGCACGGTTTTTGTTTATACTTCACTTCTTATTTCTCATTTTTGCTGTCTATACACCTTCAAAACCAATTATCTACGGCGTTACTGTGCTGAGCTTAATACTTATGAGTGGCTACCTTACAATGGCAGCTGCCTCACTTCTTTTCATGCTGTGGCTCATCAAATTTCAGATGCAGGCATTTCATTCTAATCCAGGAGCTTTTTTAATTCTTTATTCCCTTTTCTTTTTTGCTGCCGAAAAGCAGGAAAAAGTAAAAAACTTTGTTTATCAAATGTTTTGGGTGCTTTTTATAATAACTGTGGCGTTTGATTTAGTGACAGCATTAAACACGTCGCTCGATTTATTCCCATTCGGTATGCGCTATGAACATACCCACCTGCCACCAAAATCTTGGATTCAATTGCGGATAGCCGCCAACATTTTCTTTCTATGTGGAATGATGGTGGTTCCGATGCGCGCCTTCGCCTGGTCGACATTTTTTATTTTTCATACAGGCTGGATGCTGAGCTTTGGATTTAGTGATTTCTCTTCGACTTTTATATTTACCTTACTATTTATGTTTAACCCTGAGTGGACAACGGCGCCATCAGATGAAAAGCTTAAATCTATTATTTTCTATGATGGTATCTGCGTGCTTTGCAATAAATTTACAAACTTTCTTTTTAAGGAAGATTTTGCCCATCATTTTTACTACGCACCTTTACAAGGAAAAACTGCAAAAGAAAAACTTCCTAGAACTGATTCTGCACAAATACAATCCATTGTCTTTTTTGATGAAAATAAATGTTATTACCGCCTAGATGCCGTCATCAGGATTTTGTCGGAGGTTGGGGGTATTTGGCATTTGGCAAAAATTCTGTGGTTATTGCCAAAAAATATTCGTGACAAAATCTACAACTGGGTGGCTAACAACCGCTATGATTGGTTTGGAACACTCAATTACTGTCCACTTCCCACCCCTGAAGAGCGTCAATATTTTCGCGACTAAGTGGAAAAATCTCTTTCGCTGTCAATCATGATGGTAGAGCAAGTGTGGTTTTATTTCTGATCTCCATGCTTTTTCATCTGCCCTTAAAACCTTATCAAGATCATCGGGTTTAGCTCTGGAATCTTCGATCCACTCCCGCGCTATGGTTCCACCAGTAATTAAATCAAACGCCAAGCGGTCCTTTTCGTATTCATACTCAAAATTACGAAAAATTTTATAGTCTGGATAAATTTTATGAAGGGCTTTTAAAAACAACATAACCAATCGGAACGGTTTAAAAAGTTTTGGGTCGTAAGTCAGCTGGTCCACATGAATCTGAATTCCTTCACACATAGAATCTTTGTATTTGTAAAATGTGGGTTGAAAGTAACACGGACGAATCACACAACCCTTCATCCAAGAGGATCCAATTTTTTCCATTTCTTTTAAAATAATCTGAATATTGATATCGGGGGCACCTATAACTTCGAGAGGACGTGTTGTGCCTCTTCCCTCTGACAAATGCGTGCCTTCAATTAACACTGTTCCAGCAAAGCAACGCGCCATTGCCGGAGTGGCGGCATTAGGACTTGGATTGACCCAACTAAGCCGCGGCCAACCAAACTCTGGCGCCTTCGTGGGATTATAACCTTTCATCGCGATAACTTTAAGATTTACGTCGAGGCTAAAATGCTTTTGAAACCAGAGTGCCGCCTCTCCCAAAGTCAGGCTATGACGGATCGGAAGAGGTCCCGCACCGACAAAGCTTTCGAACCCCGGTCTTAATTTATGACCTTCAATACTTCTTCCCGCCGGATTGGGGCGATCAAGTACCCAAATTTCTTTACCACACTTGCTGCAGGCTTCCATCATGTAAAGTAAAGTCGTAAGGAACGTGTAAATACGTGTACCGACATCTTGCAAATCAAAAAGTACGACATCAAAAGTATTCATCATTGCACTTGTTGGTCGCCTAACTTTTCCATATAAACTAAAAACTGGAATTTTCAAATACGGGTCGTAATAGTCCTCAGTCTCGATCATATTATATTGCTTTTCCCCACGCATACCATGTTGTGGGCCAAATGCTGATACCAGTTTGATTCCATTTAATTCGCTGAGTAAATCTAAACTATGGCGAATTCTAGAATCTACGGACGCAGGATGAGCAACAAGCGCGACTTTTTTGCCTTTTAGTCCCGAAATTAATTTTTTTTCTTTAAGAAGGCGGTCTATGCCAAGTTCAAATGCCACGCATCTATAGTCTACACATTAAATTTAATTAGGCTACTTTTTCTTGCTGTAAGTACTTGGTAAGTTCCGCACAAAGCGCGTCAGTCATTTTCTGGAGTTGATCAAAAGTATTCTGTGCGGATTCTAGGCGATTTGTTTTCCCCATAGATTCAAGTTCAAGCGCCGCTGCACTAATTGGACCGACCATAAAACTTCCAACTGAGCCTTTAAACAAATGGGCGGATTCAAATAATTTCTTACTATTGTTCTCAGTAATGGCGTTTTTTATTTCTTTTAAGTGAAGCGGGCAATCGTCCAAGAAGGTTTTTATCAACGCAGAAACGATTTCTGTATCGTGATCAAAGCTTTCCATAACTAAATTCATAGGTACGGTGATATTGTCATTACTAGTAATTGTTGCCGATACCGTAGTGGCCCCTAAGCGTTTACTTCCTAGGATTTTTTCGGTGACTTCCCCAATGCGTATTGGCTTACCAATAAAATCATCCATTCCAGCTGCTAGACATTGGTCCTTGTCACTTGCCATAGCATTTGCGGTCATAGCGACAATTCGTGGACGCGGACCTGTATTCCAGCGTTTTCGTATTTCTCGTGTGGCTTGCAACCCGTCCATCTCAGGCATTTGCATGTCCATAAATATCAAATCATAAAACTGACGCTCTAAAGCATGTATGGCTTCAAGGCCGTTGGCAGCCAAATCAGCGCGGTAACCCATTTTTTCTAATAATTTTAAAGCCAGTCGTTGGTTCACGACATTGTCTTCTACAAGTAAAATCCTTAAGGGATGTTTAGCGGCAAGATTATGATCAATTTTCTCATTAAAGCCCGATTCCCTTTTCAATCCTTTTGAAATATCTGCAACCTCAGCCTCAATTGTAAAGTGAAATACAGAGCCCTTACCCATTTCACTTTCAGCCCACATGGTCCCGCCCATCATTTCACAAAGTCGTTTACTAATTGCAAGCCCGAGACCTGTACCTCCATAAACTCGAGTTGTACTGGCATCGACTTGGGTAAAAGACTGAAACAATTTACTCACACGTTCGGCGGGAATCCCAATTCCTGTATCTTGAACGTAAAAATGCAGCTTGCGCTTACCATTTATGATGTCCCCAGGACTTTCAACTTTTAAGATCACACGTCCATTTTGCGTGAACTTAATCGCGTTACTCAGTAAATTTACAATAATTTGGCGAATTCGCGTCACGTCACTAATAATTGCTCGTGGAGTATCGGGGGAAATGTAAGTCAAAAGCTCTAGTCCCTTTTTGCTGGCCATCTCCTCAATTAAATGAATAGGATGTTCGATGGCATGCATAAGATCAAAGGGCTGCATTTCCAAATCCATTTTTCCAGCCTCAAGTTTAGAAAAATCTAGGATGTCATTGATAATGGTCAAAAGATTTTGACCGCAATCACGAATAGTATCTACGTAGCCTTTTTGTTCGGAATTTAGCGGGGTGTCCATCAATAATCCCGTTATCCCAATTACGCCATTCATCGGAGTACGAATTTCGTGGCTCATGTTCGCTAAAAACCGAGACTTCGTCGAACTTGCCCGTTCAGCTTCGTCTTTCGCAGCCTCCAACTCTTGGGTACGTTTCTTAACCACGGCCTCTAAACTCTCATGCATCAAAACAACCTGTTCGTGTCGAAGCCCTATAAGATAGGCCATACAAGAAAACACAACTGGTACTGTATCGATCAACCAGAGTAGTATGTTATTGGGATAAAATTGAACAACCCAAATATTAGTTCCAAGCTCAACAGAACGTGCCCACATCGCCAGGAGAACGAGTACTGATCCAGCGAGAAATCCAAAAACTGCGTGATGAATACTTTTTTTTAGCATCTTATCTGTCAGAATCATCTGTCGAAGCATAGGTTATATAAATCGGACTTTAGAAAACTAAAATTTAGGATTTTCGGAAGGCCAGAAGCTGATACACTAAGTAGGAAATAACTACGATTGCCGACGAAAGTATAAGCATTCCCGAAAAGATATAGTTTGCTTCCGCCGGAAACGCATAAACTTCAAAGACCCATTTCAACATGATTCGTGAAACAACGACAGCTGCTAAAGACGCAACAAGTCCCGCGACCGACCCCAGCAAGACCATTCTCATAATATACCCTTGCCGGACCTTGGATGAAGCCATTCCTAATAACGAAAATAGATTCCACTCTCTGACTAGACTTTCGCCATGATGATAAAGAACGGCTATAAATATCACAAACCCTATGACCAGACACAAATACGACATTATCTCTAAAATTTTCATCATTGTACCAATAATTATATTGATCTGCGCGACCGTACGGCGCACATCCACAACCGAGATATTGGGAAACTTTTCAACGATAATGTTCTGTACAGCAACAACTTCAATCTCACTTAAACCCTTAATAATTCCTAAAAACGTTTTTGGAGCATCTTCTAAGACCCCGGGTTGAATCAATATGAAAAAATTTGGCGAGAAGGTATTCCAGCGTACGCTGCGAACACTTGTAACAACCCCTTTAACTGGAACGCCCTGCACGTCAAAAACAATTTTATCTCCCAACCTTAAATGCAGCTGATCCATAAAAAATTTCTCAACAGAAATTTCAGCCCATTCATTTCTCTCATTAAATTTTTCTGAATAAAACTTTCCTTCAACAATCGCTTCGGCATCACTTAAAGATTCCCTGAAGCTTAGGTTTACCCCACGACTACGGAAACGTGCTTCGGTATCTTCTTCACGAGTTGAAGTCAAAGTTGGCGTTTGACCTTTTTCAAACGGCTGGTTATTGACCTCCATCACTCGAGCCCTCACCACTGGAGAAAGATTTTCAAGCTCAAAATTTTTAGCCCGCAACAAAGAATTTAGTTCTGCAGCCTGTTCATCTTGAATATCAAAGAGAAATAAATTAGGTAAGACAACTCCGGGGGGCTGACTAAGGTCATGAGTTAATCCATCGCGAATTATCGGAATTAACAGAGTCAAAAAGAAGGAGCTTCCGATAGCCACGATTCCAAATAGACTAAAGGTAGGCTGACGCGATAGGCTTTTGACAGCCAGTCGTGGTACGATTGAAAATTTATTTGCTATTCTTCCCAATAAATTAATAAAGCCGATTCCGACGGTCGTGAGTGCTACGAGTAAACCCCCGAGCCCCACCAAGAAAAATGATGAAACCCGAAGCGAATGCGACTGATAAACAGCTAAAATCCAAATTAGTACTGCCGCGAAGATGATTCCCAAAACCCTTCCCCAAACTGAAGACAAAGGCAAGCCGCGATCCTCGCGAAATAAATTTGCCGATGGTTCATTGCGAATACGTAGCAAGGCTGAGAAACTTGAAACACCAACCGCCAACATCGTTACAAGAAAAGAAACCACCAATACCGAATACGGAGCATAAGGAATAACCACGAAGGGCATAAATGTTTTAATTAATTCACTGACCGCCGGCAAAATAAAATAAGAAACAATCCAAGTAGGAATTAGAGCTAAAGTACCAATGGTCACCAAATATCCACAGTAAATTAGAACCGTTTGATCTCTGGTTAATCCCAATGAATTGTAAATCGCGATCTCAGATCTTTTTCTTAGAATATAACCATTGAACAGAAAATAGACGCCAATTCCGGCTAAAAAAAGCGCCACAATCGCGACTAACCCTAGATAATCTGAAATAGCACTAAGGCCACGCACAATTTCCTTTGACGCCTTTTCGTCATCGTAAACTCTGATGACCGGGTCTTTGAGCATTTCATTGAGTTTATTGAATTTAACCTTTGTTAAAGTTGGGTCAGAAAGTTTTACGAGGTAGTTGTAACTCACAGTACTCCCCGGCTTGATCAGCCCCGTCCTGTTAAGGCGATCTAGACCGATGTAAATTTTAGGAGCTAGCGTCAAACCTTTCCAGCTATTTACAAAATCGCCGCTAATCAAATTGGAAATCTCAAAATTGACATCACCTATTTTTATTTTATCCCCAATTGCCAGATTCAATTGCGTCAATAGCTCGGGGTGAACCCAAACCTTGTCAGACTTATTCAAATCGACAACATCACCTGGAATATTGTTCGCAAAATCTAACTTGCCATAAAATGCGAAATCACTTGGTATCGCTTTTAACTGTACGAGACGTGAGTTTTTGTCTCCTTTGACCATCGTATAGAGTTCGCGGACTTCATGAATCTGGTCATCGGCCGACATAAGTCCTTTCAAGACCACACGTTCCTCAGCGGTCAATTCACGTCGTGCCGTCACAGCAAGATCGGCTGCTAATAAAATTTTTGACTGCCCCTGCAAAGACTGGGCAACAGAAAAGCGAATAATGTCAATTCCATTAAAGGCCAAGAGTCCGAGAAATAAAGTAAAGAAAAGTGAAAAAGCAACTGCGGGCTGAGATCTAATTTCACGCCAGATCCATTTGCCAATCAAACTAGAACTCCATTTTTCAATGTCAGCTGGCGCTGGCAAACTGCCGCAAGTTTTTCGTTATGGGTTACTAACACCATCGTGCATTTCTCACTTTTCACCATATCAAACAATACCCCCATAACTTGATCTGAGGTGGTGGCGTCAAGATTACCGCTGGGTTCATCGGCTAAAATTAAACTTGGATCCGCAATCATTGCACGCGCAATCGCAACCCTCTGACATTCGCCGCCACTTAACTGATCCGGAAAGTGATCGCCGCGCCGACTTAACCCCACCTTAGCCAACATCTCGCTAGCTTTTTTTTCGTTTGGCGCTCCTAAGATTTCAAGTGGCAAATGTACGTTTTCCCAGGCGCTGAGATGTGGAATTAAATGAAATTGCTGAAACACTATCCCCAACGATTCTCCTCGCAATCTCGTGACTTCAGTTTCCGATAGAAGAGATAGATCCTTGCCATTTAATATAACCTTTCCAGAATCCGGTGTGTCCAGACCCGAAATCAAACTTAGCAGTGTCGACTTTCCACAGCCCGACTGACCCACGATAGAAACGATTTCACCCTCTTTGACTTCCATGTTGAGCGCATTCAGTACCTCTATTTTCTTTGTCCCCTGCAAATAGGCTTTCGAAACATTCTCCAAACGTAAAATCATAGCATTGGCTCCAGATATTTATAAACAGTTTTCGCTATCGCGAAATGGCCTTTTTCGTTAGGATGAATACCGTCGCTTTGATTCAAACTGGCAACACCGCCAACACCATCAAGCAAAAAAGGAATCAAGGCAATTTTCTCACCATTAGCAATCTCAGGAAAAATATTCTCAAAGTCTCTTACATAGTCTTTTCCGTAATTAGGTGGAACTTTCATTCCAGCCAAAAGAACTTTCATATTTTTTTCTTTAGCCATTCGGATAGTCCTAAGTAGGTTTTTCTTAGTTTCTTTGGGGCTTATTCCGCGCAGCAAATCATTTCCACCTAACTCCAATATCAAAATTCTTGGTGGATTTTTCAAAAACCACTTTAAGCGATTAGGACCACTGGCCGACGTAGCACCAGATACACCAGAAGCAATTACCTCTATTCCACTTTTTCCGTTTTCCAATAATATTTTTTGTAGGACTAATGGAAATGAGGAACTGCGTTCAACACCCAGACCCTCAGCTAATGAATCCCCGAGGACTAAGATTCGAAAGTCTGCAGCCTGAACAAAACTCGAGAAGAAACACAAAAGTGAAAGAGAAAACAGTAGAGATAACCGCATAACGTATATTAGTTCTGGGAAGTAGCCAAATTCAAAACCCGGCGCGCCAATTTTCACCCTTTACGTCCAACATTTAAACAGCGTCAAAACTCTCCACAGTCCCTCTCAAAGTGAGACGAAAAAACCGCCTAAATTCAATAGGCAAATTTCCCGATAGGGGTATACCCCTTGCAGTCTAAAACATTATGGGTCTAGGGGAGGAGGGGAAACTTAGAGAGGAGCTACCATGAACAAACAATTGTCAAAACTGGATAAATATATTTACGAAACTCGACCGCTACTATTACTTTTTATCTCTTTTTACGCCATTGCCTTCCCAGCTTATCAAATCATGCAAATTGCTGGAATCGTATTAATGGGGTGCACATTCGCAATCACAAAAATGCGTTTACGTTACCGCGGATATATATCGTTCTAAGACGTCACGTTACCACTTTATATTCCTAATTATTAGGCGACCTACCCAAAAAGACTAGCGGTCGCATGATGCATTTGGTATAAATACAGTCATGAAAATGCCCATTTATTTCGATTGTCACGCCACCACTCCGGTTGATCCGAGAGTGATGGAAGCGATGTTACCTTATTTCACACAAAATTTTGGCAATCCTGCTAGCACCAGCCATTCGCACGGCTGGCAAGCAGAGGCCGCGATCACAAAAGCAAGAGCGCAGGTCGCAGCCCTTATCGGTGCCAGAGAAAAAGAAATTATTTTCACCAGTGGTGCAACAGAAAGTAATAACATAGCACTTTTTGGGGCGATTGGAAAAGTTAACGGACATGTCCCGCATCTGATAACTACTCAGGTAGAACACTCATGCGTCCTATCGATTTCAAAAGAACTCAAAGAAAGAGGAGTTGATGTTACATTTCTTCCGGTAAATAAATTCGGACAGGTTGAAATTGAAACGCTCCTAAATTCTATCAAGCCACAGACCGCACTCATTTCAATTATTTTTGCCAACAATGAGATCGGCACGATCAATCCAATAAAAGAAATCGTAAAAGTTGCAAAAGAAAAAAACAAAAACTTATTAGTTCACGTCGATGCCGCACAGGCTGTGGGAAAACTTCCAATTGATGTTAACGATTTAAATATCGATATGCTTTCACTATCCGCACACAAGATCTATGGGCCAAAAGGGGTCGGGGCACTTTTCATCCGCTCCAAGGAGCCACGGGTGAAGCTTGATCCCGTAGTTTTTGGGAGCGGCCAAGAACGCGGAATTCGCCCGGGCACTTTAAATGTACCCGGAATCGTAGGTCTTGGAAAAGCTGCGGAAATTTGTCAAAATGACATGGCCGAGGAAGTAAAAAGAATTAAGAGGTTGCGGGATAAATTAGAAAATGGCATTAAATCACAATTAGAGAACGTCACCGTCAATGGACACCCTACGGAAAGACTGGTGATGAACCTAAATGTGAGCTTTGATAACGCCACCCCTGACTTTCTACTTGATAACTGTAGCGCGATCGCTGTGAGTTCCGGATCAGCTTGCTCTTCCGCGAATATGGCACCAAGTCACGTGCTCGCTGCGATTGGGTTAACAGAAGAGCTCGCCCGCTGTACACTTCGCTTCGGAGTTGGGCGAATGACCACCGAAAGCGATGTTGATACGGCAATTACAACCGTGGTAAATGCTGTAAAAAAATGTCGACAGGTTCGTTTTGGAGGAAAACATGATTCAGCTAACTGAAACAGCAGCAAAGAGAATTGAACAAGTTAAAAAAGATGAAAACGCCGACGCAAATTCATTTCTTAGGGTCAACGTCAAAAAAGGCGGTTGCTCGGGCATGTCCTACGAAATGAAGTTTGATAATGCATTAACGGAAAATGACAAAGTCTTTGAAACTCACAGTCAAAAAATCGTTGTCGACAAACAGAGTTATTTATATCTCATCGGGATGACCTTGGATTTTCAAGGCGGACTTAACGGCCAAGGCTTTGTGTTTTCAAACCCAAATGCCACCAAAACTTGTGGTTGTGGTTCAAGTTTTAACGTCTAGTCGAAGCGCTCGGGCTCTTTTGAAGACTCATTTGCGGCACCTCTTTTACACTTGCACTTTCTCTGCGGTTTGCGAACCAGGAGACTGTGAATAAAATACAGATCATTGAAATCATTTGCAGGCCAGGACACTGTCGCAGTAGATGGTTTTCATTTGGGAGGAATTATGAAAAAAACTTTAAGCTTCTTTTTGTTTGTTACCCTTTTTCCGGTTGCTTCTTTTGCCAGTCCCGACTCATCACAAAAAATTGCACAAGCGGTAAAGATGATGAAAGGCATGGCTTTGTCTGGCGTTTCAATCCACAACGTGAAGCCAGCAACTTCTATTAAAGGGTGGATGTATAATCTGGCGGTAAAAGAAAAGCATATCGATAATCCATCGGATTTTAATTGGGTCGGTGAAAATAACGAGGCTTGGAGTGCCGATTCCATGTCGTGGGGCTCGACAAACATGAAAGGCGCCTACGCCTACGTGACGGAATTCGAAGACGGATACCTTGATGCCCTTGATCAAAGGGATAAGGCAAAAGCGTTTCTTGATCAAAAAAGAGCAAAAGAGGCTTTCAAACTCCTTCTAAAAACGGGAGTACTTTTTGGCCTTGCCCCAATGGGAGCCATTCAATGTGGAGTGACTTTCGCAGCACTTGCGATAGTTGATCCTCAGTCTGGCAAAATTTATCTTTTCGCAAAAGAAGGCTCAGGCTGCTAGCACCAGTCACTCTTCACAAAGAATCCTGTCACTTTTCTCGTAAGCCACTAG
>LWDK01000055.1:137703-159398 GCA_002083485.1 Proteobacteria bacterium SG_bin7 | reverse complement strand
GTTCTTCATATCAGTCAAACCACATTTTGAACCACTTACAAGCGCCTGCGTTTGAATGGTCAAGAGAAGCGAAAATGAGAAAAAAATTTTAGAAGGTACATCGATATTTCTCCAGAACGTTCGGCATGTAACTATACACAACCCTGAAATAAAAAACTAGGTAGGCCAAAAATGTCAAAAACCTGAATTTCTTACAAGAAATTTAAGACGCTTTCGACATATTAAGAAACTCTCGAATGAGAGCAATGATCTCTCGCGCACTCGATTGAATCGCTAAATGTGTGCCTCGGTCAATAGTTCGTAATTCAGAGTCCATGAAATTCGAGCGCAGCTTTCGCATGGTATGATCACTAAAAATTCGGTCGTGGCTACCATGTACGATACATACAGGGACTTTTATCTTACCAACCTCTTTCCACCATGGTTTCCAATTTTCGTTTTTTAAAATCCACGAAAAACGATGAATCAGGTGAAAAAGCATTTTCTGTCGGCGTGTAAATATCTTCGAAAAACGCGGTGCTCTGGTGGGCCAATCAACTCTAATGTCAGAAGCTACTTGATGAAAATCCCAGTGGGCCAATGGAGTCAGTAAATAGAGCGCAAGTAGCGGTGTCCATTTTGCCATAAACAAAAGGCGTTTTAAACTCCAACTTTGCATGTTGCCAATGGGATTTGGTGGCATAGGGTTAATTAAAAATAGTTTCTGAATATGACTTTCATCGTCGTGGGAACTCATAGCCCAAGCGATGGCTGCACCATAACTAATCCCTACCAAAACAAATTTTCCGAATTCATGAAATATAGCGCGCTTAAAGTCCCCCATCATCTCTACTTGCTCAGAAAAAGTTAATTTCATGGAGCCCAGAGTAAGAGGCCCAAGATTTGGCAAAATGACTTTAACGCTCTTCGACAGCTCAGGAACAATCTTGTCCCAATGCGTGTGTGAGCCGCCAAAACCGTGAAGCAAGACCACAGGAGGCCCATCGCCTATCACCTGAAATGTAATTGGGCTTTCGCGCAGACGAATCTTACTCATCCGTATCTTATCGACACAATTTAAAAAATATCAAAATCTAACGTCGGTCCTGGATTAAACTAAGGTACCTTGGTCAAAAAATATTCGACTTTACTGAATTGATCATAATTAAAGTCTTTAGATAAGATTAAGAGCACTTCCTTAGTCTTGGACTTTAACAAAACTCTCTCGATATCATCTATGCTATCAATTTTTTGAAACTGAATATTTTGAAAATCCTTACTATAAAAAGCAATTTCTCGAATAAATTGTCTGGCCCTTTTATTATTCGACTTGAGGTCTCTATTTATAAAGACGCCCTCTTGAGCATCTGTGAGATAAAAACCTAAGAGGTCCGCAGACTTTTCTAATAAATTCGGGGTTTGTTGTTGGGGAAGAGAAATCTCGTTTTGAATTTCTTTTAAAGTCTTATATTCTGGAAAAAAAGAAAGTCTCCATATCGACTCAGGTCCATTGGCGCGTCCATCACGGATGAGATTGTTAGGAATAATATCATAAACTATATAAACACCATCGTTGAATAGTGTTAGGCCACTGATCCCACGCAAAGGGTTATCATCATAACTTTGCCCGTTAACTCCGACTACAATATCCCCACGCTGAAGACCCAACCCAGATCCAAATCCTGGGGAGTCTTTCGGAGTGTGTGTAACTATACCCCCCGACCGCGTATCAAGCTTTAAAAATCTCATGAGAGCGCCATCAAGTGGCTGCAACGATATTCCGAGTGACGCGTATTTCACACGATCCGCTGGAGGTTTACCCGCTTTCCTCAGTTGCGGCAGAATGAAGTTACGAATCACATTTGACGGTACGGCATAACCCACGCCCTGAGCAGGGGCCGGCAGAATCGAGGTGTTGACGCCTATCACTTCACCTCTCATGTTAAACAACGGTCCCCCGCTATTTCCAGGACCGAGATCTCCATTTATCCTAATGACCGAAACCTTGTCCTCTACAAAAAACCCTTGACCCGTGAAGCGCGGGAATGTCGGGGTTTTTTTGTTTGCAAGAGGGTGACCAATCGCCAGAAGATCCTCTCCAAACGTAAGTGCCTCTGAATTTCCGAATGAGAGTACCTTAAGAGTTTTGAGTCGTTCCTGTTGTCCCAACTCGCTAAGATTAACGCGTAAAAGAGCAATGTCAGCCACTTGAGAATACCCCTCAATATAACCCGCTTGCATATCGAGGTCTTTACGCAAAAACTCAATCATCATATGAGGATTTTTTTTCGTAAGCTGGTTGTTATTTAAACTACTTTGGATGACGTGATAATTTGTGAGGATAAACACACCCTCGTCACTATTTTCAACTATAAACCCGGTACCATTAAGCTGGGGCTCTAGCAGAGATGCTCCCGGCTTATGAACGGCGACGATACTTGTGAGTACGTCTGGCCAAACACCTTTAAGACTTTGATTTTCGGCAAAAACCTGATTCGTAAAAAATATAATATACAATTTTACCAGCAGTCTCACATCCAATAATTATACTTGAATGTCGACCACATCAACTTTTCACGAAATGGTTGAAAAAATTTCTGAGAAATTATATTTCTGAAACTAATTGGAATCTTCGGATGAAGGCTTCCTTGTTTTCTTTGCGTCTTCGCGCTCTTTTCGTTGATCCCGCAACATTTTTAACAACCGTTGCTTTTCTTCTTCAAACAATCGTCGATTCGCTTTCTTCTCAGCTTGGTCAGCCTTATTCTGCGCTTCTTCGTGGATAATGTTTCCCATGACTGCGCGCGACTCTTTAGGGTCATATTCGTTTTTAGCGACACCACTTGGACGTTTAGTGCCCTGAACTTTGTCTGACTTTTCAACTTGTTCTTTCAAATCGACGGTCACATCACCAAAACAGTGCATCTGACAGCTCAACCGGCGGCGATCAATAAAGTATCCTGTCCCAATTAAACTCATTTCTGTGCTAGATGGCGGAGCTAAATTATGCTCACCCTCGGCCACATGCACTCGGCACTCGGCACACGAAGGCACTCCCTTACACACAGATTTAATATGAATATTATTTTCCTGTGCAATTTGCAGGACGGACTTATCGGAAGTCACCTCGACTTCAACATTTTGCGGAATAAATTTTAATTTCATAAAACTATAACCTTGGCAAATTTCTTTTTGCCCAACTTGAATATAAATTCCTCACCTGATTTTAGGTCTAGCTTGAGATTCGGATCGGTAATTTTCTCACTATTCATTTCAATGGCTTTACCTTGAATGAGTCTTCGCCCCTCGCTCGTACTAGGAAGCAATTTTTGATCAGCAAGTAATTTGCAAACCCATATTCCGTTTTCAGCTTTTACCTTCACCTCTGGCATTTCGTCGGGCAGACCTTTATTTGCAAACACCCGGTCAAATTCCATCACGGCATTTTCAGCCGCATCTTTATTATGAAATCTTTCCACCAAAATTTTTGCGAGACTCACTTTTACGTCGCGAGGGTGTCTTTTCCCCGACGCTACTTCACTTTTTAGTGCGCTGATTTCATCAACCGTTAAATCAGTAAGCAACTCATAATACTTATACATGAGATCGTCAGAGATACTCATCGTGCGACCAAACATATCTTTCGGTGAATCTTCGACCCCAATGTAATTATTTAAACTCTTTGACATTTTTTGTACGCCATCAGTGCCCTCTAGAATTGGCGTCATCATAACAACTTGCGGAACTTGCCCATATGACTTTTGTAATTCTCGGCCGACTAGCAAATTAAATCGTTGATCTGATCCACCAAGTTCCACATCGGCTTTCATAACAACAGAATCATAACCCTGCACCAATGGGTACATAAACTCATGGATGGCGATCGGCACTCCTGTTTTATAGCGCTTAGAAAAATCATCCCGCTCTAAGATTCGGGCCACGGTATAATGCGAAGCTAGCCGAATAAAATCAGCGGCAGAAAAATTTCCCATCCAGTGATTGTTGTACATAACTTCGGTTTTATCAGGATCAAGGATCTTAAAAACTTGCCTCGCGTATGTCTTGGCGTTTTCTCTGACTTCTTCGAAGGTCAAAGCCGGGCGTGTTTCATTTTTTCCCGTAGGATCACCAATCAACGCCGTAAAATCACCAATCAAAAACATCACATGATGCCCTAATTGCTGAAACTGGCGCATTTTATTAATTAAAACTGTGTGGCCTATATGTAAATCGGGACGACTCGGATCAAATCCGGCCTTAATGCGTAAAGGTCTTTTTTCTTTCCCGCTTAAATAGAGCTTATCAAGAAGGTCTTTCTCCGAAACAATATCGGCGACACCTTTCATCAACAGTTTTAACTGCTCCTTAGGATCCTTAGCGAGCATGTTCAACGACTCGAGTTTCTCTGATCACCGTAATTTTTATTTGTCCTGGATAAACCATCTCGCGCTCAATTTTGCGCGCGATATCTCGAGACAACATAATCGCCTGCTCGTCAGTCACACGACTACCCTCGACAAGAACACGAACCTCACGTCCGGCTTGCAAAGCATAGGTGCGAATAACTCCTTCAAATGAATTTCCGATTGACTCCAAGTCCTCAAGTCTTTTTACGTAGGACTCTGTTGTCGATCTTCGGGCCCCAGGCCTTGCACCACTGAGGGCGTCGGCAGCCTGGACCAAAAATGCATAAACTGTATTTGGTTTTTCGTCCTCATGATGAGAACGAATCGCATGGCAAACTGCCTCAGTCTCACCGTGTTTTTTTGCAAACTCCGCACCAATTACCGCATGCGAACCTTCCATCGAGTGATCAAGTGACTTTCCGATATCGTGTAACAAAGTAGCACGTTTCGCTAGCTTCGGGTCAGCACCCATCTCCACCGCCATCATCCCAGCAATATGAGCAGCTTCAATCGAATGATAATAGTTGTTTTGATTGTAGGAATAACGATACTTTAAACTACCAACGAGCTTCATCACTTCCGGATGCATGTCGGTAATCCCAAGTTCAGTACACGCTTTTTCTCCATCATCTTTAATTGTCTTAAAAACATCTTTTTTAGTTTTCGAAACGATTTCTTCAATGCGTGACGGATGGACTCTTCCATCTTCAATTAATCTTTCTAAACTAATACGTGCAATCTCGCGGCGAACTGGATCAAATCCTGAAATCACAACAGCCTCTGGTGTGTCGTCGATAATCAAATCCACACCACATTCGGCTTCAAGTGCGCGGATGTTTCTGCCTTCACGGCCAATGATTTTTCCTTTAACCTCTTCATTCGGCAGACTCACGATACTTACAGCTCTTTCAGCAACGTACTCACTCGCACAACGTGCTATTGCTATGCTGATCAAGCGTTTTGCTTTCGCATCGGCATCTTTTTTCGCTTCTTCTTCGATCATTGCCGCATGTTTTGATGCTTCTGTTTTAGCTTCGTTGGTAACCGCCTCGATTAATTGTTGCTTGGCTTGTTCAGCAGTTAAATTTGAAACTCCCTCGAGGCGCTGGACTAGTTTTGTTAAATTCTCGGTGACACGAGATTCAGTATCCTTAATTTTATTTTCGGCAATTGAGAGCTTCTGCTGACGATCCATGATCTCACGCTCTTTGTCTTCAAATTTTTGCTGGAGCTCTTTTAGTTTTTTGTCATAGTTAGATTCTTTATCCTTAAGCGACCGTTCCAGCTGCGAAATTTTTTGCTTCTCACGATGAATATCGCCTTCGACATTCTTGCGAGCGCGTTGCTCAAAATCTCGGGCTTTATTTTTCGCCTCTGATTCTAATCGACTGGCTTCGGACTTCGCTCGTGCCACGATCTTCTGAGCTTCGGCCTCAGCATCGCTTTTCTTTTTTTGCGCTTGAAGTTTCTTATAGAAAAAAACACACCCGGCACCAATTAAAATCCCAGCAATGATGGCACCCATCATAAAAATCATATTCATAAAATCCTCCTACGAACTCTAAGCAGGAATTCGCAATATCCTCTCGTCAGTTATAATGACATCCATACGTACGTCATGGGGATCTTGTGGGACTTCGGAAAAAACTTGAATATCAAAACACACGCCAATTTTTTTACCGGTAAATTGAGACAAAAATCGATCGTAAAACCCTCTGCCTCGACCCATACGATGTCCTTCTTCATCAAAGGCAACACCGGGAACCAAGATACCGACTAGTTCACCCACTTCAACAGCTTGCGAAGTTTTTTGATCGGGCTCTAAAATTCCAAGTTTACTTTTGATAAAGTCTCCATTTTTTCCAGGAATAAAATATTCCATCTCGTCACCGCGCACACACGGAAACGCCCACACAACCCCGTTATTATTTTTATTAGTATCTTTGCAATCTGTATAAAGGCTTTGCAAATCAGGTTCTGAAGCCGTTGGCATAAAACCACCCCAGGTTCCCGACTCTGCCGCTAGAAACTCCGTCACGGGTTTTACTAGACCTAGAGTTCCGTGCACTTGCACAAACTTTTTTCGGTCATTATTACACTTTTCGCGCAGAGCTTTTTTGCTCAAACCCATTTTCATCCTCAAACCGTGAGGCAAATAACGCTTTGCCTTCCCGAAATTTAACCTGGTACCTTTTCAGATACTGATCCCAATTTCTGTGGACTCAAGTTCTGTGAGAACGTCGCGGGCCCGATCTTCTAATGTATCAAGTTCATTGCGAACCTGATTTTTTAACGTCAGTAATTCTTCGGCGATATTAAGAGCAGCTAAAATTAATGCCTTATGATACGATTTTGAATTTGAGCGTTTCATTGCTGATTTGACTTTTGAATCGACGAGGTCGACTAATTGACTAACTTTCTCATCGTTTAGAGAAGTACGGACGCGAAGACGCGTTCCAGCAATTGTTATGTCTTGGAGTGATCGATCAGCCACAACGGTTGTTCTTTCCTTCGTTTTCCGTTCCCGGAACTATGTTTCCACTATATTTTATAGATAGTTCACATTTAGTGATTGGGTCAATTTTGCTGCCCATTGTTGCGATGCATTAAATCCTTTTCTGGGCGAAGCGTTAGTCCATGAGTATAGTGACTACATAAAAAGAAATCTTCGGAGGAAATTTATGCGTGTTTTTGTAGTGCTCTCCTTACTTTTTTCGAGTCTAACTGGATCTCTTTCTATGGCTAGTATTGGTACTGGATTTAATGTAAGTGCTGAGCAAGTGATGGAAAATCATGATGACGAAACCGTTGCACTTCAAGGTCACGCGCAAGTTAGTCAATCCCCCAATAAACTTTGGGCCGATAAAATTATCGTAAATAAAAAATCGGGAACTGTTTTAGCAATAGGAAACTGCTCCTACGATAACGGAAAAACTCGTACCGAATCCGATCGAATGCTCTTCCGCGTTTCTGGCACGAAGTGGATTAAGCGCTAAAGGTGCCTGAGACTTTTTCCAGTCCATGGCGCGTTATTTTGCCCTCTCAATTTTAATTCATACGCTGCTGATCGCGTTGATCTTCGATTACAAGTTTCCAAAATCCGAAAGCGAAAAATCTGTTGGCTGGCTCGGGCATTCGTTACGTGCAACGCAGTCTCGTATTTGAACGCTTCTCTTATTATGATGGAAAGATTAATCGCGCAATTAGTAAGGCGATGGAAAAGTATAAACTAGTAGTTTTCCCAATACAAAGTTATCGCCCAATTGGCCGGGGAGCCGACAGAAGAACAGGCGAGACAAAAAAGACTGAAAGTTTTAAAAGAAGAATTGCAGAGAAATGTAGGGACGCAGGGTTCTTAAGTGTTCAAGCCTCGTTTTTGCAAAAATTAATTGTCCAGCCTAAGAATTCTGAACCCTCGTATACTGGTCTAATAGATTTTACGGTTTTCACTTTCCCTTTGAGGGTATTTAAATTCTCCCTTAACGTATCTTCAATCTCAATTGCGGATTCGTCCAAGCCCTCTTTATATTGAAATCGTTTTTCTAGGCGCTGACCATTGCAAGAGCCAGGAGCAAAAACTCCACTATTAATGTATTCTTTAATAATGGCATCGGTATTAACTTTTGACTCGACACCTGGTTCGAAAAATCCTCCCGCGAGGAGGTCTGCTTTTTCTTCTAAGGTTTCTGCACCCGCCTGGATAGAAAACAAGAGTGAGAGGCTTAAAATTAAGTTTAGTGTCTTCATTGTGGCTCCTGACCTATTTCGTCGTCTAATTGTCAAAAGATTTGACAGTCAAATCTAATTATAAAGCTTATAATAACTTACAAAGATTTATAACTTCAAAGACCAGGCCAGATTTAGCAAAAGTTTTTCGACATCATGTTCTCTTTTCAGGGAGGTAATCGTAAGCGTGGTTGCAGAAAAGGCCAACAACACGTCTAAAATCGGCAAGCAGGTCTAAGTGGATCGCGCTAGTATTGATAGTTTGTTTTAATCCCTTATTCAAACGTTCGATATGATGCTCGCGAAACTCCTTTTCTTTTTTGCGCATGCGACGTTTCATATCGATGAGTTTTTGGGCGAGCGTCGGATCCTGCATTTCAAAGCATGACATAGAAATAGTCGCGATCTCTACCGTCATTGCATGAAACTGTTTGATCTCCTCCCAACCCTCTTTACTAAAATCAACTTTCAAGGCATTTTTCTTACGAGCAAGTTCTAAAATATTATTGTCAATCACGTCAGCGGCAGCTTCTAAATCACTGGCCACAGAAATTAAATTAAATACCACCTGATCGATACCACCCACGGCTTCGTTGGCATACTTCACCAAATAAAGTTTGATCTCTCTCATTAATAAATCGACCTTATTGTCATTCTCTTTTGTATTATCCATTATCTCATGATCTTCGTGATCGAGCACATTAATACTATCTTTGATCATGTTAACGACGATATCACCCATACGCAAGATCTCACGTCGAGCATAGGCCATCGCCAGAGCGGAGTCCTGATAATTCGAACGATCTAAATATTTCACACCAAATTTACGTTCATGGGGCGCGGGTTGAATAAGTCTCTCAAACATACTCGCGCCCACGTTGATTAATGGATAAAACGCAATCGCCGCTAAAATATTATAGATTGTATGTGCGTCGGCTATGGCCCGAAACATATTATCATGAATATGATCAAGAAACCTCACAAAAATCCCGGTGAAAGGAACGAGCAAACCAACACTCAGAAATTTGTAAAAGAAATTCGCCCATGCAACTTGTCTTCCGATAAAATTTCCGCCAACGGCACCCATTATTCCCGTTGCGGTTGTTCCAATGTTAGCCCCATACACCCAATAAATAGCGTCCTGGAGCGTGATCACATTTTGAGTTGTCAGTGTCATCGCTAGACCTATTGTCACGGCACTACTATGAATAAAGGCCGTAAATATCATTGATGCCACGATTGTCAAAATGGGTTCTTTACTTAGCTTTACAAATATTTCTTTTAATATGCTGATATGGTTTATGGCTTCGGTTCCCTTTCCCATGTATTCGAGCCCAAAAAAGATGAGACCAAAACCCATTACTATTCCCATCCAGTTTTTTACGATCAATTTTTTTGCAGTAAAGTAACCTAAAAAACCGAGCGTAAAGATCGGTAAACCATATTGAGCGACATTGTAAGAAATTAACTGCACCGTAACAGTCGTCCCGATGCTACTTCCGATGATAACCCCCATCACCTGATTAAGAGTAATCACGTTGGCGGATCCCAAGCCAATTAATAACATTGTCACCGCACCAGAGCTTTGTAAGCAGACGGTTAAGGCAATTCCCACGAGAATACTTAAGAAATTATTTTGCGAGATTTTACCCATAAGCTCGCGCACACGATTGCCAACAATTTTTTGCAGATAGTCGCTCACCATGATGGAGCCATACATAAAAAAAGCGAGACCGGAGAACAGGTACGTCAGAAAAGCGTGCGATGCGGACATATAAGATTTAATCCTACAAAGAGCCTGGGAATTAGTAAAGTGTCTAACTCCTTTTTCCGCCCATATAGACTTTAATCAGTCTCGGTTGCTGTCAGCTCGGCTCAACTATTGCAGATCTTTTTGATATGCGAACAGTAAAGAATAAATACCTTGGCTACCTTACTGGACTGTTAGTCTATTTGACAGCTGCATTCCTATTTTCAGCACCACCTTCATTGGGCTTTGCGCAAGCACCCAGATTAGAGAATTGAACTCACAAATTCTGTCGGTGCAAAACTTTTTAAGTCTTGCGCCTTCTCGCCGACGCCAATCCATACAATTGGAATTTTCAGCTCACAAGCGATCCCAACGGCGACACCGCCTTTGGCAGTGCCATCGAGTTTGGTAAGTACAACGCCCGTTACACCCAGTGCCTCATGGAAGGTGCGCGCCTGATTCAAAGCGTTTTGCCCCGTGTTCGCGTCAACTACGAGAAGGACTTCGTGGGGCGCACCCGGTAGGGCCTTTTCCACTACCCTCTTCATCTTCTTCAATTCTTCCATCAGATTTGATTTTGTATGCAACCGTCCAGCAGTATCAATAATCAGAATATCGAAGTGTTGGTTTTTTGCCTTTTCACAAGCGCTAAATGCTACCGCGGCCGGGTCACTGACATCTTTAGGACTATGAATATCTACGCCCGTCCGCCCTGACCACACCGTAAGCTGCTCTTGTGCTGCCGCTCGGAACGTATCTCCCGCCGCAACTAACACTTTTTTTCCATTTGAGGAAAACTGCTTCGCGAGTTTACCAATTGTCGTTGTCTTACCAACACCATTTACACCAACAACCATCCACACCCACGGTTTGATCGGTACCGGTTTCGAAAAGGTGTCCGCGGCGACAAGACTTGTTTCTTTAGTTCGTGAAAAAATGTCTCTCATCTCGTCGCGTAATGCAGATTTGACATTTTCAAAGTTCAAATTTCCATCGGCCTTATCAGTTACCGCTGTCATCAAAGTCTCTACGGTTTGAGGCCCTAAATCGCTGGTAAATAAAATCTCTTCTAGATCCGAAAGTTTTTCGCCAGATATATTCCCTTCAGAAAATAAACTCTGAATTCTCCCTATGAATCCGGCACGAGTATTTTTAAGAATATCACCAAGCAATATCGGTGCATCGAGATCTCGTGTCCGCTCAAAATGCTCCACTTCAACTTCTTGAGTCTGTTCGAGATTCTCGCTTTTTTTGCGGTCCCGACGACGTAATATACGAATATATAAGAATAAAAACATCACCGCGAATATGGCAATGCTGGCGACAAGAATTCCCTTCGTCACTATAGGGTCAGTAGTATCCGCTGGGCTGATCATTAGGCTATAACGGCTTTTTGCGCTTCTGCCAGACTTACAGATACCATTTTTGAAACACCTTTTTCTTCCATAGTTACACCGTAAAGTTTGTTGTTAACTGCCATTGTATGCTTGTTATGAGTAACAACGATAATCTGACTGCGTTTTGCCATTTCCTTAACGAGATCATTAAAACGCGCCACATTGGCGTCATCAAGTGGTGCATCAACCTCGTCCAATAAGCAGTATGGAGAAGGTTTTACTAAGAAGATTGAGAAAATTAATGCCACTGCGGTAAGTGCTTTTTCCCCCCCTGACATTAAGGTCACATTCTGCATTTTTTTACCCGGAGGCTTCGCCACGATATCAATTCCCATTTCGCCTTCTTCAGGATTTTCAATCAAGACCAACTTGGCTTCGCCCCCACCAAATAGAATCGGAAAAACACGAGAAAACTTATCATTAACGGTATCAAAAGTTTCTTTAAACCGCTTCGAACAGACACGGTTAATACGGTCAATTACTTTACGCAACTGATCTTTCGAATTGATAAGATCCTCATGCTGCTTTGTCAGGAAAGTATGGCGGTTTTCCAAGTCGTCGAATTCTTGAATCGCGCTCACATTAACTTCTCCAAGAACCGCCATTTTACTTTTCAGATCTTCAAGGGTACTTTCGGCTTCGTCAGCATTTCCCTCACGATATGCAAACTCATTCGCGCGATCAGCCAACAGAACAGAATATTTGTCATTGACCTGATCACTTAAAAATTTCTCCTGAAGTCCCAGCTGATCAATCTTAAGTTGCATATCATTCATAATGTGACTTTGCTCATCAACTACCGATTTACGCGCGCTAAAACCCATCTCAACGCCACGAATTTGCGATGAAATTTGCTCAAACTCATCTTTAAGCTTGGCGTAACGCCCTTCAAACTCTTTAGCGTCAGAAATCATACGCTCCAGATTGACTTTTTCGACTTCCAAAATGTGTTGGTTCTCAGTCAGTTCACGCGAGTTGTTTAAAAATTCTTCGTTAATGCGAGACAGCTGCTCAATTGTTAAATCCAAATTCGAATTGGCGGTACCTTCTTGGCGGCGATAGCCTTCAAGCTCCTGTTCACGAGCTGCCACCTTAACTTTTAATTCGGTCGCCAAAGTACGCTGAACTTCACCATCGCGTTTCTGGCTCTGCAGTGATTCAATGGATTGATTAATTCCCGTTTCAAGCGCCAAAGTTTTCTCTACTATTTCTTTCACCGCATTTTGACACTGAAGAAGTTTTTCATTTTCTTCTTGCAAAACAGATAAGATAGAGTTTTTTTCGTCTTCTTGTTTTTTGTAGGCGATTTCGACGTTTTTTAATTCGTTTTCAGCACGCTCAAAATCTTTGCGAAGCTCGGCTAATAAAATTTCTTTTTCATTACTACGTTTTGCCGCATTTTCGTAATCAGAGCGTAAGGTTTTAAGCTGCTCTTCTTTTTTCTTAAGGGCAATCTGCGCGAGTGATAACTTTCCTTGCCATTCTTCTTTGCGATCTCGTAGCTCTTTAATCTCTCTTCGCCGTCTCAAGACTCCCGAGTCTGCCCCCTGCTGAGCACCACCGGTAATAACCCCGTCTGCACTTAGCGTGTCTCCATCTGTAGTTACAAACGACCAGTTGGGATGCATTTCTCTTAACTTGAGCGCGGTTGAAATTGAATCAACAATCGCAAAGCCATCGAGTAAAATGCTTACTTGATTACGATATTGATCTGGTGCACTTACCACGTCTTTCAAAATTGCCGCTACACCCTCACCTGAGGGTATTTTATCGACTCCTAATACGCCTTTATTATACAAATCCGATGCTAAAAAGCTCGATCGTCCCTTCGACTCACCTTTTAGATATTGAACCGCTTCCAATGCCTGACTATGATCATTTCCAAGCAAATATTGTAAGCGGGAGCCCAGGGCAGCTTCCATCGCTAGTTCAAATTCTGATGGAACCTCTACAACTTCAGCAACTGGCTGAAATCCCACTGTATCGCCTAATTGCGACTCCGCCTGTTCTTGCCGGCTTCGCTGCCAAAACATAACGGTGCGTACACCCTCTTCAAATCCTTCAAAATTAGAATGTAAATCTTCTAAACCATAGAGACGACTAATAACTTGATTTAATTCATCCTTAAAGTTTTCAACCTCTTTGTACTTCGCCTGAACTTCATTTTCGACAATAGATATGTTTTGTGCGAAGTTTTCAACGTCATTCATTATCTGAAGTTGCATCTGTTTTTCAGACTCTAACTGCGAACCTATTTTGGCGCGGCGTCCTCCAAACTCTGTACATTTTTTACCCAGCTCTTCGGTTAAAGTGGTAACATCAACCAAACGACGATTCATCTCTTCGATTTTATGAATTTTAATTTCACTTTGCGCCATCATATGGGTTTGTGACTGCTGAAGAGCTAAATACTCGCGACGTTTTGTCGAAATTGCCTCATCAAGTTCATTGATACTTTGTTCAAGATGAGCAAGGGCCGTACTCTTTTCAGCATAATCAGCTGACAAATTCTTATGTTCTAAGTCTAGCGCTTCCACTTTCGCACGCAAACTTGCGACCTCTTGATCAAGGAGCTCACGGCGCAATTTTAGCTCGCCCGCAGCAGAGTCTGAACGCTTTTCGTTTTGACGACCCTGCTCAATTTTAAACTGCAACTCCATCAACTGTTTCTCTTTGGTCAAAACATTGTTCTGCTGTTCAAAGTGTAACCGCTGGCAATCATTAACTTCTATTTCTTTTTGCGAAAGTTCCAAACGGTGCTTTTGTACATCAAGCTCCATCGTGCTCAACTCGGTCTGCATTCCTGCCACGGCTTCAGAAGCTCTCTGCCATTCGGATCTCGCACTCTCTAACTGGGATTTAAAATCCAAAAACTTTCGCGCTGCCAACCAAAGATCCAAATCTTTTACCTGGTCACGTAATTCGCGATAACGTTGGGCTTTTTTAGCCTGTCTTTCTAAAGAAGATAATTGGCGTTTCAACTCCCCGATAATATCTTGTAAGCGTACTAAATTCTGGTCCGTCGCCTCAAGCTTTCGAATCGACTCTCGCTTACGCGCCTTAAATTTTGTAATCCCAGCGGCCTCCTCGATCAAAGAGCGCCGCTCTTCCGGCTTAGCGGTAATAATTTTTCCGATAGCTCCTTGTTCAATAATACTAAAACCCTTTGCTCCGGCCCCCGTATCCATAAAAATTTCTTGGACATCACGAAGTCTTGAAGGTTCTTTATTGATAAGGTACTCAGACTCGCCACTTCGATGAAGCCTTCGAGTAACCATTATCTCACTAAATTTTGCATATTTAATCGGGAACGGGCCACCGTCATTCTCAAGAGTCAGCGAAACTTCCGCCAGACCCATTGGTGAATAACCTTCAGAGCCAGCAAATATTACATCTTCCATGGAACTGCCACGAAGGTGTTTTGCCGACATCTCTCCCATAACCCATATCAACGCATCAACAATATTTGATTTACCACAACCATTGGGCCCAACGATCCCCGTAATACCCTCATCAAATTGAATGACGGTACGGTCTTTAAACGACTTAAAACCAATGAGTTCTAGTTTTTTAATCCTCATATTGTTCCTTAGTTGGCGTTAAAGTTGGCGAGCTTCTCTTCCATGTACTGATTTAAATGATCGATAGATACGCGATCTTGTTTCATATTATCGCGATGACGGATGGTAACCTTTTTATCATTCAAAGATTCAAAATCGACAGTGATACAAAGTGGAGTACCAATTTCGTCTTGACGGCGATAACGCTTTCCAATCGAAGCCGTATCATCGTATTGAACGAGATATTTTTTGCGCAAATCCTCAAAAATATCATCACATATCCCTTGCAATTGGGGCTTTTTGCTCAGTGGTAAAACTGCAGCTTTCACCGGGGCTATTCGCGGATCCAAACCCAAAACAACACGCACATCTTCATTCTTTGTTTCTTCATCGATGATACTTTCTTCACGGTAGGCATCGCATAGCAAAGCCAAAAAGAACCGATCACAACCAACGGCCGTTTCAATGACGTACGGAATATATTTTTCTTTAGACGACTCCTCGAAATATTCTAACTTCTTTCCAGAAAATTTCTGATGTTGACTCAAATCAAAATCAGACCGGTTATGAATGCCTTCTAACTCCTGCCAACCGATGGGAAACTGATATTGCACATCGAATGCGGCCTTCGCATAGTGTGCGAGCTCTTTAGGGCCATGAGCATGAAAGCGTAAATTCTCAGAACGAATTCCGTAATCAGAATAAAAATCCATGCGCATTTTCTTCCACTCTTCAAAATAGCCCTCATCTGTTCCTGGCTTCACAAAAAATTGCATTTCCATTTGTTCAAATTCGCGGGTCCGAAAAATAAAATTGCCAGGAGTAATCTCATTTCTAAACGACTTACCAATTTGGGCAATTCCAAATGGCACTTTCTTACGCATAGAAATTTGCACGTTTTCAAAGTTAACAAAAATACCCTGCGCAGTTTCAGGCCGCATATAAACAATTGCCGCTGCATCTTCGACCGGGCCCATATAAGTTTTAAACATCAAATTAAACTGTCGAGGCTCCGTGAGCTCGCCACCACAACTTGGGCATGTTTTAGCGTTATTAATTTGGTCAGCACGAAAACGCGACTTACATTTTTTGCAGTCTACAAGCGGATCTGAAAAGCCGTCAACGTGACCAGAGGCTTTCCATACTGTTGGATGCATTAAAATGCTGGCATCCAAACCCACCACATCTTTTCGACGGGTCATGGCCTTCCACCAAGCCATTTTGACATTGAATTTCATTTCAGCGCCAAGTGGACCATAATCCCAACAAGAATTGAGACCGCCATAGATCTCACTACTTTGAAAAACGAAGCCTCGGCGTTTACACAAAGACACAAGCGCGTTTAAATCTGCTAACCTTCTAATGGCCATTCCTTATTGGCTATATTGGAACTTTGCGTAAGTCAAGAAATCCAGCTCTTGCTTAATGGAGATAAAATAGGGAAACTTATAGGTATTATCAGGAACTAACATGTGAAAAAAATTATTATTTTATTTCCACTTTTCTTGCTCATATATACGGCTTTTGCAACTGAGAATCCGTCTAAAAAAGATGCTGATTTTCAAATCCGTGAGCGTATGCAAGTAATTTCAAAACAGTTGGGTGTAACCTGTACCCACTGCCACAATCTCAAAAATTTTCGATCTGATGAAAAAAAGAGCTTTAAGGTAGCAAAAAAACATATCGACATACTTGATTGGTTAAACACCAAAGGGTTTAGTGGAAATCCAAAAGTTGATTGTTATCTATGCCATCGCGGAAAAGTTCAGCCTGATTTCATTGAGCCCAAAGAACACTAATGTATCATGCGCTGATTTCTACCTGTAAACAAACTTATTTCTTGGCTGCCGGGTTAATCTTTAAATTCGCCCTTGCTGCACCAATGCTTCATACGCCAGCCGTAACAGTTTTGACTTATCTTTATTGGCATTTTTTAGTAAATTTTCAAACTGCGTTTTCACTATACTACTGCCTGCTCCAGCCGGTAGTTCTAATACCTCATACGCATCAAACCATTCTCCGTTATGTTGGAAAACAACATTTAGAGATCTTGCTTCGCCATCAAATTCAGCAAATTGCGGTTTTTTGGGATCAAAGGGTGTTCGATCACCTCCCTGCCGCAAATTCAATTTCGTTTGTGGCGTAGCACCCTTACGCAAAAATAGAATCGACATCACCAGAAGGATGACAACAACGGCATTAACGATTAAATACATTCCCGGTTCCATACCCTAATATTTAGTATCAAGAAAAGACTGAGGGGGCGCAATGAATCCTTTTGAAAAACAGACTAATATTCCCGGCATAAAATCTATCATTGCGGTAGGGTCCGGAAAAGGTGGCGTTGGCAAAAGCACATTGAGCACAAACCTGGCACTGGCAATGGCACGAATGGGTAAAAAAGTAGGATTGCTCGACGCCGATATTTATGGGCCATCGATCCCGAGACTCTTTGGTTTACTAAATCAAAAACCACCGCTAACGAATGGGGGAAAAATTCTACCGCACGAACGCTATGGGGTAAAAATTATGAGCATGGGATTTTTAGTTGGTGAAGAAAATGCTCTTGTTTGGCGTGGGCCAATGATATTTAAAGCGCTTGAGCAGCTGTTAAAAGACGTTGCTTGGGGCGATCTTGATATCCTTGTCATGGATTTACCTCCCGGAACCGGTGACGTTCCGCTGACGCTTGCACAAAAAACCCCGCTGTCAGGGGCAATTGCAATTAGCACTCCGCAAAATCTCTCGCTTGCAGATACAAAAAAATCTATTGATATGTTTCAAAAACTTCAGGTCCCTGTTTTAGGACTTATTGAAAATATGAGCGGACTGTTTCCCAAAGGCGAATTAGATTCGTATTTACAATCTCAGAAAATAAAAAAATTGGGATCGCTACCCTTTGCTTCTGCCTTAGCACAATCTTCAGAAATCGGAATTCCACTTTCTGAAACAGATCCAAGAAATGAAATTGTTGAGACATTCAAGACCATTGCGAAAGAAGTTTTGAATCTCATTTTAGATCCAAAATTTTCTGAACTAAACGCGCAAAAAGGCAAAATGATCTCAAATTGAGGCCTCAGAAAGATACAACTTACTGAAATAACTAGTATTTTGTAGACTTTTATGACAATTCGCGTTATCCTGGTGTTATGAAGTACGTAGTAGCGAAAGGGCCTCTTCTAGGACTGGAAGGCGCTGTCATCATCCCCAAGGAACGGAATCTTGACCCACCGTTTGAGTAGCGGTTGCGGACCATAGCAGATAAATCACAGAGATTATTGGATATTCACAGGAGGTGCTTATCGAGTGATAATCTTCCTTCTTTTGTAAAGGGCAAACTCGTGGGAAACCCGAGGACGCAAAGCAAAAGGGGCTTCTTCCAGCAATGGGTGATGCCAGCCTGGCCGCCAAAGGACTAACTTTAAACTTTCAAGAGGGGGAAACGACATGGACACTTCATTTCCGGGGGACGTTTCGGTCTTGTAATTTATGATTGAAACGTCCTTTTAATTTAACCTGGTAATTTATTTAGAAGTTATACCCGATACCAAGCGTCCCTTGCAAGAACGAGGCGCTAAGTGGACTCAGCGAGCCGTCAGCACGACCAAAATTTATTTGGCGCATAGAACCGCCACCTTCAAAATAAAATCGTGGCGTCACTAACATTTTTCCATGGAAATTATAGAGAAAATTTGCTCCCAATACATAACTGGGATTCAACGATGAGAAATAGTACATAAACTCCATGTCTACCCATTTTGGATATCTGAAAAAAGGAATAATATTGAAGATATTGTCGATAAATTTCGGCATCGACTGAGCCCAAAAAACTCCTCCGCCAACCATGGCAACAGTATCGGTATTCACATTTACGGACTGATAATCAACCAGTAACCCTACAGTAGCATCTCTCTCCCAGATACCTGGAATTAATCGGTAGGCGATATCAAAATGAGTAGAAGAAAATGACTCTAAAAGGTCCATTTTTGTAATGCTCTTTAGGTACTTTGCTTTTAGGCCCCAACGCTGCTGTCCAAACCAGTAGTTCTTAGAACCAAATAAAGTCTCTGACCAATAATTTAAAACTAAATCGCTAATAAGTAATAAATCTTTAGTTTGAACAACGGCAACACCTGAAATACGAGCGCCAATTTCAAGCTGATATCCGCGGTACACATCCACAGATCCCTGGTAATTTCTCGATCCGTACCCAACACCAATGTTGGGTTTACTTACCTGCCCTTTTTGAAGCTTATCGACATACCAAGTGAAATATTGATTTTCATATTTATTGGCAGACCCATCGACGGTTTCAATTTTTGCAGTATTAGGAGTAAACCCATAAATCATCGTATCACTATTGTAGGTGTTCAAAAAACTCCTCTTTGAAATTTTTATTTTCTCCTCAGAACTTGGAAGTTGCTGGTTGATAAAGAGCTCCTGATAAAATGGAATTTCGCCAGCTCCCGATACATATAAGTGAAATTTTTTTACGATATGTCGCCAACTTCCATCTTCTAAAAACTTAATATTTTCCTCAAAAGGAGTGGCCCCACGCGCCCTAATCAATAGCTCTTTTTCTGGCGTTCTGATGGCATCAAGAATTTCGAAAGTTATGGGCTTAGTAAAAATCTCAACTGTTGAGCCATCGGGAAGGCTTGCCTTGAATTTGATGGTATCGCCATCTAGTCCTACCACAACCACACCATTTGGGCGCTCAGATTTGCCATTAATCGTAACCACGATCTCGGCATTTTCTTCGCTGGTCGCTTTAAATCTTGTTTCTCCTGTGCTGGCCGCAATAATTCCAGTACAAAGATTATGTTGAAAGCCTTCCCCCTCATAAGCAACACAATACTTTAAACCCTTGGAGTTTTTAATAAAATTAAACTGATCCTCGTCGACCTTTTCTTCAGTCCAGCGAAAAAAATGTTTCTTGCCCATGTTAGTCTTCGACTTGACGTTAAGTTTTTTTAGTCGCTCTCCTAAATCCCACTTATCGAAATCACGCTGCCACAGAAGTTTATTGTCAGCGGCCTGAAAAATTTGCAGTCGACCATGATCGGGAAAGTGTCCCGGAAATTCGAAAATCAAATTTCGCTTGCCGCCATTCGTGCGATATTTCAAATTCAAATTTTGTGGTCGAATCAATATGGGACCAATCCTTGTTCCTTTCTCATTAACTTCGTAAACGAATTTTGCCGGTAGAAGCTTGCCGCCACTCTTTAAAAAATTAAAATCAACGTCCTTTGCGTTTTCTTTGCCCCGGGGAGCTTTTAGAAATTGGTAGTCTACGGGGAGCCTGGGACCTAAAACCGGAGGTAAATTTTCTGTCTCGTCAGCCTGCAACACCTCACTCTCGGGGGTAGCGGCCGCTCCGATTTCCTCTGCTTTTGCCACGAGCGCATGGATCGTTAAACTAAAATTTAGCAGCAGCTTTAACATTAATTCTTCCCGTACGAAACTACAAACGGATTGGCATCAGACCAATCGGATTGGTATTTTTCATTAACTGCGCGCACACGCCAAAAATTTTTTCCCGCTGGCAATTCAATAGGAAGGTACTCTTTCAAAGCCTTTGATTTACCTTTATAGTAAGAGCTTCTAAAGTCACTATCCAGCGACAACTCAAATTCATATTGAGTGGCACCCTCCACTTTTTTCCAGCCAAGCACCAGGTGGCTGGACTTTTTCGACAGAAACACCATTGACGAATCAAATTTTGGATTGGAACCTACAGGGGCGTATAACCCAAACGAGCGCTCAAAATCAAATTCAGAAACCGGTCCCATTTCTGAAATAGGATTATTGTTTTCATCGAGAGCTGTTACACGCCAATAATATTTTCCATTTCCTTCTACACTGTGCATAGCTGAGGTCTGAGCACTCTTAAAAAATTTAGGTTTTGAAAAATTTTTGTCATTTGCCACCTCAATACGATAATTTTCCGCTAGCGGAGCCGGACTCCAACTCATTTTTGCTTTTGGCAGTGGCGCGCTCATTTCCACATCCGTCAAAACTTTCTCTTTTTTTAAATTAACGGGCATGGGTGTTGGCGGAGGTACCGAGACCATAAGCGATCCAAAAGACTTCTTGCTGGCTTTTGTGAGCGTTGATTCCTTGGCGTTGACCGAATAATAATAATATCCTGGCTTCATGTCTTCCCAATTGAAAATATTCTCTTTTACATCTTTTCTCAATACAATATTTTTTCCCTCTTTGTCTTTGCTGATGACAAGATTATAAATTGCGTTTTCCCCGACAGAATTCCACTCCAAATAAGGCCTACCTTTTCCACTAAGATCAAAAGGTTTAAACCACTTCCCAACAGAGCTAGGTGATCTTCCCGGAATAGGTCGCATCTCGATACGCTTATCAGCGTCTGAAACTGACGGTCCCACAACATCCGTTTTAATAATTTCGGCCATTATTTTAATTTGGAAGGGCACACTCGCCAGGTTTTCGGAGTGCCGCGAGTCGATTCCTCGCACCCGCCAAAAATAATCGCCTGAAGGAAGATTTTTTAGCTTGGCAAAGTGCTCTTTTAATTTTTGACTAAATTTAATTTCTTTGGGATTTTTAAAATCTTTGTCAGAACTAAACTCCAGAGCCACCTCAGAAAACTCACTATTGTCCCATGTAAATTCAAATTCGGTTCCAACTGGCTTGGTGTCGACAGCTTCTAATTTCTCGCTGGGAAAAATAATTTTATAATCTTTTACTATGAGTGTAGATCCCGACGGTGGAGAACTCAACACAGGATTTTTATTTTCCCCGATCGTAAATTCCTGGAGGTTTGTTTGCGTAAGGTCCGTATTAACTCGCCAGTAATAGGTTCCGAAACCAGGCATCTGATTCCACTCAATTTGGTTTCCAA
>LWDK01000055.1:0-137552 GCA_002083485.1 Proteobacteria bacterium SG_bin7 | reverse complement strand
GGGGATAAACCAAAGTAACCTGAGGATCTTTTTGTAAAACCAAAATCGAGGGCTCGCTGTTTAAAACCGCACGAGTAACTTCGTTAATCGAGCCAACACGCCAGAAGTACTTTCCTACGGCAGGAAGCTCAGTGACGACGAAGTTAAGTTCGGTAAGTTCTCTTTTTAGAATAATTTCTTTAAAATCTTTGTCGCGAGCGACCTGTATTAAAAAAGCACCCTCGGAGTTTTTCTGCCATTTGAACTCTAATGGTGAGACCTTAAATTTTCCAGTACTATCAAGCATCCTTCCAGTGTCTGTAAGATAAATGGCGTTATTAATTGGCTCAACGAGAGTGGGCGGCCTTACTACAACAACCGGCTTTTCAATGGATACCTTATCGTTTTTACCGGCAACAATCTTAGACTCGCCGGCCTTGTTTTTGATTTTTACTTCCCCGGTAATAACTTTTAAGACGGCTTTACCTTCTTTAGCCTTAATACTTAAAACCGAATTTCTTGAACCCTCAAATTCGGATTTTTCGCCGCCCTGACTAAGTACGATTTTATTTTTTGCATTTTCGATACGATCTACTTCACCGTACTTCAAATCTAAGTTTAGTGCCAACGGAGACTTTTCCAAAACGATAAGAGTATTTTCGGAAATTGTCATTTCAGTCCCGTCAACGAGAAGCACTTCCAACTCAGAACCTTTTCCCGTAAATAAACTATCTCCGTTAAAGAGTGGAGATTTCTCTTGAAGATTTACCCACGAAAAATTTCTCTTGGATTTTCGACGCACATCATATTTCAAGGATTTTACTTCACCAACGGATCTTGAAATTTCGTCAAAATCATTTTTCTCGAACAGAATGCTATCATCCCATAAAAGGTAGCCGGCAAACAGAAAAAATCCTGCCACCAAAAAAACTAAAAACCTGTCAAAGCCTGAGAACGATCTCATCTATAAATATATATCGTTATAGTTTGCCAAAACTCTGATAGTCTTTAGTCGAGATAAGACCACTTCTGGACTCTTCTTTTCTCTTCGAAAACACCGATAAATCCTAAAGAACGCATGGGTAAACTTAAACTTTCATTAAAATACAAATTACTTTTCTTTTTAACATTCATTCCAGCATGTGCGCTCGTATTTTACTTATGGTTAGCGGTAAAACTGTTTTCAGAAGACAAAGAAGCTTACGTCTACGGCTCCAACGTTACTTTGAGTAAAGCGATCGGCGCACAAATTTCTTCAGAATTAAACGCGCATATTGAATCTCTTTTGCCCATAGTTGCGCAGTACGATCCGCAGGCTGAACAACTAAGAGAAGAAGCGAAACTCATTTTCTCAAAACAGAAAAAAATATCTTATGTTTCATTTAATAAATTTCAAGGAGATAAATTTTCTGAAAAAGTGTTTTTAGAAAAAGAAGATTTTAAAAAAGAAAAAGACTATTCACTTGCCTTCAAACACAAACAGCAGTTACTGACTGAGTCAAAGAAAAAAGGAATTGCCTTTAAAGCCCTCGGTGAAAAGAGCCCTTACGTTATGATGGCTCTTGGCGACGCCAGCAATACAATATTTTTCGTAAGCTATGTCCCACAAATTCTGAATGTTCTGAATGCCTCCGCCAACGTCTCAAACTACCTTATTTCGGGTGAAGGTCATATTGAAATGCGGCCCAACGAAAACGATGTCTTCACTGCAGAAACAAACACGATTACCTACTTCAACGAACCACAGTGGACAGGAATAAATGAGGGTTCTGCAGAATATGGGGGCGGCACTAACACAGTTCTCTCTTCCTTTGCCAGAGTTGGGGTAAGCGATCTCAGAGTTATTTCATTGGTCGACAAACAGTTCGCTCTTTTAGGAGTTAGAAACCTTATCAAAAAGTCAGTATATTCACTTATTATGATATTGTGTGTAACAATCTTTTTAAGTCTTTTCGTTTCCAACTCCCTGACATCGACCCTTCGCCTTCTGTTCCAAGCAACAAAAGATGTGGCACAAGGCAACTTCAATATTCAGTTAAAGGTACAGTCTTCTGATGAGGTAGGCGGTTTAAGCGAGAGCTTTAATACAATGGCCAAAGAAGTTTCACGACTTCTCATCGAGTCTTCGCAAAAAGCGAGGATGGAAGGCGAGCTAGCGACTGCTAAAACAGTACAAGAAACACTTTTTCCACCCGCTATCGCCACAGTTGGAAACATTGAAATTTGTGGCTACTACCAACCCGCCAGTGAATGCGGAGGTGACTGGTGGCACTATTGTGAAATCGGTGAACATGTGTATATATGGATTGGCGATGCCACTGGTCATGGGGCAGCGGCGGCTCTCATTACCTCGGCGGCCCGCTCGGCGGCGGCGGTTATCGAAAACTTTTCTGAAATTGCCCCATCGCAAATACTTGCCCTAGTTAACAACTCCATTCATAGCACAAGTAAAGGTAAAATGATGATGACCTTTTTCCTTGCAGCTATTCATAGAAAAACGGGTCAAGTCACTTATTGCAATGCCAGTCATGAATCTCCGTTTATTCTGCGCAATAAACGTCCTTTAGATAAATCTGACCTTGAAATCATGGATCAAACCAATGGCCCACGATTGGGACACGAAAAAAACTCTGCCTACCCAGAGGCAACGGCACAACTTAATGACGGAGATATGGTACTATTTTACACTGACGGAGTTCCCGAACTTCATAATACTGAAAACAAAACATGGGGAGAGCGCCGCTATATTAAGGCCATCTTTGAAGCCACCGAAAAAGAAACTTTGAGTGAATTTCACGATGTCTTAAAGCTAAAGATGGAAGACTTCCGTTCTGGACGCGAACTCAAAGACGATGTCACCTTTGTTGTAATCCGTTTCAAACAAGCTGCCGCACAGCAACTATCGGCTTAGAAATTTTAAATATTTGGATTCGATTATATCAATTTCGGTTTCTTTGCCGCACTTCGAACATTTTGTCGATGTTGGCACCGATTTGCCACTCGTCGGACTAACGTCACCTGTATTAAATAGATTGTTTTCAACATCGTCACAATTCTCACAATAATAAGGAACAAAGAACGATACTACTTTTCCAGTAGCCGGTAAAAAGCCTTCAACCATATTGATTTGATCAACAATAATTTTAGGACAAGTTGAATAGGTAATTTGCGTTGATGGTTTTACATGTGAAATCCATTTGATCCAATCCCTAATTCCACAAGAATTAATCGCCGTCAATCCGCCAAAATCCACATTTACACTTGTGACAAAAGAAAAATTGATATTTGGCAATTTTGCGTCTTCATCCAAAGAACCAAAAACACGAAGATCCAGTAAACTCTCTTTGCGGGCTTCAACAATTTTAAATGATGACATACAACCTCAACCTAACCTAGACTCTAACGGGTTAATTTTAAAAAGTGTACATCTTTATGGTCCATGTCAGCGTCGCGTGCATCTGGTCCAAAGGGCATAATACTAAAAAATGCGGTGAAAACTCCGGGGAATACAATGACCCAATATCTCTGACTACGATCCAAAACTAACCGACAACCAATCCCCGCCCCTCCAGAGCTATATGACATCGAACGCGAAATACCGAGAAAAAAAGACTTTTGAATTTTCTGAATCAAGGCCTCAATTTCAAGTGTTCCAAATAGATCAAACACTGCGATCATGAGCTCATTTTCGCTTCCCATCACATGAAGTTCGCCAGCTTTATCCTTAGGTAGTTTAGTTGTGACTGTACGTGAAATCCTAGAGTTCGGCCCATGATAGGCATTATAAATCACGTTCGTAAAAAACTCATCGGCGATTGTTCTAACGTCATCTGCGAAACGCCGCCCCCCAGAGTGAGCTGTCACAGTACTTACCGCCTGTTCCACCACACTCTCTTTTTCGTCAGAACTATGAAAACTGAAATTCGAATGAAATGTTGGAGGCGATAAAAGCAGTTTTCCGGGAAAGTCACTCAAGCCTTCAGCGCCCGCAGTAATAATCTCTTGTGCCTTTTTAACCCTCTCTATCCTTCCTTGGCCCTTAGCTTGTATAACATGACGAATTCCGAAGTTTGCAACATACTTAAAAACTTCAGTCGGATTCATGCCATTAACAAGTGCTACTACATTTGATGAAAACTTTGATCCTGTTGGGGGCGACGAAACAAGCTCGAATACATCAACATTACTTGTAGAGAGCGCATGTCTCTTGAGACTCGGCGTAGTCAATGTTTTCGGCTTACCAATGCTCATTTTGAATAGACCTCAGTGCGATTTCGACCATTTTTCTTAGCGATATAAAGTGCTTCATCCGCACTCTTTGTTAGATCCGAAACTGTCTCTCCATCCAGACCAAGCGTCGAGACACCAATACTTATAGTAACATTTGCAGTTTTACCTGGTGAAATCTCTAGCACCATTTTTTCCACCGCGGATCTAGCCCTTTCTGCGGCAATTTTGGCCTGTTCTTTCGTTGTCTCAGGACAAAAAACAACAAACTCTTCACCTCCGAAACGTGCGACAACATCGCACACCCTAAATACAGATTTTAAAGTTTTCGCAACATTTCCTAAAACAAAATCCCCTACCAAATGCCCATAGGTATCATTGAATTTTTTAAAGAAATCGATATCAATCACTAACAGCGAAAGCGCGTGCTTGTAGCGCTTAGAACGCGCAATTTCATTTTGTAAACGATAAGAAAAAAAGCGCGCATTGTAAATTTGTGTTTTTTCGTCGGTGACCGCAAGATGAAACAGCGATTGATTTTCAATCATTAAATAAACTTGTTTTGAGATTGAATTCAATAAACTTTTGTTTAGAGTCGCCAAGTGAGCTTTGTTTTGACTAAAGTAAAATAGAAACACCCGCCACTGATCTTGCTTGCCGCGCACGATTGCTGTTACGACATGAAAAGAACCGCGTTCCTGAACAAAAGAGGGGGTTTGCGTTCCGACCTTTTCTAAGTTGATTGGCTTCCAATAGTCTACGCTTTCGCGAATTACGTCCCTAAAAACGGTGATGCTTTTTCCTTCGGGAATATACGTCGCGGCAATGCTTACCTCCGAGGTTTGCATATCCCCGCTGCGGCTTAAAATTAAGATCATATCGATATCAAGTGCCTTTATAATTCTCTCAAAAGATTTGTCTGGATACGGTTCAATGGAATCCTCTACGGCGGCAGAAGAAACAATCTCAAGCATAAACTCGAGCTCAAAAATTTTTCGATTTAAAATTTCGATATATTTTTCTTTTTCCCCGATTTCTCTTTTATATTTATTCTGTAATGCGGACTCAACCGATACATCGTGAACAGTAATCATTATCATATCGTCGCCGCAGGGGCTCGCGGCAATTTGGACACGCTTTCGCTCTTGATCGTGAGACACCATTTCGGATTCGATAGTTGGCATCGCATTACGGGAATTAATAGCTTTGTCCACGAGCTCTAAAACTTCGGGAGCAAAAACAAAAATCTCACGCAAATTGCGATTGATAATCCTTTTCGTCGAATATCCTGACAAAGTCGAAAACGACGCGTTTATATGTTTGATATACGACCTATTGTCGACGATGACAGCACCATCTTGAAAAGCATCAAAAAATGACAGATCCATACGAGTTCTAAAGATTATAGCATTTACATAGACATTGTCTGCCTAGAGATAAGTCGAGTTTTAACTCTCAACTCTTATTTTTCCAACTATTGTCATCGCCAAAAACGTAAACGCAATCGTTATGTAACCAACGTAAGGATAGTTTATCAGGTTTCCACTGGCGTTTTTCACTACAATAATTCCAGAAATATAGCTCGACGCCGCCGCCGCCATTTGTTGGATACTAGTACTCACACTCATGAAACTACCACGGCTTCCTAAAGGCGCCGCACTCGACAAAATCGCCATCGCAGGAACCATGCGGCCACCCATACACATAAAGAAAGAACTTGAAATTGTAAGTATCATCCACGTCGGAGAACTATCGAGATGAGTAATTATCCACACGGGGACCAAAGATAAAGTTGCTCCAACATAAAAGATTTTAGGCTTACCAAATTTATCTGCCAATTTTCCAAAAAACGGAGAAGAAAAAAATGAAACGATACCGCCAATTAAATAAATGAGGGGCAAATCACTTTCATTTAATCCTGCATTAGCAACAAACGAGGGACTCAAAAACGGAATTAAAGCGAACTGCCCAAAAATGACCGAAAAAATAAATGCTATTGCAATCAGCTGATTCTTTGAACCTAAAATATGCTTAAACGGAAAAAAAATGTTATTTTCATGGTGACGTGGTCCCTTTAAATGTTCTTTCATTGACGGCAGAGATATTTTAGCAGCAATCGCTATTACGCAAGAAAGAACGGCTAAAACTAGAAATGGTGTATTCCACGAATTTTTATTCGCTAAATAAAGTCCAAACGGGATTCCAAATACAGACGCAACCGAAAATGAACCCATGATCACGCCCATTGCTGTTCCTCTGCGCTCTGGATTTATCGCGTCGCCAGTAGCTGACATGACCAGACTTCCAAGCACGCCGCCAAAAGTTCCAGTCAGAGCTCTCGCCAACAACAATACCTGATATGATTGTGCTAAACCACAACCAAAAGTCCCTATAGTAAATCCTAAAAAGAAAAGTAATAGTAAATTTTTACGATCATACCTATCGACAAATATTGAGAACACAAGACCACTCACTCCCGCTGAAAAAGTATAGATAGAAACCAGCAACCCGAATTGATGTGGATCTAAATTGAGAGAACGCATGAGTTGCGGTCCTAATGGCATCATAATTACAAAGTCGAGAATGTGACAAAAGTTAATAGTCGCAAAAGTTGCAAGTAAAATTTTTTCTTGGCGAGAGAACATGAGTAATTGTAACTAAAGTCCTACTATCTTCCTAGGACGTTAACCTTAGACGGTCATATGACGCGGTATGGACTGGAAAAAGTCTCAGGCACCTTAGGGAATTAATAACTTTGCGCCGGCAACGAGTATTGAACGTGAAGTGAGCTTATTTTGTCGACGAATGTCGCCTAGGCTAACCCCATAACGCCTAGATATATGAATCAGAGTATCGCCACGGCGAACCACATGAATCGTTTTGGGCTCTTTAAACTTAATGACCTTTGTATAGCGATCTTTTTCAATTCTCCGAACTTTTCCTGGAGGGACTTTTATTCTCGCACCTGCAACAATTGTTGATTTTCTGTCAAATTTATTTAGTGAACGGATTTGGCTGATCTGAGTTCCAAATCGAATCGCAATTGAGGCTAATGTATCTCCTCGCTTTACTTTATAAATCACGAAATCAGGATCGATAGTTTCTGCCGCAGCTAAGTGGCGAGGGGTTACTTTACTTTTTAACATCGCCATCGGTACACTTGGCACGCTTTCAACAGGAACCCGTAATTCGGCAAATCCCAAGGAGCCGACCGGAACTAAGTCCGTGCGGTACATTGGATTTCTAATTTTTAGGTCTTCAGAAGAAATATTTAAAGCGCGTGCCATTTGACTTAGACTCACCGGATGTTCTACCTTAACCGTTTCAAAAGCTATCGGTGTCTCAAATACTAAATTTTTAAATCCATATTTTTCAGGACTCTTTGCAATCATCCGTGCCGCAATAAATTTTGGTACGTACTGTTTCGTCTCTGCAGGCAATCCGCCCAAGCGAATAAGCTCCCACAAGTCCCGCGTTGAATGTTTCATGACTTGGTACTTAACTCTATTTTCACCGACATTGTATGCGGCAAATGCCAAATGCCAAGATCCAAAAAGGTTATAAAGGCTTTTCAAATACCGGGCTGCCGCAACCGTCGATTTGATAGGATCACGCCTTTCATCGACAAGATTATTTACTTTCAGCCCATAACGCTCACCAGTACCGCGGATAAACTGCCAATAACCAACCGCGCGGGCGCGACTTTTCGCTGTTGAATTAAATCCAGACTCGATCAACGCTACATAAGCAAGATCTTCAGGCACGCCTTCTTCTCTGAGCGTAGCTTTAACCAACCCAATGAACCTTGTCGACCGCTCTAAATAGCGCTCCATTTGATCACGGCCTCTGCCTAGAAAATACTCCATTTGATTGAGAACATGTTGATTCATCTCTTTTGGAAGGTCGGGATCTTCATCGTGAATTTCACTCGCGTTTGGTAGATTTTGGCCCACAACCCTTGAGTCGATATCCCTCTTCGTCAGTAAATTACAACCAGACAACAACCATATTAAGAGACAAAATGTTCCCAGTCTTAAGTGCAAATCTCACCCCAATGTCTATACTTAAATGCTAAGTGAATTTCGGCGTTTTCGCAATAAAACTATTCTAGTGCCTTCCAAAAAGGAAATGCCAAGTTTTGTGGCTGTTCTGTCTTGAGACTGCGATAAACCACAAGATTTCGTAAAATAGCTTTCACGTAATGACTTGTTTCGCTCCAGGGCAATTCATCTATCCATAAGTCATCGTCAGGGGTCCAGGACTTTTTTTCCGAAAATTCTTTCCAGACTCCCTTAGCACCCAGCCATCGGTCTAGTCGCGTGGGCCCTGCGTTATACGCTGCTAACGCAAAAGGAATCTGCCCGTTATATTTTCGAATCATTTTCGCAAGGTAATAGCTGCCCATTTGAATATTTATTTTCGGATTAAAAACTTCTTCTGGAATTTTTAGAGATTTAAAACTTAAATCTCTAGCCACTTCATCAGCTGTCGCTGGCATCAATTGCATGAGTCCCAGAGCGCCAGAACGACTAACTGCTTTTGTAGAAAAAGCACTTTCCTGACGAATCAATGACAAAACCAATTCTGCATCAAGATTCGCCATTTTTGCAAATTGCTCAACGGGCTCGAAATAGTCTCGAGGAAAAATTAATTTCAACAAACTCTTTTGGCGGAATTTTTCATTTTCATCCCAAGCTTCGACGACCCAGCGGACGGCAGAGGAGTAGTCCATTGCAGACGCATAATACTTTACCATGGCAAGCTTGGTGGTCGTATATGTTGGCGCTGGAAGATTCTTCAATTCGCTTTGCGCCTCTTCAAGCCAACCTGCACTTAGTAACATTTGTAAACGCTTCCAACCTTTTTCATGTTCTCCTATTAACCAGTACTCTGACTGAACCGGAGCTTCGGGCGCATACGGAAACTGAAAATTCCCAAGTGTTTTCTCGTTACGTAAAATAATTCCGTAATAACTTACAGGATACTTCTTCATCAGCTCTTCGGCGGCGGCATCGGCAATATCCATTTTATGTAGTTTTTGAAGCGAACGAACCTTCCAATAGAGAGCATTTAGCTCTTTTAAAGGAGCACCAAGATTATTTAGATTTTCACCTGGAGCCGTTGAGCCAACGTAAGCTTCAAAATATTTTATAGCCTGGGCAAATTCTTGTTTGCGATAGCTCTCTAGTCCTAAGCGAAATGTCGCATCTCGGGCCGTCAACGTCCCGGCAAATTTCTCGATAATTTTTTTGTTTGTTTTCATGGCCTCATCAATGCTACCAATGTGACTAGCTGACAAAGCCGCCAACTCTAGAAACTCCAGGATATTTGCAACCCCCTCCAAACGATTCACGGCTTTTGCGGCGAAACGATAAGAGGTCTGATACTGTCCCCGGCCATACAACAACTTCGCCCATCTTCCCAAACGATCGGCCTGACAAGATTCCATATTGCCGATGACTTTATCGCGAAGACCTTGGTATTTTATATCTGGGTCCTCGAGAACTAGAAAAAGAATTTCAATTAATTTCTGCGATGCCAAGTCGCCAGATTTTCCTTCAGGAGAATTTTGCAAAACCTCTGTTGCAGTTTCAACGGCCGAACCTAAGTTACCCGCCTTGAGCTCCTTTAGCATACGCATCTCAAGTGGTAACGTTTCAGGAACCTCGACGGTCGCGACCGGGACCTGAAGCTCTTCTGTCTTTTTTTCTACCTCAAGTTCTTTTTCTTTCTCTTTTCCCTTTTTTAGTTCAGCTTTCAATTTATCGATTTTCTTTTGAACGTTGATATCTTCTCTTTGCGCTAAACTTTTTTTGAAATATTCTAGGGAGGCCGTCCATTTTTGTTCCACGAATGTCAAGTCGCCAAGGAGGCTATAGTACGCGGCTCTTTGCTCGTTGCTCATGTACTGAAGCCACCGAAATAATTGGTCCAATAAATTCCATGCCATTTTTCTTTTATTCTTAAGATCGTGGTCGACCAAAGCTAAGAGCGCTTCGATAACTTGTGAACGTAGAGGCGCTGCGTACGGCCCCTGATACATCCATTCCGCATGCGTCTGCACACGTCTGACTTCCTTTTCTATACTTGCTACCAGTGTTTTATCGCCCTCGAGACTACTTATACCACACTGTAACCCGGTCAACACGATCCACGGCTCAATTTCCTTAGCTCGACTAAGAATATTCTGTGACTGCTGCCAACATTTTTTAAATTCGCCTTGCGCTGCGGCCACCTTAATTTGGGCAAGTTCTAAATCAAGAGTCCCTTTCTTTACATCTCCGGGTTCAAACTTTCCTTTAGGTGGATTCACATTTAGTAGCCATCGCTGGCTTGGGACTTTATTTTGAGTATTGAGTTGAATGGAACTTACTGCAGCTTTGGCAGGAACGGTAAAAACAATCGTCAGAAAAACAATTACTAAATTCATCGCAATTGTTTTGGTCCTACAAAGCTAAAACGATAAAAACTTTTCTTATCAGCAATTGAACGGCGTACGATTAAGTAATTCGCATGCGACCAACCCAGAGGCCGAATTGCTAAGGTGTCTTGCTCACCAAGCATTCCTGACTCGGTAAACATATCTTCTATAAAGTCAAGGTGAGAACTATATCTGTCACCCATCTCGATAGCGGCCAGAATACGCTCGCCACTAAGTAGCGGCCAATGTCCGCCACGGTGATTTTCACCGTAAGAATCGAATGTATACCGCAAATAACCGTTTCCAAAGCCAAAATCACTCGTGATATTTTGATCGCAAATTTCAAGTGTCCTGACGAAGTCGGCATCGTTGGCCGGAACAATTCCCGTAATAATCCATTGAACAAACCCGAGATCTAAAATCTCATCTTCACGATACCAAGATTTTTGCTGATGATTCTTATTTTTTATTTCGATGCCAACGTGACTAGTTGGATCCCATTTTCCATCGTTGCCGACTTCGATACGGGCAAAATAATTAGAGCCAAACCGTCCGTTCTGAATAAGATTCCAAGATTTAAGTCCTTTTGTCCATTCTAGAGCAACCTCACGGTAACCGCGCGCGATTCCAGAATCGCCAAAATTTGATTCTAGATAAAATCCTCCCCAAAGACCTTGGACCGCCGACCCCAAAGAGTTTGGGCTAATACCACCATTTTCTTCCCAGCGTTCTTGATCCGTATTTGGACCGCGCGCAATCATATAGGCCAGGGCACGGCGAACCATATCTCTATACTCCACATAATCAACCAGTTTTCGCTCAACTAAATGCGCAATCAAAACCACGGGTAAAGCAGTTTCATCTTGTTGATAAGCGCGCCACGAAGGATACCCATCAACAAACATATTTTGCGACCACCACCCCTCACTAAATTGTGTCCTCTTAAACCAGCGAGCCACCTGCACGGCGGTCGCACTATCATTGACAGCTAAGAACGCCATAGCCTTATGATAAAGATCCCGCGGCCACACACGGCGGTAGCCAAAATTAGAGTCGCCAATACGCTGCCGTGATTTTTCATAGTCAAGTTCCGCAGCATACATAACCCATGGCAAATTTGGATTTCCTGGTCCAGCAATAAAGGCGCCTCTTTCGAATTTGTCTTCCAAAGCCTTTAGTACCAGAATACTGCTCTCGACGTTGGTATCTGTTTCGTTATAATCCAATCTGCTTAAATATTTTTTCCACTCTCGACGCTGTTGATTGATTTCAGAATCCAATTTTATTTTCAGCAAATGGCTCAAATCAGATTTGAATTCGGGAATCAACCGCGCATCCGAATTTTCAAAAAACTGTAGAGTCACCCTAAATTTAACGACCTTTGCAGTTACTTTTGCAAATAAGGCACCTTCAACGTTACCCGGTCCAGCCTTAGTAAACATCTGCGGAAATTTTTCTGATTTCAATTGATCTTCAGGTGCCGAAGACCCTTCATAGCCAACTGTCGCTTGGCTTTCGGGCAATGACCAGCTAACTAATTGTTTTGATTTCACATGCATCGCATTGGGCTCATCACCACGTACGTCACCCTGAAAAGCTATAAGTGATGGATTTTTTTGTACTCCATCAACGACTTGAATCGTATCGCCACCAGGAGTTCCAGAGACTAGCGGATTGTGAACTAAAACTAACTCGCGCTCGCCTGCAGAACCAAAGTCAATAGTGTAATCAATGACAATCGCATCCATGTCGGCGGCATTCGAAATATTTTTTTCAATGACAATTCTATTTCCCGAAGATTCCACCGAAAACGCTAGCGTTCCCTGAGATCGGCGCACGCGATTTTGAAATTTGCGTTCGTCTAAGTAGTTTTTTCCTTCTTTAATAACGATAAATGTGTCTCGCGTTTGCACTAAATCCACACGCGGATAAGCAACTTCACCAACAACACCTTCGGCAATCGTGAACCAAACTGGACGATGAGCTGTTGTTCCATAACCCATTTTATCTGGACGCTGCCAAAATCCAATGGCACCGGGAGCGCCAGGCGCATCCTGTGTTTGTGCATTTTGCACAACGAATGCAACAAACCCGAGTACAAGGTAAAATCTCATACGTTCCCCTTGATGAATAGTCCGTCAATTCAATTATTTAATACAAATATTGTCAATTGAGACCTTCTATGCCCAAAAAGGTTTTTCAGGACTTTCCGTCAGGTTTTGATCGTGTGCGTTAGCTATGTGAATTATTTTATGTTCTAACTTCATTTACCGTTTACGAGATCCGACAAGTAATTACAATAGAAACTAATAATTTCAAAAGGTTGGGCACTATGAAAGACATCATGAAACTACTTACGCCGTTTTGTAGCTTCCTTCTACTAATCTGCTGTTATTCTGCGCAAGGTGAAATTTCTGTTCTGAAGGTCGAAAAGAAAAAAGCGGTCGTACAATTTGACGGTGCAACTGAGGGATTAAAAAAGGGCGATAAGTTACGTGCTACAGACGGCGCTAATGAAGCCTTAATTATAATTTCTAAAGTTAAAGGTAACAAAGCCGTGGCCCTTGTGAAAACCGGCGAAGCCAAAAAAGGTATGAAGGCAACAAAAATCGAAAACGCAAAACAAAAAGATAAAGATGACAGCATCGCCGCAGAACCAAGTGAAGGTAACGGTAAAAAGAAAATTCGCTGGGGAGCCTCCTTGGGCGCCAATCTGGGAACCATGAGCGTAAGGCTCACGAGTGGTGGTACCACCGAGACCGCGAACATGACGGGAACAAGCTTCGGTGCTAAAGGTTATGGTGAAATCCCTATTGGCAGGACTCTTTGGATCCGTGCTGGATTTGGTTACGAGATGATCGACGTTAAGGGCACGATTGCCAATTCACTCTGCGGATCTTCAACACAATGTATTGCCCAACTTCCCTTCATTTCCGCAGATGGAATTGGTGGTTGGAATTTTATAAATGGCAAAACAAAAATGTATTTACTGGGAGGGGCAGGATTACTCTTTCCAATGGGACCTTCTACAAACGCCTTAGACAACGCTAGCATTAAACAATCCGCAGCCATCAAGGCGGGAGCCGGAATATCCTTCGGTAAGAAAAATCGTTTTCCAATCGAAGTAGAATATAACATGCTGCCAGCCTCTTCAGATGTGAAAACAACATTTATTCAAGTGCGTGGCGGAATAACTTTTTAATTAAAGGCTTCACGCTTGCGATATGCGCGTGACGCCTAGGATACCTTTAATTCTCTGGAGCTCATTCATTACCGAATACAGTTGCGCTGTATCTCTGACGCTTACATCAAATAAACAAACGGCTTTTTTATCGCGTGTTGTGCGAATTTGTGCAGATAGAATATTTACACCCTTAGCAGTAAAAGCCTCTGACATTTTCTGCAGTAGCCCTGGTTTATCCTCGCTAAAGACACGAATTTTTGCTTGCCGTTCAGCGCCCTGCGCTCCTTGAGGATGAGTCCATTGCACATCCACCCTGCGGTCTTGATCAAGCGAAAAACTTTTGGGGCAGCTGGCAGTGTGGACGGTAATTCCCCGGCCGCGAGTGATAAACCCAACAATTGGATCGCCCGGAATTGGGGTACAACATTTGCCAAAACGTACCAGGACATCACCCATTCCATCCACCTGAATAATAGATTTTGACTTTGAAGCTTTTGCTGTTGCCGACTTAAATATCTTCTGAAGAAAAGAAAGTTCTTCTTTCTTCTCTGAAGTTTTGTGATCGGGAGCTAGCTTTTCAACGATCGATTCGGCAATAATTTTTCCGTAACCCACTTTCACATACAAATCATCGAGATCAGGACAGCCAAGATCGCTAATGTACTTTTCGTAAGCTTCACCCTTAAGAACATCAGTTGGTTTCAATTCAAATTTGCGGAAAGCTTTTTCAACAAGTTGTTTGCCGAGCTCAAGTGCGCGCTTTCTTTGTTCCGTCTTAATAAACGCTCTGATTTTCGAGGCGGCTTTCGTGGTGGCACAATGATTTAACCAATCCTTTGAAGGTTCCTGCGTTTTACTGGTAATAATCTCAACCGAGTCTCCATTTTTTAACTTATATTTTAACGGAACCAACTTTCCATTGATTCGGGCAGCCACACAGTGATGCCCCACGTCCGTATGAACCGCATAGGCAAAATCAATTGGCGTCGCTCCATCGGGGAACTCAAGGACGTCGCCCTTAGGAGTGAAGACATAAATCTCTTGTTCAAATAGGTCTGATTTCAAAGACTCCAAAAATTCGTCGGGGTCTTTCGTTTGTTGGTGGCGCGACACGAGATCGTGAAGCCAAGAAAATTTCTTACTGCCATCTGCATCCATCTCTTCTTTTTCTTTATATTTCCAGTGAGCCGCGATCCCACGTTCGGCAACAAGATGCATTTCGCTGGTGCGAATTTGAATTTCAATGCGCTCCCCACCCGGCCCCACCACCGTTGTATGTAAGCTTTGATAGTTATTAAGTTTCGGCATTGCAATGAAGTCTTTAAACCTTCCGGGGATGGGCTTCCACAGCGAGTGAACAAGCCCCAAAATTTCGTAACACCGCGACAGATTATCAACGATAATTCGAAACGCGAGAATATCATGAACTTGGTCGAATTCGATATTTCGACTCACCATTTTTCTATAAATAGAATAAAGATGTTTGGGCCTTCCTTGAATTGTCGCATCGAACTCGCCCTTAGCAAGTTCCTTTGCCAGCAGGTCCTTTACCTCTTGAATATAAGATTCACGTTCTTTCTTTTTTTTGGCGACGGCTTGAGCCAACTTGTAATATTGATCAGAATTCAAATAACGAAACGACAAATCTTCGAGTTCAATTTTTATAGAACTAATCCCCAGACGACTCGCGAGTGGCGCATAAATATCCACGGTCTCCTGTGCAATCCGCGTTTGCTTTTCTGGCGGCATGTGGTTGAGAGTTCGCATATTATGTAAACGATCAGCGAGTTTTACGAGCACGACGCGAACGTCTTTTCCCATCGCGAAAATCATCTTACGAATATTTTCGCCCTGTTTTTCGTGAGTATGGCGAAAACTCATTTTTGAAATTTTGGTGACCCCGTCAACGAGCTGAGAAATCACGGGACCAAATTGTGCCTCTAGCTCCGGAAGACCAACCTTTGTGTCCTCCACGACATCATGAAGAAGCCCCGTAATGATCGTCGACAGATCGAGTTTTAGTTCGGCGAGAATCCCCGCAACTCCTAACGGGTGAGAAATATAAGGCTCACCACTACGTCGAATTTGTCCTGTATGAGCGCTTTCTGAAACGTCATACGCTTTGCGGAGTGGGCCAAGTTCAGCGCGTTTATAATACGCCAAAACTTTTTCGCAAAGTTCTTCAATTGTTGACGGCGATTCTTTAGATAATTCTTCAGAAACGCTTGGATCTATGACGATTTTGCCCATTTAAACTCCTGGGCCATCATAATTTAAAAAGCGTTAGCGGGTAAGATCTTTTTCAATTTCAGCAGCGACACTATCAGTTTCGCTCAGATCATACGCCACATTACCAGCAGCAACTTCACGAAGTGCTGTTACGACATATTTGTTTTCTTTTGAGGGAAGAGTTGTTTCTGAGCCTTTTAACAACTGTTTTGCGCGCTTTGCGACCAAGAGCACCAACGCAAAGCGGTTTTCCACTTTCGTTAAACAGTCTTCAACGGTAATTCTGGCCATATTCCCCTCCCAAAATCAAAAGTTCATTCTTAATGGGAATCCAAAATTTCTTCAATGATTTTCTTAAACCGCTGATAAGATGGCTCAAATTCATCATTCATAAATCGATAGTCAAATTCGTTAGCGGTTTTGATTTCCCGCTCTGCGGTCTTAAGCCGTACTTCTAAATCCGTGGGAGTATTACCTCCAGCCCGAGCTATGATTCTCCGACGCAGTTCGTCAAGAGAGGGCGGCAGAATAAAAATTCCAATAGCTTGTTTGAACCGCGATCGAATTGTGCGGGCGCCCTGCACATCAACATCCATAATAGCAGCTTTACCAGCCCGCCATGTTTGTTCGATTTGATCAATGGGGGTACCGTATAAATTTCCGTGCACGACCGCCGATTCGACAAAAAAATCTTTCTTTTGCAGCTCCAAAAACTTTTCCTTACTTACAAAATGGTAAGGGTTTCCTTCGGACTCACCAGAGCGTGGGCTTCTAGTTGTATACGTGATGGTATCGACAACTCTTTTTTCCTCTTTTAAAATCCTCTCGAGGAAGCTGGATTTTCCAGCTCCACTAGGCGCTACAATAATAATTAAGAGATTTTTCTTCATTCGACGTTTTGCACCTGTTCCCGCATTCGCTCAATACAGCCTTTAGCCTCCACTACCAACCGTGTCAGATCGGATTTCTGCGCCTTGGAGCCTATAGTATTTACCTCGCGTAAAAGCTCTTGAGAGAAAAATTCCAATTTTTTCCCAGCCACAGATTCGCTCTTCAACAACTCAAGACAGGCAGCAATGTGCTCGTGAAGGCGTGCCAACTCCTCAGTGACATCGTACCTATCAACAAAAATTACTACTTCTTGCGCCAACCTATTTTCATCGATAGCAGGCCCCTTAAGTTTTTCCCAACGCTGCATTAGAGTTTGTCGTGATTGCTCTTGGTTGGGAATGGCAAGCGGTTCCATTTTTTGAACGAGTTCAAAAAGAAGATTAAGTATTCTTTTTAATTCTTCCGCCAACGCCCTGCCTTCACGCTTACGCTGCTCATTGCAATCGGCAATGGCTTTTTTGACGAGTCTTAAGAGTGTCTCAGACTCGCCTTTTAATAATTTTTGATCAATTTCGAAATTGATAATCTCCGGCCAACGTAAGAGATGGGTTAAACTCACCTCTTCCTTGATTTTCATATACTTACGCAGTTGTTCATAAGACTTAAAAACACCGATCGCCATATCTTTATTGATGGTGGCGCGGAAATTTTTTTTTCCAGAAATCACTTTTCGACTCACAAAAATATCAACAGTTGCCCGACCAACATTATTTTGAATTATTTTTTTTACGTCAGTCTCAAGAGAGAGATATTCCTTGGGCAGATGGGGACGAATTTCTAGGTGCCGTCCATTGACAGCGCGAACGGTCACTGAAACTTGGAGGTTTTCGCCAAGATGGCTAACCTCACCAAAACCAGTCATACTATTCATGGGGCTTAGTATGAAAGTACCCGCTCAGATCTGTCAAGAAAGTTGCCAGCATTAACCCATTCCATTTCGGACTTACGCTTCAACCAAGTCATCTGCCGCTTACAAAGCTGCATTGTGCTTGTGACAATTTTTTCAACCAAGTCTTCGCGCTTCACTTGCCCCGCCAACCATTCACGAACCTCCTTGTAACCGATACTATTCAGAGGGCGCCAGTCTCCTAACCCGCGATTTAGAAGGGAATGGGTTTCTTCAATCAGCCCCCCTTTAAGCATATTTTCAGTGCGTTTTCGAATGCGATTACGAAGGGCCTCTTTGTCCATATAAAGAGCAATTTTTCGAACCTTAAATCCCTTTTCGAGCAAAGGATTGGCGCCTCTACCCGACTCCGCAAAAAGTGTAGTAGGAGTTTTTCCAGTCGCCCGAACAATTTCCACAGAACGCAGCAACCGATAGCGATCACGTGGTCCGATTTTTTCAGCATAAATAGGATCACTTTGCACAAGCTCTTGAAACAAACCATCAAGGCCCACTTTGGCAAAGTCTTCCATCAATTGGTTACGCACACTCTCGTTCGCTTTACCAATGGAATACATTTCCGTTTCCAAGCTTTGAGCGTAAAAACCGCTGCCGCCGACAAAAACAAAACACTTCAAATCTTTTCTCTCATCCAAAAAATTCAATACATCTCGTCGATACTCGCCGGCGGTATACTGAACACCCGCGGGAACAAAACTATAAAAGAAGTGTGGCACCAAATTCATTTGTTCCGAAGTTGGTTTAGCAGTTCCAATATCAAGATCTTGATAAACTTGTTGGCTATCGCAATTTACGATTACGCTTTGAGTTTGGAGAGCAAGTTCAGTAGCAAAATCAGATTTTCCAACTCCGGTTGGGCCCAGAACAAAAATAATTTGCCTCATACAATCCGTCCAAAATCACGCTCTAACTTGGCCCACGGAATTTCCACCGATACAGGGCGGCCGTGAGGGCAATAATTTGAAAACGCAAACTCTTCCATCTGGCTCGTAAGTGACTGCATTTCGTCTGCGGACAGGGTTTGACCGGCACGAATTGCCGAATGACAGGCCAAACTTGCGCACACGGCTGCTAAACTTTTTTCCAAAGCAAAACTTCCACCTTTTTCGCTGAGATCCTCTGCTGTTTTTAAAATTGTCTTTTCAAGAGCAGACTCCGATATCCAGGCCGGAGCGGCACGTACAACGACGGAATCAACACCGCCTTGGTCGATATCTATTCCCAACTTCAAAAAATCGCTGCGTAAATTTAATAAATTTTCCACCTGGTGCGCAGGCACACTTAGGGTGAGCGGCAAAAGATAGTTTTGAATATCGACCGCTCCACTTTTAAAACTTCTCATTAAGCGTTCAAAGTAAATTCTCTCGTGGGCCGCATGTTGATCAATGAGCACGAGTGCTGTGTCGGTTTGAGCCACAAGATATGTGGAGTTAACTTGACCAACCAAATGATAGCTTCCCCAATTTTTTCCGCTATTTTCTATGACCGCCTCATTAGCGGCGGAAGTTTCGTAGCTCTTAGTTACTGAGCTTACTTTTTGCTTTACGGTAATCGTGTCAAACTCCTCAGCAGAAAATGAAAGCGGAATTGCGACTCCTTTTTCTAGGGCAGGTCTGAAAGGTCGTGGCTCCCGACTCTGATTCCATGGAGCCGCTTCTAAGCCTAAACGTAAAGCCCGGTGCACAACTTGAAAAGCTTGGCGATTGTCGCGAAACCGCACCTGCGATTTTGTGGGATGCACATTTACGTCAACCTCACTGGGTTCACATTTTAGATGTACCACGACTACGGGGTACTCACCATGCATGAGGAGCGAGCGGTAAGCATCAAGAACTGCAGCCTGCAATCCACGATCTTGAACAAAGCGATTTTGTACGAAAATCCAAATGCCTTTACTGTTACCTTTCACTAAATCAGGACTAGCAAAGAGCGCCTCACAACAAAAACTTCCTAGTTCGGCTCGGTTCGCAAATAAACACTCGATTTCTAAAACTTGTTTTGCTCTTTCTAAATTTGACGTGGTTTTTGCATAAAACTTGTCCAATTGGCGATTGACTTGGAATGTAAATTCAATTTCGGGATGACTTAAAGCAACGGCCTGAACAACGTTTCTAATCTGCGCCACTTCACTTGTTGCAGATTTCAAAAATTTTAAGCGCGCAGGCACATTAGCAAACAGTTCCTGGACAGCAACAGTTGTACCGGGGTTCACAGGAGAAGGAACAGGACTTGATTTTTTCCCAAACTCCGATTTTAAACCAAACCCTTCTTTTTGTTTTTCGGGACGCGAAGTAATTTCGAGCCGACTGACTGATCCAATTGTCGCTAAAGCCTCACCACGAAATCCAAAAGAATTTAAACTTGCAAGATCATCAAAAGCTCTTATTTTGCTGGTCGTATGCCGCTCAAGAGCCATGCTCAATTCCTGCGAGCTTATACCGACTCCATTATCAGTAATTCGTACATTTCTGCCGCCATCTTCAACTTCAATCCGAATTTTATCAGCACTTGCATCTAAAGAATTTTCTAAAAGCTCTTTTACCATGTGGGCCGGCTTTTCAACGACCTCACCGGCAGCGATTTTATTAATCACGTCTTCTGGAAGCGCTTTAATTTCCATAGAGAACGTAATCTATCCGTTATCGGGCGTAAAGTAAACCGATTGTTGCGCCATAAAATGGCTGACTGCCTTCATAGAAATACCTACCTTCAGTTCTGACAATCACTTTGCCGGAACGAATTCCCATACCAATCATAGCTTCCACTCCAAAGCGCGTGGAGCTGAAGGTTTGAATTCCTGACGCTGTTACCACTTTTGCATTTAAATAAGTTATAAAGGGTCCAAGCCCAAAATAAACCATCGTGTTATCAGTCGATAAAAAGGGGAATTGCAGTAAGGCATCAGTATAAATTAAATACCCAGCCGGCTTTATATTGTTGACAGCCAGATCTCCATAATAGCTTGGTGGCGCCATAGACATCGCTACATTGACATCCATCGGTGGCGTTAACAAGAGTCCAGGGCCGGTGAATTTTAGTCCAAGCATAAAAACGTTTGAAGAGGGATCGCCGGGCAGTTTTTCCGAATAACCAATGCTTGAGAGGTTAAGTCCCATCGCTTTCACCTCGTCGATCGGACGACGATTTTCAAACCGTTCAATACCCTCATCATTGTTTTGCTTCGCCTTAGTTTCTGCCACCGGCTGGTTTTTTGGAGTTTTCTTGTCTTTTGTAGACTCACCGAGAATCTGTAAATCGACGTCAGAAATAAACCCGTAACTACCCTTTTTTATTTTCACGCGATAAAATGGACCATAAGTTTTTGACGAAACTTCAATTTTTTTATTTGCTGGTAAGTAGGAAACAACGGGCGCATCAAAACTCGCCGAGGAATAGACCATTGCACCTTCGACAACCACCAGCGCTTCTTTATTCGGAGGCTTTTTTACTATAGGTTTTGCGGGGCGCTCACGTCCCACCGGAGGCTTTGGTTTTAAGCGAGCACGCCGTTTTTTTTTAACCTCTGCACTTTCAGCCGTTATTAAAAAAATCAATACCAGAACGATAAGTATAAATAATCTATTTAACCTATACATTGCGGATCACCCAAATTTTATAAAATGCCTCCACAAAAACCTTCAGCGACATCTTACTTTTTCCAAAATGACGATTGGCAAACGTAATTGGCACCTCTTTGCCGCGAAAACCTTTTTTTAAGGCGCGATATTTCATTTCTATTTGAAAACAATAACCGTTGGAAATGATCTTCTGCAATTCAATTTTTTCTAAAACCTCTCGCTTCCAACCATTAAAGCCCCCCGTCCAATCTTTTAAAGGAAAACCCAATACCCAACGAGAGTACAGTGAGCCAAAGCGACTTATTGCCATTCGCAAGTAAGTCCATTTTTCAATTCCACCGCCTTTAATGTACCGCGAGCCAACCACAAAGTCGATCGTTGGATCTTTTAACGCTTCAATAAGTTTTCTAAGATCATCTGGACGATGCGAAAAGTCAGCATCCATTTCGACAATCACTTGGAAGCCACGTTGCAGACCCCATGCAAAACCATCGAGATAGGCACGCCCTAGCCCCTGCTTTTCAGCCCGCAAAAGTAAATGCACATGCGGAAATTGCATCTTCATTTCGTTAACCACTTGCGCCGTTCCATCTGGTGAATTGTCATCGACCACAAGTATTTCAATATCGGGCAAAAGCGCGAGTAACGTCGGCGCCAATCGCACAATATTTTCTTTCTCATTATAAGTGGGAACCACAACTAAACTTTTCATTACGGATGCTGTAACCGTGCCGGAACTCTGCGATGATGTAAATTCTTTTTTGGGTTAGGAAGCAATTCAAACTGGGGATCCGCTGCATATCTTTCCATAAATTGGGTGACTTTTTTCGACGCAATTTCAGGATCTTTACGATATAGCACGGGATCGAAGCCACATTTTGAGCAAGATATATAGAGACGCCAGCGAACCAAAAGTCCCAACTCCAATGCAATCAGCAGGGCCGCCATAATTAAAAATACTCGTGCTTCGAATTCACTCCAGATTAGGTACATAAGAAGTGTCGAAAGAAGCGCCGCCTGTACATAATGAATAGGACGCAGGCTTTTATGAATAAAATATTTTCGCGGCGATTTGCAAAAAGCACAGTAGCAATCACCGACTGGCGACGACAACATCACATGAACCTCCTAGACCTTTGTGTGGCTACAGCAGCTTAATACTATTTTCGCAGATAACTTACCAAAAATAAAAGACGAGTTTTTGCAAAACTAGTAAGAGGTTTGCTACAATGGTCTTATGAATACCAAAAGAAAAAAATTTGTGTCGTTCCTTTTCGCCGCATCTCTTAGTTCGACCTCCCTTGCTGCCGTCGATGATGACGAGTCGAGCATAGGCTTTGATTCGATCGTCAAAGACCTCACTTCGAGCACCAGTTCTATCGCTCAACTGCCCGGTTCCGATCCCTTCGATTACGTTATGATTCATTTTGGCGTTGGACTTGTTAATTCCTACATCAGCTACCATTCCAACGTTGGTCCAGTCAGCGGCTTACACCAAGGTTTTCAAGCAACTCTTGGCATTGATTTATTTTCTAAGAATTGGCAAGCAGAAGGAGCCGTCCGCACATTTAGCGAAACCGAAATTAATAATACCCGCGCCAGTCTTCATGAATTCGACTTAAAAATTATCTATACTTTTACGTCTTACTCGTCGCTAGAGCCATATATGGGGTTAGGAGTTGCCGCGCGCTATCTCGACGTCACGGAAAGCGGAAAAGTCAGCAAGTTTACAACTCCGTCGTCAATTTTAAATCTTGGTACTGCGTACAAACTCTCGGATGGAATTGCAATTGCTGGGGAGGTTTCGTATCGCAAACCTTTTATCGACGAAACCGCTGAGCGCTCTGCTGTTGATCTCGCCTTGCGGCTAAATACCCATTTTTAATTATTATGAATACCATTGGAGAAATCGCTGTCATGCTCGCCTACTACCGCAAGTTTTTGTTGCGGCCAATCGAGTCGTTGAAACGTCTTCCTGTCGTAAATTGGTCGCACTCGGTCGCTACACAAGGAGTGTCGGCAATATTGACTGCCATCATTGTCGTATTCATTAAACGCGATCTCGAATCCCTATTTTTTGTTTTTGCGCTCCCCCTTATTCTAATTTTTACTACGGCATTACTAACGTTAACGATCTACGGTTACTTTCGGTTAATTGAGCGACGCGACCTTCCCGTTCAGCAACTCCATACATTGACGTCGGTCGCTACTTTACCTTACCTTCTGGGATTTCCGTTCTATCATTTACTACCACCACTGATGTTAGCAACGGGGCTCGCGTGTGGCGCCGCCCTTGTAACCGGACTTGTCGAAAATTTTTCCGTTTCCAAACAAAAGGCATTACACATCGTCGGTGCGATCGTTGGTCTTTTCATACTCATTTGGGTTGTTAATCGAATCGCAATGGGTTAACCGACGGCTCCGCGCTTGTGGTGAATATAAAAATCCAGAAGCCAGCGTTTCAAATGAACCGTATCTTTCGAGGGATGAATTTCGAGTCGTTTTTTTTGCGTCGGATCTTGATTTTCCACAATAGAACAAACGAATTCAAGTTGTTGTTTAGAATCCGGCCGATGGAGTATCAATGTACAGTACCCAGCTAACCAAACCGGAATCGAATCTTTCACCTGCAAACCACTAACAGAAATGTCGATGGTCCGAGTGTGAAACTTCTGTCCCTGAGAAATGATATCTACGTCGATTTCAACGATCACGCGCTGATCCTTGCGCACCACAAAATTTTCCGGAACTTCCAAACTTTTTTGGGGCGCATCATCGCCGTCTTCTTTGACGTCCGCAATAAATTCTTGAGTTACTGTTTTATGGAGCGTGGCTTCGTCGTTAATATCGTCAATAATGAAAATTTCGGATTTTGATTTCGTAGGAGTTGGGGTGTGTTGCATAAGATTCTTAGGCAACACCGGTGGCTCCATAACTCGCAACACGGTACTCGTGGTCACTAGAAGCTCGCCGGCAGCCGACATTTTTTTCCACTGTGTCCATCCTTCTTTCCAAACAAACCATTGAGCCCGTTCTTCAAGACTAAAAACTTTGACGATGGCACGGGCCTCTTGAAAAGAAAGGCCATGATAAAATGCGTCCTTTTGGATGTTATAAAAAACCCAAAGTGAGCCGCCCGAACGTGTTACCCCCAAAATTCAACTCCTATTTATAAACAAGGTTTCGATAAATAAGCCTTTTGGACTTCTTTGGTACTAACAGCAAACCAAATGCCTTCCATTTTGTGAAAAAGCACAGGCTCCCCTTTACGTAAAATTTTGTAAACCTCGGCTTTGGTTGATGGCCCAAGACGAAGATTACAATCTTGTTTTAGCCGTCTCTGTTCTCCAAGTTTTGTAATTTTTCGTTTCTCGATTGGAGAATTCGCATAATTGGCCACCGACCGTACCGGAGGAGGTGTCACTGTTCGAATTTTTGTACCCGCCAACATTCTTTTTTCTAAAACTTCATTACGCTTATTTACATCCCCAGTTTTGGCCTGAATCTCTTTTGTGACTTGCGCCAACTTCTGTCGATCAGTGCGCATTTTCTCAAGATCTGCTTTTAAGCTTTTGTAGAGCTCAACGCTTGCTTTGTAGGCCGCCTTCGCGTCGTCTTTATCTTTTTTGGATTGATCGAAAATGGCCTGTTCTTTGTCTCGCTCAATTTTGATTTTTTCGATTTGATGACGTTGGTCAGACTCCATTTTTTCTGAATTTTTGCGCTCGTTTTCAAAGCCTTTTCTTTGTCTCTGCCAATATTTGACGTCCCTCATCAACTGTTCATTCTCTTTAATGGCCTGCTTCTGCACCAAAGCCGCCTGCTCTTTTGCTCTTGCCGCTTGAGCTTTTTCTTCTTGAGCACGTCTTTTTTCATTTTCGCGAAGATTTTTTAATTCATTTTTCTCAGCAATTGCGGCGTCGGAGTTAGCTAAGGCTTCTTCGCTTTCGATTTCATCTTCAGTAAAATCGTCTGGTATGGCCGGATTCATTAAAAAAAGAATTGCTGCTAAAGTTGTTAATATTCTAGAATTCATAGAATACCTCATTCCTTTTGTTCTTTTCGGCAACATCATGAAACCACTTAATTTTTTCGTAATTCGTCGACTCTCAAAACGCGCCAAAATTCGGCGGCCTCAAACAATTTTTGGGCTTTTGTAAAAATATGTGATTTCAAATACTTAATAGAGTTTTGACGGGAAGTAGTAAACTTAGCCTAAAAAATTTCGCCAATATTTGTCTCTACCCCCAGTAAATTTTATGTAATACGCATTTTATGAGATTATACTTTTATTGACGCGGCACACCACTTGCTCTAGTGAATGGTATCCCCCTTTTCTTGTAGCGACCTGGTTCTCCCTCCCCCCATGTCCAGGTCGCTTTTTTTACCCCGAACTGGCCTCCCTGATTTAATTTTCAAACATTAAAATATTTAAATGCTTCGGAATTTCATTCTTCTGAGCTTTTGCTGCTCAGCTGCAAACGCAACACCTTTTAGAGTCGTTCTCGATCCAGGACATGGTGGGCGCGATAGTGGGGCGGTTTACGGTGATGTTAAGGAATCGGAGATCGTGCTCGCAGTCACTAAAGAACTCGAAAAAGCCATTAAAAACCACGGCGACACTTACGTAGTTCTACAGACTCGTGATTCGGATATCTACAAATCGCTCCCTAGCCGCGCCATTGACGCCAATCGTTTTCGAGGCGAATTATTTATTAGTATTCATGTAAATGCCTCACGCGACCAACGTGCCAAAGGCGCCGAGTTTTACTTTCAAAATCAACTCCCAGCCGAAGAAGAAGCTCTGTTTTTGGCCGCCAAAGAAAATGAAAAAGATCACCACGAAAACCTACCTGACGTAAAAATTTTTGATTTTAGCAAATACGAATACAAAATGCCGAACAACGATACGATTAACATTGTTGAAGACTTAGCCCGACAAACTCGCTTTGTTCTGAGCCGCCAGCTGGCTGAGAGTTTACTCCTCACTTGGGACCACAAAGGTAAGGCTTTTCACAAGTCGCTTCGGCAAGCTCCATTTTACCTCTTGTCTAATCTAAAAATGCCCGCGGCTCTCGCTGAAATTGGCTTTCTCACCAATCAAAAAGATGCTAAGGAACTTTCGAATCCAGAATACCACAAACAGATCGCACAAAATCTATTCAAGGGCATAATTTCTTACAAAGAATTTATAGACAAATACCGCGCAAAAGGCCTAGATTAATCGACTATGCGCAGAGACGGTAGATCCAATTCGCAACTCCGTAAGGTGAATATAACTCCCAACTTCAACGCCTGGGCCGAAGGCAGCGTTCTCATTGAATACGGAAATACAAAGGTTATTTGTACAGCGACGATTGAAGAAGGGGTACCGAAGTGGATGCAGACCGGCGGTCAAGGTTGGGTAACTGCAGAATATAGCATGTTACCGCGTGCCACCCATACGCGTAGCCAAAGAGACAAAATTGCCAAAGGTGGGAGGACGCTTGAGATTTCACGTTTGATCGGTCGGAGCTTACGGGCGGCCGTTGATTTGAAAGCGCTGGGCGATCGCCAAATCATCGTCGATTGTGATGTTATTCAGGCCGATGGCGGAACGCGAACAGCAAGTATTTCGGGCGGTTTTGTGGCACTAGGGCTTGCAATTCAAAAGTTACAAAAGGCCGTGGGACTAAAAAGCAATCCCATGAAAAATTATATCGCTGCTGTAAGCGTTGGCCTTTTCGATGGCCAACCACTATTGGATTTAAATTACGAAGAAGATTCTGCTATTCACATCGACATGAATTTTGTTTGCAACAACAAAAACGAATTTGTAGAAGTGCAAGGTACCGCTGAAGCGGGCGCATTTAATCAGTCCCAGCTTAATGAAATGATGGAAATAGCACAAGCCGGATGCAGTGAGATTTTTCGTTTGCAATCAGGTTATCTAAAAGACGTTTTATCGCTATGACAAAACTTTGGTTGGCAACAACGAACTCAGGAAAAATTCGCGAGATTCAGCAAATACTTTCTGAGACCGGAGTTGAAATTCATACACCGAGCGAACTGTCATTCTATGCAGCTCCTCCTGAAAATGGAAAAACCTTTGAGGAAAATGCTAAAATCAAAGCCAAGTCTCTTCATTCAATAGTTCCCGATGATTGGGTTCTTGCTGATGACTCTGGCCTCGAAGTTGAGGGCCTTAATAATTTACCCGGGATTCACTCGGCGCGATACGCTGGCGAAAAGGCTCAAGATGCTGAAAATACCGCTAAGCTTTTAAAGATGATGAGTTTAAGAAGTGCCACCAACCGCAAAGCCAAATTTCGCTGCGTAATGATTTTACGGGGGCCCGGTGGCAAAGAAGCGACTTTCGATGGCGAACTTATTGGAGAAATTACTAAAGCTATGCGTGGGACTAGTGGGTTTGGATATGATCCTGTCTTCCAACCCACAGGAGAGCAGAGAACTTTAGCAGAAATGACCCCCGCCGATAAGAACCGCATTTCCCATCGTGCAATTGCTCTGAAAAAAGTGCGAGAATTCTTCGAAAATTTGAGTTGAACTTCAAGCGCGCTTTATAGTAAAAACTCCTGACCATGATGAAAGACTTCAAAATTTTTACAGGTAACTCTAACCCAGAATTTGCGCGTCGCGTTGCGGGTGATGCGGGAGTTAGTATCGGTCACTCTCAAGTTGGCAGATTCGCTGACGGCGAAGTCCAAGTGGAGATCCATGAAAGTGTCCGCGGATCTCATGTTTTTGTAATTCAAAGTACTTGTCCTCCTGTTGACCAAAGTTACATGGAACTTTTTATTATGCTTGATGCTTTAAAACGCGCGAGTGCGAAACATATAACGGCAGTAATTCCCTATTTCGGTTATGCTAGACAAGATCGAAAAGTAGCTCCCCGTGCGCCAATCTCTGCAAAATGTGTTGCCGATTTAGTTACAACTGCTGGCGCCGATCGCATCGTTTGCGTTGACTTACACGCGGCTCAGATTCAAGGTTTTTTCAACGTTCCGGTGGATCACCTGTTTGCAATTCCGACAGTTGCAAGAACTTGGCGAGAGGAAATGGGTTTTGGTGATCAGTTTGTCGTGGTTAGCCCTGATGCCGGTGGCGTTGAGAGAGCCAGGGCATTTGCGAAACGAGTGGAATGCTCAATAGCAATTATTGATAAAAGAAGAAGCGGACCAAATGAAGCAAAAGCCATTAATCTCATTGGGGATGTCAAAGGCAAAACGGCTGTGATCGTTGATGATATGATTGATACTGCCGGGACTCTAACACAAGGAGTGGAGAGCATTTTAAAACACGGAGCTAAGGCTGTTCATGCCATAGCAACTCATCCGCTTCTTTCGGGACCAGCAGTTTCACGCATTCAAGAAAGTGGTTTACAAAAAGTTTGGGTGACAGACACAATTCCATTAAGTAGCCAAGCCAAAGCCTGCGACAAGCTGAAACAAATTTCTATGTCAGCCGTAGTTGCAGAAGCGATCAAACGTATTTACGGAAACGATTCAGTAAGTTCATTATTTAGTTAATAAGTTAAAGGGGAAAACATGAAGCACATCGAAATTAAAGTTGATAAGCGAGAGACCGGAAAAGGCTCTGCGCGCACTCTTCGCCGCAACAAGCAAGTTCCGGCTATTGTTTACGGACAAAAAATTAAAAACCTACCAATGTACACTGACGAAATTTCGGTCGTTCGTTACAAAGGTGCATTGAAAGACAACTCACTCTTTAAATTTGTTTCGGAAGAATCAACTTTAAATGGACTGATGGCGCTGATGAAAGATTACGAACGTGATCCTGTCAGTCTTCGCCCCATTCACGTGGATTTTTTGGCAGTTGAACTTTCACAAACTGTACGCGTAAAAGTCGAGGTAAAATTTGACGGTAAAGCTCTTGGCTTTGCCGAAGGCGGAATTTTAACGATTGTTAACCGCGCGATTGAAGTCGAATGTAAAGTTTCTGATATTCCAGAAAATATCATTGCCGATATTACAAATTTAAACGTCAACGAATCGCTACACCTGTCCGACATTAAAATGCCAAACGGGGTAAAAGCCGTTTCAAGCCCTGACCTAACTTTAGCGACGATCACAATCATCACCGAAGAAGAGTTGGCAGCGGCAACAACAGCTTCGACAGCGACAGCAGCAGGTCCTGCAGCTGAAGGCGCAGCTCCAGCAGAAGGTGCAGCAGCTCCAGCAGCGGGTGCAGCAGCCCCAGCAGCGGGTGCAGCAGCTCCAGCAGCGGCAGCAGCTCCAGCTAAAGACGATAAAGCTAAGAAGTAATATCGTGTTAAATGTGGCTTGTTGTTGGACTTGGTAATCCGGGTACAAAATATATTTTAACCCGTCATAACGTCGGCTTTATGGTTCTCGATGTGCTTGGCCAGCAAGCCGACGGGATATGGAAAAATGAACACCAAGCTGAAATGATAAAAACAAATATCGAGAACCATCCTGTGATTCTCGCAAAACCCCAAACGTTTATGAATCGCTCTGGAGATTCAGTACAGCCAATGGCGAATTTTTACAAAATTCCTCCTGAACAAATTATAGTCGCACAGGATGAAGTGGACCTGCCGTTTGGAGGGGTAAAGTTTCAAATTGGCCGAAGTTCTGGTGGTCACAATGGCATCAAGAGTGTGACTGAGAAACTGGGAACAGATAAATATTATCGCTTGCGAATTGGAGTTGGGAGACCCGCGATTCCGCAAATGAGTACTGCAGACTTTGTTTTGCAGAATTTTTCAAAGGACGAGCAAAAGGAAATACCGAAGATCTTAGAACACTGCTATAAAGGCATTTTGAGTTTGATGGAGTCTGGTTACACAAAGACGGCGACAAACTTTAACAAAAATATTTTTGAGGTTAGTTAATCTTTATGGGTTTAAAAGTTGGAATTGTTGGTCTTCCGAATGTTGGCAAGAGTACTTTATTTAATGCGCTCACTTCCGCAAAGGCAGAAGCCGCGAACTTTCCCTTTTGTACAATTGACCCAAACATTGGCGTTGTGACTGTACCGGATGCAAGACTCGATAAAATTGCAGATTTGGTAAAACCAGAAAAGACTATGCCGACAGCAATTGAATTTGTCGATATTGCGGGAATCGTTAAAGGCGCAAGTCAGGGTGAGGGTCTCGGAAATAAATTTTTGGCCAATATTCGTGAGACTGACGCGATCGTACACGTCGTGCGCTGTTTTGACGATGCCAATATCGTGCACGTATCAGGTTCCGTCGACCCATTAAGAGATGTTGAGGTGATTAATACTGAGCTTGCCCTTGCTGACCTAGATTCCATCGAAAAGCGCTATAAGAAAATAGAAAAAACGGCCCAAATGACAACGGATAAAGCGCTAAAAATTGAATTTTCGATCGTTTCAAAACTCTATAAAGCTTTGCAGGACGGAAAACCAGCGCGCACGGTTATTCCAAATGACGAAGTTGAGGCAAAAATCATGAAGGAGTGTCATTTGCTAACCGCAAAACCGGTTCTGTATGCATGTAACGTGAAAGAAGATGATTTCAATGCCGGTGGAAACGAGTGGACGAAAAAGGTCGAAATGCACGCGAAAAACGAAAACAACGAAGCCATTTTAATTTGCGCTGAGATAGAGGCCCAAATTGCTGACCTTGACCCCAATGAACGAAAAGATTTCTTGGCAAGTATAGGCGCCACAGAACCAGGACTAAACCGATTGATCTTTGCCGCCTATAAACTTCTAAATTTGTATACCTATTTTACAGCGGGAAAAAAAGAAGTCAGAGCTTGGACAATTCACAAAGGTGATAAAGCTCCCCAGGCGGCGGGAGTTATTCACACTGATTTCGAAAAAGGATTTATTCGCGCTGAAACATATCACTGCGACGATTTATTTGCGCTAGGATCTGAAAATGCGGTCAAAGAAGCTGGAAAATATCGCTCAGAAGGTAAAGAATATGTCGTTAAAGATGGCGACGTTATGTTTTTTAAGTTTAACGTTTAGCGTTTCGGTTTCAGCCTGGGAGCTTATTGGTCATCGCATCGTTGGCCAAATTGCGCAAAGTCATTTATCCTCGAAGGCGGCTGAACAAACCAAACTCTTATTGGGAGAGACCTTAGCCCAAAGTAGTACTTGGGCAGACAATATGAGGAGTGACCCTAAGTTCAAACACGTCGAGCCTTGGCATTATGTCGAAATTCCCAATGGCAAAACATATGAATCGTCAGTTAAAAATCCAAGCGGAGACATCTTAAAGGCGCTTCGTGAAACAGAGGGAATTTTGCGCGATGAAAATGCCAGTACCGAAAAGAAAACGGAAGCTTTAAAGTTTTTCATTCATTTTATGGGAGATTTGCACCAGCCCCTACACGTGAGTCGAGGCAGCGACCGTGGCGGAAATCAATGTTATGTGAAGTGGATGCATAAGGCCAACAGAAGCAATCTCCACCAGGTTTGGGATACTTTAATGATCGAATCGCAAAAATTAAGTTATACCGAATACTCCCAATTTTTGGATAACGTCACAGAAGAGAAACGCAAAAATTTTGTGAGAGGAGATTTTGATTCTTGGGCAAGAGAGTCAATGGAGCTTCGAGAAAAGATTTATCCCCCTAATTCTGAAAAATACTGTAAAGCTAAAGGCTATCCTCCTTTTAAAGAACAACCCTTGCTTAGCTACGAATACCGCTTTGAAAACCTTAAATCTCTCGAAGAGCAACTCCAAAAAGCTGGTCTGCGTTTGGCAGAAAAATTAAATTCGATTTGGCGTTAGAAAAAATTTGCAAACTCTGATTCAGCTTAGTACGTTTTAAGTAGCGGAGGTCCCATGGCAATTCAAGAACTCACGGACGAACAAATCCACACAATGACTTTAGAACAAAAAGACCAGTGGTGGTTAAAGAATGTTTATAAAGGCGACATGCCTCAGCTAACAATTCGCTCGGCACTGACCGGAATGATTTTGGGCGCCGTTTTAAGTTTAACAAATTTGTATGTGGGAATTAAAACTGGATGGACTCTGGGTGTAGGAATTTCATCAGTAATCCTGAGTTTCGCGATGTTTCGGCTCCTTTCGAAAATAAATTTAAGTACGGACATGACTGTTCTTGAAAACAATGCCATGCAATCCATCGCTACCAGTGCCGGTTATATGACTGCTCCCCTGATCGCGTCGATGCCAGCCTACATGATGGTAACTGGCCAAGTCGTACCGATGTGGCATACGTTTTGGTGGATCGTAGCACTGTCGTTTTTAGGAGTACTCTTTGCTTTTCCTCTCAAGAAGAGATTTATCAATGAAGATCAGTTGCCATTTCCAGAAGGCTATGCTGCCGGAGTGGTACTTGACAACCTTCATACAGATCAGGGTGGTAAAGAGGGAATGTTCAAAGCCAAATTACTTTTGACAGGAATGTCTATTTCCGCGCTGATGGAAACAATTCGTAATGAAGCCGTCATGAAGACTTTGAAATTGAAGGCTCTGCTGCCAAATTGGGATGACTATCTTGATAAGTGGTTTGGCGTTAAATTTACCATCGGCGGAATTCCTTTGAGCGCTCTTACAGTACACTGGGAAACTTCAATTATCATGGTGGGTACTGGTGGACTAATGAGCATGAAGTCGGCGATGTCGATGCTACTTGGTGGTGTAATAAATTATTTTATTCTTGCTCCTATTTTGATTAACAACGGCATTATTCCTGAGGCAAAATTTAAAGCCATCACAATGTGGTCACTCTGGGGTGGAGCTGCGATGATGACAACTGCCTCACTTTATTCATTCTTTTCAAAACCACAAATGATCATCGATTCTTTCTCAAAATTATTTTCTAAGGGAAAAGTAAAAAAGAAAGACCCACTCGAACACATTGAGCTTCCTATGTGGATTTTTGCGACAGGAATTCCAGTAATGGGTTTAGTTACTGTTTGGATGGGACACGCGTGGTTTGGCGTAGAATGGTGGTTGGGACTTATTGCGATACCTCTGGTTTTTGTTTTTACATTGATTGCAGTGACCTCAACGGGACTCACCGCAATTACTCCCGGAGGAGCTCTCGCAAAACTCACACAAATTAGTTATAGTTTTTTAGCGCCGGGAAATATTCCTACCAATTTGATGACGGCAGGAATTACTACCGAAGTTTCGCTTAACGCCAGCAACCTGTTGATGGATATTAAACCAGGCTACATGCTCGGTGGAAAACCACGCCATCAAGCGACTGGCCACGTACTTGGTGTGATCGCTGGCGCACTTGTTGCCGTTCCCGTTTTTTATTACATTTTCCACGGCGATATTTCGAAGTTTACCGGCGAGACAATGCCTCTTCCGGGCGCGCTTATCTGGAAAGCCGTCGCCGAGGTTTTGACAAAAGGTTTGAGCTCACTGCATTCGACGGCCCAGCTCGCCGCTTTGATTGGTGCAGTTCTCGGAATTGTATTTGAAGTTTGCAATCAGAAAACCAAAGGTAAATTTCCGTTGTCAGGCGTGAGTATGGGTCTTGGGTTTGTGCTACGATTCTCTGATACGTGGCTTATGGCCTTAGGAACTTTATTCTTTTGGTTCTGTGGACGGAATTTTAAAGAACCCAAGTCCTTTGGTCATCGCGCCTTTGTGAACAACCAAGAAACTATCGCTGCAGGCGTAATTGCCGGTGGTTCGATTATTGGGATTGTTTTGATTTTGATTGAGACGGCGTTGGGGCAGTAATGGTTTCCCCAACCCCAAGCCGAACCCCTTAAGTTTATAACTCCTCTGGTCTCGTCCGAGGTGTTTAAAGGCAATCCTTTACAGGAAATAAAAGGCATAAAAATTGAACCGCAAGTGGGTGATGAATTTTTTTGGTTTATGCTCCATTTTCGTGAATTTGGCTGTTTGTTTATTGATCAGCGTAACGCCAATTTTGTCACAAGGCGGTACTGTGTGTAGTGACCTTTTCACGCTCATTGCTGCGGGTACCTCTAGTCATACACCTGCCCCTTTGAACCCCAAAAATGTATATGGAAAAAGTCGAGCCAGATTTGAGGCGATCAAGTCATCGATACCCCAATGGAGAGACTTGCCAATTAAAGATCTCGCAGATTGGACCAATTCTGAACTTAAATGGAAGCCGGCACCCAGGAACGAGATGGTTGATTTGAAGGAGATGAGTGCCGCTCAGATCGAAAGAATAGAAGCGACCTTGAGACCATATACTGGTGAAAGTGACGTAAGATCGAATTCTGGATTCCTTGGTAAAAGCGAAAAACTGCTTCCACTTCTAGAGAAAGACGATGCCATCGTAAAACAGCTGGGACTAACACACCAAGACCTTGCTATTCCTATCCTAAAAATTAGGGCGCTACTCGAGCGTTTTGCAAATCAAATGTTGGTTGATCCCTATGCCGCCACCTACAGAGCTTTAATTTTAGAACTAATAAACCAAGCAAAGCCAAAAGAGGCTAAAAAAGTATATGATTCCTTTTACGACTTAGCCTATCTTGATTTTAGATTTTATAGTCGCAAATTCCGCGCCTCTATCTTACGAACAAGAGGAACCCAATATTCTCCGTTTGGTGACGGCGTTGAGAATTCCTCACAGTTTATCATTACTAACTTAGAAAATGGAAAGAGTTTGGTCGGTGGTTTTTTGGTAGCAGATCTCATAGAACGGTATGGGTTTTATGAGGGAATGAAGTCGGGGTACCGTTTAGACCCACGGCAAATCCTATCCGTCTTCGATTTTTTGGAACCCTCCAGCAAATAATAAAACCTCAGTCCCAAATCTCGCGAAACGCCGAAAGCGTATTTCCTTTTACCCCAACAGGAGCCGTGAGCCACGCCATGTTGGTTTCTTTACCAGAGTAAATGTGATCGTAGTTATAATAGTTGCCGACAACTTTTTTCACGTACTCACGGGTTTCAAAAAATGGAATGTGTTCGACAAATTCATCGGTATCTAAACTTCCAAAGGTCATCAGCCAACCATCTATACGATGAGGACCGGCATTGTAGGCAGCGGCCACCAGTGGAAGTTGACCAGAATATTTTTTAAGAAGCTTTCCTAAATAACGCGTGCCAATTTTGATATTCATACCGGGTTCGCTTAATTGATCTGTATGAAAGTTTGCCTCTTTAAGTAAGCGCGCCACTTGTTTTGCTGTGTTTGGCATAATTTGCATAAGTCCAAGAGCTCCCGTGGGAGATTTGGCATCGGCTTTAAATTGGCTTTCAGCGCGGATAATAGACCATACGAAATTTGTTGGTACAGAATAGTCACTCGCGACCGTTTTTACCGTCGACTGATAAGCGAGCGGATACGAGGCTTCCCACAAATCTTTAGCCCCTTCGATTCCCTTTTTCGTTCTTTCATTTCCGAGAACAACATAACCGACATAAGAAGAGCGGTTATAAGACTCAATCATTTGATATTGCGAAATTAACATTCTTAATTTCTTGGGGTCACGAATTCTTCCTTCAATATCAAACAGCTCCCACTTTGCTAAATCGAATAAACCAACACGAATAAGATCTTGGGCACGTTGATATTTTCTCATAAAATCAGGATTGCCAAAAGACATCGACACCATCATGTCTTTAGCTTCTTCCTCAACGTCGGTGCCTTGTGCAACTTCTCCTTCGGTTTCTTCATCCTCTTCTTCATCTTTATTGACAGTTTCTTCGCTCTCATCCTCTTCGGTCACACTATCTTTTTGCTGTTCGTCTTCAGCTTCGCTGTTAGCAATAGCATTTGCCGGATCGACTTCGGGGGCCTCGGTTTGGGCTGGCAAACGCACGTCTTCAGGAGTTTTTGGAACTTCCTCTAGACGCGTGCGTGCTAAAATACTGTAATAGCCGTTTCCCCGCGCTAGAATTTCAAAATGCTGTTTAGCCAATTGGTTTCTTCCTGAGCGTAAGCTACTCATTCCCATCCAATAATTAACTTTATCGTTGGCTGCCAATTGATGCCGGCGAGGCTTTCTTGTGTTGGATTTGTAATTTGCAAAAGCTTTGTAAGCTCCATCATAGTCGCCTTTCAAGTAACGAATCCAAGCCAAATGCCATTTTGCATCTCTCACCAAGCCCGACTTTCTAAATTTCTGTGTCACGAGCTCAAATTTTCGAATTGCACCGTCATAGTCTTGCGATTGATAACTCACAAACGCCGCTTTAAAAAGTGAAGCTCTACCTGTCTTAGTGTTAGGACTCAGATCATAAGCCCGCATATAAGCAGCCGATGAAATTTGATAACGCTGCGCCCGGGCAGCGGCTTTTCCTAACAGCTGAAGATAATCAATGTTATTTCGTTTTTCACCATAGTATTTGAGAATAATGGGCATGGCCTCTTCAACCATACCTTCATCAACAAGGAACTCACTAAAAATATTGTCAGCGTAATAGTCATCACCTTTACCGGCGTTTTTAGCTTTTAATGAATCTATTTCAGCACGGGCACGATCAGTTTCTCCCGCCCACCCCAGGGACTTAATGCGGGCCTTAACATCATGAATAGTGGCATAACAGCCAAGAGTTTCGCCTGCAACTTTTGCTGTTGCCAGGTCGATATTCCATTCCTTAACGAGTGGATGAGTTGGATACTTCGAATAAAGTTTTCTTGCCCATCGACAAGATTGCCACGGTCTTCGCAATTTATTTTCAACAAGAACTAAATGCCAAAGAACTTGAGGATAGTGTTCAGTGCCACGCATTTTTCGCGACAAATATTCAAAGTGCATGCGCGCTTGGTGCCAGTCCTTTTCGAGCACTCCAAGTAACCCCAATTCAAAGCGTGCCTCTTCAAAGTTTTTCTTAGACCCCCAGGCTGTGCGTATTTGCCGCAAGTGTTGGTGAGCCTCATCGTATTTTCCGAGCGTTTTATAGATTCGTCCAAGATGGAGATTTATATAATCTGCAAGCTTTGAACCAAGCTTTAAACTCTCCTGAAAGTGTTTTGCACTCTCATCAAAACTCCCGTTTTGAAATAACAGTGTCCCAAGCACATATTGCGCTAGCGACATATCTTCTGTTTTGACTTGATTTTTTGCGAGGTTTTCCGTGAGCATGGCAATCGACTTTTCGCGACCACCTTTAAGAACCTCGGTCCGAATAGCGTCAAAGTAATCACCAGCCGCGGTCTTAAAAGCAAAGCCAAATGCAAAAACAAATACTATTAAGTTCAACCTTGAACTCACTTTAAAATCCCTTTTCCTAGGTGGACATGTATCTACTTTAATGATAGCGAATCGTTATGGGAAAGTCGAAAAACAAGACTATTTTTTCATGTCAAAATTGCGGTGCCCAACGACCAAAGTGGGAGGGCCGCTGTCCCGAGTGTGGTGCATGGAATAGTCTGGTCGAAGAAGTTCCTTTCGACGATACCAAAGACCGGGGCTGGCTCTCTAATAATTCCGAAGGGTTATCGAGCCTATCGGACCAAGTTGTTTCTACTCCCGCTCAACGCGTTGGCACTTCTTATCTAGAGCTTGATCGGGTTTTGGGAGGTGGTTTGATTCCAGGCAGTTTTGTTTTATTAGGTGGTGAACCTGGAATCGGAAAAAGCACACTTTTACTGCAAATGTCTGACGGCGTAGCCCGTCAGGGGCGCAAGGTTTTGTACGTCTCTGGTGAAGAAAGCGTCGCACAAACGGTTTTAAGAGCGCAGCGCTTGGGATTAACAAATCAAAACGTCAAAGTCGCATCCGAAAGTAATTTAGGCGCGATATTAGCACTGATTGAAAAGGAAAATCCTGATCTCGTTATCGTTGATTCAATTCAAACGGTTTATTTGAGTGAAATCACATCTGCTCCAGGAACAGTTTCACAGGTTCGCGAATGTGCGGGTCAGTTAATGGGCATTGCCAAAAATAAAGGTGTGAGTATTTTTATTATTGGTCACATCACAAAAGATGGAAACATTGCCGGACCTAAAGTTCTAGAACATATGGTGGATACAGTATTATCATTTGACGGCGATCCTCATCACCAATTTCGTTTACTGCGCGCCCTGAAAAACAGATTTGGTGCCGCGCATGAGCTCGGCGTTTTCCAAATGGACTCATTGGGTTTGAAAGAAGTTTCAAATCCCTCCGAAATGTTTTTAGAAGAACGTAATGCTCAGAGCATTGGATCTTCCGTTTTTTGCTCGATGGAAGGCTCAAGGCCGTTGCTCTGCGAAGTTCAAGCATTAACAGTGACCTCACCTCTAGCCATGCCTCGACGCACCTCGATTGGTTTTGACGTCCAACGCGTCCACATGGTGGTTGCAGTTTTAGATCGTCATACTTCGTGTGATCTTTCGCATTCCGATATTTTTGTGAATGTCGTTGGCGGATTGAAACTTGAAGAGCCAGCGGCAGACTTGGCCGTCGCCGCAAGTTTGTTGTCTTCGTATGGTCACACTGAAGTCCCCGCGAAAATGGCGTTCTTCGGTGAAGTGGGTTTAACTGGCGAAGTGAGAGCGGTGAATTTCGCCGAGAAGAGAATTTTAGAAGCTCATCGCTTAGGTTTTGAAAGTTTTATTTTGCCGGCGGCTAACAAAAAACATCTTTCAGGTTTAGATAAAAAAATTCTGTCGCAAATTATTTGGATTCAGCGTTTAGCGGATCTGCCAAAATGTTTGAATATTACGCCTAAACGCCGCTTTGAAAAGTCTCCTGCCTTCGAAAAACCTTCGACCACTCAAGACCACATTAGCACCTAGTGTCTGTGCACGGGAATATAAGTAAAATATAACTAGGTACCAAAATCGGTTTTGGCGTGCTCGCCTATGGCTTTGATCGCACCAAGAATTCTTTCATCGACAATTCCGTTACGGCGCAAAACTTCATTTGTACGGTTCAGGCGATCAATCAACAAACGTGTAATTCCCACCAACCATTGCGGCGCCGTTTTGATTTGTTCTTCAATACTTTTTTTATCTATACATAAAGCTTCGACATCGGTTAACGCCATCGCCGATGCAGTATGAGGTTGGTTTAAAATAATAGACATCTCACCCAGATATTCGCCGGAGTTAACAATTGCCAGTGGAATTTCTTTTCCCTCGCCCCCACCATCGCGAAAGACTTTGATTTGACCTTTTTTGACGATAAATAGACGGTCGGGACTACCCTTTTCTCGCAATATCAAATCGCCCTTTTTGAATTTCACTATCTGTGGTTGCGACAAAAGTACCCCAATGTTTCTTGATTCTATTAAAGTATAGCGCGGGAAATCGCAGTTTGCCAACGGTTCAGACGTTCACGTCTAGATTTTGCCGACATCTCACTGACAAACTCTCGCTCGACACGCCAAACAGTTTTGATTTGGTTAAGGTCCTTCCAAAAACCAATTCCTAGTCCAGCTAAATAAGCCGCACCAGCGGAAGTCGTCTCTATAATTTCTGGACGCTCAATCTTGACCCCTAAGTAATCGGCTTGAGTCTGCATTAGCAAATTGTTAACGGCCGCCCCTCCATCAACACGCAAACTCTTTAGACTTTTGCCCAAGTCCCTTTGCATACTGATAAGAATTTCGGTGTTTTGCAAAGCCATTGCCTCAAGAGTCGCGCGCGCCAGATGAGCCTTGGTCGTACCACGAGTAAGGCCGCAAATAATCCCACGGGCTTCCTGATTCCAGTGGGGCGCCCCCAGTCCCGTCAGCGCCGGAACAAATTCAACACCGCCCGTGTCGGCAACGGAGCCTGCAAGTCCTTCCATCTCACTGGCCTTATGAACCAATCCTAATCCATCACGCAACCACTGAACAGCGGCACCGCAAATAAAGGCTCCCCCTTCCAAAGCATAGGTGACATTTCTATCGCGCTTAAGTTTCCAAGCAACGGTAGTAAGTAATTTATGTTTTGAAACCTTGGGCTTTGTTCCCGTATTCATTAACAGAAAACTTCCTGTTCCAAAAGTACACTTAGCTTCACCCGCAGAAAAACAAGTTTGGCCAAAAAGAGCTGCCTGTTGATCGCCGGCCACACCACTAATGGGAATTCCATCGGGAAGAAAACTAAGTCCACGCGTATAACCAAAGATTTCATCAGAGGCGCAAATTTCCGGAAGAACTTCGCCAGGCACAGAAAATATTTTCATCATATCTTTGTCCCACGTACATTTATCTAAGCTCATTAACATCGTGCGCGAGGCGTTTGAAAAATCAGTGCGATGAGATTTTCCGCCGGTTAATTTCCAAATCAAAAACGTATCGATATTACCGGCAGCGAGCTCGCCATTTTTCGCACGTTTTTTTGCGCCGTTAACATTTTCCAATAGCCAATGAATTTTACTTGCAGAAAAATATGCATCGATCACAAGGCCTGTCTTCGAGTAAATTTTCTTTTCTAACTTCTTTTTCTTAAGCGTGTTGCAAAAATCAGACGTACGACGACACTGCCATACAACAGCATTATAAACAGGATCAGATGTTTTTTTATCCCACAGTAAAACCGTTTCGCGTTGATTGGTAATTCCAATAGCCACAATCTCGTTGCCCGATACACTTCCTTTTTCCATCGCTTTGGTCATGGAAGTTACGACACTGCGCCAAATATCGCTTGGATTGTGCTCGACCCAACCCGGCTGTGGAAAAATTTGCGGATACTCTTCATTATGTTTAGCGATCACTCTGCCCTCTTCGCCGACTAGACTAACAGTAGTACCAGTTGTTCCTTGATCTATTGCTGCTATATATTTTTTTGCCATGGCCAAATCCCCTTTTTCCGTTATCATCGAGTTATGTCCAAAGACGATAAAATATTTAACCTTAAAGACCTCGATACGGACAAGCTGCTCTATCACGTATTGCCGCGCTTCATAATGGAATTAATGCGCAAATATTTTCGTATGGAAGTCGAAGGGAGCGAAAACCTGCCAAAGACTGGTGGTTGCATTATCGCTCCGAACCATTCTGGCTATGCGGGATTTGATGCCTTCTGCTTAAAAAACGAAATTTACAAAGCAATTGGCCGATCCGCTAAGGTGATGACTCACCATTTTTGGTTTTTAACCCAAACGACTTCTGTTCCCGCCAACAAAGTCGGATTTGTAGATGCCACCACAAAAAATGGAATTGATCTTCTCAAAAGAGGAGAAATGATAGTTTTATTTCCTGAGGGGGAATATGGAAATTTCAAACCTACTAGCCGTGCCTATAAACTTCAAGAATTTAAACGCGGATTCGTGCGCCTGGCAGTTTACACCGGAGCCCCTATCATTCCAACAATTGTTCTTGGGGCAGAAGAAACTCACATTAACTTAAAGGAATTAAAATTTACAAAATTTTTGCGTGGCGCGGTTTTGCCACTGCCCCTTAACATTTTACCTCTCCCTGCGCGTTGGAAAATTATTTTTTTAAAGCCAATTTATCTACCCTATAAATCCGAGGCGGCAAAAGACTCTGAACTCATGCGTGAAATCGCCGATGACATTCGTGAGCGTTTGCAAATGGCCATTCGCAAAGAATTGGCGAAAAGAAAATCTGTCTTTCTCTAAGTCTTAACGCGTAGGCGCATCGGCCAAATCATTGCCGACTGTCTGTAAAATACTGACCCAGGCCTTAACAATATGGCCAGGGTCCTGTGGGTCTCGGCTGACGAGCTCTTTAGATACCAGCACAGCGACAATTACACACACAAATAAAATTAAAACATACTCAATGGCAATTTGACCTTGGCTACCCAGACGTTTAGACTGGTTGAGTGAGTGAAGATAAGTCGGAACCAAAAAAGTTCTCTTTTTCAACAGACTCTTGGCCATTTTCTATCAAACTCCTAGTTATGATGGTCTTGGTCTTCTTTGCTAGTATCGGCTATTTTCGCAGTAATCTTATGGATCAAGATCATTTTACAGATAACGAGATCGACTCTAACACTGCCGGTGATGACGAGGATGTGCAGGTCTCAGAAGCCGGTCAGCGCCGGACAATTAAAAATCTTGAGCTCAAATTGGAAAACGGAACATCGGCTCATCTCGCTGATTTTAAAAATCGTGTTGTCATTTTAAGTTTTTGGGCTTCAGACTGCGGGCCATGTTTAGAAGAACTCCCCACGTTTGCGAAACTGAGCCAAACCTTCGGGAAAGATAAACTTGTCGTTATTCCTGTTAATATCGAAGACGATGAGTCTCTCGACAAAAATTTTGTGGCTGCTTTTTGGAAAAAAAATAATTTTTCTTTTCCCAGTTACTTCGACACAAAGCAAATTAATGCCCAACTCATGGATATCCAAGTCATCCCAACAAACTATGTACTTGATAAGCAGGGCCGCATCGCTTTTTCAAGTTTTGGCTATAATAACTGGTCAAGCGTTAAGGCACGCGATCTCATAAAATCTCTAGTCGAAGAAATCTAGCACTGACCACGACTAAAAACTGTTTGTAGATGAGAAAAAATAAAATCATAGCCGCTGTCGTTAATCGTCGAGTTAATTCCAAAAACATAGTCCTTGTCTATTCGGCTTACAGCAACACAATTAGCGTCTGGACCTGAAACCTCAAAAGACAAGTTAAAAACATCAGACGAAGGATAGAGCATCACAAAAATATTGGCACCAATGTTTTTCAATTGCTTACGGCTCTCTGTGAAATTTTTCAAAACCTGTTGGATTTTAAAATAAATTTCCAGCGCCAAAGATTCTTGGTATTGTGCAAAGTAGATCCTTAAGGGGCCGTCAAAAATTGCCGCGTTGAAAGCCGGGCTGTAAAACTTCGATTGCGTGAGAGTTGCAACTGACGGATTGACCATCTAAACCCCTTTGTTTTATGCCTCCTCCTAAGCCTAGAAAAGTTTTCCACTAAAAAGCAATTTTTTTTTAATAAATTCTTTTATTTTTGGACCAGGTTGACAGAATTGGCATCTTTCCAACGCGGTAGAAGAGTTCTCGCCAGGAATTTTCGAGAACAATAAAGTCGGCGGATTTACCGGCTTCTAAACTCCCGACGGAATCAGCAAGCCTTAGCGCATGTGCGGCGCCTATTGTGTAAGCGGAAATGATTTCTGGTAAAGTCATTTTCATGTTTAATCGCGCCAGCACCCCGACCAGAGACAAATCCGTTGAGGGACTTGTGCCGGGGTTAAAATCGGTTGCCAAAGCCACCCGCGCCCCCGCATCGATAAGCCGGCGAGCCGCAGGGTAAGCCATTTTTAAATAAAAATCAGCCGTCGGTAGCAAAACACAAGTTGTCTCTGAGCCTGCGATCTCGCCGACTTCATCGTCTTTCAAACACACCAAATGATCAACACTTACGGCATTCATTTTGGCCGCCGCCACGGCAGCGCCGGTTGCCGTCAATTGCTCGACATGACCAACAAGATCCATTTCTAGACTTTTAGCGGCCTGCCAGTAGCGCTCTCCCAACTCCAGAGAAAAGTACCCGTGCTCAACAAAAATATCCACGCGCCGACTTAACTTTTTTTGCTTTATCTCAGGAAGAGTCTTTTTAATTATTTCATCTATATAGAGAGAAAAGTCCGGCTGCTCAGGGGATCTGGCGTGCGGCCCTAAGTACGTTGAAACAACTCTAATTTTTTTTACCTTATTTATTAAACTTAGTAGTCGAATTTCTTCTTTATGATTCAAGCCGTAGCCAGATTTAACCTCTAATGTTGTTACCCCTTGACGAACGAACTCCAAAACATGTTTATTCAGGCTTACCATTAGATCACGATCAGAAGCAGCTCGCGTAGCACGTACGGTCGACAGGATACCACCACCTTTAGAAGCAATTTCTTGATAGGTAGCGCCTTGATTACGCATCTCAAACTCGTGGGCCCTGTTTCCACCAAAAAGCGAATGTGTATGACATTCCACAAAACCAGGCATAACAACTTTTCCGTTAAGACTTATCGATTTCCTTTTTCCTTTCAAAAGTTTTTTGGGGATTTCCTTTAGCTTTCCTGCCCAAAGAATTCTAGTCCCACTGGCTACCAAAGCCGCGTCTTCAACAATACCTAAATCAAACTCAGCAATGCGACGCCCTGATTTTTTGGCGGCGGGCGCTAAAGTTAAAAGTTCGGATATGTTTTTATAAAGGATCACATTTAAGAATTACTGAGTAATACCACGTCTTGCAAATTCATTTTGAAAGTCTGATGAATATTTTCCAGCAAACAGCTGACTATCGAGAGTCTGGATTTTGGTGAGGGCATCCACAAAAGAGTCAGAAACTGAAGCTGTTAACAGGTGCTCATTAAAGAGCTTATCGATGTCTTTAATCCCGCTGGCGCTTCGAAGTGCGGCTTTTTTGCGAACCTCCCACCAAACCGAGGCATACACCCTTCCCATCAAATGAACTTCACCCTCTAAGGTACCGCCGCAGGCATTATAAGCTTGGGTCGCAGTTAAATTCGCATTACTATCAATTTTTCGGGTTACTCCGCACTCATCAAAACCATCAAATTTATTCACAAGCGATTCGCCCAATGCTGTATTCGACGGGAATAAAATAGCCGCGTGGTAATCAGCCTGTCCTTCGTCAATGGCCCCCATACAACCTTTATTATCTTGGCAGCAGGTAGCAGTCGGAGTATTGGGCGAGCAAACCTTTGTGTTGTCGGTATTAGAGTTGTTGTAAATTGCAAAGTTTGTGGCGTAACCAATATTCGCGTGACCCATTTCATGTAGATAAATTTCTGCGCCTAACGAAAATTCAGCTCCAGTTGTGGAATCCTCACTGATAACAACATAGCGATTCACGGGATCCCAAAAAGCGTTATCTAAATCGGGATACCAAGAAACCACTTCGATAGCTCGGTCGCGGGCAAAAAAATTGCCGACTTGCCTAACCATATATTTTATTTGCAAGTTAATCCAATAAAATGCCATTACCTGGCTGAAACGATGGTTAGTATCATTTCCATAGCGGAACTTAAACTGGCCGCCCGCCGTACTCACCCGCTGTAAAACAGAAGTTTTAGTTTGAGCTGTAACATTAATAGAGGAGTTTTTCAAAAATCCCGAATTATCATAATCAGCTCTTTCAATATTCACAGCATGGATCTGTAAGGGTGACAAATTAGAGTTTGCAGAAATATAAGTGGCAAGTGCCATTCCATTCATAGCAACGGGATTTTTCCAAAATAGACAACTATTATAGTTAGGGTTCGAAAAACAATCCGTCACTTTATTGGGAACGTTATCTGGTAGATTGCTGCTATTGTTGGGGGACAGATTATTTGAAGATGAACTTGGATTGGCAAAAGAGTTGAACGCTTGGGTGACTGGGAATTCGCCACCGCCGCAGTTTTGAAAAGCCAACATCAACGCTGTCAAAACGCCAATAATTTTGAATGCATTCTTTTTGGCCAACTACATTCCCCCCGCCAAGCTTAATATTATCGGACCTAGGTCGAGAAAACTTTAGTTCATTTTGAGACGATGTATCTTTATGTCCTCGATTTTGTTAAGAAATAAAGATTATGAGAGCACTTGTAAGTGAGCTTGTGAATGAAAAAGTAGTCACTCGTTTGGTCGATCGCGATGAACCTAAAATCGACGATGGTGAAGTTCTTATCCGCGCTCGTTTCTCAAGCCTCAATTACAAGGACGCTCTAGCGGTTACCGGTAAAGGAAAAATCTTTAAAGGCTATCCCCGGATCGGGGGCATTGATGTAAGTGGAGAAATTGTCGATAGCAAAGCTCCTGATTTTGACTTCCAACCCGGAGACGAGGTCATCATTACCGGTTGTAATCTGGGAGAAGTGTATGATGGCGGTTTTGCGGAGTATGTAAAATTCAAAGCGGAAAGTGTGATTCCTCTTCCTCCAAGCTTAACGATGGAAGAGGCAATGGTTTTTGGAACCGCCGGATTTACGGCGGCATTGTGCTTTCAGCGGCTTATTCAAAATGACCAAACTCCTGAAAAAGGAAGTATAGTCGTGACTGGCGCCAGTGGCGGAGTTGGGACGTTTGCAGTAAAGTTTCTTTCTCAATCGGGATTCCAAGTCATTGCTATTTCCAGCAAGAGAGAAAGATACGATTTCTTAAAATCTCTCGGCGCAGACACGGTTTGCGATATGAGTGGGCTCAGTCTTGGAGATCGACCGCTGGAAAATGTGAAATTTGGTGGCGCCGTGGACAATGTCGGAGGAAATACTTTGGCGCGACTAAGCCACCATATTAATATTTATGGAAATATCGCTTGCGTTGGTCTAGCAGAAAGTCACGAAATGAATTTTAGCGTTATGCCACTTATTCTTCGAGGGGTAAGCCTTTTAGGAATTAGTTCTAATAATTGCCCAATGCAACTCCGTCAAAATCTTTGGCAATGGTTGGCGACGGAACTTAAACCCAAAAATTTGCATAGTTTTGTAAGCGAAACCGGCACACTTTCTAATGTTTGCAATTTGGCGGAGAAAATGCTTAAACGACAAACTTGGGGCCGCATATTAATCCGTTGCGAGAGTTAATTCTAAAATTTGATCATTGGTTATTTTTAAAAATAAATAATCAATGGACGCATTCGGTTTTAGATTGGTTTTTTGTCAACATGACAGATTTAATGAAAACCGATGCCTTCGTAAAAATTATTTTACCCCTCATTTTGGTTCTCTTTGCTTTTTGGAAAAAGAAAACTGCACTGCAAATTATCGCTTCAATCGCTTTTACCGTAGCTATAGCTGATTTTGTCTCCTATAAAATTTTTAAGACGGTCTTTGACCGCGATCGTCCTCACTACACCGAAATCGGCGCTATCGTAAAAGTCCCTTATGCACCGACAAGCAAGAGTTTTCCCTCTAATCATGCCCTAAATACATTTGCAGTTGCTAATATTTTAGCCTTTTATTGGCCAGCGAGCGGGTTGTTCTTTTGGATTTTTGCATTTTTGATGGCTTACAGCCGAGTTTATGTTGGAGTTCACTATCCTCTGGATATAATCGCTGGTATGATACTCGGTATGACTATAGCCGTGGTAATACGCAGAACAATTCTTTTGCGATTCCCTTGGTTTAAGAAACAATAAATTTCGCTGGAGAAAAAGGAGAAAAAATGAAACTAAGAATTTTGCTTGTGGCCATAAGCATGTTGGTCATGAGTTGTGACAAATTAGGTGGAAAAGCAACACCCTCGACAGATAAAGAAAAGACGCTTTATGTTTTAGGAGCACAGCTCGGCCGCAACCTTGAAGATTTTCACTTCACCGAAGCCGATTTGAAATTTGTTGTTCAAGGTATGAATGACAAAGCCACAGGCAAAACAGTTCAAGTTCAACCGTCACAGGAATATTTTGAAAAAATCAAGCTTCTGATGGAAGCGCCAATGAAAGAAAAAGCAAAAACTGAAATTGAGGCAGGCGATAAATTTTTGGCCGATGCCGAAAAACTTGAAGGCGCAAAGAAGCAAAAATCAGGTCTTATCTACATTGAAACCAAAGCGGGATCAGGAAAAAATCCGACCGCCCAAGATTTCGTAAAAGTTTTTTATCGCGGCACACTTCGCGATGGTAAGGAATTTGATAGTAACATGGGAAAGGAACCCGCGAAATTTCCTTTGGGTGGCGTAATTCCCTGCTGGACTGAAGGCCTTCAGCTCATGAAAGTTGGCGGCAAAGGTACTCTTTACTGCCCATCGACTATTGCTTATGGTTTCCGTGGCAGCCCACCAGTAATTCCCGGCGGCGCAGCTTTGAAGTTCGAAGTTGAACTGCTTGGAATTGAAGGCGCTCCAAAAGCGAATCCTCCTGGCAAAAAATAATGTTGACCCCGTCCACCCGATATCTGGTGCGCATTCTCGTTGCACCCCTTCTTATTTTTATTCTTATGAGGATCGGATTCTGGTGGGCGTTTAAAAGCGGCTTCGATATGACCCGCAAGGAATATTGGACCGCTTGGTTCTTAGGAATTCGCTACGACCTTCGGGTCGCTCTCGTTCTGGCCTTACCAAATATTTTATTATTAAATTTGCGTTACTTTAATCCTCGCTGGTCTCTCTCAGCAAGAAAGATTTGGAAAGCTTATTGGGTTTTCGTAATGACTATTGTCTTTGCGTTTTATCTACTGGATTTTGGTTACTATGACTATTTGCGTACCCATGCTAATGCCACTGCCCTTAGATTTTTAGTTGATATTAGTATTTCCGCGCAAATGGTTTGGGAAAGCTATCCGGTAATCAAGGCAGGAATAGTTATTCTATTTTTTGCCTGGATATATTCAGTTATTTTCACACGACTGATATTGCCGGCAGTTAATAAATCTATTGAAAATATTTCTTTTAAACAATCTTTCTTAAATGGAACAATGGCCGCTTTATTTATCTTGATCGGTCTCCACGGAAAGTTTTCACAATATCCTCTACGCTGGAGCGATGCCTATTTTTCAAATAACGCCTTCACTACCGCACTTGCGGTAAATCCGGTCCATTATTTTTTTGATACGCTCAAATACCGAAAGACAGAATACAGTGTGGAAACGACAAAAAAATATATTGAACCTGTTCGCAGTTACTTGGGACTCAATACTTCGTCAGAGCCCCTTGACTTCAAACGAAATGTCAACCCACCACCACTTGATAAGCCAATAAATGTGGTAATGATAGTACTTGAATCTCAGGCTGCATACAAAACCGGAGTATTCGGCAATGCCGCAGATCCAACACCCAACTTAGATAAAGTTGCACGCCAAGGAGTTTTATTTCGTAAGCACTATGTTCCTAGCGAAGGGACCGCACGCTCGATATTTGGAATTTTAACGGCGATCCCCGATGTTAACTCCGATTATACATCCTCACGCAATCCACTAATTGCCAGTCAAAACCTGATTTTAAATTCGTTTACCGACACCAAGAAATTTTATTTTTTGGGTGGGAGTACAAGCTGGGGAAATATTCGCGGACTTATTTCTTATAATATCCCTGACATTGAAATCGTCGAAGAAGGAAATTTCTCAAGTGGACGTAATGATGTTTGGGGAATTTCCGACTTGGACCTGTTTAAAGAAGCCCATAAAAAATTTGTCTCCCAAGGAGATCAGCCTTTTTTTGCCGTCATTCAGACCGCTGGATTTCATCGCCCTTATACAATTCCGCAAAATCGCGACGACTTCACCTTGGTAAATCTCAGCGAAGAAAAAATTAGAGATGGCGGATTTATTTCTGTTGAAGAACTAAATTCTCTGCGCTTTCAAGATTATAGTTTAGGAAAGTTTTTTGAACTAGCACAAAAATCCGAATATTTTACTAACACTCTCTTTGTCATTCAGGGCGATCACGGACTCCCCGAAAATAGCGCAAAAAATCTAAGTAGAGGTGAAAAGTTCTTGGGACTTTCGCGTTGGCATGTCCCCCTGATATTTTATTCGCCAAAATTATTCCCTAACCCTAAAACTATGGATGTGATTTCAAGTGAGCTTGACGTTATGACATCAATTGCCTCGCTCGCCGGAAGGGCCCACACCAATACGACTCTGGGAAGAAATCTATTTGATGCGAGCACGGCCTCTGGCCCGAAAACGGCCTTGCTCTACACTTACTATGAAAATCCACCAGGAATTGCAGTCATAGATGATCAGTTTGTCGTAAAATGTAACGCCAAGTTTATTTGCCAGGGACTATTTGACTATACTTCAGACACTCCTGAAGAAGACCTAAGTAAAAGTAATCCTGAGCGTTTTCAAAAAATGCAAGAGCTTACGTTTGGACTTTATGAAAGTGCTAAATATCTTTTATATAATAACCCAAATCCCCTAGTAAAAAATAATAATTAGCTACTGAAGAAATAGCTGAATTCTGCCGATAAATTAACCGGTTATGAATCGGTTATTCTACCCCGTTCTTTTCATCATTTCGTTTGTTTTTTTGGGATATAGCCTCGCGGCTAACAAAAAAAATAATCCAAATGTCAATAAACGTGAGCCCGCCAGTTTTAAGTACGTCATTTCTAGCATTGAATGGATGGAGTTGATGTCGCGCAGTTTGCCAGCGGCCTTTTGTGATTCAAAAGAATATTACGGCTTTTGTTTTGAATCCGATTTTTCCACTTGTGGATCTATGGTCGAAAAAATCGCTAGAAGTTGCTATCGCAAAATTTCAATTCCGAAAAATGTCAGGTTATCGACACAGGGAGTTGATCTCGGCCAGGTTCTTGGCCGCTGTGTGGGTGGTGAATTTGAAAAGCAAATGTCTGCAAAACGTAAAAACACTTCTGTTTGTAAAGAGAGTCGACAATGGTTTTAATTTTTATTCTGGTTTTTTCATTCTTTTCTAACGCCAATGCCGACTGTGGTTTAAGTGTGAATGATCTGCAGGAGCTGCGAACTACTTTACTTTGTAGCTGCGATGATGATACGAGTAGTTGCGCCATTATGGTCGACGCTTTCCAAAACCCCAATGGGGAAACACTTTCAGCAGCGATCGGAGCTGCAATTGGTACACATCTGAACTATCGCTCATCATCTCCTTATCAACCCAAAGGTAGACTCAGCCAAGCCGGATTGAATGATTGGGCCGCGACCGCTTTTAAAGGGTGTGATCTTTTGGAGCCTGATATGCGAAAATTACTTTCGTTGAGCATAGATGATCAAATTGCCGCTATGAACAGTGATTCGAAATTGTGTAACTCCACCAAGAAAATTTTTGAAGATTTTGAAGAGCCCCATTTTACCGCGCGCTGTGAAAACGGAAGCTTGAAAGCCAGTCCCAAAAAACAAAAAGATTCTGTCGAACATACCGTAATTCGAGCTCCAGCCAGCACAAACTTCACACATATATTACGCAGTCGTGGCGGAGAGACGGCTAAAGACACTATTCGTCCATTTGAAATGGTAATTCGGGGAAAAAGTGATTCTATAAATTACAAACTAAATTTTATGGGTGAGGACAATAAACCTTTGAAGCCATCTGTCGCTGAGGTAAAAGAAGTGCGCGGATTGTGGCAAAGACATCGCCGCGAATTTGTGGAAATGACTAATTGCTGTCAGAAAAAGTTCGCAGACGGTAAAGCGTGTAAGAAATATGACATTGAAAATTAAAGCTTCGAAAGTGGATAGGCCGTCACTTTGTTTTCGCCCATGCGTGGCACTATTAATATTTGAGTCGATGGAATAATTCCGATATCCGCTGACCCTTTAAACCCATACATCAGCGTTTCTGATTTCCCACTAGCGGCTTTCACGCGAAATACTTTCCCAGCCATCCAGTCTGATACGATAAAGTTTCCCTTACTATCCATTTCTAAGCCATCAAGGTGACCAAGTGGTCGGCGAGTAATTTTATTAATTAGTTTTGTGCCTAGACCGATTGAATAGATGTGTCCTGTGGATTTGGTGTTCCAATTCCCTTCTTCAATGAGGCCCCACGACGCAACAATGAGTTTATTTCCATGAACTAGCAAGCCATTAGGCGATTCCAGCTGTTTACCGTCAATAAATACCGATGATTTATCTCCTTCAATACGATAAATGCGACTTACCAGTGTGTCAGAAACAAACACAACTCCACTATCATCGACGGCCACGTCGTTAAGAAATTTAGCTCCGGGAATATCGATTTTCTTGGCGACAGCCCCATCCTCTATGTTAATAGCAATGACCTGATCAATATCGCTGACCCACAATGTGCCTTTGTAGGCACGCAGCCCTTTAGGAGCGTTCAGTCCTCTGACCCAATCTTTGGCAATCATTTTTCCGCTTTTATCAAGTTTGTGAATAGCTCCATTCCCATCTTTTTCGTCTGGCTTACCTCCAACGGCAGACACAAAAATCGTTTTTGATTCGTTGTCGTAATAAGTGCATTCCGGTGCATCAATGCCTTCGGTGACTGCCCATAACGGGTGAACTTTTGCATTCTTATCATTTTCTTTAGAGGCGTCTGTAGCCGCAAAACTATTGACCACCGTTGTAATAGCTAAAACTAAAGCTAATTTTGAAAACATAAATTTGGACATGTTGGCCTCCGGACTTTGTATCCTATAAAAAATTCTTTCCAGCGCCAACTAGATTTAGATTATGCCGCCGACTTATTGGATGTGGAGGTATACCTCAATAAGGCATCCTTTACGTTGTTAAAGATTTCTGTTTTGCTGAGCACTCCCTGCGCAAGCAGAAAATCTTTTATTGATGGGCGCACCCCACATATCGCTATATCTGTGGACTTTTTACGCAGAACCTTTTTGAGCTGCGCCATAAAATTTATCGCATAATTATCACAGCCCGAAACATCGCGCATGTTTACAATTGCCAAACCAAAATCCGTGGTATCAAGCTCACGCAAACACTTTAGCATTTCAACTTCAAAACGGGCACCCATAATCCCTATCAAAGTGACTACCAATACCTTATTTTTTTCAGCAATTAAATATTGAAAGATGTCTGAACCATCATCTACGGACACAGTATCTGTAACCTTGCTCACAAACGTACCCCTTGTAAGGTTTCTTCTAATGATTTTAATTCTTATGAGTCAATAAAACCAATTATTCTCAATTTGAGTGTATCTCGTGTATCAATCTTAGAAAGAGATTTTCTGCTGCTTTTAGCGCAGTCTCTCGAGCTCTTGGTTAAGACGAGTGAGCTCCCTGTTAACCGTTTCCTTACGTATTTTTAGCTTTGTAACCTCTTCGGCTGGCGACCTTCTCTCTTTGACTTTAAGGTCGTTATCGATGGATTTCATCAATCCTTTTAGGTCGTTGATTTCATCGTTGAGGTACTTTTTTCTTCCGGCGAGATACCCGGTAAGAAACTTCGCTTCACTAACTTTAGGACAGCTTTTTTGGTAAAGCTGTCCCTGAACTCCAAACTCATAACCATAACTAGATTTACAGAATTTTTTTAGGCCAAAGCTAAAACCTTGTTTATATTTTTCACAAGTTTTTTCGCCGTCTTTTTCATTCGTGTTGGGGTAGGGGCTTCCATAAAGTGCATCCTGAAAACCCAAATTATACCCCTCTCCGTCTTTGCAGGACTTTATAGCGGGCGCAGAGCAATTTATATTTCCTAGAGCCAATAATAACAACAGCGGAAAGATTATTTTAGTCATCCAAGCACTCTTCTATTTGCTTAACAAGTTTTTGCCAGTCTATTGGCTTCAAAAACAGGGCCTTCGCACCCTTTTTTGTCGCTTCTTTCGCATTAATATCCGCATATCCCGTAAGTAAAAATACATAGGGCTTTTGCGGGTCTATCTCTCTTATTTTTTCGAGTAATTGAGTACCATCCATATCGGGCATGCGAATATCTGAAATTACCAAATCGACATCATTGCTCATTATGCGCTGCAAAGCCGCGTGCCCATTAGAGGCCACAGTAATTTCACAGCCATGATGTTGAAATTCTTCAGAGAGCAAGTCGCGCAAATCAGGCTCGTCGTCAACAATCAAAATTTTCTTACCTTTTAACATTCAGCTTTTCTTTCTTTTCCGTCTTAAAACAACCCGCAGCCTTTACCCGGTCGTAAATTTTTTTAGACACTAGAAACTGTTGTCCTGCCGGCAAGTCGACTTTATCCATGATTTCATTACTCTCGAAAAGTTTGGCAGTTTCCATATTGCCATCGAGTGTCTGCGCTAACGCCATTTCTATCATCATGGCGACCGGTTGAGCAATTTGCGTGAACTTTCCACGAATTTTTTTGTCTATTTGCTTCAGAATATCAATCTTCGGCAGTTGGTTATTTTTATCTTTTTTCTTTTTATCCGGAACGGAGCATACTGAAGAAGTACGTAAACAGTCGGTCTTGCCGCAATTGATTTTGGAATTAAACAGCGGTACATAGCGATCGGCAACCCAAGCAATTTCTTCAAACAACATACCTTTTTTCTTGTCGATACTCACCCAGTAAGGTTCAGATGCTCCGACAGAAAAAATTTTTTTTATGTCTTTTTCAGATTCATAAAATACGCCAAAATTAGACAAGTGTTTTTTGCCATTTTGGGGTTTTTGAGTTTTGTCTTCAAAGCCGCAAACAAACAGGCGCTTTTCTCCACTATATTTCATAGACAAAACCGCTTGGACTTCGTCAGAATCAGGACAGGTCTGGGCATTGGCAATATTCAGATTCAACATTGCAAATATAATCAGCTCTAACATAGTTTTATAAGCTTAGCAGCGCGGCCAAAACTGTACTAGTACGGGCCTTGAATCTCGACCTTATGTCAGGTAGCATGACAAATGGATATGGCAAGAATTTTTGGCATTAACTTAATCCTATTTTTACTAATTCGAGTTTACTTGATCGCGACTATTGTAATGTTTGGTACCTCGACGCCAGTAATTCCAATTATTCGCTCTCTCTTTGTAGGTGCTTTTTTTGATCTGATCGTATTATGTTATGCGTTTGCGCCTTTGATCGCAATTCGATTCGTTTTACCGAAAGCCTACCATTTTAAAAAATGGTTTCGCATTTTTCAGGGCACTTATTTACTCGTTGCCTTTATGGTTTTTTTATTTGCGGCGTTCGGAGAGCCATTCTTTTGGGATGAATTTAAAAGTCGCTACAATTTTATTGCCGTTGATTATTTAATATATACGACAGAAGTTATAAATAACATTTGGGAATCCTACCCTTTTGGATGGTTTCTTTTTTTTGTGGCCATTTTGAGCGCTGGACTGTCCTATTGGGCGTTAAAAAACACCAACGAAACTAAGAGCTGGCAGCTGGGTTTTGTCGTTTTACTTCTTGTTCTCGATTCATTTTTATTTTCACAGGCAATTGCTGAATCAACTCCCTACCGCGAAGCCAATGAGTTGTCTAAAAATGGAATTTACTCTTTTCTTTCTGCGTATTTTCACAACGAGATAAACTACACCGAGTTTTACGCCACACGCGACGAAGATCAGGTTATTTCTCGCCTAGAGAAATTATTTCCAGAGTCACAAGTTACCAAAGAACATGGAATTCATCGCCACGAGACCCCCTCTGACAGCGAGCAAAGGCGCAATGTGATTTTAGTGGTAATGGAAAGTTTGAGTGCAAAGTTTATGGACACTTATGGGAGTAAAGATCATATAACACCGAATTTGGATCGCCTTACTAACGAAGGATTATTTTTTAGAAATATGTTTGCTACTGGAACAAGGACTGTTCGCGGACTCGAAGCGCTAACGCTTGCGGTTCCCCCGACTCCTGGCCAATCCATCGTCCGCCGCCCTGAAGGAAAAAACTTATTTAATCTCGGTAGCGTTTTTCGACAAAGAGGTTATAAAACCCAGTTTATTTATGGAGGATATTCCTATTTTGACAATATGAAGGAATACTTTATTAGCAATGGCTTTGAAATCATCGATCAGGGAAGTTTGACTAAAGAAGAAATTACTTTTTCCAATGCTTGGGGTGTTTGCGACGAGGATTTATTTAAGCGTGTTGAAAAAGAGGCTGATCTTCACCATAAAAACAAAAAACCATTCTTTCATGTTGTGTTAACAACCTCAAACCATCGCCCCTATACATATCCCGATAACAAAATTGATATCCCTTCCGGCTCTGGTCGCGGCGGTGCTGTGAAGTATGCAGATTACGCAATCGGTGAATTTCTAAAAAATGTTGAAAGAAAACCGTGGTATAAAAACACTCTCTTTGTTTTTGCTTCGGATCATAACGCAGGCCTTAGCGGTAAAGCCCAAGTTCCTCTGGAAGATTATACAATCCCAGTAATTTTCTACAATCCTAATTTTGTAAAAAAACAAATTCATACTGAGCTTTCGAGCCAAATTGATATCGTGCCAACAATTTTAGGGTACTTAAACTGGAAATATGACAATCGGTTTTTTGGCGAAGATTTAAATAAGAAAAGTCCTAATCGCGCCTTTGTTTCTAACTTTCAATTTGTGGGACTGTATAAGAATAATGAACTAGTTATCTTGGGACCAAAACAAAAAATTGATCGTTTTCAGGTGGCATCTCTAACGAATTTGGTGCCGTTACCGCCAGAGGGAGAAACCGTAGAAGATACGATTGCGTATTACCAAGGCGCCGCCTTGTTTTACAGAAATAGAGCCCTTCTAGAAAACCTTCCGAGCAAAAAATCGAACCCCAAGGCAGCATCTAATAATAATTAAAGCGGCAATAGGTCATTGAAACTCATTAAAACGACAAAACAAGTTTTGAGCAGATCATTTTTTTGCTTCATTTGCACGCACAACTTAGCTATCATAGCACCCAATGGACAATAAGAAAATTCCTTTTAGTCGCGCTTCTATTTCAGGCCTTGAAGAAAAATACGTTATCGAAGCCCTACGCTCTGGTCACCTCTGTGGCGACGGGTCTTTTACTAAAAAATGCCATGCTTGGTTAGAAAAAAATGTGAAAACTAAAAAAGCGCTATTGACCCATTCCTGCACTGCCGCTTTAGAAATGAGCGCGCTTTTATCTGATCTCAAACATGGTGATGAAGTTATTATGCCTTCTTTTACCTTCGTATCAACAGCCAACGCCATAGTGTTGCGAGGTGCTGTCCCAGTATTTGTTGAAATAAGATCAGATACATTAAATATCGACGAAACAAAAATTGAAGCGGCGATTACCAATAAAACTAAGGCCATTATGGTGGTTCATTACGCCGGTGTCAGTTGTGAAATGGACACAATTTTAGAAATCGCTAAGCGAAAGAACTTACTTGTATTCGAAGACGCAGCCCAAGGTATGAATTCAAAATACAAAGGGAAGTTCTTAGGAACTATTGGTGATCTTGGGAGTTTGAGTTTTCACGATACAAAAAATATCGTTGCTGGCGAGGGCGGTGCGCTTTTAATCAATAGTTCTGATTTTATTAAACGCGCTGAAATTCTTCGTGAAAAAGGAACCAATCGTTCTCAATTCTTCCGTGGCGAAGTTGATAAGTACTCATGGATGGATGTTGGATCATCGTATTTACCAAGCGATATTTTAGCGGCACTCTTGTTGGCGCAACTTGAAAGATCCAATGAAATAACTGAAAGGCGAAGCGAAATTTGGAATAAATATAACAAGGCCTTTGAAAACTTTGAGGGTAAAGAAATAGTCTCTCGTCCTGTTGTCCCCGAACACTGTGAACATAACGCCCATATTTTTTATTTACTCATGCAAAATCTTGAAGCCCGCACCAAAGCCCTTGAGGTTCTAAAAGCCAAGGGAATCGCAGCTACTTTCCACTACGTTCCCCTTCACTCTTCTCCCGGAGGAAAAAAATTTGGCCGCGCTCACGGCGATTTAAGTATCACCAACTCTGTATCAGAAAGAATTCTTCGCTTGCCGCTTTGGCCTGATATGCCCAATTCTGATATGATCGTCGACCTCGTAACAGACGTCTTAAAGTCGAGCTAATGCAAGTCGTACACTTTTGCCCCCGTCCGAGCTTTTCCGGTCTTGAGCAATATGCCTGGATTCTTGCATGCGCTCAGAAGACTATGGGCCACGAAGTTAAATTCGTTGCGCTCAGAAATTCCCCTCTCGAAAAAAAGTGTATACAAACTCATATTCCTGTTATCCCACTTGATTTTTATTTGCGCTTTGGGACCCATCTTTTTACCAATGAAGATGACATCAAAATTTTGCATCTTCATAGCACCTTAGATGCCCGTTATCTCTGGCCATTCCTCTTTTTCCGCAAATATTTGACTCCTAAGAAGCTAAAAATTATTTTACAAACTCATATATGGCTCGATCATAAGAAAAATGATCCGTTTCACAAATTGCTATATTCAAATATCGATGAAATCTGGTGTTCGAGTCAGTTAGCAAAAGATAATTTAGAAAAGATCATGCCCGTTCCTCTTGAGAAAATTCGAGTCGTTAATTATGGTAGAGACGTTAAGAATATTGACAATTTTTTATTGTCACGCGAAATGGCTAGACACTCTCTTAAACTTCCACAAAATAAAACGATCATTGGCTCGGTAAATAGAATTGATTCTGGTAAAGGTGTTTTTGAATTCGTTGAGGGAATGCTTCCTCTTTTAAAATCAAATATGGACTTAGCCATTGCCTGGGTTGGCCACCCAACCGCTGACCAAGCTGGTGCCCTCTACAATCGCAAACTCATGCACTTTATCCACGAGTTGCCAATAGATATTCGGGAGCGAGTATTTTTTGTTGGTGGCATTCCCGATTCCTATAAATATTTGCGCGCTTTTGATGGGTACATATTGCCAACCTACAAGGAATGCTTTTCGCTTGGACTTATGGAGGCACAAGTCGCCGGTGTTCCGTGTATGGGAACGAATTCAGGAGGTACACCTGAAATTATTAATGAAGGAAAAACGGGTTGGCTTTTTGCGCCAAAAAGCCCGACGGCAGTAACAGAGGTGGTAGAGCGATTTTTAGGAGAAAGGAATTGTTGGGAAGAGTTTGCAAAACGCGCTCGCTTGCGAATGGAAAAAGATTTTGACTTTCCAGTGGTGTTTTTGAAAGTCATGAACATGTATCAAGATTAATCTTGCTAAAAACACCACTAGCGTGTCTGTTTATCAGACCACTTCGCCATATGACTTTCTAAAATTGCCAATGGCAGAGTGCCTTGACGTAACAGCTCATCGTGAAAAGATTTTAAGTCAAATTTGGCGCCCAGTTTTTTCTTGGCGTTCTCCCGTATCTCCAAAATTTTTCGCATTCCAATTGTGTAGGCCGTGGCCTGCCCTGGTAGAACTAAGTAGCGCTGAATTGAAGAGTCAATTTCGACCTCTCCGCCCAGAGTATTTTCAAGCATCCAATCTTTAGTTTTTTTATACGACCACTTTTTCGCATGCAATCCCGTGTCGACTACGAGCCGGGCCGCTCGCCACAATTCCATCGTCAATCTTCCTAAATCCATAACAGGATCGGTGTACATCCCCATTTCTTTAGTCAAACGCTCCGCATAAAGTCCCCAGCCCTCACCAAATGCAGAAAGCCATTTATATTGACGAAACTGCGCAAGATCTTTTCGTTCGCGCGCAATAGCGATCTGCATGTGGTGGCCAGGAATCCCTTCGTGGTAGGCCAGGGCTTCCATTTCGTAGCGCGTGGCCTGCTCCATATTTCCAAGATTGACATAATAAAGCCCGGGAACTTTTCCGTCTGGGGTCGGCTCTTCATAGAAGGCCAGTCCTGCTGAATGAATACGATAAGGCTCTACCGGACGCACCTCTAACGGGGCACGAGGTAAAACTCCGAATACTTCTCCGAGTTTATTATACATGTTTTTAATGACCCGTTCAGAGTCTGACAAAAATTCTTTTCTGCCTTTGTCGTCATTGGAATAGTTAAATTTAGGATTAGTTTTAATATAGGTGTTAAGTTCCTTCCAATTTTTACCCCTAAAACCTAAAGTACTCATCAAGAGGAGAATTTCCTTTTTAATCGTGCCGACCTCAGCAATTCCCAATTGGTGAATCTCTTCTGCAGTCATATTCGTCGTATTTTTTTCACGAAGAGAATAGTCATAAAAAGCATAGCCACGCGGAAGCGTCCACGCCGCACCTTCCTTCGGCGCTGATTTTTTCAAAACGTCTAGGTAAGAATTTAAGTCTTTGAACCCCGGCTCAACAGATTCAGCCACCGCTTTTTCAGCGCGGGCAATTAACGAATTACTTTCTTTTTCATGCAGATTTAATTTTCTGATTTTTTCCTTGAAATCAGTTAGCAAAACGGCGGTTGAAAGAATATTCTTTATGTCTCCGATGGATTTTTCAAGCGCAAAAGCGGGAGCAACTACCCCTTTAACTTTCCTCGTCTTTAGTTTTTCAACAATTTGTCTCAGATACAGATGAAATCCCATTAACCGTGAAATATAGGCCTCGGCATCAGGAATCGATTCAATCAAATGCCGATTGGTCATAAAACTAATTAACTCGCTATGCAGTCCCGACATTTGGTTTATGGGATAAGTATGGTAACGGAATTTTTCACCTTCGAGTTCGACCTGATTTAGGTACTTATAGAAATCGTAGCTCAATTTTTCTTCGTCACCTAAAAAAGCATAACGAATCGTTTCTAGCTCCTTCATTCTTTTTTTCAAGATTTCAAATTGTTGAGTATCAAACTCTTCGGATACATCGTTGAGGCGGCCGTACCCCTCTTTGCGCCCCATTGAGGTCGCCAACATAGGTTTTAACTTAAGGTCTTCCTCGTAACTACGACTAAAAATGTCAGCTAATTTTTTATTTTCAGTCTCGTTAAGAGATGGACTGCGTTGGACGCTATAACAACCTACAAAAATAATACAAAAAATAATAAGCGGTATTCTCTTCATGAATTTCATTACATGAAAAAATTCTGACAAAGTCAAATTCGCGTCAAATAGACATCAACATGATGATCACCTGGAACGTACGCGGAAATTTCCTGCATTTTAATCTTCTTAAGACTATACTGAGTATCGACAATATAGGGGGTGAAATCTTGCGCTTGGAACATTGAAAGTATTTCTAATGGATCTCCTCCTGCCCTCTTAATTGCTGCCGGCCAAAACTCCATGAGTACTGCCATGTTTTTACTCTGCTCAATCAGCTGTTTCATTCCCTTAAAAACGTAAGACTCATATCCCTGGACATCAATTTTTAAGAAATCGATTTTAATTTCAGGAAGGAGGGTATCAAGCGGAAAAACCTCCACGTCAATCTTCTCTCTGACTTCTGCAGTCTGATAAAGCTGATGGTCTCCGGCATTGTCCTTTGAAAGGTAAAGACCTAATCGGCCCTCTTTTTCGCCAAGGGCATAGGGTAATATTTTAACTTTATCCTGATTATTATTGAGCTCTATATTTCTCTTTAATAAAAACAAGTTTTTAGGCTCAGGCTCAACCGCAAACACCTGTAACGCGCGACAAGAACTTACTAAGAAATTGGTCCAAAACCCAATATTTGCACCAATGTCCACACAAACGGAATTTGCCCTAATTTTGGACTTTACCAGATTGCAAAGGTCGCTATCGTAACTGCCGTGTCGCAATATGTATTTAGAAACTCCCCATCGATCAGCAAGATCCAAATCCATATTGAAATCACCTAAATTACGTCGTGCCAGCTTATAACCTAGAGACTTTAGCACTCGCCGACCTCCCGAATGCTTAGCAACCTCGCGAGTAAACCAGTTTTCGGGCAAAACTTTGATGAGTGAGGCATTGTTTGATTGCATGATCTATCTCCTGTTCTGGTCTCCAGCATTTTATCAAGATAAGTAGCGGAAATGCTAGGGATTAATTTCCTGAGTATTTCGTTGCAAAACGCCTTAGTACTCAGCTAGAACCAACAAAAATCTCATTAGGAGGGCACCTATGGATTTATTAGTTGTCGGCGGAAGTCTGGTATTTGTGGTTTGGCTATATTTCCAACACAATCCCTTAGAACACGGCAAAAAATTTATGTTCCGCCGTTTTGTCAACTGGTTTCCCCTTGGTATGACCTACGCCTTTTTATATATGGCTCGCTATAACTTAAACGTTTCAAAAAATGCCCTTGGCAACATGATGACTAAAGAAGACTTTGGAATCATTTTTGGCGTCGGCACCTTTGTTTACGGATTCTCATTTCTTTTGAACGGGCCGTTGGTTGATAAAATTGGGGGTAAAAAGGGAATTATTATCGCAGCCCTTGGCTCGTGTGTGGCCAACGTCATGATGGGAATTGTGACTTATTTATTTCTAAAGGGACAACTCACTCACAATCTTGTGGTAGCAATGTCATGCCTTTATGGTCTTAATATGTTTTTTCAAAGCTATGGCGCCGTCTCAATTATCAAAGTTAAAGCTTATTGGTTTCACGTCCGGGAACGGGGAATTTTCGGCGCGATTTTTGGAACACTTATTTCATTTGGAGTCTATTTTGCCTTTGATTGGGGGCAAGCCATTATCGACGCCTCAAAGCTAAAAGGTAGCGACAATCCCACCGCATTCCAAAATTTTATTCGTTCCACGTTTGCAATTGACACTGGAACCTCCGACGCTATTTGGTTGGTATTTTTTATTCCAGCATTTGTTTTAATTATATGGGCGCTGATTGACATGGTTTTATTAAAAGACACACCCTCACAAGCTAACTTTGATGATTTTGACACACATGATGCCTCCTCTGGAGAAATGGAAGAGGATTTCACGATAAAACAGCTTCTTACCAGAATTTTTACCAATCCAATTATGCTTACGATTGCCCTTGTAGAGTTTACGACTGGTGTTGTTCGTAACGGCGTTCTACAGTGGTATTTTATTTTTGCCAAAGAAGTTCCCCAACCAGGAGCGGAATTCTTTTTAAAACATTGGGGACTTTTACTTTGTATCACCGGCATTTTGGGAGGATTTACCGCCGGCCTGATTTCGGATAAACTTTTTCAGTCACGCCGCGGCCCACCAGCTGCAATCTTGAATGCGGCGATGATAGTTTTGACAACCACAATGTCATTTACTCTCTTTAGCTCCCCTGTCGCCGTAGGATCTTGCGCCGTACTTATTTCTCTTGCTGTAATCGGCGTGCACGCCATTATGTCAGGAACAGCCGCTGCTGATTTTGGGGGAAGAAAAGCCACTGCCACCGCATCGGGAATTGTCGATGGCTGTGTGTATTTAGGAAGTGGAGTGCAGTCATTTTGTTTAGGGTACCTCACTTCTAAAGATTGGCATTTTTGGCCGCTTTTCTTAGTTCCATTTACCGTATTAGGATTATTTTTTAGTTGGCGTATGTGGCAGGCATTGCCGGCCGCGACTCGCCGCTATTTAGTGATGGTAGAAAAAGTAACCGTGGTGACCCAAACCGTTAAGACTAAGACAGTGACGATTACCGAGTAATATCAAGAGAACTTCCTAGGAACAAACGTACTAGTCCGTAGATCGTGACGTCTCTGCTCTGTAAGCTCGATTCATAATACCCGCCACCAAGGATGAAACTTAAGTGGTCGCGTCTGTAGCTCATAAACACAGAACGCATGAGATTGGAATTTACACTTGTTCTAACCGCCGTATCGTTAAAGTTGACTCCCAAACTCAAATCTGAATTGAGCTGATAGCCCAAGACAACATCAGAATTAAAATAGTGGTCGTTACTCGGCATTCAACAACATTGTATTTTCATCGATAAAGTTTTTAGTTTTATCGAGGTTTTCAGTAGCCGCGAACTGAGTATTGTAAAGAAAAAATAATTTCTCGTATCCCAACACTAAATGAAAGCGTAGCGAGTTGGTCTTCACGTCGCTAAGGCAATTGTTTATGCCACAAGGCAAACCCTCAAATTCTTTGCTGCGCACTGATGTTCGATGACTCAAACTCAACCCGAAAAATGAAATCGGAAAAATCTGTATCCCCACCTCGCCCTGGTTAACCGTAAAAGAGGTAGCAGCCAATACATACGGCCGCAGATATCCGTAGCGAAAATTTTTTTCAGTTTTCTTACCCCAAAGGTAAAGTCCCTTGCCAATCTCTCCCGAAACCCCGCCACTTTTAGGATATAAATTTGCACCCACCGTGACTTTGAAATCCGTCGCTTCGAGATTAAAATCTTGTGCAAATGAAAGGCTATTAAATAAAAATAGAAATATTATCATTCAAAGCAGTCGGTCTTAGAATAGCCGATGCCAGCTTTACGATAAACCTTTACCCACCCGTCATCATGGCCGTCAGTCCAAATCGGGGTCCCTACCTTTAAGGTCCCAACCTTTTTACCACCAGGGCCATCCAATATGTCACAGGCAGTTTTTACTTTTCGGGTTTTATTTACTTTCTTTTTCTCGCTCTTTTCTAGTTCTGGCTCTTGGGTTTTCTCCGGAGGGGGCTCGGGGGTAGCTTCTTCGATTTTTGATTCAGGAATTGGTTCCGGTGCTGGAGCGGTTTCTGGAGATGCCTCCGTTGACCGCTGCGTTTGAATTGCGGGGTCGGCGGGTACGTCCTCGGCATGAGCTAGACCGAAAGAAACGAAAATTCCCAAACTTAATAGAAGTCTTGCATATTTCATAGTCGCATCTCCTCGGTATCTAGTTTATAGATAATGAAATCAAATTACCAATGAGCCTCGACTTTAGGAGAGTCCTACTGTTAGGATGATCTCATGCAAACTGAAATTTTGGGCCCGCTTGCGGCATTTGGGTCTTCGATAACTTGGGCCTGGGCTTCTTTAGGATATTCTAAACTGGCTAAACATAATTCTGCATTTGCGGTTAGCTTTACGCGTTCTATGTTTGGCTTCCCGATGTTCGTCGTCACTACACTTTTAGTTGGGCAAATTTCTGACTTCTACAAAGTTACATTTTCTCATCTCGGCTGGTTTGCACTCTCGACCTTTTCAAGTTACGGTTTTGCCGACGCTCTTTTTCTTTCTAGCACACGCTCCCTTGGAGTCCCGGGCGCACTCGCTATCACCTCAACCTACCCCATCTGGACGGCTTTGTTTGGATATTTTTTTAAGAGTGAAACCCTGGTCCCTCTGCAACTGTTGGGGCTTGGAATCACCATTGTCGGAGTCATCACCGTGGTTCTTACCACGCCCGCCAGAAACGAAAAGACCAATCGAAAAGATATTGCCACAGGAATCTGTTTCGCAATGGCAACTTCGATTTTATGGGCCGTCAACGGTTTTGCAATTGCAAATGGTACGCTGGGAATTTCCATTCCTGTGGCCAATGTACTTCGCCTCATAAGTGGGGTCGTAATGACTCCCCTCTTTGCAAAAATCTTATTGCCACGCGCGCCGCTTACGATGACCAAGGCCGATGTGAAATTTGGTGCAAAATACTTTATGGTCGAAGCGTTTTTTGGTTCAATGTTTTTTACCTACGGTCTTGCCCACTCGCCACTCGCGATTGGCGCTACTTTGTCATCGCTAGCTCCGGTAGTATCGGTTCCGATGGCGTGGGTCCTTAAAACGGAAAAAGTGACAATTAATAGGACTCTCGGAATATTAGCCGTGGTGTTAGGCCTTGCCTTCCTCGTCGGTGGCAGATGAGTAAAAGTAAAGATCCAAACTATATCACTCCCGAAGGACTTAAGAGTTTACGAGATGAATATCAAAAGCTTTTTCACGTTGACCGTCCCGAAACTGTAAAAGCTGTCGCCTGGGCCGCAAGTCTCGGAGATCGCAGTGAAAACGCCGACTATATTTATAACAAAAAGAAATTGCGCGAAATCGATAAGCGTTTAGAGTTTTTAATTAAAAGAATCGATGCCGCCCATGTTGTGGATCCTAAAGAAAATAAGGGTGACAAAGCCAAAATCGTTTTCGGGGCCACGGTGACAATTTCTGATGAAGACGGGAATAAAAAAACCTATAAAATTGCTGGTGAAGACGAAATCAATATCTCAGCCGGAATTATATCTTGGAGGTCCCCCATCGCCAAAGCCTTGATCGGAAAAAAAATCGGCGACGAGGTGACAATAAAAAAACCAAATGGCGACGCTATTATTGAGGTTATTTCGGTGGAGTATAAATGAGGTGCCTGAGACTTTTTCCAGTCCATACTGCGTCAATAATCTCTTACCCTCGTTCTGCTACCGTCTTAAATGATTTTCGGGCTTTCATTCTCATCAACCAATCCATCATATGCGGATAATCGCCGAGATTCATTCCCAGTCCCAAACCGATATTTGCCACGCTTGCAGAGTTCAGATCGGCAAGTGAAAAATAATTTGCCACCACGAATTCACGGTTACGCATATGTGTGTTTAAAATTTCAAATTTTTCGAGAACTCTCGCGTTTGCTTTCTCGATAATTAAATGATCCCGTCGAGCCTCCGGGACAAATACCATTTGAATCAGCATCGTTACCAAGTCGGGTTGAAACTCCACCAATGACCACACTGACCACTGTTCGATAAGAGCACGTTCTTCAATGGTGCTGCCTAACAATTCGGGTTTATATTTTTCGGCAAGGTAGCGATTAATCGCGATGGACTCCCAGATTACGAAGTCGCCATCAATTAAAGTCGGGACCTTTCCATTGGGATTTAAGGTAAGATATTCGCGACTTTTATTCTGTTTATTTGCCATGTCCAGTTTTAGAGCCTCATATTTCAACCCACACTCCTCAAGCATTACGTGGCAGCGGCCAGCACTTGAACGCGTACTTCCATAAAGTTTAATCATGTGTTCCTCCAAGTCAGAAAAGTCTACGGTTGACAAGAGTTGAGTGTCAACTAACCTAATATTACGAGGATATTATGAAACGCTGGCAAGACATTTTAACACGAAGAGATTTCTTAAATGTAAGTATTTCCAGTGGACTGACAATTTTACTGGCCAATTGTAGTGGATTATTAAGACGACCTACCAGCCAATCCGACAATGAGTTTTTAAAAAACTATGGCCCTATTGACCGCACCCTCAGCGATAGCTCCACACAATTTTTCTATGGCGATAACAACGCCCGTCCGCATGGAGTGCTTTGGAACTTACCCAAGTACATGGAAGGAAAAAAGCAAGAAGGTCCTACTGAAAATGCGAATATCGTAATTATCGGCGGCGGTATGTCGGGTTTATTCACGGCCTATCAGTTTAAAAAATTTAACCCCATTTTAATTGAACAAGCACCTCGTTTGGGTGGAAACGCTAAAGGCCAATCTTGGAATGGAATTGATTATTCCATTGGAGCCGCTTATTTGGACTCTCCACATGAAGGCCAGCCAATGTACCAATATTTTAAGGAATTAGATTTGCGCGACGTTCTTGTGGAGAGAATTGACCCAGATCCTGTCGAATCCAACGGAAAGCTCTATTATAAATTTTGGAAAGGTGAAGCTGAACCCGAGGCGATCGATAAATATAAGAAGATGAGCAATTTCTTCACAAAATTAAATAAAGAAGAAGAGCGCGCATTCCCATTTATTCCATCCTTGGATCCCGACGATTTGGCCTCAGTAAAATATTATGATCAATGGCATCTGCACGGTTTACTTAGCAAAATTGCTGGCGGAAAATTGCCGCCAAAATTGGAAACCGCACTCGAGCACTATTGTTGGTCGACCTATGCATGTTCATCCCAGGAGCTCAGCGCCTCGGCGGGCTTAAATTTCTTAGCACAAGAAGTAGCCCCTATTCTGATTGGTGCTGGAGGCAATGCCAAAGTGGGCGAAAAAATTTTGGAAGCTCTAGTTAAAGAAGTTCCGACCACCAATTTTCGCTGTAATAGCCTTGCCATGCATGTGGATGTTAAAACGGATCACGTTATTGTAACTTACGAAGACGCCAAGAAGAAATTACGTCGTATCAAGACAAAAACCGCGGTCATATGTTGTCCCAAGTTTGTGGCAAAGAAAATTATTCCGGGCCTTGAGGAAGATCGGCTCGCAGCTATCAACAAACTTCGCTACCGTTCTTATATGACCGCCAATTTACTTATAAAAAAGAAAATGGAGAGGCGCTCATACGACATCTTTTTGACAGGTAAAGGCAAAACCAACATGGGCAATGTCCAGGCCGCTCAAGAAAAAATTAATGCAACGGACTTTGTGATGGCTAATTTTGCCCAAATCGACGCCAGCGCCAATGTCCTTACGTTTTATCGTGCTTTTCCGTTTGATGGCGCTCGCAGCGAACTTTATAGACCCGATTCATTTTCTCATTACAAAAAGAAATTTGAAGAACAAATCGCTCGCGACATCATTCCACTCATGGGATTTGAACAAAAAGACATTGTCGATTTGCGCTTAGCGCTTTGGGGACACGCACTGCCGCTCGCAGAAAAAGGAATCTACCGCAGCAACACTATTCCAACCTTACGTAAACCATTTCGTAACAGATTATTTTTTATTGAGCAAGACAACTGGGCCTATCCGAGCACCCAAACTGGTGCTACGGACGTGGCCTTGATGAGAAATGATATTCTTAAATTTTTGACTTAGTGCCGTGGTTTTGGAAGTGTACATCCGGCGACGGATAGGTCAACTTCATACTTGTCATTGAGACACGAATACAACCAGTCTGTATGCTGTCCGTACCCACCTTTATTGTAGATAGTAACTTTTCCGTCTTTTGTAACTTCACAAGGATTGTTGAGAGTACACTTCTGGCCGCTTTCGTTGGTAGTATTATTCACACCAATAACCTCACGAGTTGCTTCAGCAATGACTGGTGAGCCAGAAGTTCCTCCGACGATTCTGCAACCCTCTTCACTGTAGCGAAGTGAATCTTTAAATGTCCAAGCGTCTTCTTTGAGGTTGTAGACATAGCCGTCGAGGTTACAGGAATACCCGCGGCGCCAGTAGCCCGAGATAACTTGAATTGCCGTGCCCTGAAGTGCCGGTCGATCAGCAATCACAAGAGCACCCACGTTGTACTTAGATTTTAATTGTTTGTAGGTTAGTCCCAAACGAAATAATGCCAAATCAGTGTCAGTCATAGTTCCATAAATTAGTTTGTCGCTGTAAATTCTCGCAACCGTAGTTTGACCATCGTCCGCAAGCAATTCCACGGTTAAATTCGTTGATACATTGACGAAAACTTCGCCAGGGGCAGGCATTTTATGACCAAATACCACTTGGCTACCCATTCCTATACAGTGACCATTTGTTAATATCTTTGCATAAGCATCGTCACTTTCGTTACGAAATTTCACGACGGAGGCTGAACAAATGCTCGTTTTTGCAATGCCATTGAAATTGTAATCGACTGCTGGCAAAAATTGGTCTTCAGCCACGATTCGCAGTGGAATTGCAATGGCTTCGATGCTAACTAGTATTGAGATCGCGATAAGTATTTTTGACATTTAAGACTCCTTAAAAGAAATTTGTTTAGGTTTTTACTACCAGATCTGACTTGCGTCCATTCCCTTGTCGTTGACGCTAAGAGTTGTTTCGTCAATGTTTCTTGTGAAAACATTTTGCGGTATCTTTAGTGCTATGATGAATGATCTTGAATTTTTAGATTCTGTTAAAGTTATGCCGCTTATGAAGCTCCCTGTACGCTCCACCATTGTGAACTTAAACGACGCCAAAATCTTACTATCCCCAGGTTCTGCCTTAACAAAGGCGCAGTATCAAAATATCAGAGGAGTCACAGATATTGTTGCGACGTCTTTATTGCACTGGGCTGGAGTGCCCCTAGCCTTGAGTATTTTCCCGAACGCCCGAGTCTGGGGACATAGCAAAGTACAGGCAGCTCATGAGGGCGTCATTTGGACACATGAACTCAATGAAAATACCTGGAGCCACCAAGCTGAGCTACCGACAATAGAAATTAAGGGAATCCCAAAAGTTGGTGAGTTTGTCTTTTATCACAAAAAATCTAAGACTTTAATCGTCAGCGATTTTGCCTTTAATATGACGAGTGTGCGAGGTATCGGGCCACTCATAATTTTAAACCTGTTTGGAACCTACCGTCGTTTTGCAGTTAGCAAATTCTTTTTGAAATTTATGGAAGACCGCAACGCTTTCGAAGCTTCTCTGGGCGAAGTTTTTTCGTATGACTTTGAAAATTTAGTAGTTAGCCACGGCGACCCAGTTATGGGTAGCGCAAAAGATAAGTTGGCAGCAGCTTTTCGCGAACGTGGTTTTGGAATTTAAGCGCTAAAGATAGCCTAACGTCGTGTAGTAAGCGATACCAGCATATTCATAAATCGCAGCTTTAAGGATACTAAGTTTTCCCAACCCCATCGCATTCCAAAAAATTTTTCCGTTGCCCGCAGGCGCACGATAGTCGACTGAGTACGGGGTGGGGTTCATACCAAGTTTTCGAAAAACCCCCAAAGCCCGCCGCATATGCGAGGCACTTGTAATAAGATAAAATTCTGTGATTTTTCTGCTATCAATAATTTCTTTTACGAAGGACGCATTCTCATAGGTTGAGCGCGATTTCTCTTCGGTAAGTATATCGCCCTCAGGTACACCCATGGCCACCAACCACGCAGCGGAGGCCTTTGATTCATTGACAATTTGTCCAGCGTATTCGACATCGCCTCCGGTTAAAATAATTTTGGATATTTTCTTTTGGCGATAAAGATGAAGCGCTTCACCGACCCGATCAAAACTCTCGGCATAATCAAATTTATTTTTGTCTTTGATAAAATGGATATTGTCGCCACCAAGGACAACGGCGTATTCCCGATACTGGGTTTCATCGTTAGATTGCGGTAATTCGAGATTCGCCATTAGAACCTCTGGCAACGGTGAGATGCTTATGGCACCCAAAAAAACGATAATCAGCAGGAGATAGATTGTAAGACGTTTTTGCGAGGCAAATATGGTGGTGAGTATGAGGAGTGCTAAACATAAAACGATCGGATCGAGCATCCAACTTAGTGACTTCGAGATCGTTGCACTCATAAATCGCCCTTTTAGTTTAACAGCTCAGCTTGATTTTCTTTTGAGGTTGGCGGAACCGCCGCTTCTTTAAACGAAGTAGTTTTCGCCAGCGCCCTTAAATCTAAAATCGCCAAAGGATCATTAGCTTCGGCACGCTCAACCATTTTTTCAATTGAATTTAAAACTGTTTTTAGCTCATGAACATGTCTTTGTAGATGCGAATCACCATTGGGAAGTGAGAGAATGTCAGGGTGTTCGGTTCTTAGCTCATCACCTCGGATGTAGAGTTCCTCAAAAAGTTTTTCACCTGGTCTTAATCCCGTAAACACAATCGGAATTTCTTTTTCACTAGCACCCATAAGTGAAATCAAGCTTTTCGCAATATCAAGAATACGAACAGGTTCACCCATTTTTAAAACTTTGATGTCACCCGGCCGCGCAATGGTCGCAGACTTAAGAACAAGCGCAACCGCCTCAGGTATTAACATAAAGTAGCGAGTCATATCTTGGTGAGTGATTGTTACCGGGCCGCCGGCGCGGATTTGTTCTTGGAGAAGCGGAATTAAACTACCACTTGAGCCAAGAACATTTCCAAATCTGACCGAGCAGTAGCGCCTTCCTGTCTCAAGAGCGTAAATAGTGGTGAGAAGTTCACAAACTCGTTTTGTCGCCCCCATAATTCCAACCGGATTAACCGCCTTATCGGTAGAAATAAGCACGAAAGTTTCAACGCCGATCTCTTTACAGTTTTTTAATAAGAGTGAGGTGCCTAGTACGTTATTCGCAATGGCAGGGTAAGGATTGCTCTCAACCAAGTGAACGTGTTTGTAGGCTGCCGCGTGAAAAACAACTTGCGGAAGATGATTTTTAATAACGTGAGTAAGTGCCGCGGCATCTTTTATGTCTACCAAAAGCGGAACAACCTTAGTACTAATCGCCGAATTCACTCGCAGCTCTTTGTCGACGTTGTAGAGATTAAATTCGCTATGATCTAAAAGTAGAAGACGGTGAGGATTGAGTGTTGCCACTTGTCTGGCGATCTCACTCCCAATCGATCCGCCGGCGCCGGTAATAAGGACCACTTTTCCCTGTACCAACTGGCGAAGAGCTTGAAGGTCAATTTCCTTAGATGAGCGATTTAATAAATCACTGAGCGAAATGTCGCGGATAAGTTCGACGCTTTGATTTTTTTCCTTCGGCCTTAAGCTACCGAGCATTTTTACGCGCACACCTTTTTCAAAACATTTTTGTAAAACTGACCGCATACGATCGCCAGGCATATTGTCGATAGCGATCACAAGTTGCTCGACGTTATAATCGCGAAAAATATTCTCCAAATCATCACCACTACCAAAAACGGGCCTCCCACCGATACGAAGCGAACGTTTAGATGGGTCGTCATCGACAAAACCAATAAGGTCAATTCCTGCACCAGAATCGGCTTGAAAACGATGTGAAAGGGTATGTCCGTTGGTGCCCGCGCCAAAAATAATTGTACGTAAACCCATCGATTCACACTGAGAAAATACTTTCTTCTTTTCTAAATAAATACGGCGCAGAATTCGTATGCCCAGTAAACCTAGAGTTACTGTCATAAAATCGATGATATAAACGGCCCGAGGTAACCGGCCAAACCAGTCCGCCAAAATGAAACTCACCGCCATAACCGCAACCGAGGATGTTAACGTAGCTCGCGAAATCACAATCGCGTCACGTGGAGAAATATATCGCCACATAATTTCATAGACACCGAAGAGCCAATTGATAACTAAGCGGATGGCGACAATCAAAGGAAGATAATTATGTAAATCGGCAAGATGTTGCGGGACCTCATCAAAAGAAACTCGTACGATCAAACTAAAATACAAACTAACTATCACTATGATAGCATCAGGAATAAGATGTGCATATGCGACTTTCCAAGAGCGTTTGTACTCAACAGGCATCTAGGCTCGTATCCTTAAAAGGATTCGGCGTGTCAACTGCAAATACGTCTAATGTTTTCATCTTGATGGACCAGGCCGTATAGCTTAATTTATTTTAAGCCAGAAAGGTGATTGATGCAGTGAGTGCATGGTTATTTAGCAACTCAAAACGAATTTTACCTTATTTTTTGTTGGCTTATGTTTTCTCGCTCGAAGCCTCAATGGCGGGAATGGAGTTGTTCGGTTGGATTGGCTTCATTCTTACCATCATAGTTTTGATTTTTAATTTTAGAAACGAACCCGTTTCAACTTATTTGAAAGGTTGGACAATCCCAGAATACCTCATCTTGGGTTTTTTTCTAATCGTCATTTTAGGCGCCATGCTAAATTCACCCGAACCAACCGATCGCTGGTTTACTGTGGGTAGAACACGAGGTATTTTGCTGTTATTTGGTTTAAAATTTTTAATTCTTCTTACATTTAATAAAAATACCGAAAAATATCTCTACGTTCTGTTTGCGGTAGGAGTGCTGGCATCCATGAATGCCATCTTTCAATATTTTACCGGAGTTGATTTAATCCGTGCCAATGACGATCTCTTAGAAAGAATTGCTGGCACTCCCGTGGTTTATCGCACCAACGGATTTTTTAATTCCTCAATGACATTTGGACATAGCTTGGGTGCTTTAATCGCACTCCCGTTTGCGTTTGCGTTGATGAATCCGAAGAAACAGCGATACACGCGAGTTTTATTTTCTGTTGCTACACTCATAATGGGACTAGCGCTTATTACAACTTTTACACGCGGAGCCTGGATGGGTGCCGTGAGTGCGTTACTAGTTATTTCGTTTTTGCGCGACTGGAAAACATTAATGGCAACTCTAGGAACCATGGTTGTCGTGATTTTTGCCGTCACAAAAATGCACCCGTCACTAGAAGTCCGAGTTCATTCGACATTTGATACCCACTCACAAAGTGCCAGCGAAAGAATGAGTCTTTGGAAAGCAAACACCGACGTATTTAAAGAATATCCACTTCTTGGAATTGGCTACGGGGAAAATGAACGGGTTATTTCGGAATATTTTAAAAAATCAAAAATTTCTTCTGGGTATGTGGGGCATGCGCACAGTAATTTCTTTCAATTTCTTTCGGGCACAGGCCTACTTGGGACACTTTGTTTTTATCTGTTCGCAATGGGAATTTTAATAGTAAATTTAAGGCTCTGGTTTAAGGTGCGAGGAACTTCAAACTGGATTTCTGCATTTCTGTTGGGCGCAATTGGCGTGCAGGTATGTTTGCATGTTGCGGGCTTAACTGAGTGCAATTTTAAAGATATGGAAATAAACCACTTATTTATTTTTGTTTTTGCAATGGTCCTCGCACTCAATCATAAAATTAAACGCGAGAATTTGAATCAACTATTGAATTAGAGGTTTTATTTTGATTTCGGTAAAACCCGTATTTTAAAATCAATTCACAGATTTCACGAACTGCACCTATACCGCCAGGCCTTTTGGTAACGTAGTCGACAGAGTTCTTAATATCATCAAAAGATTCCGGTACAGTTGCCGAGAAACCAGCACGCTTCAAAACACTAAGATCAGGATAATCATCACCGATATAGGCAATTTCGTCGGCTTTCAAACCGCTCTTTGCCATGATTTCGTCAAAGGCCTTCTCTTTTTCTATTACACCCTCGTAAAACCACTGAACTCCTAAACTCTTGGCGCGCAATCTTATGTCTTCAGACTTTGAGGCCGTAATAAGTCCCGTCTGATATTGCTTTTCTTGTAACCGGATAAACCCAAAGCCATCACGAATTGAAAAAAATCTTTTCCACTCCCCGCCCTCATAAAAAATGCGCGTGTCAGTGAGGACACCGTCAACATCGGTCAACAACATTTTTATTTTCTTCAAACGTTTTTTATCCATGAGTTTGCCAGATACGCTCTATACTCTTTAAGAGCTCAGGAATATCTTTTAACACAATACTAGTTGGCCCATCACAAAGGGCTTTGTCAGGGTTGGGATGAGTTTCTAAGAAAACTCCGTCAACACCAACCGCCATCGCCGCGCGCGCTAACGCTGGCGACATTTCTCGCCTTCCACCACTACTTGTTCCCGTCGCGCCTGGGAGTTGGGTCGAATGGGTAATATCCATAACTACGGGCTTACCCAACGCACGCATCTCAACTAGTCCTGTCATGTCGTTTATTAAACGATTGTAACCAAAACTTGTACCACGCTCACAAAGAAGTATTTTTTCATTACCGGCATTCTGCGCTTTTTTTACGATTGCACCCATATCCCAAGGCGCCATGAATTGGCCTTTTTTAATATGAAGAACTCTTCCAGTTTTAGCGGCAGCAACAACCAAATCCGTTTGTCTGCAAAGAAATGCCGGGATTTGAATCACGTCGGCAACTTCCGCCATAGCTTCGACTTGGATAGTTTCGTGAACATCAGTGAGCAAGGCGCATCCCACTTTTGATTTAATTTTACCCAGGATTTTTAGGGCAGGATCAACTCCAGGACCGCGAAAATTTTCCGATGATTGCCGATTGGCTTTGTCATAAGAACATTTTAAAATCCAAGGGATTTCAAGTTCCGTGGTAACACGCTTCAATTCAAGTGCGACTTCAGTAACTAAACCTTCATCTTCAACAATATCGGGACCAGCGAATAAGACCCATTTGCTACAATCTCCCCAAGTAATATTTTGGTCACCATGTTTTAGAGTTACTGGATTTTTTAATGCTTTCATAGCTCACTCTTACAACTAGTTTTAATTAAAGTACATATTGGCACAATAGCGGCTAGAATCTGAAATAAAACGCAGGGTTTTAAGCTTTGGAAACAACCCGGTCGCAACGTGTTCTTTGTGTTCGACCGTCAATACAGGAACATAAGCTATTTGCAATTTTAATTTTAGACATGTTTCAGCCACAAAAATTTCTTCTCCAAACAGAAATGATCCGTATTTAAAGTTGCCACCAGCAGTAAAATAAGATCTGTTAAAGATAATAAAACTTCCGTGAATGGCATAACTTACTTTTGAATCTGTGTTTGCATCAACCGGCAAATCTAGTTTTGGGAATGAAAAAAGCGCTTGTTTTAGTCCCGACAAATATTGATAAACAAAATTCACCGGCAAAATCCCGAAAATCCATTTGTAAAGTTGCATACGCAGTCTTGTTGGCCGATTTATCATATAGGGATTTTGATTTTCACCGGTTCTTCCCGAAATAATTTTAGGTCCAATAACAGGCGAATTTGATTTTACTCTCTTAAGCTGACTAAAAAAATCCTCGGCAATCACGATATCAGGATTACTGATGATCACGTAATCAGGCATCTCGCCTTGTCGCTTTTGAATTAAATCCAACGCAAGTTGCGAAGCACCAAAATATCCTAGGTTCTGGCCCGCATTCGAAACTCTAATTTTTTCAGGATTAATACTCGAGATATCGCTAAGATGTTTAAATTCGCGCTCATCACAGGAATTGTCGACAATAAGGATGTTTACATTTTCCGAATTTTTGGCACACAAAACAGAAGAGACGAACTTTCTTACGTCTGTCGCCGAAAAATAATTTACACAGATTATTTCAACTCTCATTTTAGTTAATGGTAGCGTTCGGGATCGATGGCGAAGTAAATGGTTTACTCACATTTAGGGTTTCGCCGTATTTTTCGATAAACTTATACATATATTGGCTCGATAGGTGCGAAAACATCAACTGGCAATCTTCAACTGAGCCATAGTTATAGGATTTAAAATGAATTGATACCGTCGAATTTTCTTTAAGTTTGCCACCCGAAAAACCCACAAGACCAATAACACTACCGTTGCGTTTGGCGTATTCAGCAGCGCGCACGACGTTGGGGGAGTTTCCTGACGCTGAAATCGCGATCAAAAGATCGCCCGGGCGCCAAAGATTTTTGAGTTGCTCGACAAAAATCGTTTCATAACCGCAATCATTTCCATAGGTAGTAACAAGAGCGATGCTATCTGAGAGACCATGACAACGAATCCGGCGTTTTCCTTCAACTGAAGCGCCTTTCGATAAATCATTCACCATATGTCCTGCCGTGCTTGCAGATCCCCCGTTGCCGCAAATATAGACAGTTGCGTCCCGACGGTAAGCATCTTCAATCAGATCCATCGCTTTTACGAAATTTTCACTCTCATATTCGCGAAAAAGCGGAAGCGTGTTTTGCAAATATTCAACGGCAAAGTCATGTGATGACTGCATGGATCCCCCCTATGAGTTATAAAACTCTATATCCTTGATTGATGTGAAGCAAGTCAACTTTACTGAATGGGTGTTGCGAGAAAAAAACAGTATTTGACTTGAGGCGTAAAATTGCTGTTCTTCACTCTCAGGAATTTGCCATTTCACAGGTTGTGATGTTTAAGTTTTTATTTCAACAAGCGAGGCAAAATGAAGACTGACACTTTTTTAGTCATCGGCTCCAACTCCTTTTCTGGCGCGGCTTTCGTAAATTACCTACTCACTCAAGGCCATCAAGTTATTGGGATGAGTCGGTCAGAAGAACCGAGCGACGTATTTCTACCGTATAAGAAAAATCCTAACTTAAAAAATTTCCAATTTCACAAAATGGATTTGAATCACGATCTCGAAAACATGATTTCCGTTATGCGCGATTACAAAACTCCTTACGTTGTAAATTTTGCGGCGCAAAGCATGGTCGCTGAAAGCTGGCAAAATCCCGATCATTGGTTCATGACGAATGTAGTTTCAAATGTCAGAATGCATGAGAAATTGCGCCTTCAACCGTTTTTAAAAAATTACGTACACATTTCCACGCCTGAAGTTTATGGAAGCTGTTCTGGAAACGTCACTGAAGATGCGGTTTTTAATCCCAGTACTCCGTACGCGGTCTCAAGAGCGGCGGCGGATTTAAGTTTAAAATCTTATTTTAAAAATTATAAATTCCCCGTGACATTTACACGCGCTGCAAATGTGTTCGGTCCTGGTCAACAGCTTTATCGAATAGTCCCACGCACGATTTTATATTTTAGAACCGGAAAAAAACTGCAGCTGCATGGCGGTGGGCATTCGGTCAGAAGCTTCATTCACATCGATGATGTTGCTGCCGGAACTTACCAAGTGGCATTGCGCGGAAAACCTGGCGATGCTTATCACTTCTCAACTCCGGAACAAATTTCAATTCGTAATCTTGTTGAAATGATCGCCAAAAAATGTGGTGTGAAATTTGAAGACGCAGTGGAAATTGTAAATGAACGCCCCGGAAAAGATGCGGCCTATTTGCTGGACTCCACAAAAGCAAAAACGGAGTTTGGTTGGACTCCAAAAATTGATCTTGAAACCGGCGTCAACCAAACAATCAAGTGGATCGACGAAAATTTAGAAACTATAAAAAAATTGCCTTTTGATTATATTCACAAACCGTAAGGAGCAAAAAGAAATGACAAAACAACAGACTGTATTGGTAACTGGTGGCTTTGGATACGTAGGATCAAGACTGACTCCGCATCTTTTGGATTTGGGTTACAAAGTCCGCGTGGTCGATTTGTGTCTTTACGGCATGTACGGTTATGATGCTTTAACTCCAAAACAAAAAGAGAACTTGGAATTCCTAAAGCAAGATATCCGCAACCCCGAAGCCGTTCATAAAGCCATGAAAGGTATCGACACAGTCATTCACTTGGCCGCGATTTCAAATGACCCCACGGGTGATGTGGATGAGCGCTTAACTCGTCAAGTGAACTTTGATGCTGTTGGTTTATTGCTTTCGGTCGCGAAAAAATCAGGTGTGAAACGCTTCATTAACGCTTCCTCATCTTCTGTGTTTGGAATTAAACACGAGTCAGATGTCACTGAGGAATTAGAGCCAGAACCACTCACCGCTTACTCACGTTATAAGATGTTGTCGGAGTGGCTGGTCGTATCGGCTTCATCACCTGAGTTTACAACCGTGAACGTTCGCCCTGCAACCATCTGCGGATACTCTCCCCGTCAGCGTTTTGACTTAACTGTTAATAAGTTAACGGCTGATGCTCTCAGAAAAAAATTAATCACCGTTCACGGTGGTCAACAACGCCGTCCCAACGTAGGAATGGAAGATATGATTAACCTTTACGGAAATCTTATCGAAACCAAATCTGAACTTATTAACGGTAAAACTTTTAATTTTGGTTTTGAAAACCTAAAAGTAATCGAGATTGCCGAACTTATTAAATCGGAACTCAGAGATCTTCCTGTAGAAATTAAAGTGACTTCCACAACTGACAATCGCGACTACCATATCACTTCTAAAAAGGTGTTAAACACCATCAACTACAAACCCGTAAGTTCGATCGCGAAAGAAGTGATGAATTTACGTAAACAACTTGATGGCGGAAAGTTTGCGGATATCGATGCCCCTGATCATTACAACATGAAAGTCATGAAGCTTGATCGCAGCCACAAACCTTATCAATTCCTTTCACAGTAATTGATAATGAAAGCCGCAGTTCTTACCGAGCTTAACCAACCTTTGAAAATTTTCGACGTAGAGGTTCCGCCTCTACGTGAAGGCGAAGTCCTCGTGAAACTTGCCTACAGTGGCGTTTGTCACTCACAACTCATGGAAGCGCGTGGACATCGCGGGCCTGATAGTTACTTACCGCATTTGCTGGGACATGAAGGCACCGGCGTGGTGGAACAAATCGGACCCGGAGTTACAAAAGTAGAACCGGGTGATAAAGTGATTTTGGGTTGGATTCGCGGTTCCGGAAAAGATGCGCGTGGTATTTCGTATCAACATGGTAGTACCAAAGTAAATGCGGGGGGGGTAACGACGTTTAATGAAAAAGCGATTGTCGCAGAAAATCGTCTGACGCTATTACCTCATGGTGTCCCGATGGATGTCGCCGTTCTTTTTGGTTGTGCGATTCCGACAGGTGCTGGGATTGTACTCAATAAAATGAAACCTCAAGACAATTCCACGATCGCAGTTTTTGGTTTGGGTGGCATTGGGTTGAGCGCTCTCATGGCAACTCAGCTTTTCAAATGCTCAAAAGTGATTGGAATCGATGTTTCCGACGAAAAACTCGAACTTGCCAAAAGTTTTGGGGCCACTCACACAATTAATGCTGCCAAAACAGATGTATTGGCGACAATTAAAGACCTTACAAATAACAACGGCGTCGATTACTCGGTTGAAGCCAGCGGAAATGCGCGCACGATTGAACTCGCGTTTTCATCAATAAGAAAGAACGGCGGTCTTTGTGTATTTGCTTCGCATCCTGCCAATGGTGAAAAAATTAATTTAGATCCATATGATTTAATCTGTGGAAAGAAAATCGAAGGCACTTGGGGTGGCGAGTGTAATCCGGATCGTGATATTCCGCTTTTTGGGGATTTGTACCGCCAAGGTAAGCTCCCACTCGAAAAATTATTATCACATCGCTATAAAATTGAAGACATTAACGAAGCACTTATTGATTTAGAAAATAAACGCGTGGCGCGCCCGCTTATCGAAATCAATCCATCTTTGGGAGTCTAATGGAAATCATCAGTCATACAACGAATGCCAACAAGGTCGCAGTGTCGCCCGATTACTCTGATATTTCCGCCAAAGTCCAAAGTGCTAAGCGTGTTGTTTTTGTTTCGGGAAATTTCAATATCGTACATCCCGGTCACTTGCGTTTATTGAAGTTTGCGGCTGATTGCGGAGATCTCTTACTTGTCGGTGTTTACGGTAAAGAAATCACGCGCGTCGATATGCCAGAAGAACTAAGACTAGAATCTGTAAAATCGATTGGTATTGTGAATCACGCCTTCTTACTCAGAGAAAAACCCGAAAAATTTATTGAGAAATTAAAACCTGCAGTCGTGGTTAAAGGTAAAGAATACGAAGAGCGCCAGAACGCTGAACAAGCGGCTGTCGATATTTATGGCGGAAAGTTATTATTTAGTTCGGGAGAAGTGAGATTCTCATCACTGGATCTGCTTCGAAAAGAACTTCGAGAATCAAATCCAACCACAGTGGTAAAACCCACCGACTTTATCGAGCGCCACGGTTTTAAGTTTTCTGATCTTGAAAAAACAATTCAAAAATTTAAGGACCTACGGGTCACAGTTATTGGCGATCTGATCGTTGATGAATATATCACGTGTGACCCGCTTGGTATGTCGCAAGAAGATCCCACGATCGTGGTGACTCCGGTTCATAGAGATATTTTTATTGGGGGTGCCAGTATCGTGGCGGCCCACGCTCGTGGCTTGGGGGCAAACGTAAAATATTTTAGCGTTGCCGGCAATGATTCCACCGCTGAGTTTGCGCGTAAGCAGCTCGGCGAATACGGCGTTGATGCCCATATCATTGAAGACTCTAGCCGACCGACAACTCTGAAACAACGTTGGCGTGCCAGAAACAAAACTCTTCTCCGCGTTAGCCAACTCAAACAACATGATTTAAATCATGAACTTCAGGTGCAAATGTTTAATAAACTTGAAGCCGCACTTGCGGAATCAAACCTCGTTATCTTCTCCGATTTTAACTACGGTTGCTTGCCACAAGATATTGTGGATAGCGTTGTAAACTTCTGTAAGCGCAAAAATATTTTAATGGTCGCGGACTCTCAGAGCTCTTCACAAGTGGGAGATGTCTCACGCTTTCGCGGTATGACACTCATTACACCAACAGAACGAGAGGCACGACTTGCTACACGCGATTTTAACTCCGGCCTTGTTGTCCTTGCCGAGAAATTAAGAGCGAAAGCCGAGGCTAAAAACGTTCTTATTACTTTGGGCTCGGAAGGTCTCCTCATTCATGGTGGCCCTGAAGTCGACGGCATACATCCGACCGATCAACTCCCCGCTTTCAATACCGCACCAAAAGATCCAGCGGGTGCGGGAGATTCTCTATTAACATGTGCTTCCATGGCTCTTGCCGTGGGTTGTGATATTTGGCACAGCTCGTATTTAGGTTCGATCGCCGCCGCTTGCCAAGTTGGCCGCGTCGGCAACATTCCTTTAACTCCGAATGATTTAATTTCAGAAATTGAGGAATCCACATGAAAGCTATTCTCTTAGCCGCAGGACTGGGAACTCGACTTCGCCCCGTCACCGATAAAATTCCCAAGTGTCTAGTCCCCATTAACGATAAACCGTTAATGGATTACTGGCTTGAGATGCTGGGGCCATCGGAAGAAATCAATGGAATCCTAGTGAACACGCATTACCTCGCCAATGTGGTTGATACCTATTTACGAAATAGTAAGTTCGCGAAGAAAATTAAAATTGTTTTTGAACCCGAACTTTTAGGAACTGGCGGCACGGTTGTTAAGAATAAAGATTTTGTGCAAAAAGATCGTTTATTCTTAGCCCACGCCGATAATCTTACATTTTTTGATTTGCATGCGTTTATTCACGCCCATAAAGCACGTCCTAAAAATTGCGTGATGACGATGATGACATTTACCACGCCCACTCCAGAATCCTGCGGAATCGTGGGACTTGATACTTGGGGTGTGGTGCAAAACTTTTATGAGAAAGTAAAAACGCCGCCAAGTAATCTTGCCAATGCGGCCGTGTACATTATGGAACCTGAAGTTGTAAATTACATGGTGTCGCTCAATAAGGCTTTTGTTGATATTAGTACCGAGATTATTCCTAAATTTATGGGACGCATTTTTACCTATCACAATAAACACTATCACCGTGATATCGGTACGATTGAAAGCCTCGATCTTGCCAATAAAGAACTTAGCCACCTTAAAGGAGACCACTTTGGAAGAAACGAAATCTCGCGAGCTTGAAAAATGGGAATCCGCTAAAAACATGATGGCTGAGGACTACAAGCCTCTTACGTTTGGCCCTTACTTTTCGCATATTATTCGTCGTTCCCCCAGACGTTTGTTACATCTCTTGAGCTACTATAAATTTGCCGCAAAAATGATTGGCAATGACAAAAAAGTTATGGACGTGGGATGTTCTGAAGGTTTTGGCTCAGTCATTTTAGCCGAATTTGCGCGGGAATTTGTGGGAGTAGATATTGACGCTGCCGCAATTTCGCATGCGCAAGGGTCATTGGGATCAGCGAAAGTTTCTTTTAAGCATGCGGATTTTTTAAAAGCCGATCTTGGCGTTTTTGATGCTGTAACTTGCTTTGATGTGATCGAGCATATTTATCCTGAGAATGAAGATACATTTTTGTCGCGTATAACCGCGCATTTGAATAGTGACGGTATGGCTGTGGTGGGAACACCGAGCATTACCTCAGACCAATTTGCTTCGCCGTGGACAAAAGAAGGACATGTGAATTTGTATTCGGGCGAGCGTTTGAAAACTTCTTTAGAAAGACATTTCAAAAAAGTCGTTATTTTCTCCGCCAACGATGAGGTCGTGCACACTGGCTTTTGGCCGATGGCGCATTATCTGATTGGGGTTGGAATGTTTAAGAAGTAGGTTTCTTATTCTCCGCAATGCGTGGATTCGGGATCTTAAAATAATTTGAATAAATGCAGTAATATCAATATCTTATATTATTTAATAATACACACTATAGAAATAAGACTCGAAGTAGTGTATTATTAAATATATGGAAAATCGCCAGGCCATTGAGTATTTCCACCTCTCCTTTTGTCATCAACTTGGAAGCAAGGTTGATCGCAAACACTATTGCCTAAAAGGGGGGTGCAACCTTCGCTTTTTCCTTCGATCTTACCGTTACTCAGAGGACATCGACTTCGACGTGCAAACGACTTCGCTTGAGACACTCAAAAAAAACGTAGAAAAAATATTGGACAGCGGGGATTTCAGATATCGGCTAAAAAATTATAAAGAAATAGAAATTGTTGAATGGACGGCGTCAAAACAAACACAAACTACCCAAAGATGGAAAATACGCTTCAGGTATAAAAATCAATCCCAACCCATTTATACTAAAATAGAGTTTTCTAGAAGAAAGACGATAATCGATGCCAAGATCGAGCTGGTACCTCAGAATTTGATTTCTACCTATGAGCTTCAACCAATCATAATTCCCCACTACCCAATCCCAACTGCTATAAAACAAAAAGTTGAAGCCTTGATTGGCAGAACGCAGACAGAAGCCCGTGATGTCATCGACTTAAAGATTATGAAGGACCAAATTGCCGACTTGAAAATACCTTTATCACCCGAGGAAAAAGAAAAATCCCTAGAAACCCTTTTATCGATTTCTTTTGATCAGTTTAATTCTCAAGTACACCCCTATCTGACCCAAGAATATCAAGATGTTTTTAATAGTGAGGAAACCTGGAGTCAGATTCAATCGGAAGTCATTGGGTTTATCGAAAATCAGCCGGAGAAAGAGCCGTGACTGCCGTCGATTTCTTAAAACAGCTTCAGAAAATTCAAATCCCCTTGTTTCACACAAAGGACATTGCCGAAATGTTTGATCTTTCCGTAGATCGCGCGGGGAAATATCTAGAGTTATTACGGCAGAGAAATTTTGTTGAAAAAGTAAGTCTTGGCAAATGGATCCTCCGCAATTCTGATTTTGATCTCCTGCAGATTCCTGAATTTTTGATCGCTCCTAATGAAAGTTATATTTCTCTCCACTCCGCCCTCTTTTACCATGGGATGATCGAACAGATTCCAACCAAGACCTACTCTGTGACGACCTATCGTACGAAAGTCTTGAAGACATCGATTGGTGTCTTTTCTTTTCATCATTGCGCCTTTAATTTTTTTACGGGGTTTGAGTATAAAAAACCTTACTTTAAACTTGCAACTCCCGAGAAGGCTTTGGTGGATTACTATTATTTTGCTCCATCGAAATCACGCCAGTTCACCATGCTTCCAGAGCTTGAGATACCAAAGTCTTTTTCATGGAATACAGTTTACGATTTTTGCAAGAAAATTTCCTCTCCGAGAACTCGCTCGCTTGTATATACGAAATTAAGAGCTGTCGAAAAAAAGTGATGGGGTGGGGGTGTTTAAGAAGTAGGTTTCTTATTCTCCGCAGTGCGTGGATTCGAGATCTAAAAAAAGAATTTAAATAACGACATAAATTCGATAGGCACCTTCACAAAGGAGAAAAGCAAAGAGAATAGAACTAACGACCAATAAGAGATTTTTCATCGATCGCGGGCAGAAGAAAGTTGATATCTCATAAACCCTCTAAAGTCGCAAAGTTTTCGTTCTTGTGGCTCCCAAATGCCTGATTCTTTTCTGACCCCTTCAATCCACGTTGTTCCGCAAAAACTCCATAAACATCAGATTGTCCAACGTAACCATCACAAATATGTACTAGTGCTATCTTCTCCGCGGTCGACAGGCCCAAACGCGAAAGATAAACCACATTACCATAACGGTAGTGCAAATCGGACGATATCGATGCTGGAGTATTCACCAAGAAAATACACTTCCTCTGTAAATCTTGATTTCGCTCAAAAAACTCTGCGCCAGCATCTTCAAAATTACAGAAATAGACTTTACGGTGAGCCCCCAAAGACTTTAAGAAGCTCCGCCCCCAATTCTGGTAATGCGCTGGGGGTACAAGTTTTCGACTTGCCAAAGATAGATCAATTTCAAAAGACATAATTTCAGCAACCATTTCTTTTCCACTAACCGCCTCAACCTGCCAACCTACGCGATCTTCATGAGAAATAAAAAACTCAACATCACCATAATTGCTTTGAGGCAATGTTTTAGTCAGTGCCTGCAAATCCGTGACAAGCTTAAATTGATCAGCGGGAACTTCAACGGACAAATGAATTGCACCTTTCCTAGACGTAGAATTGATTAAATTTATAAGTGCCAGAGAAAAATTTTTTAAAATCGTGTCAGGGTCCGCTCCTAACTTCTTCAGATCAATGGCAACTGAATTTTTATAAGGCCCCTCTTTTATCCAAAAACTTAATACAACAGCCTTTCTTAGAAACCTTAAAAATACTCCTAGCCACGGAAATACCACAAGAAGGACCGTATACAAATCTGCCATTGGACCGTTACGAAACCAAATCGCTGCTGGTAGAAACCTTTTTGGAATGTATCTCTTAATAGTACTCACGACAACGCCCTATATTTTTCAACAAACAATGCCAACAAGAGATCCGCAGTTTCTCGCTCCCAACTAATAGTCTGGTATTTGTTCGCAAACGGATAGCTCTCACCTATATTAAGTTCCACTCTTGAAGCCACAGCGTGTTCGTAATTTGTGATGACATAGGGCACATCGCTAAACGTCGCGCCAGCCGCAAACCCACTCGAAGTCCCCATAAATAAATTTGCTTTTAGCAATACCGATAATTCTTCACCTAATCCAAACCCTAATGTTCGTGGAATCACGACGTTGGGATAATTGATAAGCTCTCTATCCCATTCCGCAAATCCGCCCATATTGACGAAAGTGACATTTGGAAATTTTTCTTGAGCAATTCTAAAAAACTTATACCACTCACTTATCGATGAATCTCTTTCGAGTTGCGCATGATCAACTTGAAATTGGCGCTGACGAATATTTACGGCAACAACAAATTTACCCTTTAGATAATTATTAAACAATTGATCTGTGGACTTTTCGTATCCGAGAGGCGCCACGATCTTTGGAATAAATCCATGCTTTCTAAAAAACGCGTTGATTCCAATATGACTATAGTAGTCCACTTTGCGCTTCAAATTATTATGATAGCTCGGCCAGAGCGCATGCCCCTTTAAATGCGAAGTTAACAAGACCGAATCCAGATTATCCCGATCATACATCACATGAAGCGAAGCCAAATTTGGAGTGCAATAATAAACTGGCAATAAATCGTTCACGTGTTGGTAATAATTAACTCTGGTAATATGGTACTGGTGGTTTACTCTTCGTCCATCAGCCACCACAAAAATTCGTGTTTTCTTTGTTCCGGTTTCATGCGCTTGCATCGAAAGGTTAACTATTGATGTGATTGCATCGCCCAAAGCCAGTGGCAGATAAAAATAGTCCATGACCCCAATGGTCTCGGGGTCGCTAGTTTTCTTTTTTAGCAGAAGCTTGGGAACGTAAAAGAAATCCGGCGTCATTAAATTCCTAAAAACTGGTTTGCGCACTCCGAAACCAGTCCACGGAAAAGTGGCACATAAAAACCTGGCTTTGTATTTGTGGGCGCATAACAGTTACGAACACGGATATCAATTGAAACGCGTGGTGAATTCGTATTGGTACCGGTTGCCCCCGCATGCAAGGTGGAAGCAAAAAATACGATTGCTTGGCCAACTTTGGGCGCAAGAAGAGTGTCCTCATCAGGCTTCATTTCTACAATAAGATCTTCGGTTTGAGGTGCGTACAGGAAGCCAATTTGGTTAGCCACAGAGCCGCGTTCAACTTTTCTTTGTTGAGCAACATCTTCTGGCACTACCGCCGGCCTGACATTTTTCGCAGGCATACGATGAGACCCAGGTAAAAACCTCAAACCTGAACCCTGCGGCAAATCGAAAACTGGAAACCACCAATTGACCTCATAAGGACTGTTTCCGTAAAAAGTGTCACGGTGCCAGCCCGAAGTATCGGTCTTGGCATCTGGCCGCGAAATACGAAGGTGAGGATAACCTTGGTAGTCAACATCTGGCCCACATAAAGAAGTTATTAATTCTTTTTTTGTTTCTAAAAGTTTTTTTACGAGCTCACTTTTCGCAATCTCATCGACAGCGCTTTTAACCGTCATGGCGTAGGTATCGAAATCCAAAGTGCGATCCGAAAACTTCTGAAGATCTAAGTTTTTCTTAACAAGATGCTGTATTTCAGAAATTATTGCGGGTTGATTTAAATCAATGATTACAAAACCATGTTTTAAGAGTCCTGCCATAAGATCGCTCTGTGCCATCACAATTGTCTCCCTTGTGAAATTGTTGCCTCACACTAGCAAAAACAATTGGCAAAGTAAATCTTGACAAGACTGCCATACTCAAGTTTTTTAATGAGTTAAATGCTATTTAATTCCATTCATTTTTTAATTTTTTTCCCTATTGTTTTAGCTATTTATTTCTCAGTTCCACATAGATTCCGTTGGCATTTCTTATTAGCCGCTAGTTATTACTTCTATATGGCGTGGAGACCTAAATACGCGCTTATAATGGTTCTCCTTACCTTCATCGATTATTTTGCAGGAATTATGATAGAAAATGCCCAGACAAAGGGCAGAAAAAAGTTGGCTTTGGGATTGAGCTTAACGGCCAATTTATCTTTGTTATTCTTCTTTAAATATTACAATTTTTTTTCAAGCCAATTTAATGAGTATTTAAATGGCCACCTTCCACTTTTGGATATTGTACTTCCGCTCGGTATTTCATTCCATACATTCCAAGCCATGAGCTACACGATTGATGTTTATCTTGGACGTCAAAAAGCAGAACGACACTTAGGTTATTTCGCGCTATTCATTGCTTACTTTCCACAAATGGTTGCGGGACCAATTGAGCGTAGTCAACACCTACAACATCAACTTAAACAAGAGCAAAAATTTGATTATGCTCGCGGCGCTGAAGGTTTTCGATTAATGCTTTGGGGATTTTTTAAAAAACTTGTTATTGCCGACAATCTCGCAGTTCTTGTCGATGCTGCTTATAATAGCCCGCAAGCCAATCAAGGCTGGTTCCTCTTGTTAGCCACTTATTGTTTTGCATTTCAAATCCTCTGTGACTTCTCTGGGTATACAGATATCGCTCGCGGTGCTGCTCAAATCATGGGTATCAATCTTGTTGAGAACTTTAGACGTCCTTATTTCGCAAAATCCGTTCAGGAGTTTTGGCAACGCTGGCATATGTCTCTGTCCACTTGGTTTAGAGATTACGTTTATATACCTTTATGTGGCTCAAAAACACCTTCTCTCTCCCGCCGATTGATGGCTGTCATGGTTGTCTTCACGGTCAGTGGATTATGGCATGGAGCGAACTGGACGTTTATTGTTTGGGGAGCCTTGAATGGATTGTTTTATATGGTTGAAACGATCACAAAAAAGCAATTAGCGAAAGTAACAGACTTTGAACTTCCCAAATGGGCGCAAGTTTTTATTACATTTAACTTGATTTGCGTTACCTGGGTTTTCTTTCGGGCGAACAATGTGACGGAAGGATTTTTCATTTTGCAGCAAATTGGAAAATCTTTCTTCGGCATGGGTAAATCACTAATAGCTTCGATACCACTTAATGTGTCGGCTCCGACTGCATACGGTTTATTTGGAGTTTTAATTCTTCTATACGCCAATCTTTTAGAGAGAAAAACATTGATACAAACTACTATTGGAAACCAGGTTACAGCAGTTAGATGGACTCTCTATGTGGCGCTTGCCTATGGAACAATAATTCTAGGAAACGTGAGTGCGAAACAGTTTATATATTTTCAGTTTTAGGAAACTGCTTTTACTTGCGATCCCGTTTTTGATTTGGCAAGTCGCTGAACTATTTTTTTTACCAATAGATGCCTTCACCTTTCGCGCCTGGGAAACAACCTCGATAAACGACGTTTTCTCAATCCCTGGTTATTTCTATCCAAATCAAGATTTGTTAAAGGTAGAGGCAGGAGATCAAGATAGATTCCGGGTAAAAAGAAAAACAGTGCACTGGGTAACTGATAAATATGGCTTTAGAAATACCCCTGTCGTAAACGAACCAAGACAATATGATGTAGTCCTTATAGGAGATTCAAATTTTGCAGGGTCTTACATCAGCCAAGAAAATACACTGACCGAAGTCTTATCTAAGAAGTGCAACTGTTCAGTTTATAATTTCTCGAAAGGCCTGACAGGAAATATTGTCGGTTTCTTCAATAGCGAGAGATTTCAGATATCTCCTCCTCGCACAGTCGTATTTGAAATTCGTAGGGTTGATATTGAATCACGTGTCCTGCCAGAACTTCACTTTTGCAACAAGGGTTTAAATTCAAAAGCAGACACATCTTTTTCCATGAATTGTGTGGAGAAAGGATGGATTCAAACTTTAATTTCTAAAATGTCTATCGAGAAACAGATACTCGTCGATAGATTTTCGAAACAAGCATTTCTCCAATACATAAAAAGTCGTCTGGGTTTGATTGTTCGTGAGCTCTTATCATTTTTGCGTAATAGACAATGGTCATGGAACCGCATTGATGAGTTGGTTGCACCCCCCATTTCTAATATCAGTGGCCAAGATCTCGACAGCAACATTCATTACTCTTTCAAAAAAATTTTGACCTACCATGCAGCAGCAAAATCACGCGGCATTCGTTTTATTTTTTTACTTTTGCCATCGATCGACAGAAAATACGATTCTCTCGTGCAGCGCCTTGAAAATGCTGGAGTTGAGGTTATTGGATTCCTACCCGACTTAAAGCACCCATGGGATTGGGATGACTATAAAAAATGGGTCCATGTCGAAGATACTCATTGGCTAGAAAGCTCAATTGTAGAGACTGCTGACATAATTACCCAGAAATTATCTTCAAAAAAAGACGGCAGCCCACAAGTTAAATTTGATTACGGTGATGCCAGGTGAAACGTGTTATCTGCAGAACAATCCTATTCTTAGCCCCACTAATAATATGGCAAGTTGCTGAATTATTTTTTATTCCCATAAATGCCTTCACCTTTCGCGCCTGGGAAACTTTGAGCGTTTCAACTTTTCATTTGCCGGGACCGTTTTATCCTAATCAGGATTTAAAAATGTTTTCGGCTGGCGATCAACAACCAAGAACCCCAGTGAAGTGGGTACGGTTTATCACCGACAAATATGGCTTTAGGAACCGCCCCGAGCAAGAAGTAGAAAAATACGACGTTGTTGTAATAGGCGATTCCAATGTCGTTGGTTCGCACGTCGACCAAGAAAATATGTTATCAGAAGTTTTAGCAAAAAAATGTAACTGCTCAGTCTATAACTACGCCTATGGTTTGCCTCGCAACATTTTATCTTTTTTCAACGATCCCCGATTTAAAAAAAATCCGCCGAAACATTTGGTTTTCGAAATGCGACGAGGTGATGTTAAAACCAAAGTTCTTGAGACAATACCAAGATGTGATTATTCCAAAACAGGACTCTCAAATTCCTGGGATGCCTATTCTTGTCGACCCACTTCATGGACTGACCACCTCGTTGCCATGCTTCCTCTTCAGATCCAGATAAACCTTGATCGCTTTACAAAACAGCCTTTTTTTCACTTCGCAAAGAGTCGATTAAAAATTGCCGCTCGCCCTTCGTTTACATCCTCTGGATCAACAACACCTGATATCGAAGAGCTTGTAAATCATTCAGTAACTAGAATTAGGGAATACTCGGACGAAGCAAAGAGAAGGGGAATTAATTTTATATTTTTATTTTTTCCATATTTTCAACACGACGTGGATCACATCATAACAAAATTAGATGCGATGGGTATCAATACTATTGGATTTTTGCCAGATGAAAAACACAGTTGGGATTACCACGATTATAATAGATGGATTCACAAAGAAGATTCTCATTGGCTTGAATCTTCCATTGTCGAAACGGCTGACCTGATTATGGAACGACTTCGGGTCTTCGAGAAGTCTGCGACTCATCAAGAGTATAGCTCGCTACACTCTTCGTCTCAATCACGTCCTCAACAATAAACGGCGGCCGCTGCCGAGCTTCATCGAGGATACGCCATAAATATTCAGTGATAATACCGAGAGAAAATAAAGTTAACGAAGCAAATACTAAAATCACAGCGATAATACTCGCCCAACCAGGTACGACACTGCCAATAAATAACCAACGTATAAGCGTCGCGGCCAAATAAATAAATGAAACAGTCGACATAAATAGAGCCGAATACGTTACGACCCTCGTGGGTACATAGGTAAACCCAATCAGCGTATCGACCGTAAACTTAAATTTCCGCCAGAAGTTCCATTGAGAAACTCCCTTTTGGCGAAGGCTTCGCGTAATTGGTATTCGAGTCGGCTGGTATCCTAGCCAAAAAATTAATGGAAAAATTGAAGTATTCTTTTCGTTGATACGATTTACCTGATTGACCACACTTCGATCTAGCAAACAAAAATCGTAGCCATTTGCCGGAAAATCATTCATAGAGAATTTACGCACAATATTCCAGTATTGCTTTGAAACTTTCTGATGCAATAGGTTTTCTTCGCGCTCAGTTCTTTCACCAATTACAAATTTTGAACCATTTTCCCAAGCAGTAACCATGTTCACAAAAAGTTCATAGGGCTCTTGCAAATCAGCAGAAATAATTCCAACGCAGTCCCCGCTAGCATGACGAAGCCCAGCCTGTGTTGCTGGGCTCTGGCCAAAGTTGCGTGAGAGCTTTACGACCTTAATTGTCTCAGGATGTTTCAGTTGATACTCAACTAGCATCTGCCAAGATTTGTCTTTGGACCCATCATCGACAAAAACTAATTCCAATTTATAGGTGGACAGAAAACCTTTTAACGTGAGTAATTTGGGAACCGTGTCATTCAAATTCAATTCATTATGGTACACCGGAACAACAACCGAAAACGTTTTCATCTATACTCCAAGACCTTTTCGTTTTCTTTAAGAGTATTGATGTATTTATGAGACTCAGGACCGCAGTTAAACATCAAATCCAAAATTGTAACAGCGCCCACAAAGTCACCGTGAAGTTGCGGATAATTAGGATAAGAGTACGATTTATAAGTTAAAGAAATTTTAGCCTCTTGGAATTTTTCAAGTTGGATGTAATCCTTCGCTGCCGGACCGGAAAGATAGTGAGTACCACCAAATTTTTTCATAATATCTAAAAGACGATCTGTTTTGACACCTTCAGGATTAACTTCACTCGAGAGGCGAAGTTGGGTTGTAATCCCTAAGTGGCCGCACACCCAACGAAGCAATGCCAAATTTAATTGAGAAATTGTGTGATAACGATTTCGTAAAATCTCCTCGAATTCTCCAATGTAGGTTTTGAAGAACGGCGCTTTTTCGTAGGAAAGTTTTAGCCAACGAATATGCTCGTCTATCCACGGCGTATGATATTTAATAACGGTATTTTCGACAGTATCTCCACGATCACGACTTGCATCGACAGGTACAGAAATCCAGCGCGTACCTTTGTCGTATTTAATCATGTTGCGATTGCGCCAATCAAATTTTGTATATTGCAGACAATCATAAATCACAAATAAATCAACTGAGTTAATGAAATCAAAATACCCGCGCCAAGGGATGTAGTTGCTCTGGATGATCCCCAAAGTCTTCTCTTTTTTCCGAGGTACATGAAGAAGATCTTGTGTGGCTGTTGGTGTAGTCAATAAACTCATACTTGCTCTGTCAATCCAAAGTCTTCGATCATGTTAGCATAACTGCGACCAGACTTTTTTGGCCAGGTCGTTAGCTGCCAGTCTGGACACTGACCGCAGAATTCATGTTTACCGAAGTTGTTGCAAGTGTGAGCCTTACGAAGTTCTGTATAGAATTGACCTTGCCAAGTTTCTCGAATCGTCGTTGTGCGATAGTCACAAACATTTGAGCCATGAACCCAGTCGCTTGGACAGAAAGAAAGATACCCTTCTGGATTTAGGGTAATCCGCTCCCAAGGATAGAGGCATGGATAGCGTTCTTGTTCTGTACCCTTTTCTCGTAATGTCTCTGCCGTCTGTTTTACCCCGCCACTTGCCGAGTGAAGTTTACGAATAATTACGTAATCCGCGCCCTCGTCTTTCCAAAATTTTTCGAAATCCTTAGATTCGTGAATATTTTGTGGCTGTTCAACATAGCTAACAACGACTTTTAAAGGCTTTGTTCGTTGCGATCGCGTTTTCAAAAGATTAATAACATTTCCACGAGTAATCGGTAGTTTTCCATTCACGCGAATTTTCGAGTAAACCTCGTCGCTAAACGCATCGATACTGATGTCGATAAGGTCAACACCGGTTGCGAGTACTTTTTCTAAATTCTTAGGGTTTAAAAGTGTACCATTTGTTGTTAAACAAACTGTTGTTCCCGAGTTTTCAACAGAGTATTTCAACATGTCATAAATTTTTGGGTTCGCTAGGGGCTCACCGTTACTGGTGTAGCGAATATATTGAGTGATGCCTTTTCCAAAGTCGCGAACTTCATCGGCCATCTTGTTATTCAATTCGAGTGTTAAACTTTTGGCGGTATAGTGTGGTGATTTTTTAAATTCTGGGTGAGGACAATGAATGCACGCTAAATTACAAATTTCTGTGGCATCAACGATGACCTGAGAAGGAAAATTGGCGTTCAGACGATCGTAGAAACCGTATTCATTTTGCACTGCATTCCCCATTTTCTTTGCTAGGTATTTCGTTAAGAGCTAGCATGCAGAAAAATGCCTGGCAACATTCTAATCATTTCTATTATCGCAATTATTACCCATGGTTGGATTTTTTTAAGCAATTCGGAAATTTGGGATGGCTGGTACGTCAGGGACTGGATAAAAAACGGGCACCTTGATTACCTTGCCCTATATTATCGAGAGGCTGGCCACCCATTTTTTGGGTGGGTTCACCTCCACTCAAATTGGTTTCCAAATGTTTCTTTTTTTTATCACTTTTTGGCGTTTGGATCGTTGCTCGGAACGTCGTTAGGAATTTTCTGGCTGTTAAATGCTAGAAATTTATTCACGAAGAATGAGCGACTTTGGATCGCACTATTTACATTGGTTTATCCTGGATTTCTGGCAACAACTGACTCTGTAGTTACACTTTATCTTGTTTGCTATTTTCTCTTTGCAATTGGCTGGTGCCTCCTTCTTACTTCAACAAACAAAACAAATTGGACCCGTTTTTTTTTACAAACTCTTTCCCTTTTATTATTTTTCATAAGTTTTTTTACTAATTCGATCTTAGTTTTTTATTATGGATTTTTACTCATTTGGCTCTTAGTAGATTTTGGTAAAGAGAATTTAAAAAAGTTTGTTTTTAAATACTGGATTTTTGTTATTTGGCCACTCGTTTTTTGGACGTGGTCAAAAACATTTGTTACCCGAGCGCCCGTTCACAAGAACTACTATCAATTGCGATTTGACATTATCACGATAATAAACAGTTTTAGCGATTTTTATTTCAATGTTCTGCACTCACAACTTCAGTCCCTGTTAAAGTCTGGAATTTTGATACCGATTTTACTCCTTATCGCCTATGGATTTTTTACCAAGAAGAAGTACCCGAATAAAGTTCAACTGGCTTCAATTGTGTTTGGCAACGTTTTGCTTATTTGCGCTGTTTTTCCATATATGGCCGTGAATCAGGGATTTAGTGTTACCAGCGCATGGCTTTCCAAAAACAATCTCCTAATAGCTCTCCCGCTAGGTCTGACATTAATTGGAATTTGGGGATGGCTAGATCCCCTCAAAAGAAATTATAAATATATAGTCCCGGGCATAATCTTATCATCTTGTATCTTTGTGCAGATACGCAGTTACTCACGGCTTGCTAGTAGCCAGGCAAAAATGCAGGCAGTACAATTAGAGCTCAAAAACTACGATTTTTCTATTGTTTATCTTAATGACCAATTTAATTTAAGAGGAAATGAACAATTGATCGCACCATCAATAGCGACATCGGCGATCCGCATGGGAATGGAGCCGGCCAAGGAAATACTGGTATTGACCACGCCACCCCAAACCAAAGGAACTTACACGAGAAACGAAATAGATCAGGCGATAGTAGATACCTATATTCCATATGCATTCAAAAATTTGGACAGTGATGGTAAACAAATTGGAGTTGAAATAGAAAAAGGATCGAGTTTTCGCAATGCCGAAGAAATGGGAGCAAAATATATTTGGCTTAGCCTGACTGGCAACCCCCACGAGATGACTGAGTTTTTGCAATCGCACGTAAAAATTACGGTTCAATCATTGTGACTCAAAGATCAACTTCTTGACTCTTTTAGCAATAAATCGTTTTTTCTACCTATGTTTCATAGTTTTCGCCAAAAGCTCTCATCCCCAAATACCCTTACTGTGATGGTCCTTTTCTTTGCTCATTGGTTGATTCTTCTCAATGACGGCGTCTACTACGATGGCATTTTAGTGCAATCATGGCGTAACTTACATCCTTTTTCGTTCTTAAATCAGTGGTTTTGGGATGTCGGAAAACCCCTTTTGTCTCTAATCTATTTTCCGGTCCTTTATTTTTCTAATTGGATTTTCATTTCAAAGTTAGTTAATTTTATTTGTCTCTTTTTTACCTCTTACCTAATTCGCAGAATTCTAGAGCACTCTAAACTATTTTCGCCCCGAGATGCACTAGCCATCTCATTGTTGGCGCTGTCTTATTCAGGGATTCAGATGGCGGCAGAAATGGCTGCCCTTCAGTACTATTTGTTGTTTCCCGTTTACCTTTTTGGTTTTTTTCTTTATCAAATTTCGTTTGATAAATATAAGAGCGCAAAATTAAGGCTGCAAATTGCTGGCGGCGTTGTTTGTTTTGCCGGATTTTTTACGAGCTCACTTTTGCCCCTCCATTACTTTTTCACCGCACTTCTCGCTTACGAACTAAAATTAAAAAGGAATTGGAATTTTACACGTCTTATCTTTGAACTAAAATACGTTTTAGTTTTGCCTGTTGTATTTTGGATAACACGAGGAGTTCTCTTCCCACCCAATGAAATTTATAAGAAATATTATTTCATTGATCTCAATTGGCAATCCATTAAAGACGGGTATCTATCTCTAATAAACTTACCCGTAATGGGTGAGTTTTTAAACTCGTTATCTCCCTATTCTTCAGCTTTTATTTCAGTCTTATCTATAGTAGCGCTCACGCTATTGTTTTATTTCCTACAGGATAGCTCTGAGTCTTCAGAAAAATCAAAGCTTAGTCCCTTCCTAATTCTACTATCTGGGATTATCGTTCTTCTTCTGGGATCCTTTCCCTACATCGCAATTCGGCAATACTTTGACCAGTTTGGCTGGTCTACTAAAAACAATGTTCTGGTCGGCACGGGAATGGGGTTATTGCTGTTTGGAATCATAGGCCTCATAACATTGCCAAAGCCTCTTTCTAAGTACCGCTACTCATTAATGGCGACATTCGTCGTTTTATTTTCATTAAACGCCAACAAAAATTTCGTGGATCTTCAATTAGGAAGTATTAAACACAATGCTTTTATTTCAGAGGCATCAAAAAACTCTTCTTTTCAGTCAGGATCACTCTTTGAACTTAAGGATGAGTTTTATATTCCGCGACTACCAAATCTGTATTACAGTCACAACATAGCTTACGTATTTTACCTTGCCACAAATGACCTCAAACGTAATGGCAAAATTCTTGAGAAAGATGAAACTCCTAAGTTCGTAGACCCTCAAGAAGCTCATAAAATTATTTCTGGTCATGCACCAATTCTGGCGACTCCAGACGTCAACGTTAAAGGGCGACAATACTACATCAACATAAAGAGACGTGATAACAGACCCGAAAGCAATATCGTTTATGAATATTTTAAACTAAAATTTTTGAGTCCAGAAAGACTTGAAAAGTTTTACTCAAACCTGATGGACATTCATATCCGTGAAATTTTGCCGACGGGTTTGTCGATTATCGAGAACTCGGGCAGGAACACCACCAACAATTGAGTATGGCTCGACATCTTTGGTGACAACACTACCTGCTGCAATGACTGAACCCGGCCCAACCGTTACACCGCTTTTAATTGTCACATTGCCGCCAACCCAAACATCATCACCGACTGTAATTTTTCGATAACTAATTTCTTGCTGCCACATCGGAATGTCCGTGCGGTCATAGCCATGTTCACAGCTAACCAATATACAATTCGGGCCAAACATGACATTGTCGCCGATTTCAATTTCGCCGCGCCCATCAAAATATCCATTCACATTGATAGCAACACGAGAGCCAATCGAAATACGATGGCAAAAAAGAATATTGCAACCTGGGTACACATAAAAACCCTTACCCATGCTTTTTAACAGTAATTTGTAAAGCCATCCCCGCAAAACAAATCCCTCAACGCCAGGAAGAAACCGCAGAAGAAAGCCGAGGTAAACTTCAAAGAAATGAACAAAGATAGCTTTAATTCCGTTTCTTTGGATATAACCTTTGATTTCGCTAACAAGGCTCATTCACACCAACTCATTAACAGCGTCACGAAATTTTCGAAATTTAACATTTGCAAAAACCTCGGCCGTGTGCACGGAATGGTTGTAGTAGTTATTGTTTACGAGCATAGAAAATTGCCAGAGTTTATTATAAATGGGGTGTGGGATAACCGGCTCTAAGGAATAGATAAAGCGGGCAACAATCGCTGAAAACTTCCAAAAAAATCCCGGCAACTCAATTGGCTTATAGTCTTTTTTTAAGGAGCGATAAAATTCGCTAGCAAGTTCCGCAACACTCAGCGCTTGAGTCGTTGGTGTTACTAAAGTCAACTTACCAAGGTTCAACGGTCGCTTCGCAAGCGTTACTAAGCAACTCGCTAAGTCTTCAACGTGAACCACGGCAATTTTTCCGGGATAGTTAAGTCGGGCCAATGGTGAATTTTTCTTACACAAAGTCGCAAGCCCATCGTAAAGACCGCCCTTCTTAGGACTTGCGCCAAATACAGCACTCACGCGCACAATATTTAACTCAAAACCCTTCTTCTCGGCCCAGCTTTTCAATATGCTTTCGGTCAAAAGTTTTTTACGGCCGTATTCACTATAAGGTCGTAACAGCTTTGTCCCTTCCGTAACGGGAGCAACCGCACTCTCACGGTGGTCAGATACCGCAATTGTACTTGTAAAAATAAACTTCACGCCGCTGCTAAGATTGGGTAGGGCCTGTAACAAGTTCAATGTCCCAACAGTGTTAATAGTATGGTCACGATCGCCAGTTTCAGTACAAGCTGCCAAGTGATAAATAACCGTAGGGTTGGGATTTAAGCGATCCAAACCCTCTCGAGTCATCAAGTCCCCTTCAACCATCTCAACACCCAGATTTCTAAGAACTGCTCGGCCTGAGGTCTCTAAAGAGTTATGTGGCTTATTGTAAACGAGACATTGAACTGACTCAGGACCATAGCTCTCCACCAGCTTCTGAACGAGTCTTCTACCAATAAACCCGGTACCACCCGTAACAAGAATCACAGCCATCTCCTTCGAAAAAATCACCTTATATCTTGTGCGCATTTCTTTGCAAGTAGTCATTGATTCAGGATTGACTCGTTTTGCACGATTATTTACTTTCACCTTCTGCATGGCAACAATCGCTGAAAAACCAACCTTTTTAAATAGCCTAGTTAATGAGCTAAACGATTGTTACCGCTATCGCTACGTTTGCTATTCTTACGTGCAAACAAACTTAAGACTTCGTTATCGCCGGTCATTTCTAGGATTTCTTTGGACCCTTATTACCCCTCTCGCTTCATACGCCATTATGGGATTTATTTTTTCCTATAGCATGAAAATTCAGGTGCCAAATTTTCTGGTTTATTTTTTTACGGGCGCTGTCTTTTTTAACTTCTTGAGCGTTGGACTTGGACGCGCTCCACTTGCGATGCTGGAAAATGAAAACTATATGCGCAAACTCTACGTTCCAAAACTGAATTTTGTTCTTAATGGAATTTTTCTCGAAACAGTCAATTTTATTCTTGGAGCGCTGGCCTTACTCGTACTGGGAGTGGTCTGCCAAAAACTTTCATTCCATTGGTCAATGCTTTATTTACCGGTTCCAATTTTGGTAACGATTATCACATTAATTGGCGCTACAGCTTTCTTGAGTGTAATGACCGTTTTCTACCGCGACATCAAGCACGTTGTACCGTTACTCATGCAAAGTATTTTCTTTTTGACTCCCGTTTTCTATACAATTAACCAAATCCCTGAACGCTACCGTTGGATTGTGAAACTTAATCCTTTATATCACCTGGTCGAAAGCTTTCGCATCCCCGTTGTCGATGGAGTTTTACCCCCTCTTGAACACTTTGTTTACAGCATGTCGTTCGCCATTGCTCTCTTGGCTGTAGGCATTTACACACTGAAAAAATACGATAACAAGGTGGTTTTCAAACTATGAGCCATAGTAAAATTGTTATCGAAAACGTAACTTTAAATTATGAACTTCATTTTGAGCGCTCCGTAAAGATGAAGGACTTCATTATCAATAAAATTAAGGGCCGACGCTATCTTGATAAGGATAAAGAAGAAATTCTAGCTCTTAAAGACATAAATCTACAAATTAACGAAGGCGAGAGAGTTGGAATTATCGGCTTCAACGGTGCCGGAAAAAGCACCCTCCTCAAGGTTATTGCTGGAATTTTAAAACCATCTCTTGGTCATCGCCACGTCAGCGGAACAGTTCAGCCCATGATTGAGTTCGGAGCTGGCTTTAACCCAGAGTTTACAGGACGAGAAAATATTTATTTTAATGGCTATATGCTTGGATTTACGAAGAAAGAAATTCGGGCGCGCGAACAAGCTATTATTGATTTTTCAGAGCTTGGAAAATTTATTGATGTACCAGTGAAATATTATTCCTCAGGTATGTCTGTCCGTCTTTCATTTAGCTTAGCTACTTGTATTAAACCAGAAGTCCTAGTTTTTGACGAAATGCTAAGTGCAGGCGATGCTTCATTTATCGCTAAAGCAACTCGCCGGATGAACAATCTCTTAGATGAAGCCAAAATTTTAGTTTTGGTGAGTCACGACTTAAATGTTATTGAGCAAACGTGCAGGAGAGTAATTATATTGGAGAAGGGCCATATCATATTTGATGGGCCAACAAAAAACGCCCTCGATCACTACCACAGGTGCGTCGAACAAGCGTCCCAACTCACCCACCGCGAAATGCTCTAATTCAGCCTTGAACTCTTGGCGAACTTCTTCAAACCCTTTAAAATAATTGGCGGAACGAAATCTTTAGCGACCGATTTAAAATCAGATTCAAAATTTTCCTCAGGTCTCTCTCTAAATAACGTCGAATGTGGCTTCGCCTTCTCTTCTTCTGGCCTTCCATTCGTATAGTAATACAAAGCCATCGACTTACGAGTCATTCCTTCAGGACATTTCAAAGGATCGGGATGACCATGGTAGGAATCTGACGTCGTGGAAAAAATCACCAGACGATTAAAAATCGGTAGCACTCTTTTCTCACAGGTCTTCATATCACAATCCCAAAGCTCCAAATGACCGCCGTACTCTTCTTGCCAATTCTTATTCAGATACAAAAGCGCATTTATACGTCGGTCTAAACGCAGTTTATCATAATGATTAAAGTCGACATGGACCTTTAAAAATCCACCGGGCTCAATTTGATGGAGGCCCCCGCCAGCAAAATGAGGGTCAGGAATTAATCCCTCAATGTCCGTTAACTTCTCTAAAAAAAAACAAAAGTTGGAAGAGTTAAATTGCGAGAGCAAGTGCTTAGTGGCGTTTGCCATAATTAAATCACCGCGAGAGGCCAGTTTCTTTTCGACCCCCGATTGAAAGCGATACCACTGACCATCTTCTTTTTTTGGGAACTCGGTCAAAACTTCTTCGACCACGGCTTCTGGTAAGAAATTATCAATTACGACATGCGGAAAAGGCTTCGCCTCCTTATATTGCGTCCTTAACACTTCCGCTCGCGCTAATAGATCCTCGCGATCAAAGAAAAAACTTGCCACTAGTAAGTCCCCCCATCCATACGCAATTGCGACCCTGAAAACAATACCGCAGATTCTGAACACAAGAATGTAATCGCATCGGCAACTTCTTCTGGTTTTGCAAAACGATTCAGCGCTACGTGCTCGTCCAAGTATTTACTAATCTCAGCGGTTTTTTCTTTGTACAACTGATCCCAACGACTTCCCGGAAAGGCTATCGCCCCCGGCATTACACTCGCAACATTTACACCTGAACGCGCAACTTGTAGCCCCAGAGACTCCGTATATGTATTCAGCGCCGCTTTCGCAACCGTGTAACAAAGACTTCCACGCGTCACCACCGCCGAAGCCGATGACACATGAACCACGCGTCCCCATTTTCGTTTCTGCATTTCAGGAATTAAATAATTATTTAACTCAATAGCGATATCTAAATTGATGCGCATAACTTTATGAAAATCATCCATCGCTGGGAAGACATCTTTTATCCCCATGCTCGCACCCAAGTTATGAACCACGATATCGATCTCAAGATTTCTTATTTTCTCAATTAATTCCCGCGGAGCCGATAGGGGCATCATATCCATTGCAATCACTTGGTGGCCCTTCCCAGTCCCACCCATATCACTTAATAAGGATTCAAGATCACTCGCCGTTCTCGATACCGCGATTACTTTTGTGTTCTCACGCGCAAGCTTTAAAGCAATTTGTCGGCCCAGACCTTTGCCTGAGCCAACCACCAACGCCTTTTTTCCAGCGATACCTAAATCCATTAGAACGGTCCTTTAAACCAATCCCCCGGCACATCGTGCGGGCCTTTACGTTGTTGAATTAAAACGGATGGATCAAAATTTTGATTTAACATCTCTCCAACCGCCTCAAACACATGCTCCGCTTTCTTATAAAACTTTTCCGTCAATGCATGACTTGTTGGTGATGGATAATCTGGAAGGCAGATACGTTTTGGAGGTTGTTTTAAATCATCCCAACATTCCATCGTTACACGCGCGATAATTTCGCCCGCCACAGAATTTGTTTCATTGCTGGTATCAAGCACCAATAATCTTCCCGTTTTCTTAACCGACTTCATAATCGCCGGCCAATCCATTGGAGAAATTGTGCGAAGGTCTAATAAATCCACCGAAACACCTTTTGATTTTAAATGTTCCAGCGCATGAATCGCTTCCACAGTCATATAAGACATCGAAACTATTGTGATGTCATTCCCTTCGGAAATGAGTCGCGCTTTACCAATCGGTACACGGTAATCGCCAACAGGCACTTCGCCTTCAATATTGTGTAACCAACGATGTTCTAAGAATATAACGGGGTTGTTGTCAAAGATTGAACTTAGAAGTAACCCTTTCGCATCCGCCGCCGTCGCTGGCATCACAACTTTCAAACCCGGAATATGATTAAACCACGCTTGCAAATTTTGCGAATGCGTTGGACCTTGTCCCCAACCTCTTCCTAAAATTAGACGAATCACAATCGGTACATGATTTTGTCCACCGAACATGTAATGCCATTTGGCAGCATTGTTCACGAGTTGATCCATAGCGAGTAAAAAGAAATCCAAACGTTGATGCGTCATCACCGTGCGAATTCCGTTAAGGGCCGCACCAATCGCGACACCCGTCATCGCATTTTCCGACGTTGGCATATCAAACACGCGATCAGGTCCAAACTTTGCTGGTAAACCGACTGTCGTTCCAAATACACCCTTAGGATCATCAACACCCAAGCCATAACAAATTACGTTTTTGTCAATGGTCATCGCGGTTTCGATGGCTTCGTTAACGGCTTTTCCAAAATTTATTTTTTTCATTTCCATGTCCTTTACTCGCTAAAAAGATGAGTGTAGGCGGCTTCAGGTTTTGGGAACGGAGACGTCTCAGCAAAATGGAAAGCTTCATCAACTTCGATATTGATTTGTCTTTCCATTTCTTTAACTTCGCTCTCTGACAAATGGCCCTCATTCACCATAACCGCTTCAAAAGCACCAATCGGTTCTTTCGCGCGCCAGTGGAGATATTCTTCTTCGGTACGATAACCGATGTTGTTGTCAAAATTTGGTCCACAGTGTTCGCGCCAACGGTAAGTAGTGAACTCTAGAAATCTTGGACCATTGCCCGCACGAATCTCTTTTAGTGCTTTTAAAGTCTGATGATAAACTTCAATCACGTTATTGCCATCGCCTGAGAAACCCGGGATGCCAATACCTTCAACCATTTTTTGAATCGAGCGTTCGCTCGGTTGGCGCACGCGAAGATGCGAGTACACCGAATAAAAATTATTTTCACATAGAAACAATACGGGAAGTTTTTTTAGCGCCGCGAAGTTTGCACTTTCATAAAAAGCACCTTCTTCAATTGCACCGTCACCCACAAATACGCAAGTAACCTTGTCTTCACCTTTTAACTTGCTTGATAGAGCTAAACCAACGCCCACAGGAATCGTACCGCCAACAATCGCGGTACTCCCCATAAATCCTACCGATTGATCGATCAAATGCATCGATCCACCTTTACCCGCACAGCAACCAGTTTCTTTTCCATAAATTTCGGCAAGCATTTTTGGAACGCTTCCGCCTTTAGCGATGTAATGCGCGTGAGCTCTATGTCCCGACACTGCAAAATCAGTTTTTCTAAGAGCTAAGCCAACCGCAGCGGAAACCGCTTCTTGCCCTGTGGAAAGATGTACCGGGCAACGCATTTTTTGCTCGTGGTATTTTGCCGCAATCGTTTCTTCGACATGGCGAATGCGCTTCATCGAAAAAAGTAACTCTTTTAAAACTTCTAAGTCTTGATTCTTGTTAACTTGAGCATTCGTAGATGTTTCAGTATTAAACATGCTTCTTATACCTCAAGGGATAAACCAGTAATAATCACCAGTGTAGCCAACCTCTTTAAAGAAACTGACCCAGTCATCCACCGACATGATTGTTTTTGCAGTGAGATTCCAATCGTACATACGTTTTTTCTCTTCTTCCGTACGATACGCATCGACGGTGATAAAACTTCCACGTTTTGCGACGCGCTCAATTTCATGAAGGGCTTTCGCACAATCGTTGCGGTCTAAATTGTGAACCGTATTAATTGAAATCACGACATCAAAAGACTTATCAGCAAATGGTAGTCTACGCGCATCCGCGACGATCATGTGAGGTTTCATCGCTTCTAATCCGTTTTGAATTGCGTACTCAGAAACGTCGAGTCCACGAACCGTGATACCAGGAATATTTTGGCTAAAGTCGTTCATCATAAAGCCTTTAGCGCAGCCAACATCGAGAACAGAACTATTGGCCGTTAAATCAAAATGTTTTGCAAAGGTGGGAACAACGGGAGTCCAGAATCTCGCATTGTAATTAAAACCGCCGTAACCATGTTTGCGATCGCCGTCGAAAAAATCTTTGCCGAACTGGCGTGCTATTGCACGATCCGCTTCAGTTTTTTCTGCGGCCCGTGCTGCCGGGTCACGTTTTGTGCGTGGATAATTAACAAGTAGATCTACCTCTTTGCCTATGTTGGCCATGCTCACCTCGTTTTGTTGGAACTAAATTTTGAGATATCATACTACCCTGGATCTATCGACGGTTTTGCGATGCGTTACTTGACAAGATTTTTTGATTCCGTATTAAACTATCTCGAATGAAAATTGCTTTAGCCGTTGTAATTCCTAACTTCAATCACGCTCATTATTTAAGCGATTCACTAAACTCATTGATGAATCAAACACGCCCACCCGATCGAATCATTGTCGTGGATGATGCCAGCACCGACAACAGCATTGCGGTTTTAGAAGAATCTAGGAAGCGTTATGGATGCATCGATATTATTCGTAACGAGAAAAATTTTGGAGTCGTGGCAAGCACCATGCGCGGCCTTGAGGCGGTAACGGAAGAATTTGTTTTTATGATGGCCGCTGATGATATTTTAATGCCGACGTTTTTTGAAGAGTCGTTGGCGTTGTTAATGCAAAATCCACAAGCCAATCTTTGCGTGGCACACTCGGCCTTTTTGATTGGGAAAAACATTGATTCTAATAATCGCATTAAAAAACCCTGTGAAAACAGCCAGTACTTGTCTCCAGATAGAGTTCTAAAGGCTCTGCAAGAAAAGAAACTGTGGATTCCGGGCCACACGGCTGTTTATCGTACCCACGCTTTTCGCAACGAAGGCGCTTACATCCCCGAGCTAAAATGGTATTCGGATTGGTTTTTGGTTTACTCAATGGCCCTCCGAAAAGGGCTTTGCTATATCCCGGAACCGCTCGCGGCCTTTAGACTGTTGCATGAGAGTTATTCTGCCAAAGGCCGTCGCGATCACAAAATCGTCGCCGAAATTATCTGGAATATTTTAAATCTTTTGAATTCGCCAAAATATCTCGACGTCAAAGAAAAATTCCTAGCAAGCACTCTCTTACACCGCTGGAAAGAATTTCAACACGAAATCAAAGACAATCCCAACCCATGGCAGTCCTGGAAACCACGAATAAAACTGTTTGGGGCTGGTGGAAAAATAAACTTGGCTACAAAGAAGTTTCTTTATTCGGTGGGCGGTGAGGAGCTTCTCGGATTTGCTCGCCTACAATACCAGCGCCTCGCGAATTTTGTAGCAACACGTTAATTCTTTCCGCTAAAAATTTTGCGAGTGGCATTGACGCCGTAAACGCAGGAGATACGGCATTGAGGACGTGAAATGACCGGCTATTGCCTTCGTATTTAAAATCCATTTCGAGTTTATTTGTCTTGATATTGTAAAGCTGGGCCCGAATTCCCGGTTTTCCCCATTTTGTATATTGACTGGGGTTCACATCGGTCGCCAGAGCTGAAGCTAAATTCACCATCTTGTTTTTTGACATTTTCTGAATTTCTTTAAACGCCAAATTCCTAAAACCAATGTCAGACTTCACAAGCAAACCAAGTTCACGCCACAAAATTTCTACCATTTCTTCAAAATTAAAATTTTCAGTTATAGAGTACTGTTCGCGCCAAAATGCTGGAATCGCCGTTGGTCCAACCTTAATTTTCCCATCAGATGTGAGGGTAAAATGCACTCCCAGAAACGGATACGCCATATCAGGCACAGGATAAATATTTGTTTTAAGGCTTCCCGGCTTTTCATCAGAATAAAGATAAAGTCCTTTAAACGGCAAAATACGATAGTCTCTAGAACATCCAAATTCACGCGCGACTTTATCTGCATAGAGGCCAGCGCAATTGACTACAAATCTCGTTTCGACATCACCCGCTGTAGTTGTCACCGTAATCGTATTAGTATTTTCAGATTTTATTCTTAGAAATTTGGCGCCAAACCGAAATTGAATACCCTCGCACATTGCATCTTCTAGAAGTTTTTTAAGAACTGAAATTGGATTTACACAGCCCGTATTCGGAGACCAAATCGCGCGACGTAGAGTTTTTACGCGCGGTTCAATCTTTTTCGCTTCTTCGGCTGTTATCATATCAAGGCTCACGCCGTTATGGACTCCCCTCTTAATCAACTCATCTAAAGTTTTTTCTTCGCGCTCGTTTTGTGTGACGACGAGCTTGCCGCACATATTGACTGGGATTTTCTTTTCTAAGCAATACTCGCGAAGTTGTTCGTTACCTTCACGTGTGAATTTGGCTTTTAAACTATCGGCAGAATAATAGAACCCTGCGTGAATAACACCACTATTACGGCCACTAGAGTGAGCACCTAAGAGGTTTTCTTTTTCAAAAACCATGATGTTACTATCAGGGAATTTCTTTTTAAGTTCGCGCGCTAAATTTAGGCCGATAACGCCAGCGCCGATAAACAAGAAATCAATTGCGTTGGTCTTTGCCATGTTCTTCTTTTCTATTTTCTAAGGACAAAAGTAAATTGCCAAGCCATCAAATTTACGAGCGGGATTTTAGCAAGTACGCTGTCAATTCCATTAAACAATTTTAGCATTGTTTCTTTTAGAGATTCGATCTTAATAAACGCCGCCGCGACCGAAGTGAAGTGCCAGTAGTTGACGTCTTCAACATGGAAAAAGTTTTTGGCAAAGCGCAAATCTTTGAGACTCAAAATATGGTTCTTTTCCCACTCCGTGCGCATAGATGGCGTACGGCTTCTATAAAGTTTTATCACTGGATTGTAATCAAGAGCCTCAACACAAAGAATTTTTCCACCCGCCTTTAAAATTCTCTTTAGCTCTGGAAACGCATGATTTAAATCTAAATGATGGAGCATGCCGCTACATAAAATTACATCCACAGAATCGCTGGGTAGGCCTGTGTTTTCGCAGTCGCCTTGAATAAAATAAGTTTTTTCAGTTAAGTTTTGCTTTTCCGCTTCAGCACGCGCGTTTTTAATTGAAACGTCGCTGATATCTAAACCAATCGCTAAGGCCGCGCCAAAGTTGGCGGCGCGAATCGCGTTCATTCCGTTGCCGCAGGCATAATCTAAAAACGTTTTACCCGGGACATGCGTCTTTAACCAATTTTCAACGTAGCTCGAGGACTTTTCCACCGTGGAATAGTATTTTTTATTTCCGTGAAGCACCTCAAATGTGTCTTTAGGGAGGCTTTCAGTGAGTTTTTTATCTCGATCGCGGTTATGAAAGTGAAGTTCCTCAATCTTTCGTTGACTCAAGCCAGCGTACCACTCTGCCGATGTTTTCTTATCAAGTTCGCCCAAATGAGACCTTAATAACTCTGCATCCATTTTTTTCCTCGAAATTCCTTGATAGTATGACTTTCTATCTTTGTTAATAAGGAAGGTACTTTCTGCAACGCAGAATTTCTTTGACTGAAATTCAGGGGTAACCTAAAAAGGTTAATATCTGGAGAAAAATCTATGGAAATACGCAAAGTACCATTCTTTAACTATCCCGCGGTTTTTAATACCTACGAAGAAGATTTCGTGCGTATTTTCAAAGATGTCGGTCATCGCGGAGCCTTTATTATGCAAAAAGATATGGCTGATTTTGAAAGAAATCTTGCCGAATACTCAGGTGCAAAATTCTGTGTCGGCTTAAATAATGCGACCGATGCAATTTTACTGGGTCTTTTGGCTGCTGGAATTAAACCCGGAGACGAAGTTATCTTCTGCTCACACACATTTGTGGCAACTGCCGGTGCGATACACTTTGCAGGTGGAATTCCAGTACCTGTCGAAGCTGGCACTGATCACTTGATGGATGTCGACCACCTCGAAAAAGCCATTACCAAGAAGACGAAATTTATCGTCCCTACCCAGCTCAACGGCCGTACTTGCAATATGGATAGGGTGGTGGCCATCGCAAAAAAGCACGGCTTAAAAATTATTGAAGACTCCGCACAAGGCCTTGGTTCAAAATACAAAGGTAAAAACGCTGGGACCTTTGGTGAAGCGGCTTGCATTAGTTTTTACCCTGCAAAAAATCTCGGAACACTTGGTGATTCTGGTGCACTTTTAACTAATAATGAAGAAATTTATAAACAAGTTCTCCAATTGAGAGATCACGGCCGCAGTCCAGAAACAGGCGAGATCGTGCGCTTTGGTTACAATATGCGTATGGACAACCTGCATGGCGCATTTTTGAATTTCCTATTACAAAAGTATGATTCGGTTGTAACCCATCGTCGTGCGGTTGCAGAAGTTTACGAATCCCAGTTAAAGAATGTAGAAGAACTTGTGCGCCCACCCGCTCCCAACTCAGACGCTGATCACTTTGACGTTTTCCAGAACTACGAAATCGAGGCCGAAGATCGCGACCAATTAAAAGCTTATCTTTCGGAGCGCGGTATCGGCAGTATGGTACAATGGGGCGGCAAAGCCGTACATCAGTTTGCCGGACTAAAGTTAAATTATTCTCTGCCGTTTACTGAGAATCTTTTTAAACGCATGCTTCTTTTGCCAATGAATAACACTATCACCATCAACGAAGTGAAATACATCTGCGAAAACATTAAAGCGTTCTATGCAAGAAACTAAGGCGCTTGCAAAAAAAATTCGGATTCATGCCCTCCAGATGACAAGTCGTGGGGGCAGCTCTCATATTGCCGCCATTTTGTCGATGGCCGATATTCTCGCTGTACTTTACGGGCGAATTTTAGAGTACAATACTAAGAGTCTAAAATGGAATAACCGTGACCGTTTTATTTTGAGTAAAGGTCACGCCGGCGCTGGACTCTATGCCACTCTCGCCGAAGTCGGATTTTTTTCTACCGATTTATTAAAAACTCACTATCAAAATGGTTCTGATCTCAGCGGTCACGTTTCGCATAAGGTTCCTGGCGTAGAATTTTCTACGGGATCTCTTGGGCACGGACTCAGTGTTGCCACGGGCATGGCGCTGGCTGCAAAAATTGACAAGAAACATCATCGTGTTTTTTGTTTGTTAAGTGATGGGGAGCTTGATGAGGGTTCTAACTGGGAAGCGATATTATTTGCACAGCACCATAAGCTTGATAACCTCGTTGCCGTCATCGACTACAACAAAATTCAGAGTCTAGATAAGGTGGAAAATACAATTCGCTTGGAGCCTCTGACCGACAAATGGAAAGCCTTTGGCTGGAATGTTGTTGAAGTTGATGGTCACAACCATACCGAACTCTTAAATACCTTTTCAGACTTACCATTCGGCAGCGACAAACCGACCTGCGTGATCGCTCATACAACAAAAGGTAGAGGCGTTAGCTTTATGGAAAACACCGTTCTCTGGCACTATCGCACGGCCAAAGACGAAGAGTTTAACAAAGCATTGGCGGAATTGGAAAACAATTCATGAGAAATGCATTTATAAAAACTCTGAGCTCTCTTGCCAAAAAAGACAATCGCGTTACATTGATCACAGGTGATCTCGGGTTTGGTGTATTAACTGATTTTGCCAAACAATTCCCGAAACAATTTTTTAACGCCGGCGTGGCTGAACAAAATATGACGGGTCTAGCAACTGGCTTAGCACTTGAAGGAAAAATTGTTTTCACTTACTCAATTGCTAATTTCTCGACTCTACGTTGCTTAGAACAAATACGTAACGATGCCGCTTACCACCACTGCAATGTGAATGTGGTTGCTGTCGGCGGTGGATTTAGTTACGGACAGCTCGGCTTTTCTCATCATGCAACCGAAGACCTATCAATCTTGCGCGTCCTCCCCGAAGTTTCTGTTTACTCGCCTTGCGATGCTTGGGAAGTCGAGCAGTCGGTAAAACACATGGTACAGAAATCTGGTACTGGGTACCTCAGGCTCGATAGATCAGGACCCGCAAATCTAAAGGCTCATGAACCTTTCATTGTTGGTAAACCGCGTGTGGTGCGCGAAGGCAAAGATCTCACAATCGTGGCGACTGGTGGAATCATCGAAGTGGCATTGTCTGTTGCCGACAATTTTGCAAAAAAAGGTGTTGATGCAAGAGTTTTGAGCGTGCACACGCTTCGTCCCTTTGACCCGACTCCAATTGTCCAAGCGGCTCGCGAAACCAAAGGCATAATCACTCTCGAAGAACAGACTGTGCACGGTGGTCTTGGCGGACTTGTCGCAGAAAACCTACTTGAACTTGGTACCATTCCCAAAAAATTCTATCGTATTGGATTACGAGCCGGTTTTACAACCATCGTCGGTGACCAAAACTATCTGAGAGAATATTACAATGTCGGTCACAAAGCTTTAACTGACAAAGTTAGCGAGATGTTACAATCTCCGTAGCGCCCGGCGGTGGCGTCGGAACCAAAACCATTTGGCGGCGAGCCACTTCTTGCAGTTCTATAGGAGCTTTTAAGTTATTTAGCACTTCACTCACCCCAAGTAATGCATCCGCTCGCGAAGTAATCGCTTTTGCAGTTAAAACAAGAATCTGAAAGTATAATTTTACACTTGGCTGATCGACAAAGATTAGCGCCAATCGACTTTTCCAGGGACGGATCAACTGATTGTACGCAATATCAGGGTCTGATTTATCTTTTAGAATTTCGCCTTCGTCCGCAAAAACGATCGACGCAAGATCAGTAATCCCCGGGCGTGCCGTTAAAAGTCTTTTTTCAACCTCCGTGTACAAATCCGTATCTCTCTTCACATTTGGACGAGGGCCAACAAGACTCATATCGCCTTTAATGACATTGAAGAGTTGCGGTAACTCATCAAGCTTACATTTTCTTACAAAATGCCCCACCGCCGTAATGCGCTTGTCATTGGCGCCGGTCGAGTCAACACCCGATTTATCCGCATTGATCACCATCGAACGAAGTTTCATCATTTTGAAAATGCCACCACCTTTGGCCACTCGCGGAGCAATGTAAAATGGCGAATGAAAATCCTGCCACCACACTGCAATCATCGCGGGAATTAAGATTGGCGCAGTTAACAAAAGCATCGTACTTGCGATTAAAATATCTAATATTCTGTAAATCATATTTTTCGTTTATATTTTCTTTCTCAGTCCCTCAAGAATCTCCTAGACACAACGCGTATCAGCATAGTAATTTCCATGCGATGGAAACAGCTGATTTCTACGATCTTCGTGGAAAAAGTGCGATGGAAATTAAATTTCGTGGTTTCGGTAGCCAGGCATTCGTCACGAAATTTCGAGCGCCTTATGAATATTACGAAGAAAAACTTCCTCTGCCTAAAATCGGCACAAATTTTTTAGACCTTGGTTGTGGAACGGGGATACATTCTATCTTTGCTGCAAGACTTGGATACAACGTGACCGGAATTGATATCTCAAAAAAGTCGCTCGAGGCCGCCGGTCATATTGCTGATTTTTTCCATGTTAAGAACCATTGTAGTTTTTTTGCAACAGATGCCTATGAGTTTTTAAGAACCTCGCAAGAATTTGACGTGATCTTTACAAGCGGCTCCCTTTACTACTTCGATATTCGCAAAATAATTCTTCTGATAAAAGAAAAATTAAAACCAAACGGCAGTTTTTTTTGCATTGAAACCAATGGTAGTAACTGGTTTTTAAATAAAACTCGCAAGTTTCGTTACTCAGAACAGGAACGCGACCAACGCACCACAGATCATCTTTTAAAACTCGAAGATATAAAATATCTGCGAGAGCAGTTTCCTGTATCGGAAGTAAAGCATTTCGGTATTTACAGTATTCCAGTGCCTCCATCCTTAAGCTTTAAATTTGTTTTTCACGGTCGGAAGTCTTAAATGAAAATCTGGGTCCTTGAAATTGGCGAACCTCTTCCTTTAGAAAAGAATGTACGCATGCACCGCTATGGGATGTTTACAAAATGGCTTGCTCAAAAAGGCCACGAGGTTACTTGGTGGACAACAAGCTTTAGCCATACTCCCAAGAAAAATTTCGTCGATTCAAACTGTGATAAAACAATAGACGGCGTGACCTTACGTTTCATGTATAGTCCGGGCTACCAGCGAAATGTCTCACTTGCCAGAATAAGACATAATAAAAATTTCGCCATTTTTTTTGCGCGAAATGCCGAAAAATATCCTCCTCCCGATATAATTATTGCCCCCATCCCAACTATCGAAGCGGCGTTTGAAGCGGTGAAGTTTGGCAAACAAAACCGTATTGCCACTCTGCTTGATATTCGTGATCTATGGCCCGACGAACTTGTAGACCTATTTCCAAAACCTCTTCGTGGATTGTCAAAATTTGCCTTAAAGCATGCATTTGGCCAAATGGAGTTCGCCTGCTCTCAGGCCACTGGAATCATGGGAGTCGCCCAATCTTATGTCGACTACGGATTAAAATTTGCCAAAAGAACACTAAAAGAAACTGACCTTGTATTTCCACTTGGTTATTCCGACCCCCCCTCGGCACATGAGCCGCTATCGTTTGCACTTAGGAATGATTCATTTAAAGTCTGCTTTTTTGGGACGCTAGGTAGATTTTTTGACATTGAGACTGTCATAAAATCGGCTCACGAAATAGAAAGGGAATTTCCAGTTGATTTTGTGATTGCTGGCGTGGGCTCAAACTTAGAAAACTACAAAGCAATGAGCACAGGCATTTCAAATGTTATTTTTCCCGGATGGTTGAATGCAAATCAAATAGCGGCCACAATGGCTATCTGTGACGTCGGCCTTGCTCCCTATAAGGTCAACGCTAAAATGTCGTTACCGAATAAACCATTTGAATACATGGCGGGCGGACTGCCAATTATCTCTTCCCTTCAGGGTGAACTTAAAAACTATTTGGAAAAATATAATTGTGGTCTCACCTATAAGGCAGATTCTGTAAAAGAGCTCAGTGATTGCATTCGGACTCTCAGGAAAAATCCCAAGTTGCGCGAACAAATGAAAAATAACTCTCGCACTCTACTAAACGAACACTTTACCATTGAAAAGATTTTTACAGCAGCCGAGAGCCACCTTACTAAAGTTGTAAAGCCGGCATGTGCCAATCCCCCTTCACCAGAGCACTCTTTTTATAGGCCATAAATGAAGGCTGAACTTTATCTTTAGGTGACAAGATTGGCTTTCTGATCGGCCAAGAAATGTTGAGATCGGTATCATTCCACACAATTCCACCCTCACCCCGAGGATTGTAGAGTTGATCAACCTTATATAGTACTTCTGCGGGCTCACTTCCCAGAACGCAGAAGCCGTGAGCAAAACCGCCGGGAATCCAAAGAAGTTTGTTATTTTCCGCTGATAATTCCACGCTAAAGTGCTCTCCAAAAGTTTCCGAAGAAGGACGCAAGTCAACGGCCACGTCAAAAACTCTTCCGCGAATAACACTTACAAGCTTCCCTTGAGGTTGGTTAAACTGATAGTGCATACCTCGCAACACTCCGGGTTGAGAAAGTGAGTGATTATCTTGAACAAACTTTCGCGGCAAACCCATCTCCGCAAACTTGGCCTCATTGAAACGTTCAATAAAAAAGCCACGCTCATCGCGGAAGCAATTGAGTTCAATCAATTTGAGTCCAGGAATTTCTAAATCAATTACTTGCATATTTTCTCATCAATACTCGTTCCAAGGTATCCTGCCACAAAGGCATAGAAATGCCAAAAACTCTTTTGATTTTTTCGGTACTCAGGCGAGAATTCAGCGGCCTTCTCGCGGGGGTCACATAGTCTGTTGTCAATATCGGCAATATTTTGTCAACTAGTAAATTTGCTCCTAAATACCTCGCTCTCTCAACAATCATTCTCGCATAGTCGTACCAATTCGTTTCTCCTGAGCTACAAAGATTATAAACTCCCGAGGGAAAAATCGGAAATTTTATCCCTTTTGATAAACAGTCAATTGTCGCCCGAGCAATGTCACCAGAAAAGGTCGGCGCACCAAATTGATCATTTATGACCGCTAATTCACTTTTTTCTGCGGCTAGGCGCAAAATCGTATTTAAAAAATTTTTCCCAGATACATCATAGACCCAACAAATTCTAAAAATTAGAAACTTCCCTCCCACCGCTTCAACGCGCCGATCACCTTCAAGTTTCGTGACACCGTAGTGATTAATAGGCCCATACTCTTCATTTTCTGTCATAAAATGGTTGCCACAACCAGAATAAACATAATCTGTCGAATAGTGTACAAATGGAATATTTTTTTCACAGCAAAACTTCGCCATGATTTCAGGGGCTAAAGCATTCAAAGCAAATGCAGCATCACGCTCACTTTCTGCTTTATCAACACCAGTGTAAGCGGCTGTGTTGATAACAGCAATTGGATTGTAATTTTGTAAGAATTTCGCAATTGAATCTGTTTTTGCTAGATCCAGTTGTGTGGAAGCAACACCAACCGCCTCTTTTCCTAAAATCTCTAGTAGCGCGCGTCCAATTTGCCCGCGTGAACCAATGATTAAAATTTTTTTATCTGCCATCATAAAATAGGCTAAACTATTCCTCTGGCGATCTCAATTTTTGCATTAAGCGCAAGGCGTTATGAGTGGTTTTTAATATTTAAATTCGAGATATTACCACCTCATGAAAAAAGCCCTCATCACCGGTATCACTGGCCAAGACGGATCTTATCTCGCCGAACTTTTGCTCGACAAAGGCTACGAAGTTCACGGCATAGTGAGGCGCTCCTCAAGCTTTAATACAAAGCGTATTGATCACCTGCTTAAAGACTCCCATGATCCAGATTCGAAATTAAAACTTCACTATGGTGACTTGATCGACTCTAGTAGTTTAAACCGAATTTTAGAACACATTGAGCCGCATGAGATCTACAATCTGGGCGCTCAATCGCACGTACATATTTCATTTCAAATTCCCGAATACACCGGCGAAGCCACAGGCCTAGGAACGCTTCGCATTCTTGATGCGATACGCGAGACAGGGTTAAAAACCAGATTTTATCAGGCTTCTTCTTCAGAGCTCTTTGGTAAAGTTGCCGAAGTTCCACAAAAAGAAACAACGCCTTTCTATCCGCGCTCACCTTATGGCTGTGCAAAACTCTACTCTTACTGGATCACCGTAAATTACCGCGAAGCCTATAATATTTTTGCGTGCAACGGAATTTTATTTAACCATGAATCACCTCGCCGCGGAGAAATCTTTGTCTCTAAAAAAGTAACTCGAGCTGTTGCGAGAATTTCGCTAGGTCTACAAGATAGACTCTACATTGGAAACTTGGATGCCAAACGTGATTGGGGTTACGCGCCAGAATACGTCAAAGCAATGTGGATGATGTTACAACAAGAACTTCCTGATGACTTCGTGATCGCAACCAACAAGACCCACACCATTCGCGAACTATGTGAAAAGTCTTTCAAACATGTAGGTATTGATCTTATATGGAAAGGTCACGGTCTTGAAGAAAAAGGAATCGACCGCCGAACAAATAAGGTCTTAGTTGAGGTGGATCCTAAATACTTTCGCCCCGCTGAAGTTGATTTACTTATTGGCGACTACACAAAAGCCAAAGAAAAATTGGGTTGGCAACCAAAAACAGATTTTTCCGACCTTGTAAAAATCATGATGGATTATGATTTGGAACACGAGAAAAAGTAAATATGTATAACGAAATCAAATCATGTCGAATATGTGGAAGTCAAAATCTTGAAACAATCCTAAATCTTGGAGACCAAGCTCTAACTGGTGTTTTTCCGAAAACCAAAAAACAAAAAGTTGGGGTAATGCCACTGGAGCTTGTAAAGTGCATGGGCAATTGCGACCTTGTCCAACTTAAACACACCGGCAACCTTTCAGAGTTTTACGGCGAAAATTATGGGTACCGCTCCGGACTTAACAAATCTATGGTGACTCACCTCCATAACAAGGTGAAAAAAATTTTAGAAATTATCAAACTTGAAAAAGGTGATCTTGTTATCGACATCGGCAGCAATGACAGCACTACGCTTCAAGCTTATCCCAAAACCGGGCTACATCTTCTGGGAATGGATCCAACGGGTGTGAAATTTAAAGAGTATTATCCGGACCACATACAACTCGTTGCTGATTTTTTTTCAAGCGCCAATGTCAAAAAAGTTTTTGGGAATAAACCTGCTAAAGTAATAACCTCGTTCTCAATGTTTTATGACCTTGAAGATCCCACATCCTTTATGCGTCAAGTTTTCGAAGTTCTAGACCAGAATGGGATTTGGGTATTTGAGCAAAGTTATATGCCGACGATGTTACAAATGAACTCTTACGATACGATTTGCCACGAACACCTTGAGTACTACGGTTTAAAACAAATCAAATTCATGACTGATAGAGTGGGTTTTGAAATTCTCGACGTCGAGTTTAATGATATTAATGGCGGAAGTTTTTCAATTGTTTGTGCCCCTAAAGGATCGAGGCTTAAAGCCCAAACGGCGAAGGTAAACTCAATACTAGAGAACGAGAGAAAACTAGGACTCCATACCTTAAAGCCATACAACGAATTTAAGGACCGTATTCATCAACAACGCGAAAATTTGAGAAAGACTCTAAGAGAACTAAGCCAGGGCGGAAAGAAAGTTTACGGCTACGGCGCTAGCACCAAAGGAAATGTACTCCTTCAATTCTGCGAAATTTCTGAACGCGAACTCCCTGCTATCGCCGAAGTCAACGAGGACAAGTTCGGCTCATTTACCCCAGGAACGTTGATTCCCATTATTTCTGAGCAGGATGCTAAAAAGAACAAGCCTGATTATTTTCTCGTACTCCCCTGGCATTTTCGTGAAAACATCTTAGCCCGTGAAACTGACTATCTAAAGTCAGGTGGAAAGTTTCTTTTTCCTCTTCCCGATATCGAAGCCATCTAATGAAAACAGCAGTTATTCTTGGTAGCCTCGGTCAAGATGGCAGAATTCTCGAAGGTCAATTAAAACAACAAGGCTATAAAGTTATCGGCATAGACAGAAACCACCAAGTTGACATTTGTAAACCGAAAGCCGTTAAAGATTTAATTTCAAATACTCGGCCCGATGAAGTTTATCATTTCGCAGCTTTCCACCAGTCCTCAGAAGAAGAAGTTAGCGAAACTCCTGAGTTCAAAGAAAAATCACACGACGTTAACGTAGCCTCCGTACAATATTTCTTAGAGGCAATAAAAATGTATTCGCCGACATCAAAATTCTTTTACGCGTCGTCGTCACATATTTTCGGTGAAAATAAAGATGGTATTCAAAGTGAGGAAACTCCCTTTAACCCGACCACTGCCTACGGGGAAAACAAAGCCAAAGCCATGAGTCTTTGCCGCCACTATCGAAACGCCCACAATATATTTGCCTGCGTTGCCATCTTCTATACCCACGAATCTTGTTACCGCTCAGAAAAATTTCTTTCACAAAAAGTCGTACAAGCAGCTCTCAGAAAAGAACCAATTTCTGTTGGCGATCTCTCTGCGGTGGTTGATTGGGGATATGCGCCCGAGTACACCCAGGCTGCGCAAAGCATAATGCATACGCTTATACCTGAAGATTTTATCATAGCAACAGGCCATAAAATGACCGTTCAAGACTTTGTAGCCGAGACATTTTCTAGCTGTAATCTCAACTGGAAGGACTATGTGCGTGAGAATAAAGAAATTCTAAAACGTAAAGGCCCTGTTCGTATAGGTAATCCCTCAAAGATAAAGCGCGTGACCGGATGGATACCAAAAACTTTCGGCCAAGCATTGGCAAAAATCTTGTTGCAAACAACTAAGGAATTAAAGGATAAGTAAAAGATGCCGAAAAAACCACTCGTCTTTATTCCCACCTACAATGAGCGTGAAAACGCGCAACTTCTGTTTAAAGAAATTAACGCTTTGGGGCTTGATATCGACGTCCTTTTTATGGATGACAACTCTCCCGACGGTACCGGAAAGTTTTTGGAAGAAATGACTAAGTTCTATCCTAACCTTAAAGTTGTTCACCGCTCGGGAAAACTTGGTGTTGGCAGCGCCCATTTTGATGGGATTCGATGGGCTTACGAACACGGTTATACTGATCTTGTAACAATGGACTGCGACTTTACTCATCCACCTAAATACATCCCCGACATCCTAAATGAGGGAAAAGAAGCCGACGTCACCGTCGGGTCCCGATATATGACCGAGGGAAGTTTGGCAGAATGGAATATGCTTCGTAAATTTCTAACAAGAACTGGCCACTTCTTGACGAAATTCTTACTTGGAATGGACTACGACGCAACCGGTGGGTTTCGTTACTATCGCCTTGACCGCATACCCCAGCATGTATTTCAGATGGTACGCTCAAAAGGTTATTCGTTTTTCTTTGAAAGCCTCTATGTCATTTTCAGAAATGGATTTAAAATTAAAGAAATCCCGATTGCTTTGCCAAAAAGAACATACGGCCATAGTAAAATGGCATTTTCAGAAGTAAAGAGAAGCGTAAGACTTCTCTTTACACTTTACTTCACGCAAATCCTCAACCCCGAACGCTTTCGTTTAGCCGCCCCTCTGAAACCCAGCGAGATAGATCCAACCCTTAACGACACTCAAGGCTGGGACGACTACTGGAAAGACCATAAAAAGGCATCTGGAATCCTATACGATTCGGTTGCGGCATTTTATCGAAAATTTATTATCAAACGAACCCTTAACTACTTCACCACCAATTATTTTCCACCGAAAGCACAAGTACTACATGCTGGTTGCGGCGGGGGCCAAGTGGACACCGATGTCGCTGATTACGCAAATGTGACTGGTCTCGACATTTCCGTAAATGCTCTGAATTTTTTTAAACGTACCCATATGGGAAAGAGCCAAGTCCTCCACGGAAGTATTTTTAACATTCGCATGAGTGATGGCACTTTCGATGGCGTTTACAATCTTGGCGTCATGGAGCACTTCACCGAAAATGAAATCAACGGCATTTTAAAGGAGTTCCATCGCATTTTAAAACCTGGAGGAAGAGCCATTATTTTTTGGCCACCAGAGTTTGGTCTTTCAGTTATCTTTTTTAAGTGTTTAAAGTGGATATTTGTAAATATCTTGGGAAAGAAGAACGTTAAGTTTCACCCTGACGAAATTACGCGCGTTCAGTCTCGTCAGCACGTGACGCGACTCTTTGAAAACAACGGTTTTCGCGTGATTCGTTATTATTTTGGACTTATGGATTTATTTACTTATTCCATTATCGTGGCAGAAAAGGTGGATTTTGACAGCAAGGCGGCTAATAACGTTATCGGGCCTAGGATTTCTCCGCCAAATCTAGTTCTTTGAACTTTTCTAAAACCGTGATTCCGTCATAATTGTATTTTACCCGGAAGTTTTTTACTTCTTTACCAACACTGAGATCCACATTTTTAAAAAGCTCTTCTTCTTCTCCTGACATTGAAACCGTATCGAAAACTATAAATTCGACACCAAACTTCTTCGCATACTCAAAGTAACGATCGATGGTCGGTATCTCGCCAGTATAAAACGCACAAGTAAATGTGTAGTTTTGAGCTCCGTAAATTTCGTAATTATCCATTTCATTAAAGATAAAACTAATATCGGCCATAACTTTGACGTTCTTCTTACCAATTTGGGCAGCCGCTATTGCTGAGCGCTGGGCTACATTTCTATCGGATTTAAGCACAAGGCGAATATTCATCGCCATATTCACTAGAAGGGATAATGCTAAAAGAATTGGGATCGTTCTACTCTTTACAGGCATTATTTTTAAAGCCGTCACCACAACTAAGACCATAAATGGATAGTAGAGAAGTAAAGATTTATCCGTCATACTATGAGAAGTTGCACCCATACCGATCACGGTCAAAAACAAGAATTTAACCTCGATATCCAAATACTTTTTTAACGGTTTATAAAATATAAGGAGACAAACAAAGAACAAAAGTGAAAACGCAATTTCGTGCTCTTGGTGAAAAAATCTCTTGTGCTCTTGCAGCGGCTTTAAAATATAGTACCAAATAGTTTTTGGCATTGAGTGCACAACTGGATTATTAGAAAACTGCTTATACCAGAACTGCAGTCTTTCAATAGAAGTAATGTCCCAAAAATATGGAAGAATCCCGGCAACAACTCCAATCCCTAAAGCCAAAATAGACTTTAAATGGCGGTGGAATAATAATAAGAACAAACCTGCCGTCATAGGATAAACGCTCCCTTTTATGTGGAGTGGAACGCAAAGGCCAAAGAGAAGGCCTGCAACCAACATCTTTTTCCAGTTCGATTGTAGTATGGATTTTCTAAAGAAAAAGAATCCCCAAAAACCAACCGCCATAATTCCAATCTCTGGTCTAAATACGAAGGAATAATTAAAAACCAAATTCGTTGACCATATTAGGAAAGCACCTATCCAAAAATCGCGTAAGGAATATTCTTTTTCGCGGTCACGAAAGTAATAATAAAAACCAACTAAAAAAATAAAAAAAAATAATAACCCAACAGATTTAAATACTGTAACGGTAAATCCAAACGTTTTCCAAAACAAAGCCCCAATAAGAACCCAAAGTTTGTGATAATTGAGATCGAGAATCTCGTAGTTATTGATTCCCCAAAGCAGAGTCGAGCGCGCGTAGCCTACCTTTGCCACCCAATACGATGTTTCTGCCAACCAAGGATCATCAATATTCAAAGCCCGGTTAGGTAAGCTTAGCGCAAACAAAAACAGGAGAGCACCAAACCCCACACAAAAATAATTTCTCTTTAACCAAATTAGCATGGTGACTTATATTAACTGGAACTCATTCAATTGGCTATAAAACTCTTTGACGCCGGAATCGGCTTTGATGGAATTAAGCGTCCAATCACCCACAAATAAATATTCTGGGTCTTTAGCTCGGCTCAAGGCCACGTAGGCTTGCCCATACTCCCAAAGATTATTTAAGTTTACGAACAGTCGGTCAATCGATGAGCCCTGAGCCTTGTGAATAGTGATGGCCCATCCCAGCGTCAGCGGAAAGTTGCGAATCGTCGCCACAGTTTTCCCGTCGCCATCTAAAATATGAAAATCGTCTTTCTCAATATTAGTTCGAGTCCCATCCAATAATTCTAGGGTAATAATTTCGGTAGAAATTTTCTTCACGACTCCCAATGACCCATTAACGTATAAACCACTTTCATCATTTTTTCGGATCATAACCAAAGCACCCTCTTTTAAAAAAAGTATCTGTGGGAGCGGACTCTGCTCAATGACTTTTTCGCGAGGCATCGGCAGGGCCTTTCGGGTTATCACTTCTGTCGGGAATTTACGCAATTCGCCGCCCAGGCTGTCGAGTTTTCTCTGATTATAAGATTCAACCTCCGCTTTGCGTGCGAATAAAATCGTACCCATAAAATCACTTTTTAATCGTGACTTCTTTGCATCCAAAAAAGCACAAACTGTTTCGTCACACCTTCCCCATCTAATTTTTTGCAAAATGTCGACGAAATATTTCTCAGACGATCGCATGCAATCACTCAATTCAACTGTCCCAAAATTAAGAGATTTCCAAAGATCTGACTCAAATATCCAGGGAATTTTCTTTTCAAATCTATCAACCGGAGGTAATTGAAAAAAATCACCAACTACGACCAGACGCGTTCCGCCAAAAGGCAACTCACTTTGTAAAATCTGTTTTGAAATACGATTAGCTGCCTCGAAAACCAAGGGGTGTATCATCGAAATTTCGTCTATTATAATTTCTTGATTTAAGCCAATACGACTACGAACCTTTGGATTTTTTACTGCTTTAGCTATTGTTTTTTCGACTCCGCCCTGCATAATTCCAAGACCAAAATAGCTGTGAAAAGTTCTGCCTCCGACAATTACAGCGGCGGCGCCTGTGCTGGCTAAAATTGGCGGCCTCTGAGCTTTTTGCTTTAAATACTCTTTTAAGACAAAAGATTTTCCCGTCCCGGCAGCGCCGGTAAGAAAAATATGTCTTTGCCACTAAGAAGCTCAAGCGCACGAGCTTGTTCTGGGGTAGGTTTTTTTTTAGTAGATTCCATTTATTTACCTAACCACTTATGCCAGAGAAAGTTCAACCAAAATTCTAAAAAGTATCAGAGATTACAAAAAATTTAGCGCAATCCGTAGCCCGAAAATTTACCTTGCAGCCAACAGCCTTTAACCCCTAATCTATTAACGTATGGAGGCTTTCATGTATTTACTGACCAGCGACTTAGGATTTACAACCAGCTGCGTTTCACTTTTTCTAAGACTATTTATTGGAATTTGTTTTGTAATTCATGGTTTGGGTAAACTTGGAATTGTGGGATCCGGAAATATGCAGGGTTTTGCGGGATGGTTAAAGAGCCTTAACGTACCAATGCCGGAGATCCAAGCAAAAATGGCGATGCTTACAGAACTCCTCGGAGGCATATGTTTAGCCCTCGGGTTATTCACTCGCCCTGTTTGTGTTATGTTAACTTTTGTGATGATAGTCGCAATGCTAATCGGTCATAGAGGTGGGGGATACTTGATTACAAATAATCCCCCAGGACGAGAATACACGGTAAATTTGGCGGTAGTATTAATTGCTATTTTAATGCTGGGACCCGGAACTTATTCTATTGATGCGAAATTATTCCTCTAAGCGAAACGCGGGCAATGATATATAGTTGGCTCCGATTTTTAATCCATTTACTTTAAAATCTCCTTTACTACTTTTTAGTTAGTAAAATATATCCATTAGACTTCAGAAGGGGATGTTTGCTTTGATCTTTCGGCGCAAAAAGAAACATTAAGACTTTCGCCCACCAAGGTGCCGGAATTGCCCTTCCTAATTTTCTCGACTCTTGACCCAAATAACGCGTTTCGCGCTCCTTCCATCCGTTCTGCAAAAAGAATTCAAAGTAATCGCAGTCAGGCATAAATTGAAAAGGGGCATTCCTCATTTGCTTCACTATTTTTTTACGCGTCATGTATTTAAATACTTCACGAGAAAAATAATCCACAATCCAGTAACAAAAATTATTTTGGGAAGATAAGTCTTTGGCTAAAGTCGAAACTTGGCTTGGCGTCAAATAGGGAACCACCCCTTCGGTCAAAACTAAAACCTTTTTGCTTTCGGCATTAATTTTAGTAAAAAACGCTCCTCTCTCTTTATCTACCGACAAATCAATCTTGACCCTCTCAAGTCGGCAGCGAGGCTTTTCTCCAGCTAATTTTTCTTCTTTTAATTCGACAATACGAGAATGATCAGCTTCGACCCAATGCAAATTTCCCGGTAGATTCATTCGATATGGACGAGTATCCAATCCTGCCCCCAAATTTAAAACAGTATCAATCCCCTCATCCAATAATTGCATAATATAATTATCAATAACATATGTACGGATCACCACCGACCAACGAGCGTACTGCGTGCCCTCCATTCGCTTCGCAATTTCTTTTCCACGCTCACCAGCCAAATATTCCGCCAAATGGTCATTGAAAAGCGCATCTGATCTCTTGGATTCCGTCGCGCGATAAGTTGCGACCCAAAGCGCAGTATCAGAAACGTCGTTTAGAAGGTTTCCCATGAGAAGATTTTATTAGTACCCTGTTAAACGAGGCAAGCGGAGAGATGGTATCTCTGCCGCATAACGCACTATGGATGGAAAAAAGTGTCGGGCACTTGTAGTGTGAATTACAAAATATGAATCAGCCAACAAAATCTACAAAATCGCGAACGCTTCTCCTTCTTTTTGGCGGAATACTTCCCGTCGTCGCCTTCGCAATAGTCGAAGAATATTACGGCGTCATTTGGGGAACCGTCGCCGGTATGATGTTTGGTATCGGCGAATTACTTTATGAAAAAATAAGATTTAAAAAAATTTCTGGGGTAACCTGGTTTTCTAATATTCTCGTTCTCGCTCTAGGCGGACTCTCTCTCTATTCTGCGGAAGGCATATGGTTCAAACTTCAGCCGGCAATTTTTCTCTTCTGCTTTGCTGCAATTCTTATCTCTTCATCAATTATAAAAAAACCCCTCCTTGTCGCTTTGGCCCAAAAACAAAATCCCAATATCCCTGCACCAGCCCTCGAAGTCATGGGTACCATGAATCTTCGCCTTGGTTTTGTTTTCTATTTTCTCAGCACACTTTCGACTTGGGCAGCCATCGGTTGGAGCACAGAAGCGTGGGCATTTTTAAAAAGTGTCGGGGTGTTCATAATACTCTCAATTTATATGGGAGGGGAAATAATTTACAGACGGCACTCTTTAAAATCTAAACGAAAATAAGGGTCACGTCTCAATTCCACTTTTTATTTATCAATGTTGGCAACAACCTCTTCGCTTATTAACTCAAATTTCTTAGTCAACTCAATAAATGAATAAACGCTTCCGCGGGGAATTTCAAACCACCACCCGTGAATCTTCACTTTGTCTTTTTGCATTTTGTTTTGCACGATCGGATAAGTCTTTAAATGTTTGATTTGTAATAAGACATTAAATTGTGAAATTTTATCTTCGCTAGAGGTTCCGACGTCATAACGGATTTGATCATCAGAATATTTCAATGCGGGCTCACCGTTTTTTAACCACGATTTAAGATGTTCGCTCTCGACCTTCTCCAGGCCATCGAAAATTGCATGAATGGCTCCACACCCCGAGTGCCCGCACACAACAATGTGTTTTATTTTTAAACTCATAAGCGCAAAGTCAAGCGCCGCCGCTACTGAATGATGACTGTCGCCACAGGGCGGAACAAGGTTTCCCACATTACGAATAACAAATAAATCGCCTGGATCTGTCGAGGCAAACCAGTTTGGTGCAACCCGACTATCAGAGCAGGCAATAAAAAGTACATCGGGCTGCTGACCATTGGCCAACCGTGCAAACATCTCGAGCTTGTGCGGAAGCACATTTTTACGAAAATCAAGAATTCCTGATACTAGCTTTTTCACTATTTAAAAATAGAGGAGAGAATTGGTGCTGACAAGGCAATTTTGGAGGTTTACGTACTCGAATTTGACATATTCTCACGTTGGTAGATACTCAAGTGTTGAGGCTTATATATATGTCAAAAATCTACTCCTATCCCCTGAGAATACGCGAAGCTCATCTGGATACGTTTGGCCACGTAAATAATGCCACCTATTTAACAATTTTTGAGGAAGCGCGCTGGGAAATCGTCACATCGCAGGGATACGGACTCGATAAAATATCCGAAACGGCACAAGGCCCGGTCATTTTAGAAATTCAAATTAAATTTCTTAAGGAATTACGCTTACGCACCGACTCTGTCGTGAAAACTCAAATTCTCTCTTACCATGGTAAAATATCAAAACTTAAACAATGGATTGAAGACATTAACGGAGAAGTTTACGTTGAAGCCGAATTCGTGGCTGGTTTATTCGATCTAAAAACAAGAAAATTAATTCCACCCACACCTGCCTGGCTCGCGGCCCTAGGGCTTAAAGAACAACCATAGAAGGATCCGCTCAAATTCGTCAAAGCCGTTCAATAATTGCCACTTAAAACCAACCTAATCCTATATAAAAACGTAGAAATTGGCCCCAGAGTTGCTTTAAAAAAATTCCAAAAATTAAAAAAGCCTGAGGTCATTATGAACGTTACTATTTTTGTCGCAAGCATCTTGCTATTTAGTTTAAATATACTGGCTCAACCAACCCCTAAAGGCACCGACATTTCTCGCCGCCACTATCCAATCATGCAAAGTAGTACCAGCGATAAAGAAGTTTATTTTAATGTTCTGGTTCCCCGCCTCAAAAACTATGTTCTTAAGGCTAAACTTAAAAACCCTAAAGACAAAAGACAAAATCCTACCATTTTAGGCGAAGTTGTTGGTCAACCCCAACAAGACCCACAAGGCTTACTTCACGAGAAAGTTATGAACTTTAAAATTTCAGGATTAGAGCCTGAAACAGAATACGTTTTAGAGCTCGCAGAAGCTTCTAAGTTTGGCTCCTCATCCACAGTTGATTACCGTGAATTTAAGACTTTCGGAACCGGAAGCAAGCCCACTAAGTTTGCGACAGTTTCTTGTATGTGTGATGAAATCCGATACGAAAACGAACGCCAAATTCTTTGGAAAAAATTAGTTGAACAAAAACCCGATATTGTTTTTCTCATTGGCGACCAAACCTATGTTGATTCCTTTGACTACGTAGAAAGAAACAAAGCCACGGATTTTGACGTTTGGACGCGCTACTTCCGCAGTTACTCTGAAAACCTCTTATTTCGTAGTTACAAATTGATTCCAGTTGCCGCCACCTGGGACGATCACGATACGGGCGTCGACAACGGCAATAAAAATACACCGACCCTCGGCGAGGCCCGGCGGGCCTTCAAGGCTCTTTACGGAGCTTATGACGTTGCGGGTTTTGTCACCACCCACGCCGCTTCGCTCGCGCAAGCGGTAAAGCTCAACGGCCAAAATTTTATTTTACTCGATAACCGTTCTTTCCGCGAAACTCACGAAGTGAACTCTCGTTTTTCTCACTTTGGTGAAGAACAAGAAAAATGGCTGATCGAAAACATGAAATCCCAAAACGGCCCGTTCTTTCTTTTCAACGGCGATATGTGGGGAAGTCCTACAGTCACATCGACGGCACAAAATGGAAATGTTAAGCGCCTAACGGAATCCGTCTTCGGCGATCACCCCCTCCAATACAATGAAATGATGAAGGCAATAAATGCAACAGGTAAAGTCTACGTATTACTTTCTGGAGATATTCACGCGTCGCAAATCGTAGAACATGGCCCCCAATTTCAGGGTCCACGCAACAATCCTTTTCGAACTTTAGAAATTACTTCGAGCCCCATGCATAGTTTTATTTTTCAACCCAAGCCTGGCGAAGAAGTATTATGGCCAGATGCTCAGCGCATCCTCGGGGTGAAGGATTATAATTTCGTGATGATTGAGAGCAAAGCGATTCGCAGTGAAGGAGTTGATATCGAGGCAACTGCTATTGGCACTAAAGAAGAGCCTCTGTTTAAGTTAGGAACTGTGATTTTAAGAAATGGAAATGTGCAAACTCAGCGCCGCCAAATTATCAATGATACCTTTCGTAAAACAAATGGTCGCGTGAAGGTTGCATTCTTTGATGCCGACTCGACACTTCGTCTTGCACCCTCAAAAAGTGTTTCGGCTAATGGGCCCACGGATGTTGCTATTCTTCCTGGAGTTGCCAATAAGATTGCCGAGCTTAACGAACAAGGGTTTTTGGTGGCCATCGTTTCTAACCAAGGTGGGGTTAAAGATGGATACGTTACTTTTGAGGTCGCAGACCAAGCCTTACGTTATACTATGAAATTGATCCAAGATAAAAATCCCAAAGCCAAATTTCACTACTACGATATGGCCGAGCGTGGGCATGGAGATTTCTTTACAAAGCCGAATATTGGTATGGGGAAATATTTAGAGCTTGTCTTACGCAATCAAAATTTAGAAATTGACTGGCCGAGTTCGTTTGTAGTCGGTGATTCTCGTTACACAAAATATGAAGTCACACCACAAGATACGGCCGGAGCTGATTTTAGCAATGCGGATCGTAAATTCGGCATTGGCCTTGACCTCCGAACTTATGATCCTAAAGAATTTTTTAATTGGTCGCTATTTGAATACAAACTAATTAACCACGGTGAAATTCCACGTTCGTGTAACGATTTATTTTAGTTTCTTTAAGCCGCTCAATGCGGTCATCCAAGTCTGGGTGGGTTGCAAAGAGCTTCAGCAGACCACCCACCTTGCCAGAAATCTTAAGAGAAGCAATGGCCGGCTGATCATCAGTTTGGGGAATTTGATGATTAACTTTCAGTCTTTCAAGGGCTGAAATCATATTATCTCTTGATGACAGAGCCGCTCCTCCGCCGTCGGCACGATATTCCCTCATACGAGAAAAAAATGAAACAACAATCATTCCCAAAATTCCGAGTATTATCTCAAGAGCAATAACTACTCCAAACTGCACAATATGCCTTTTCTCTTCTGCCACAAACTGACTCGCAAAGAACGCAACAACCCTAGCAAAGAACATCACAAAGGCGTTAACCACACCTTGCACTAGAGTCATTGTAACCATGTCACCGTTGGCTATGTGAGCCACCTCGTGAGCAAGAACTCCGTCGAGTTCGTCCTTGCTTGTATTTTTGAGCAATCCCGTCGATACAGCTACTAGTGAACGGTTCTTGGTAGGTCCCGTGGCAAAGGCATTCAAATCATCGGCCTCATAGTATCCAACCTCTGGCATTTTTTCGATACCCGCCTTTTTTGCAAAACTATGAACTTTGTAAATCAAATTCCTTAGTTCTGGCTCATGCGTGTTAGGGTCAATAATTTGAACGCCCATCATCCACTTTGCCATGATCCTCGACAAAGCAAGCGAAATAAATGCACCTCCAAAACCCCAAAGAACGCAGAAAATCATAAGCGATGGATAGCTTATTCCCTTTGCATCCAGATACGATTGAACGCCTAGAAGCGACATTGCAATAGATATGGTCGCAATAATTAGAATGTTGACTGAAACGAACAAGAAAACTCGTTTAGCGATTTTCATGGGGCAATCCTCCTTCATTTAATTTTATATTTTCGATTTCCAATTTTTGTTTTCTTCTATCAATAATTAGTGAAGCCGCTATTGAAGACCCAATTAAACCGGAGATGATACCTAACGACCAACTGATGGGGAATTTTCCGCCGAAAGCATCATTCAACCAAACCATCTTTACTCCCACGAAGACAAGGACCGAAGCTAATCCGTATTTAATGTAGGCAAACCGATCCATTACTCCTACAAGCATAAAGTACATCGAGCGAAGACCAAGGATAGCAAAGATGTTGGACGTGAAAACAATTAGCGGCTCTTTAGTTAGAGCAAAAATGGCTGGTACTGAATCAAGCGCAAAGATAATGTCGCTCAATTCAAGAAAAATCAGAGCTAAAAACAAAGGGGTTACATAAGTGAGCCCGCCTTTCTTAATTAAAAATCTTTGACCTTCGATTTGGGGATGAACTCTAAAAACTTTCTTTAGTTGCCTAACAATAAAGTTGTTCTCAAGGTTCTGAGGCTTTGTGCCCGCAAAAAACATCTTTATACCTGTTAAAATCAAAAGAACGCCGAAAAAAATGACAACCCATTGATACTCCATAAGTACTGAACCCATTGCTATAAAAATGGCTCTGAACGCAAGGGCACCCAAGATTCCCCAAAAAAGAACGCGGTGCTGATACATCTTGGGAATACCGAAGTAAGCAAATACTACCGCAAACACGAAAATATTGTCGATGGCTAAAGACTTCTCGACAACAAAGCCCGTTAAGAACTCTAGAGCCGTTGTTTTAGCCTGAGTGTGAGGGTCAAAATCAGAAATTGAAGTGTATTGTTCATGGGTTGAAAAACGGTATCGAGCATAAAGGTAAAATAAATAGTTAAAGATCAGAGCTAAACTTATCCAGACAGTGGTCCAAATTGAGGCTTCTTTAAAACCAACTTCCTGAGCCTTTTTGTGGAATACCCCAAGGTCAAGGGCAAGTACCACAAGCACAAAAGCCGTAAACCCTAAATAGAACCACCAGTAATCGTAAAACGGAAACAATATCATTTTTAAGTCTCCTTGCCACACCAATAATATCGACCAAATATATACATCTATCAAATCGATAATTATATTGATTTTAATCGTTTATAACGATATTAAAAAAATAAAAGGAGACTCGACATGAATCAATGGATTAACTATCACCATCTTTTTTATTTTAAGACGATTGCGGAAGAAGGAACCGTTTCTAAGGCAGCTGAGAAACTAAGACTCGGTCAACCCACACTCTCTGCACAGCTCAAGCAATTTGAAGATACTCTTGGGGTTCAACTCTTTGATAGGCATCACAAAAAACTTGTACTAACTGAGCAAGGAAAGGTCGCACTCGATTACTCAAAGAATATCTTTAAAATGGGTTCCGAAATGTATGAGGTTTTACACGATAGACTTAAACCACTGAAACCATCACTTCATTTAGGCGCCTTAGATAGCGTTCCTAAGCAAATAGTTCTACAACTAGTGAAACATGCTTTTCGGATATCGCCATGTCAAATCAGTCTCTCTGAAGGAAAATCAGATGAGCTATTAAGAGAACTAACAACTCACCGTATGGATTTAATGGTGACAAATTTTCTGCCAACGGGAACTGATGGTAAGGGGCTCTATCCAAAGTCTATTACAAAAAAGAATGTGGCATTTTACGGAGCGCCTAAATTTAAAGCGTTAAGAAAAGGCTTTCCAAAATCAATTTCAGGTGAGCCTATGATCCTTCCGACATATGATAGCCGTCTTCGACAGGACCTAGACCATTGGGCTAAGTTAAATAAAATTGAACTGAATATTATTATTGAAAGCCAAGATATATCGGTAAAGAAGCTTATGGCGGTTAGCGAACTCGGCTTAATTCCAACTGCGACTCATACTGTGACGGGGCAGGTCTTACGTGGTGAGCTTATTGAAATTGGTCAGCTCCAAGGGGTGTCAGAGGAGTTATTCTTGGTGACAGCCCAGAGAAAAATTGAAAATCCTATTGCATCAAAACTAAGGGATTCGTTTATTGTATAGTTTAAATAAATACTAAAAACATTTTTTATCTATTTTAACAGTTTATATTTCTTCCGTAGAGTAATAAGTGTTCCAGCATAATGCTGTAACACCAACCTATGGAGGACTTATGTTGACTTCAAAAAAGATAACGTTAAAACCCCTGCTTGAATCAACCGACGGGGTTCATTTAACAGCATACCTGGTTAACAATGGCAAATTGACCGACTTAAGAAAGCAACTTCGGGAAGCCATAGACCAAGCACATGAATACCTGGCTCCTGTGATGTTAGCCGAAGAAAGAGACAAATTTTTAGAGCCTTTTGATAAATTGGTTAAAGATGCGAGACTGTTTAAGCAGATGAAAGGAAATATAGGACTCTTTCGGAACCAAGACTCATTTAGGGTTTTAAGTGTACCTGTTGATGTTGAGCAAACGACTCAGGTTGCCACAAGTTTTCACGTCAAGCCATTGTTGCGCTGGTTACAAGAAGACCAAGAATTCTTACTTCTGGGTTTGGAACAAGAGGCTGCTCACCTCTATCTTGGAAGCAAAGACTCTCTAAGACTTGTCGATTCGATTCTATTTCCAGATAGTGACTACCTTAGCCTTAAGAAAGCCGGACTACAAAAGGCCAAAAAAACTGAGACTTTTACCTGGATTAACGAATGGATTTCTGAACTTACAAGAGTTTCAAAGCCCAAACTCTTTTTAGCTGGAGAACAATCATTGGTTGAAAGAATGAATATAAGCCTAAAGTACAAAAATTCAGTTAAAACTCCCGCTGCGAACTATTTCAGTAAGGGTAACGTCGGCGAAATTAGTGACGGAATCAGAAAACTGTTAAAAATTGAGTCTCAAAAAACGATTGAAAAAACTTTAATGGAATTTCGCTTTGCTGAAGAAGGAAATAGAACTCGGAAAAATATTTTTCAAATATCAAAGGCCGTTGTTAAGGGGAAAGTCAGAAAATTAATCGTTTCCGACGAGCTAAGTATTTTTGGAAAAATAGATAAAAAATCTGGAGGTCTAGCAATTCACCCGTGTGACCTCGACCATGAAGACGATGATATTTTAGATGATTTGGCGCAAATGGTACTAAGCCAAGGCGGTGAGGTGGTCGTTGCCTCAAAAGAGGAAATCCCAAAGGGTCGCCCTATACTGGCAATTTTAGACGACGAAAGTAAAGAGCTAGAAAAGGCGAAAGAAATTCATCAGAATGAAGTTCTGCAAGCGAGGTTTGGATGAAACACATCATAGCCTACGAATTTCTAAACAGGTTAAAACGGAATCCTAAGCTGCTGCGAAAAGTGAAAGTCTTTACAGCGATTGGTGTCGTGGTAATTTTTGTGACCGGAGCCTTGGCGATATGGGCTGGAGTCACGGCGATAGACTACTTAGCCTCGTCAGCAAACCAAGCAATCCAGTCACCCGTCACCCAAGGCCATATTGAAAACCTCAAATCAGACTTAGAGGGCCTTCCCAACTTCCAACCAGTTAACTGTTGGGAAAAGGTTCAGGCTTTGCTTGGGGTTCAACCCTGGCTAGAGAGATCTGCCTTAGAAAATTTCACCAACTTAAAGATGGCATGTTTCGAGCAGAAATCCAATTTATGTCGAGGCAATGATTGCGAGCAACTGAAAGAGACTTTTAACACTGCCGAGGGGAATTTAATATGATTCAGATTAAAGTTGCTTTTTTAACGCATTGTTTAGTCCACGTCTACGCCGTGTCACTAATTATCTACCGTTTTAGGTACTCGTTCTCAATCATCATCTCCCGGACCAAGCGACTCATGTCATCTTTACGCTCAAGCAGTCCCTCAATCACCCCAATTTTATCTTCTAGTGGCCGATTTTGTGAGAGCTTAAACTTTGCTTCGACTGTTTCAATTCTAAATCTAAACGAAATGATGGCTGATGTTAGGGCCGATTCGTTATTGAGGTCGTCTGGCAATTCAAACTCCCAAGGCTTCACACTGGATTTTTCGTAGAAACTTGAAAGTTGATGGAGTATTTCCACTTGCGACTCAAACGTTTCAACAAGTTCAATTTTTCCATGCAGATGAGCTACAGCGTAGTTCCATGTTGGAACGTCACGACCTGACTTGTACCATCTCGGAGTGATGTAGGCATGACCTCCATTCACGATAATGGTGCACTCAGGATTTTCCTTAAAATGCATCCATTGTGGATTTCGTTTTGCCATGTGACCAAGAAGGATTTTTTCTTCATCTGAATTGTTACTAAATATTATCGGCAAGTGATTGATGTAAGGCTTTTCATTTTTTGGATAGGACAAAATTGTGACGAACCCATTTTGTTCAATAAGTCTTCTAACTTTGGATTCATCAGGCTGAGAAAAGTATTGGGGTTGGTACATTGTTAGCCCAACTTTTTCTTATAAGCTACAGCTCGAAGCTTCCAGTTGTGCCGTTCATAAAATTTCTTGCCCAGTTCATTGTCGATACCAGTACAGAGCCGAAGACCCTTGCATCCAAGTTCTTTGGCAAGGTTTTCTGCATGGCCTAGTAACTCTGCTCCCAATCCTTTTGAGCGTTGAGACTCGGTTGAAACCAAGTCATCAATGTAAAGATGCTTTCCGTGAACGTAGTCGTGAAGAACACGATAACCCATTACTGCAGATACTTTGCCGTCAGATTCAATGCCAACTATTTCATACCCATCTGCCGAGTGGGCGTGTTCATATATTTCCATATAGTCGTTAAATGAAAGTTCTCCTCTTAGCTCTTTCATAACTGGGTAGCAGCGTTCTAGGTCATTTTTATCTTTGGCTCTAAAAATCTGAAACTTAGACATTGGCACCACCCATCTGGATAGTTGGCTTGGGGGCGAAGTCTCGATGTTTAAAGTTTACTATCTCAGTTTGGTTTGTTTTCATCACATCCGGTTCAAGTTGGATATTGTATCCATCTACCATTCTGATTTCTTGCAATCCATCAACGTGCATCTTTTTATTCTGAAATTCGGGAATCGCTTTGGCTCTCATGCGAGCATCTTCAAAATTTGCTGCTACGACAAAAAAGTTAACATGGCTTTCATAAAGCCCATCGCAAACAGAAGCATCATAGAAACCACAATGAACAAGATATAGATTCACGAAACCCTCCCAATCCAATGATGGAGCAAGTAGTGCTGGTGTGTTCTCCTCATGGAATAAAAATAAGACGCACAATCACACATCGAGTCAATTTTGTCTAGGAATAGATTATCACTGAGGGTAAACGCAGGCTGGAAAACCTATAGTGTAGGTAGTGAACATCTAAGAACTATCTGAGTGTTGTCGAGGCACCGAGAATACCCATCAAACCTAAAATTAGAAAAAAATATTTGCTCGGACGGAATCCTTCTAAATGAAGCCCAATGAATTGAGTAAATGATGCTTTGTATTCATTGCCCCTATGAAAAACTCTTTTCACGCCAAATGCCAATACGCTAATAACTATAACGACAGTGGCTTGGGTAAGTGCTAAGATGAGATGATTGTATATCAAACGCGTTCCCAGGATATACCAGTTAAGCAGGTTGAAACAATTCAATGGGGTTCCCCGATGGGTCTTCGCAAAGAATCTGCGATCCACCTGGTCCCTTTGTAATTTCGTTGCGAAATTTGACATCCTTCGATTTCAACGTCTTAACGAGATCAGTGACATTATCAACTTGAAGAACAAATCGACTCCAGCCGCCCGGTTCGGGTTTACGTCCGTCAGGCATAGGTTGTGCCGCCGAAGACACTGGTCCCGCAAGCCAAAGTTGCAAATCATTTTTAGAGACAATTGCCATTGCAGGACCAAACTGTTGGTCAAGCTTGAAGCCAAGCGCCTCCGTATAAGAGCGAATAGATTTATCCACATCATTTACCAAATATCTAATAGCAGCCACGTTCAATTCCTCCCGTTATGACTTCGGATTCATCAATTTCAATACGTTTCCATCGAGGTCTTCAAAAACAAGCATATGACCCCAGGGCTGATCAGCTTCGCCAAGAATTTTCCCGCCAGCCGTTTCAATTTTCTTTCTGTCATCAGCGATATTGTCTGATTGAAAGGTCAAGGTTCCGCCGCACTCTTGACCGTGGGAGTCTCTCGGAGTTGGAGGCACATCGCCGCCTTCAGTACCATGTAATCCCAATGTGAGATTGCCAACAGTCATATTAGTCCAATACTCATCTCCGTAGGTTTTCTTCATGCCGAGCGCATTTTGATAAAATTGGATCGCGCGGTTCATGTCTTTGACGTTGTAGTAAAAATCTCTATAGCCCTTAATCATTGATGGTTCTCCAGTTCAACGCGGCTTTCACAACTGGAGTGAATAGGGTGAAGAATTTAGCGGTCATTTCCTTTGCAAAGTTAAGAGTGACATTTACGTCAGCACCGCGCGGGGTTTTTAGTACGATTGATTCGGCAGCGAGAGCGGGCATCGACATTATTAAGGTAGATAGGATCAGAACTCTCATAAAACCTCCCTGGTTAGTTCCCTATCCCAATTAACACCTGAAGTCTAGCAACTAATATTTTAGTTGTTAACAACTAAGTTCTTAGTTACTCTTTTGAGTGTGGGGGATTCATGAAAAAAGCAAAAACCAAAGAAACCGAGGGCAAATTGTTGACCGAAACCGAATTGGAATTGATGACAATCCTCTGGCGACTGGGTGAGGGGGCAGTTGCAGACGTGATCGAGCAACTTCCGAAAGAGCGAGACCTCGCCTACACGTCAGTTTCAACTATTCTAAGAATCTTAGAGCAAAAAGAGATTTTGAAAACTCGCAAAGAAGGACGAGGTCATATCTATACTCCTCATCTCAAAAAAAATGATTTTGAGGCCAAGACAGTTAAACATATTGTTGAACGTGTTTTTGATGGAACACCGGTGGCGTTGGTGCGCCAGCTTCTTGATTCGGTCAAATTGGATGAAAAAGATTTGAAGGAGCTGAAGAACTTGATCAATCAAGCTGGTGGTTGCAAGTGAGCTTGGCTCAAGTGCTCTCCACTTATTTAAACATGAATCTTTTGATTCTGATTGGGTTTGTCGGCCTGAGTCTTTTTTCATTTGCAATGAGAAGAGTAAAGTCAAACTTGGGTGCGGGCACAGAACTCAGACTTCACTATACTGTGATGACGATCATTTTGATTCTGACCGTGATTCATCCACTCCTCCCAAGGAATGAAGTTTTTTCTCCTGCCGCCAAAGTATGGTCGGCCCAGTCTATCAAAAGTTTCGGTCAAGATTACGCAGCACTTGATAAGGGAGGCTACCTCAGTCTGCCTACGCCAATGGGGACATCCACTCTTCAAGCAGATCAGGTGGCGATCACTTGGGCTATTTTGGGCGCAGTGCTATTGATCTTGGGTGGTCTTTTTATCGGTCGTGATCTCAGAGTTTTATTTAAGATAAAGAGAAACTCATTTTTAGTTAGAAGACTGGGGCGGGTTCGCATCTTAGTCAGCGATGCCATTCAGGTGCCGTTTTCATACTGGTTGTCGGGTCAGGCCAACATTGTTGTGCCGTCGTCATTGGTTGAGCGTCGCGAAGATTACAAGATGGCGATTGCCCATGAGCTTCAGCATCATCGTCACGGTGATACAAGATGGGTTTATGTTATGTGGGGGATGAGGCTGATCTGTATCGTCAACCCCGCCATTCATTTTTGGAATCGTTGGGTCTCAGAGATTCAAGAATTTGCCTGTGATGAGACGCTGGTCGACCAAAATAAAGTCGAGTCTCAGGCATACGCTCGCTGTCTCGTCGAGGTGGCGCAAACCGCAATCGATCAAAAGTATGTACCTGTTTGCGCGACAGGTCTCACGTTTTTGATTGAACGCAACTTACTCAAGAGGAGGATAGAGAAAATGTTATCAAAATCATCAACCAGAATTGGACGGTCGATCAGTGTATCGGTCGGACTTCTACTCGCATCGATCATGGGGGCCACAGCCTTTGCATCAAAGGGACTGGTTCAAGATCGCCGAGTGAACATGTCACAAGCCAAAGCAATGGCCGTTCGTGCCCAGAGTGAAACAGGATTCCCCGTTGTCATCAATGATCTTGTACTCAAACAACTCAATCGCTACATCGGCACACCCGAGGGGCGTGAGTTTATGAGAGATTCATTGGCTCGCATGGAGAATTACAAGACTCTTGTTGGCGAGCAAATCCGCAAATACAGTTTGCCCGAAGAAATTATGGCTGTACCGTTGATTGAGTCGGGCTATCAAAATTTACCTGAATCAAAAAACTCTGCGTGGCCGACATGGAAGGCTGCTGGGATTTGGCAGTTCATCAGGGATACAGCAAGAAATTATGGTCTTGTTGTTAATGAAAAAAGAGATGATCGCTTGAATGTCGACTTGCTGACTGATGCGGCTATGAGATATTTGCAGTCAAACAATTTGCGCTTCAAGGACTGGCAGCTAGCGACCCTGGCTTACAACATGGGTGAAAATGCCGTTCAGAAAAGCATGGATGCTTTAGACACTCGTGATGCCTGGGTGCTGATACGAAATGGTCATGAGGGTGACAAAGATTATTTGCCCAAATTGATGGCAGCAATCTTGATTATGCGCAATCCAGAATCAGTGGAGTAATGAGAAATGGGGTTTGAGTTAGAGGAAAAGCTTGAACCCCATGAGTTTCAGAATTTAGTAGAGTTATTTAGGTTGTTATTCACAATTCGACAAAATCAGAAAAGTGACGAACTTTTCTTCTTTGATTTGGCTCAGGCGTGCAACTTGCAAACGCCTTCGCAAATCAAAGGAGAAACAAATGAAAACATTTAGAACATTAGATTTGTCCGTCGAGTTCTACGAATTGTCCGAAAAGTCGGATCTGCAAGGCAATTTAAGAGATCAATTG
>LWDK01000054.1 GCA_002083485.1 Proteobacteria bacterium SG_bin7 | reverse complement strand
AAACGATCGACAAAAGAAAATTGTTAACCGAAATGCTGGATGGTTTTGAAGGAAAATTAACTTTGTCGAAATGGGTAGTTTTTTGTAATGGCCGATTTGACGGCTACGGAGATTTTTGTTCGAGCGAATTATTACGATTATCCTTAAATGAGAAAAATATTACTAACGCGAGACAAGTAGTAGGTCATTATGATGAGGTTAAAAGAATAAAAGATTCAATGCGAGCTCGTAATGAAGCCCGTGAATTCGATGCCAGGGAAAAAAATTGAAACGAAGCGATACCTTGAAAATAGAAGGTTGAGTTTAATCGCTATTCGTGTAGCGATCGCGTCGGCTCTTCAAATGACTCCAATAAGATCATTTATTTCTGGATCAACTCAGACACGGTGACTTTTCGAGTGCGATCAATTTATCGCGACCTTTGTCAATCATATGTAATTTTGGTGACCATAATGCCTGGCTCCACAATTACACGAATTAGTCTCAGTCCTTCGCTGTAAATAATTTTAAATTTTGATTTACAAAAACTAGACCACATGAATTCGCTAGGTTGAAATGACTAATCACTTTTTTCTAAGGCAGTCATTTTTTCATATCCACTTATCTTGTTTAGTGCGTAAACAAGCAGGAACCACTTGTTTTCTTGAGAGAAACCAAAAACTTCTTGAGTTACAAAACCGTTCCCTACCAAAAGAGATAGGAGATCCATCGTAAAAAAATCAGTTCAAAAATTTAGCAGAAAAGTTTTTTAAATATTTTGTTGCAACTGCAATTTAGTTCAACTTACCATCAACGCTTCATAAGCAAAAATATTTTATAAATACGGTTTGATTATACTAGTTGTAGATAATGAAATCTTTGGAGGAAAAATGTTTCGTTTAATTGTTATTTTAGCGCTTGGAATTCTTTCCATAAACGCCTTAGCTGTTTTGCCGAAAGGTGGTCCATATTTGACGGGTGGCTGTGTTGACTGCTTTAATTTCGTAGCACCAAGTGTATCTGTTCCTGAAAATATTGCGTCTCCCGAAATCGGATTGATTGTATACGATACAACTTATAATATTTTTCGTGGATACAATCTTTCAAATAAATTTATCAAGCTTTCAGATGATAAGGTGAATCATTCGATTACTTCCTCAACCACGGCTGTTGCTCAGGAAGATGAGATTTTAGCTAATGCAACATCTGGAGCAATTACAGTAACGCTTCCTGCGGCAGCGAATGTGGTCGGCAAAGAATATGTAATTAAGAAAACTGACAGTAGTGCAAACGCGGTAACAATTGATGCAAATTCGTCAGAAACCATTGATGGAGCTTTGGCTCAAATTTTGAAGTCTCAAAACGACTCGATAAAGATGGTTTCTGATGGAACGGGTTGGAATATTTCGAGTCGGTACAAAGCTTCTCTTGCGCCTACTATTCAAAAATTTACTTCTGGTACTGGAACCTATAACACACCAACGGGAGTTGTTTGGATTCGCGTAAAAATGGTTGGCGGTGGAGGTGGTGGTGCGGGCTCGGGTACTGCGAACGGATCTGCGGCGGGAAATGGTGGAAATACCACTTTTGGCAGTAGTTTGCTTGTTGCAAACGGTGGGACTGCAGGATCTAGAGGTGCTGACGGAGGAGCTCCGGGAACTGCGTCTTTAGGGAGCGGACCAATTGGTAACGCGCTATCAGGAACATACGGAAATCCTGGATTTACAACAGGCGGATCTTCTTCACCTGTGTCATTGTCGGGTGGGAGTGGTGGAAGTTCAGCGCTCGTTCGATAAATGGTCCTATGGCGGTGGTTGAACAAGATGGCACTATACTCATTCGAAATAATTACGATGAGGCAGGTCGGTTAACTTCTTCGGTAGGAAAGCTCGGCGGCACCTCCCACTCAGTAACTCTCGGATATGATGGCTTTGGCAGAAGAACAAGTATTACTCATTCCAACGGCGTAACTGGTGCTTACACTATTGATTCAGCAGACAGAATTACAAATATTGCATGGAGTGGCGGGATTTCCAAAACTGAAGATATAACCTATGACAAAGATAGCCTTATTAAACAAATAGTGAGAGATATTGGAACCTTTAACTACGGGTATTCACAAAAAAATGAAATTACCTCAATTTCCTACTCAGGAAGCGAAACGCTAAATAATCTTTACGTGAATACAACTTTGACTCAGGATAAAGCTGGAAACATAACGGCATATCATGGAGACTCTTTCGGAATTTTTGATAATTTTGTTCGAGGGATAGGGAATATACAGTTTTGGCCAGACCAATCTGGGCGTGGCCAAATGATAGGTGAGCGTTCAAGTAATGATACAAAGTCGATGATTTACTATCCTGATGGACACATTAAAGACTTCGAAAAAAGATCGAGTGGCACGCTTTCTATTGCTACTTCTTATTTCTACGATGGCCTAGGTAGAAGAATTGCGAAAAAGAAAAGTGTAGTTTCGAGTGGGAATATACATGTCTTTAACTATTATCATTTGGGTCTGGAGGAAAAGATTTTATCATCGGATTTATATGTAAATACCACAAGTAGTGTTACGTCGACCTCCTTATTTGCGGATGCACAGGGAATCGATGACCATTTGTTTGAAATAAATTCTGGAACTGGAGCGAAGCCCTATGCAAAAGATCATTTGGGATCAATTTTAAATTCATCAGCACTTGGTGGAAAATCGGTTTATGGTTTATATGGTGAGAATTTGGGTTCGGCTCCTTCGGTCGAATCAACTGAGCCTGTAATGTACGGGTTTACCGGGAGAGAGCTCGATGTAGAAACAAGTTATTACTATTATCGCGCGAGATATTTCGATCCGAAACTGGCACGTTTTCTTACGAAAGATCCGAAGGGGCATGACGCAGGGGATACGAATTTTTATCGGTATGTGAAAAATAATCCAGTTGGGTTGGTTGATCCAAAAGGGGAAAATCCTTTACTAATTGCCGCCGGAGTTGGTGGAGCAGTTTCGGCAGGTATTGACCTTGGAGTACAGTTAGCTCAAAATGGTGGTAGTATTTCAGGAGTAGATTGGGGAAGTGTAGGTACCGCTTTTGTTGTAGGTGCTGCTATTTCAACGTTGATGCCTACGGGCGCACTTTTTGGTAGAGGGGGCGAGCGGGCGGCCCAGTTCGGGTATAGTGAGTCGGCTGGACTTCTCAACCGCGGAGCCACGCGCATTGGTTGGAGTGGACCTGTTACTGGCGCCGATGTTATTAGTTTACGAACAGGAGCGCAACATTTGGATATGCCCGCACTAGGTAGTGCTGGCTTCGGGTGCGTCACCCGTACGAGATGGCATTATTAGTGGTGTAATTGGTGGAGGGATAAAAAGTGGAGCGAATATCTGCCCAAGATAATTCAAAATCATATGTAGAAAAAATTGAGACATGGTTTAAAAATAAAAATTTTTCGAATGTAAATCTTCAGGTGAAGCAAAAACCTAAAAATGATCCACAAGACAGTTACATAGTAGCAGCTGAGATGACCTTCGAGCCATCTTCTTCAAAGATGATGAAAGTTGAAATTTGGATTACAAATAGTGGGAAAATGGGTATAAAGATGGGAAGCATAGGTCAAGAGCCTGACGATGTATCTATAGAAGCAATTATTGCATTACTTGAGATCATTTCTGGCGGGAAGATTGCAGAATCGAACAGTGGCTTCTGGATTTTCAAGAATAAAAAACTCACATTATTAGAAAGCGACTGTCAGAAACTTTCAAACCTTAAATATATTTATTTGGATCGCTTTTCCAAGTTGAAAAGCTTTGGAAAAACCGTTGCGAAATACGACCCTTGGAGATGAGATTTCCAACTAGCGTCGTCGTTGACCTCGCATTTCTGGCTACCGCAACGATTCGTCAACGGCGTCATGGAGAAGATTGCGCTTCCGAAAAATCAAACGAAATACCAAATAGCGACCCATCGCTTGAGCGATTTATCATTATAGGTGTTGTTGCAGTTGAATCGTTAAAGGAAGCATGTCATTAAGAATGTCGTTGGCAAGTTCGCGAATTTGAGCGTCGGATAGCTTTTTCATAACCGTGCTAAAATAATTGGGTTATGGAATGAAGTCTAGGAAAAATGGCTCGGATTCCTCACTATGAGCTCGCCTTAAAGGACTCGCGAGTTCGGAATTCTCGCTTTGACAGCTACCGCTTACATGCCTCGCATTAGCGTCGGCGGTTGGGTCCACGCAGTTTTGGCCGGATTACTCGGGCAGAGGAATGATGATCGGTGAAAGATCAGGTACCGAGACGAAATTGCGCCCTGATGGCGAGTTCGCCATTCAACTGAAATCATTGTATGGAGCCCCACCCAGTCTCAAAGTCCCAGATGAAACGTATTTACGAGTGGTTCAGGTTTATAGAGCAAAGCAAAACGTAGATCAATTTCTTGGCGATTCTCAGATAAAGAACTTAGTTTCAGAGATATTTGATCAAAATTCGGACTGGATTTCTGCGGAAAATAAAGTCTCAGAAAAAGTAACTCCGAAAAAACTTAGCCAATAGGATGCCAAAACCCCTTATTTTGATAACGACGACTCTGTGAAATTGCACAGAGTTGTTGGAATTTAGAGTTTTAAGCATACGATCTAAAAGGCATCGACTTTTCAATCGGGTGAACAAAATCTACCTTTTTAGACTTTTGTTCACTCGCGCGGCGGTACGGACGTTATTCAGCCGTTGCAGACGCTTTTTTGCAGCATCGTAGCTCAACCCCAAATGAGCGGCGATTTCCTTAACGGTCCATTTCTTTTCCCAGCGCAAACGTGCCAGCTCCGCCGTGATCTCACTATTCTTTTCCCATGAAATACGATAGTCTCGAACCATGGTTAACGGTTCGTATACTACCGAACCGCGGTCACCATTTTGTCATCCATACACTTCTTTACGATGTCCGATTTTTACGACGAGAACCACTTTTTTATTTTCTTCGATTTGAAAAATGATCCGATAATCCCCAACGCGTAAACGTCTTAAGCCCTTTAGGCTGTACTGCAAGGGTTGGCCAAACTCGATGGGATTGGTTGCCAACTTTTTCTCAATTGCCCTTCGAATCCGTTCCTTATTAGATTTCGAAATATCCAATAAGTCGTCTTGAACAGATTCGACGTATTCAATTTTATACACAGACTAGTCCCAAATGTCTTTGGGCGATAATCTCTTCGACTTTTTGGAAACGCGTTCTTCTCCGACTCTTGAGAAGTAAAGATCTTCTTGAAGCTCGAGAGCCTTTTCGAGTAGGAGGTGACTAATTCCGGCCACCGATGTTTTTTCTTTTTTTGCGATCTTGTTTAGAGACTCGAAAACATCGTCTGCAACCGTTAAATTAATGCGTTTTTTTGCAGTTGGCATAATTACTCCTAATCCAAAATAAGAGTAACACTTTTACATCACCGTTGCAAGACTTACTTTGTGCACACTGGATAGACCCCAAATTTCCTAAATTGCGGGGCGCAAGTTAGGTAAACTGAATCACCACTGACATCATTAATCGATTTTGTGTAGTGTTATCGCAATACCACGTTTCCACGGACGTTAGACATTCCACCGATGTTACCTCTTATAACCACTATGTTGCCGTCCGAATTTTTAAGATCGCCGATATTTCCATCGACAACCACTAAATTACCTCGGTGATCATTAACCTCGGCAATATCCATACCGCATACAATTGTATTTCCTTCGGTAAAACTCATTGCGTCGATTTTACTATCTTCAGCTGCGCCGATAATAATAAGATTTCCTCGAACTCTATCAACAACATGAAGATTTTTGGCCCGAATTATAGTGTTACCAGCAAGATTTTTCAGATCTCCTCCGTCGAGCGCCGACGCACCGACGTTCATGAGCATATGGGCTTTACACATCTCTACATATTTCTGGGGATTCTCTTTAGCATCATCCGAGACTTCATTATCATCGCAGTTATCAGATCCGACATCGCTTGCATCAGGGTCGTCGTCGAGTTTATTCATCTTCACGCAGTGCTTGGTATTGTCGACGCCTTGGACTTCGCCTCCGCCAGTTTTAGAATTTGGCTCTGTCGAGCTAAATTCCATCTTCGCACAATTATTAAATGCGACCATCATGGTAAGAATAATGCCAATTTGAAATAACTTGATACATTTCAGTGTTTTCATGTCCACCCCTTTTATCTGCTTATTACAGAATGCAGCAAGATCGGTGCCGTGTTTCTAAATGATACATATTCATGATTACAGAGCCTGAATTCAAACTGGCCAACAAGGCACTGACCATAAGCTTTTCAGAGGCTGTGAATGTTCACAGCCATGAAAATAAATCGCCAAAAACATCCAAATTTCAAAAAAATAAGGGGATAGTTTTGATCCCACGAAATATGATAGTCTCGAACCATGGTTAACGGTTCACGTGACTGCATCAAATAGCGGAAGGCAGTTTTTTATATTTGGATTTAAAGGCGTCAGTAAAAGCTCCAAAATTTTCATAACCCACGAGGAGAGCTACTTCGCTGACTGAGTACTTACCAGTCTTCAAAAGTCGCATGGCCTCTTCAAGGCGTCGTCGTTTGATATAGGCGTAGGGGCTCGCGCCGACTTCGTTCTTGAACTGCCGAAATAGTGTCGCGATACCAACACCGATCTGCTTTGCAATGGTTTGGGTCTCAATTTTAGAGAAAAGATTTGATTCAATAAAAGTAATGGCTTTCTTTACGGTATTGGTTTCGGTGAGATTTTTATTAAGGGCTTCATTTTTTGTACCACTAGCGATGGCAAAAATTTCGGCCAAAATTTTTCTTTCTAAAAATTTAATATCTTCAGACCTCACGGTCCGATTTACAATTCTTTCAAAAAAATATTGCTGAAGCAATTCACTTAGCCACGACGTGCGTTTTAGTTTTCGACATTTTTCTTTTAGCGTCTTTAGGGACGGATTTTTACCATGGGTTTTTGCCACTTCGATAATCAAAGAATCTTCTGGCAATAAGGCTACGGTATCATAAATGGCTGTGACTCCTTCGTCGTCATGAACTATGCCGGCGGGTACAATTAAAAAATTGGTATCGTCGAGGCGAAATTTTTGCGCGGGACCTTTGGTTCGAACTTCCATTTCGCAAGAAGCTCGGGGGAAAATAATGATCATTCGATCGTGAGTATGAAAATCCTTTAAAAAGTTACAGCTTCTTTCGTACGCGATACCCATTCCGGGTGATTCTTCGATGACTTGTTCCAACAAACAACCCATGGGTGTGAATTCAAAGCCTTTCCAAAATTTCTGCCTATCACTCATGATGATAGTTTTACCGAAAATTGAGACTTTTTCACCAAATCTATTAAATTATAAAAATATTATATACAATATCTAAAAATCCAGTTTGCGACTTCATATTTGTAGGTCTCGTTACAGCGTCCCTCACAACTTGAACTGGTTGGATCTTCGCATTGTCCACCACAAGTTCCCACGCGTGTTCCTGACGCTTCAACTTTAATTTTGAGACCTGCTCCGTCTCGCCAAACATAAATGGTCTTATCGTGTGCACTTGTAAAGCTGTTTGAAAATCCATGAAAATCCCGGGGTTGGAAGATGCCTTGACTCTGCCATCCGGAGACAATTATTTCGCCATTATTGTTCGTATTAAAGGCTCCAGTCGGTCTGAGATAATTTACGACATGTTGATCGCGAATAACTAACTGAACGTTTCGACGCTCAGATGTGTTCACATCAACCACAGCAGATCCACCGTCACAGGTAAGTATTTTTTCCCAGGCATGCGCTGAGTTTTCGAACGCAGACACCAGTAAAAAAAATCCTAAGATATTTAATTTCTTCATAGTAGCTCCATTTTGAGTCCGCATTTATTCGCTGACCTGGTTGGACAATAATGGATTTTCGTTAATGCTATCTTCGGTAGGGTTTGCTCATACTTCGGTAAAACTATCGTTTTTAACGACCATCTTCATAAAAACCGTAATTGCATTGTAGTTTATTGGAGTCTTTCGAGACTCTATTCGTGGGCATTACAAGTACGGTAGGTGTATTTGTTTGGCCCGATCTTTAGGATTAAGCCTCTACACTCTGCCAAGCAACCTGTCTTTTGACTTATAAACTCAAAGGGTTTGCACCTGCGTTCGTCGAGGCTTACGGCATACACTCCGTCAGGAGTTGCGAGTTTAACCCTCTTATCATTGTCTGAGTAAGAAGCGTTAAGATTAATGGTCTTGGGGGTGTTTGAACTATTAATAAAGACTCCCCCGTCTGTCATTTTTATCCAGAGTTCTATCGATGGCCGGGAGGCATCGCCATCACAAGTTATCTCAATATTGTCACCCTCAGAAAAATCAATTTTTTCTTTCAGGCACGATTGAGGTGTTTTGGCAGAAACACTGACTGATAAAGCTACAGTAGCAAACAATACAAATAATTTTTTCATAACTCACTCCGCAGTAAGGTTGATATCTAAGTTTAATGTTAGGTTTTGTAGGCCAAGTCCATGCTACCGACTAAGGGTATTGAATTTGACCTATTTTTTGTTGCTTTCGACCACATTCAGTTTTTCTATTTCGAAATTCAGAATATTTAAAATAGAAAAATGGCGCCTCGGGTTCTCCTAAAAAATCTTGGTCCTGTTTAAGAAGGTCAATTTTATTCAAGAGGTCCGTTATCAAGAATTGGGCTTTCGAAATTGCATTGAGGGCATTTGTGCGGTCTTGTGCGTTTTGAATATCGAGATTACGTAAACAAACTTCATTAAAGACATTCAAGGTAGCGGTTTCTTGTTGTTCCAACTGACCGAGTTTATTGGCGCGACTGATCTCGCGTTCTCGACGAGCCTTGAACTCAGCCGATGTCTCGTATTTCCCGAACCCGTACTTCTCTAATTCGCCAACAAATTTAGATTCGTCTCTGTAAATCTCATTCTTTATGGCGGTTGTGATGGCCCTTACATCCGCTGGAGAAATTCTCTCAGAATGGGGGGTTTTGTTTTTGCTAAGACGCACTCCCTGAACAAGTTCATGCGTTATCAGTCTCTCGGGTGACGTTTCATACTTACTCTTTTCAACAAAAACATCATTGTCGTTTTGACAAGCTCCAGCTGACTTTTCAATTTTCAACATACTCTCCGGATCTTCACAACTGATTTCAAAATCAACTAAGTGCCATTTTTTTTGTAATGGAAGAGTCAGTTCTCTCGCAAACTCAGGAACTGAATTTGCAAGGTCGTGAATTTTTCGCGTTACCTTTTCAACATGAGATTTGAAGGGCTCGATGTTGACATCTAATGGCACACCTTCTTCAAGTTCATCTAACAGAATCCACTGGCCTTGAACTTTTCCATAAAAGCCACCACCACTGTCGCGACCGCCGTCTTTCGCTAATACCGGCAGTGCGGCTATCAAACCTAAAATTATCACTAAACTCGATATCTTCATATTTCCATTCCTTATGCAGGTTCGAAGCCAATATACTGCAGCGCAGTATGTGGGCGATAGGTTTATTATGCTAAAACTTATCAAAAAAGTTTCCGATACTGGTAATGTATTTATATAACTATATGTAATAATGGAGATTATTTGAATATTTTTGACTACAAAAATTACAAAAAATATATTAACGATCGCATCGAAAACATGCCAAAGCGGGGTCATGGTCAATATCGAAAGCTGTCACACTTTTTGTCGGTAAATTCGGTAAATGTCTCACAGATTTTTAGGGGAGACCGAGATCTTACGATCGAACAGGCCTGTGAGCTTTGCGAATATTTTGGTTTGTCAGATCTTGAGGGGCAATATTTTCTCGGGATGGTGGAATACAATCGCGCTGGAACTCACAAATTAAAAAAAATGATTATGAAGAGACTTGAAGAGATTTCGGAAAAATCTCAGGATTTGAAGTCGAGGTTGAAGCACGAAAAATACTTAAGTGAAGAAGCCAAATCGACGTTCTATTCGAATTGGTATTACAGTGGGATTCGTTTATTGAGCGGAGTGAATGGGTATAACGACGTTGATCGTATCTCTGAATATTTCGGTTTATCGTTAGTGACGGTTCGCCGTGTGGTTGATTTTCTTTTGCAATATGGGCTTTGTGTCGATCGCGATGGGAAGATCGCGATGGGTCCAAGCAGCACACATTTAGAGGCAAGCTCACCACTTGTGGGTCGTCATCATATGAATTGGCGTCTGCTCGGAATTGAAAATATGGAAGGCATAGACTCTAGTGAACTTTTCTTTACGATGCCGTGTTCACTAGATTCAAAAAATTTAAAGTTGATTCGCAAAGAACTGGTGGATGTGATTGAGAGAATTACAAAACTTATCGATGATGCGCCAAGTGAGGAGCTGGCTTGTTTAAATATCGACCTATTTAAGTTTTGAGCGGGGCCGCATTTATTAGGCCAGAGGGGACCGCCACGATTCACGATATAAATTCTAGTTAGTCACAGCTCTTTAGTTGGCGATAGGACACCATAATCCGCTAAATGTTTGTACAAATCGCTAGCGCCAGCGTCGGGGACGACGCGCAAATAGCAGTAGAGCTCGTATTGTGATTCGGTTTTTTGAGACGTCAAAAACATCTTAACTAGATAAAAGTTTTCCCATTGTTCAATAGCAACACCAAAGTTGTCGACAAAATATTTTTTAACTTCCTCGACTGAATTTACTTTTCCTTTTAAATCTATCCCAAAAATCTCGCCGGCAAAAAACAGTGCAGAATCTAACGTGTCAGCAGAGAGCCTATCAGTGTCGACATAACTAACTCTAAACTCTGAACCTTGTGATAGTATTCGCGCATATTTCACGGAATCGACTTTCAAACTGCAAGCTGGAATGTTGGCCTTCCAGTCGGGGCGAAGTATTAAAACTTTACTTGTGTTTTCTGGAACTTTGACGTCTTGATTAGCAATCAAAATCGTTCCTGCAAAAACTTCAGTAGTTATGACAAAAAAAGGCAATAGTAGAGCAAGGAAACACATTAAGTCCTCCTGGAATATAGTGGGTGAGATAGAGCAAAATCTGGTCCACTTAGTTCGCGATATCAATCTACCAAATGTTTTTTGCCAAATATTTTAGGATTGGGACAGTCATAAGCATAACGACACCTCAGTTCTAATCGAAACGATCGTCGTCTTTTTTGTTAGCTTTTGGGTCTGACGGCTTCTGACTATTTTGATTCCCATCAGGTATTCGCTGCTGTCCTTCACCATTTTCTAAAATAGGATTTGTGTTTTGGCTGAGTCTATCTAAATTTTCCTTAATTTGACCTTTAACTCGAGCTGAGTAGGTAACCTGGATATCGGGACTGTAATCAATGACACATCTAACAGTTGCCCTGTGAGTGCTACTGAAAATAACTGTGTTCGATCCGCCGCAAATGGTGTTAAAATGGTAAGTCTTCGGATGCCTAATTTTATAGTCTCCACCGCATTGCAAATAGTTGCCCCGCGAATCAATTACCCATTCACTTCGATTACCTGACATTCCTACTGTTCCAATAGAATCGATTCCGGCCCTCACATCATCGACAGGAACACTGTCGCCACCGTCCCAGTTGAAAGTTTTTTTGCCGGCAGCGTCTTGGTAGTGATCACCAATTACCGAGTAGTTTTTGTTTTGACCTAGATTCGTTGCCGCAGTCATCCACTCATCAAGAGTTGGAACGCGCAGGCCAAGACCCTTACAATAGGCTTCAGCTTCTTCAGGAGAAACCACTTTTGTTGGCCAATTGTCGACCTGTTCTTTATAGCGTCTAATTTTCGAAACTTTATAAAACATCAGGTCTGAGACTTCAAAAATGTTAATGTAAAAAGGATGGCGCTCATCAGGGACCAAAACCATATCTTCAACTGTGACAGCATTGGCTCTGAATGCGATTAGAATTATAAGGGCCGAAAAAATTGCCTTCATTTAAGTTCCCTTCAAACGCAAAAACAAACGGATTTGCGGAAATATACTAAAAAACATGCGAAGCGTCAAGATATTGATAATGCTTGAAAGTTTTACCTTAGTGGCCAGAAATTGTTAAAACGGAAACTGCGATTTCAATGTACTGAAAGCAACCTTGGCATAACCATTGCTCATAGGTTTCTGGCGTCGTTTTATTAGAACGTAGGAGCGAAAAAAGTGTATAGGATTTTGACACCAACAACAATTTGGGCTTCGCTAGTTGTATTTTCAATAAGTATCGCCCAGAACATTGTGACTTATCAAACGTTAGAAGCCATAGCTTTAGACGCAGCAGTCTTAGCCCGTAATCGTGTTGAATCGATAACTCGACATCCAAATATTTCTGAACTTCGGGGGCATCATGCTGTAATTATTCCTCCGTCGCGTATTACTTATGAAGACATACGGTTTTACGAGGAGTTTAAATCGCAGCTTTCCAAAAGTTCTTACGGACAAATTCTTTTGGGTGCGGCGCTCGCCGGTAAAGAACTTGAGCTACGAATTTTTCACGATGTACCCATTGAAAATGGTATTGTGAATCACACTCGCCCTATGTGGGTAAACGACAGACTTGTTCGTCATGAGTTGAAGGGTGCCTATCACTCCGACGAGAAAAGAGGTGTCATCGCACTCAACAATTTTCAATCCAAAGATGAAGCTGTTTATATTTTTGCACATGAGCTTTATCATCTTGTCGATGGTAATAAACCAAAGGGAGATTTTGACGGGTTTATCGCGGAATATAGAGCAAATTTAGTTGAAGCGATCGTCTATTTGCAGAGAAAACTTGAAGATAAAATACCAAAATTTTCTAGAGATGTCTTTATAGAGTCTAAAGAATATGAAAATTTATTAGATAGACCGTCTTGGCTCCGATCGGTTTTTAGTAGTAACACCCCGGACCCCGTGGTTGACCCCGACAAAGTCTTTAAAGCTACACTCGACTTATTGTATCCCGAAACACCCAAATTTCGCATTCTTCGAGTGGCCACCATCGAACCTCAAGCCTTGATCGACGAAGAAATGAATAGTTACGAAATTGTGATTCGCGCTCTCGTAAAGATCTTAGGCGGTAACGAAAAAATATTCCCTTCGCTGCTAGAGTTTACGGAAAACCCAGGGGATCTAAAGGTTTTGGCCGACAGAAATAAAAAAATGCGGACGCGCATTGAGGATTACTTTTCAAATCCCCAAAATAAGGAAATTTTCAAACTGGAGACAATTTATAACTTAAATTCGGAACGTTTTAATAATGCTTATCAGGGCCACGGTGGTCCCCGTGGTCGTGGACCTGGAGGTTAGATGTCTAATCAGGCAATTGATTTAAAAAATGAAGCTTTCCGTTTGGCGGAGCGGGGTCAACATAAGAAAGCATTCACCTTAATTCAGAATTTTCAGCCCCAATCTGATGTTGAAGGGAGAATCTTAGCACATAGTGAAGCCGAAATTCTCATGCTTCTCGGGCGTTTTTCTGAAGCTTTAGGATTACTTTTGCAGGCCAAAGAAACTTATGGTGAACATGTAGCGCTGTTAACAGATATAGCGATTTGTTATTACTCGTTAAATGATTTTAAGAACTGGAAGTTCGCTTTTGAAGACATGAAAGTCTCTTATGAAACGCACAAAGACTATCTTGTTTTCGAACGCCGAGCGATGGCCGAACTTAATTTGGCAAAATTTCTAGAAGAAGACGGCGAAGTTTCTATGGCGGCGAATATGTATCTTTCCTTAATGCGCAAAATGGAAGAGCGCCAGGATATCGCGCGCTTCTATAGAGTCATGTCACAAGCCATTCGCGTGATGTCTTCATTTCGTATGAGTGGGAGCCTGGCAAGTACTTATCAAAGGATGGTTACCATTGGTAAGGCCACTATTAATCTTCACGCCAGTATCGATGTCCAGCATGCACTGTTGCTTTCGGAGCTTACTCTTATGGGGCCAGAAAACGCAGCGGCGCGACTACTTGCCCTTCTGCGAACTGATAGTATTAGTCTTTATGACAAGCAACTTATCTATTTTGACTATCTCGAGGAATGTTTGGTTCAGGGCTTTAGCATCAGTAAAAAATTGATTCCATTCTTGAGTCTATTCAAAGAGCTTAATTACTTTGAAAGAGAAATTTATAAAATTGTGATAAAAAAAGATGAAACGGTAGATTTTGAAAGACTTGTTGAACTATCTCAAAGCATACCATTGTCTTCTTATATCCGTGTCCTTGGAGCATACTTGACGAAGACTAAGGACCCTCAGGTTGCCAATGAATTGCGAAATCAAATGCGAATCATCACTTCGTCACTAAGTCAGGATTCACAAAATTTATGGATTTCCCGTTACAAAACTCAGCTGGTATCGCCAACGGAAACGGTTTTGGTTTACGATTCAACAAAGAAGAATATTTCATTTGGAAATAAGATAGAGAATCTTGCCCGCCGAGACGCTTTTGTGGTACTCGTTCAACTCTTAAGTCGAGGGCATGAAGTTGAAACCGAAAAAGCTGTTGCCTGCATTTGGAATACAACTTTTGATCAATCTTATTATCGCAGTTTACGGATGACCGTTCATCGACTCAACAAAGCTATCTTTGAACTAACAGGAATTCCCAAAGTTCTCCAAATTAATAAGCAGTACATTAGTTGTAATGGCGATATTCAATTTAAAGTTGTTTAATCGTAACTAAACCAGACTAAAAAGCTTTTTAATTTCTTGAATAATTTAATTATACTTGATTGTATCAAGGAACTACATGGCTGAAATTAAGGATGGCATAGCCACAAAGCGCATTTTACTTATTGACGACGATGAGCTAACGGTTAATGCCCTGGCACAACGGCTTGAGCGTCGAGGCTATCAGACCATGGTCCTGACAAATCCAGCCAACGTGATGGAAACCCTCGCCCGAGAAAAATTCGATATCGTGTTGTTGGACATGGTTATGCCCAAGGTCGGTGGACTCGAAGTTTTACTTAGTATTCGAAAGGTCTACAATAAAACGCAGCTACCGGTAATTATAGTCACGATATTAAATGACAGCACAGAAATGTCGTCGGCATTTTCTGCTGGAGTTAATGATTATCTTGCCAAACCTTTTAGTATAGACGCTGGAATTGAAAGAATAAAAGCACACATCAATAGCTGCGAACTTCAAAGAGAGCAACTCAAGCTTCGCGAACTTGAGGTCGTGCGCGCCATGGTTGTAACTTATAATCACGAGTTCAATAATGCAGTTGGAATTGCTAAGGTTGAACTTGATTTGCTAAAAACAAAAATAACGGACCCTGACTCGCTAAACCGGCTTGATCGTGCGTTGGCGAGAATTACCGAAATTGTTCAAAAAATCAGTGATGCTGGCAAGTCCTCAGAGATTTCATTTGCAAACTACGTGAATGATATTAAGATGGTTAAAATAAAAAACTAAAGATCTACATTCTTTGTAAAAATAATAAAACCCTTACAAAATTTTGGAACTTTTTAGGGCCTTTTACTCTAATAAAGAGCTCCCCGTGTTGGCACAGATTGCATGTCTCCTAGTCAGTATTGAGGTGAATATGAAAAATTTAGTTATTTTACTAGTGATGTCTTTGATGAGTGTCTTTGCTCGTGCAAATGGACCCGACAAAGTAAAAACATGTACTTTTGGCCATAACCCATATGGATGGTACCTTCATTTAGGAAGTTCCATGCTTCCTTATGAAAAGGAATTGGCGTCGGTAATTGCTCAAGCTAGCGATTGGATTACAAGTGGACGATGTCTTCCAGAGGCTGGTGAATGCGAATTGGGTGATCACAGAAGACAAGGGTTTGGCTTATTTTTTTGGACGCGCGGGGGGCGTTCACCTTACTATAGAGACATGGATGCGATTCTTGCTGACATTAGCTTGTTAAAAGGAGTCGGCCTCTGTCGTTAAGCATATTGAAAAATCTAAGATTTTTGTTTGGTCTATTGGTTCCGCCTTTGTTTTGTCTGTCGTTACAAGCGCTGGAAATCGAAAGCCAGATTCAAAACGTGAATTTAGTCACGTTCTACGGAAGGATAGGCGAGGGTGATTCCCAAAAACTTAAGAGCATTTTAGATTCTAAAATCAACGGTAGCTTAAATACTTTGTTTTTGGTTAATTGCCAGGGCGGGCAATTTGACGAAGGACCGGCGCTTATAAAAGTTATTAATGAGTTTCAAGCAGGGCAGATCGCCAGTGGTAAATTGGTGGCTTCCTACGTTGGCGAGCTGAGCGAATGCGCTTCGCTTTGCACGGTCATGTTTATGAACTTTCAATATCGGTTACTTGCTCCTGGCGCAAGATTCGGATTTCACGCACCGAACTACTTTGGTCTTCCAATGGTAGATGAGATCAAGCAACTTAGAGAAATGTACCGTCAGGCTTCGGTGGCCCGGAAAAACGAGAAATTCCCGGCCTGGTTAAAAAAGTATCCATCTCTGCTGGAAGAGTCAGATCTTGTGTGGTTCACGGGTGAAAAGCTAATTGCTGAGAACGCCGGAGTTTCTTCTTCAGAGAAGATGTTTCCATCGCAGGAGAATGCGATTACTTACCTCGTCTCATTTTGAAAAATTTGTTTCCGCCGCCCACTTATTAAATTCGAAAGAAAATCCGATAAGAAGGGAATGAAGATACTATCAGCGCTTGGGGTTTTCTGGCTGGGATTTATGGTAATTGTTTTTGGCTTCAACTGTAAGGGAAAGACTGACCTTGCTGTCCAAGCCAACGCGGTTAGGATTACAGACAATCAATTCAAAGACGAAGACCCTGCAGTTATTCAGTCTGTCATCGACGATGGCTATTTTTATCTGGCTTTTTATTCTAATCGAAATGGCAAAGATGAGATTCTAATGACGCGATCATTTGATGGACTGGTTTGGGAAGCGCCATGGGTGGCTGTTTCCAATTCTAACGTGAACGCTTACCCACAGTTGGCGCAAGGCCTAGATGGCACCTTCTATCTGACCTGGTTTCAAATTGATCCAATGACGTCAGCGCATCATGTTTGGTTTGCGACTTCTAAAGATAAAGGCCACACTTGGATTGAACAGCAGCGAATTTCTGATCTTCACCCTAACAATAACTTCAACTGGCTTCCATCAATTTTGATGGATTACAAAATTCTTTCGGCTCCTCGATTATGGATAACTTATACTTCGGGGCGATTAGATTTCAATAAAGAAGTCTACGTAAAATACTCTGACGACTTCGGTAAAACCTGGCTACCCTCGGAGCCCATTCGTATAACGCAAAACTCATTGGCTGACGAATACGCAAAACTATATCAGAAAAAGGACTCTAGTTATGTAATTTCGTGGACGAGATACGATCAAGACCTCGGAGACTTTAACGGTACGTCTGAAAACATCATGCGAACCTCAATTGACGGTGTTACTTGGAGCGCGGAAAAATCAATCACACCCCCAGACTTGCAGAACCAAGTCATTGACATGTTTCCACATCACTTTAGCGATATTTTTAAAAATGTGGATTTCGTTGCCTGGATGTCGGATCGGTACTTACCTAGTGGTGGCATCCTGCACGGCACACTGACCACAAATGGGAACATCTCAAATATCAAGAACCAGACTCCGACTGCGATCAATGCGAGTCGCTACTCTCCTCAGATAATAACCACGACCACGGTAGGAGTTTACTTAATGGTCTGGGTTTCCAAAGACGACGCTCCAGGGTCATTACCAGAAATTTATTCTCAGTTAGTTTCCTATCCTTAGTTACTTAAATCATTGCAGCCACGAAAAAATGCCCTGTTGCCACTAGGATTTAGCAACGTATCTGTAAGAAGGATCGTGCCCTTCCATGCATTGTTCCCGCGAATCATAAAGCCTGAAAATGGTGTTTTGTCTTTAAAAGTTAAAGTAACCGCCGACTGTTCTAGCGGTAGAAGGCGGCCAGTTAATAAGCCAGATGCGTAAATCTCCTTTTTTTGGTTTGCCTCATCCGTTTCATAAATGGCGACCTCTTGAACGTTGCCATTTAAGGTAGTTTGAATCAAAAGATAAAGCAGCGGTTTGGTCATTTGGCCCTTGCTCATAGCGAAACCGGAACACTCAATTGTGGTAGCGGAAACGAAAAATGGCACAAACAAAGACGGAACTAACAATGTCAACAATTTTTTCACGATAAATACCTCCGAAACTGTGTCTTAGTATGAAATCGCGAAAATATCAATATCAGAAGAATTTTGGGCGCAAACGCTGGAAGATTTCTTGAACTTGGGCGTCTGTCAGAGCTTGACTCCAAATAGCGACATCGTCGATGGAACCAAGAAAATTGTACGTAAAGTTCTGAGTTCCCCCAATTTGGAAATCGAAGTTATTGGTAACGGATCCGACGGCTGAAATATTAGCGCTACCAACGAGAGAGCCGTTCACATAAGTGCGCAGCTGTTGTGAATTGCGATCGATGACAGCGGTTAAATGGACCCAACGCCCAATAAAGGCGTTGCCGTCTGGCCCAAATGGTGAAACCACAATCGATTGTCCCGATGGCCCACCAGTGCCATCACTGATGTTCGCGTAGCATACACTGCTACCGCATTCGATGTCATAGCCTGCATTGCCATTGCTTTGCCCACCTTTCCATAGAGGCATATCAAAGGCACCGGTGTTTCCAGTTTTATAAATCCAAACCATATAGCTAAAGGAGCGGTTATCGAAATCGAGATGTTTATCGATGGGATTGGCAACAAGAATATTATCATTGGTTCCATCAAAACTAATTGCGCTCCCGTGAGGCGTTAGGACGCTCTTATTGAACCCGTCGGAGCCAGTGAAGAAAGTCCCTGTCGAATGAAAGCTTGACGAATCAACGATGGAAGTCCCTTCTCCTGCATTAATTTCATTTAACTTCCAGTAGCCTGCTAATCGTGTGATATCGATCCATGTTGGTGATATTTCCAAATCTTGTTCGTTTACAATTGTTGGTGTTGGATTCGATAGGCGGCACTCTAAACTCATATCGATCGGAATATCGTCAACCTCTGTCACCAGGTGACCTAAGTGGGTCTGTGAAATACCACCTTCAACCTTTAAATCAAAACGTTCAGTATTTGAGCTGTAGGTGGTACTGCTGGCGTTTTGAGTTTTTGAAAGAGAACCTATCTTTACGGAGCGTCTTCCTTTCGAATTTACAAACGTCAAAACTAGTTCTAAGTTTTTTGTCGTAATGGTTTTGGCAATTACCAAAGCGGCATTGCTTTGCGCAGATGTGCAAAAAGTTTCTCCCATCGTGGATTGCTGTTCTGATAAATCACATTTTTTAAAGATGCCGCGTGATAGCCCAATGTAATCTGGTAGGAGCTTAGAGTAGTCAAACGCCACATCGTTAAATAGAAATTTTGTCGAAGTTGTAGTGCAGTTATCTTGATTGAGCTGAATTCCTTTATCATCGACGCTTAGTACACTTTGTAAATTCGGTGTGGAGGCACTACAAGAAATAGAATCATAAATGCGACAATAAGTTCCGTTGCCTGGCTTGCCATCAAAACCCCCTCCAGTGCCGCCCTCGGATCTTAGGGTAACTCTTTCTGAAACAAACTTCATATCGGGTGAGCCGATATCACAATTTTGGTAGTGCCAAAGCACGAAAGTTAAAGGTATGAGGTAAAGGGGTTTGACTTTGAATAAACGACTTACTGACATATGTTCATTTTATTTTGACTGCTTGATATTTTCACTAAAAATTTTGAGTTTATCAAATATTGTCTCAGTACGAGATTTTCCTCTCAATATTATTAATCGACAAATATTAGCCGATAAGATCTGGTGTTTGACGAACTTGATGAGCTTTTAAAACTGGGAAGTATCAAAGAGGTTCAGCATCACCTCGAAAAGATAAACGTGGCCAAGGTCCCGCGAGAATCGGCCTTACCTTTGGCAAATATCGCTCGACGTTCGGGGTTTCATCGCTTGGCATTTAAAATTGTAAATCCTATCGTGCGTCCGAAAAACAAATTAAAAAGAACTCAGGCTACACCGGGAGAGTTATGTGAGTATGCAATGATTCTTCTTCGCCTTGGTGTGATCGAAGAGTCTCGCAGTATATTGGCTTCACCAGCGGCCAAAGAATGTTCCGAACGCTTACTGTACTTAGCGTTTATTTATTTCGCAGAGTGGGATTATCAAAGCGCTTGTGATCTTTTAGAGTCCTATATCGCGTTACCTGATATAGATAGCTATTCGAAAGCGACAGCAAGAGTAAACTTAGCTCAGAGTTATGTCGCTCTCGAAAAACCAGAAGATGCTATAGAAGTTATTAATAAAGTCGTAGTTGAGGCCAAAAAACTAAACTGGCGACTTCTTCATGCCAACGCCTTACAAAACTTGGCTGACGCCTATCTGGATTGCAAGGATTTTTCTAAAATTCATGAGACACTTGATGAAATTCGAAAACTTATCGGTGAATCTCATTATCGCTATAATCTTTATATAAAAAGAGTAGAGGCATGTATTAAGCTACCGGATGTTACGATGCTGCGACAGCTAAGCGACGAAGCCTTTAAAAAACGCGAATACGAGCTGTTTCGCGAATGTAATTTTATTGAGGCTGTGGCTACTCAAAATGAAGATTTATTTAGGAAAGTGTATTTTGGCACTCCTTACTATGAGTACCGAAAGAGGATTTTGGCGATTTGGGGAAAACCGGTTGATTTAGGAAACAGCTATTTGTGGGATCTAAATCCCAAAAAGAAATCGAATCATGTATTTGATGTTTTAAACGGCTGCGTTGAGGGAGAAATAGCTCAAATAAAAATGGGTACGACAATTCATCGACTACTCACAATTTTCTCAGAAAATCTTTATAAGACCTTCAAAGCGGAAGCGTTGTTCTCATATTTATTTCCCGACGAGTTTTTACAACCGACAATTTCTACCACTAAAGTTTATCAAATTATTCAACGCACACGACGATGGCTGTCGACGAACCATATTGGATTTTCTATTGGTGAAGACCATGGCGAATACTTCCTAACCAGCGACAAAGGCTATAAACTTAGGATTAGTCAACAAACGTATAAGCCGAAAAATGTGGGAGACCAACATATAGCTCGCTTGCACGAAGCGATGGGCGAAGGCGCGTACTTCAATATAAGAAATGTTAAAGATATATTGGCTGTCGCAACTGCTTCAGCCAACCGTATTCTAAAAAAAGCCGTTGAAGACGGAGTCTTATTGAAAATCGGCCAAGGTAGATCAACAGAGTATGTTTTTTCGACTCAAAAAGTCTCCAAGCGATCTCCTCCGTGACTCGCCGCAGGCCAAATGGTTGTCAGGCACCCTAAATAAGTCCCGGTACGGTGCCACTAACTTCTCCTAAGGAGTCACCAGTAACACCCACGGCTTTCATCGCTGAAATCACAGCACGGCAAGGATGCTCTTGATTGGTTCTGATATGTAAACCAGACTTTAAATTTCCCGCGCGACCTGCAACAAGGGCATTGTAGTTCTGGCCAGAATGAGGAACTAGCACTTTTTGTCTTAGATCCAGATTAAGTTTTTGTTTATTACTTTCTATGGAGTCCCCAAGGCCACCCTCAGGAAGATAAACTAAGGCGCTGTTGTCGATGAGAGTACCAGAGCCTTCGGAAGTATTTTTAAGCTTTTGTACCAGTTGTGCAAAAAAATCAATATTCCATGCCTGAAATTTTGCGACTGAAAGTTGTCCTCTGGGACCAAGTCCTTCATCACCATGGGTTAATCCGTGGCTAGCTCCCGCTTTACCTGTAATTGTAAAATTATTCATAAAACATTGGGGAATAGTTATCATGACCGTGGCCACGCGAGACATATCGCAGGCAAAAGCCATTTGAATAAGGTCATTAAAAATCTTGCCGCGTAGAACTTCATTGCTATAACCGTTGTTCGCCGTTACGTTACCAAGTCCATCTTCGGCGGTGTATGTGAACTTACCACCAATTGCCGGGTCTGGACCAGGGTCTGCCATTTTTTTACAAGATCCCCCCGTAGCTTGGTCAAGACGGCCAAGATCATTTTCGATGGAACGAATGCCGTCGGCCCAATTTGCGAGAGTCTTTTGATCGTTTGATGGTAGATTTTTTTTATAATTGTTTAGGTCATCTTTAACAAGATCCAGAACGCTTTTTCGCTTTGCAATCTCGGCCGCTCGTTTTGCCTCTGCAATCGGATCCGACGAACTAAAATTTGTGGTCAAGCGGTCAAACGCAGCTTTCGGTGAGACCTCATGGGATATTTTAGTAAATACTCCGTTTTTAAGAATTCGAGAAGTCGATGCTCCAAGAGAACTACTTCCGCTACCGAGGTAGGTGGAGGCCTGAATACGATAATTTAAACTAGGAATACCCGTGTAGCCTCTCGCTGCGTGCATCTTAGCAACGATTTGATCGGAAGACTCCCCAGAGGGAATGACGGATTCACCATTAGGACCGCGCTTCGTTCGCATTCCGGTATAGAGCAATTCATTTATAATTCCTGTATGAAACTGTCCTTGAACTTCGCCGGGACCTGGACCAAACGACAAAGAATTATTGCGTGAAGGTAAAAGCATATTTGAAAGAACACTGACCTCGTTCTGCACCCCGTATTTACTGAGTGGAGTTAAAGCCGTTTTCAAGTCATAATTTGCCCCGGTGTTTTCGGGAGCAAAATAGTCGTTTATTTTAAGGAGATTGCCATTGGTGTCCGTTGGAAACGGACCGCCACTTCCTGAGGATAAACCGCAATACATAACCACAAAACGCTTTGGCAAAGCCCCACCGGTTTGGGCATACGCATCGCCGTTACTATTAAGCATAACTTCTAAGAGGGGAAGGCCAAGCCAAGTTGCCCCTATGCCTTGAATAAATTGACGTCGTGATAAATATTTAATTCCCATATGATTACTCCTTACCAATTATTATAAGTTTGTAGGCGAGAGAATTCTCTCAACAATAATGAGAGAAAAGTCTCAACTTGAGATTTTCCTCTCGTTAATATCAGTCGAAATGGTAATCACATTGACCTAAGATTTTTAAATAAGGGTTCAGTTGCACTAATTGATTATGGGTTCGTAACTCCAAATTTCTAAAGACGGTACGTCTAACCTTTTAAAATAACATTGTTGTTTTTTGAGACAGTAGCGGCTGTTTAAATTTAATTTTATTTTTCAGGGGGAAAAATGAAACCTACAAAAGGCTTTGTTAGAAAAATACCATTATATTTCATATTAGTGGGTAATTTAGTAACTACTGCTCTTTTTCAAAATTGTGGAAAGGAGGTATTCGAGACGGCAAGTCCTAAAGCTTCCACTGGAGAATTGTGGCCTTCCACCGAGACTTTAAATTCCGTCAGTCTCCTTACTCTTGGAAAAACCTATTACGTGTCAAAAACAGGAAGCGATTCAAATATAGGCAACACAATAAACAAACCCTTTAAAACAATTGCGAAAGGCGTCGCCGCATTAAAGCCCGGAGATACTTTATATCTACGAGCTGGAACCTATACTGAATTTATAAATTTAGTTAGACCAACAAACAAAAGTGGCACAGCCACAGCATGGGTCACAATAGCAGGATATCCCGGTGAAACTGTAATCATAAAACCAACGGAAACCCGAGAAGCCGCGTCAGGAGCCATAATAGCGCGCGGGAGGGTTAGCTATGTGGTTTTCCGTAATCTTGTCATTGATGGTACTAATATGGCAAATAAAACCGGATGGCAAATTCGCGATGGCAATCATCATTTTATCTTAGATAAAATAGAAATTAAAAACCAAAAATTTAATGGTCTTTTAATAGGAGCTAAGAATATTGTAATTAAAAATTCAAAAATTCATAGTGCGAAATCGGTGTGTGGGTGTCCACACGAGCGTTGGTATGGAATTTATTTAGCAAATGGAGCCGATGTTATAATTGAGAATACCGAGATAAGCAACAACCCTGGCGGTGGGATGCAGGTTTACCCAGGGCCATTGAATAATGTTACCATTCGAAATAATTCTATACATCACAATAACTATCTTCTAAGTTCACCTGTGCCTGGTATATTAGTACAAGTTTACTTAACAGGGTCTTATATCCGGGATGTACAGATTTATAATAATATCATTTATGGGAACGGAATGAATAAACCGTCTGGTCCTGGCACTGGTGGTTCTGGCGGCATCAAAATTGTAAATGGTGTGGAAAATGTGAAAGTTTGGAATAACACTGTTTATCAAAATAGGAGTTATGGCGTATTACTCACTGGTACCTATCCCTCAGTCCCTAAAAATACTTACCTGCAAAATAATATTTTTTATGCAAATACATTAGGACAAATTTATTTAGCTAATGGAATTGGTACAATAAGTACTAATAATTTAACTACCGATCCTAAATTCGTTAATGCTAGCGCTAATAATTTCCGTCTGACTTCATCAAGCCCTGCCGTGAATAAAGGGGCATCTCTGTCGTCTATATTTAAGACTGACATTCTGGGGGTTTTGCGACCTAAAGGTAGCGCTTATGATATCGGGGCTTATGAGTCTTATTAAAAAAGGGGGAAAAATGAAAACGTCATTTTTATTTACGATGCTATTGTTTCCTATTTTTGGCTATAAAAATTTAGCCAATGCCACTGACTATTATATGTCGCCAAGCGGGAATGATGCGAATCCAGGAACTTTAAGCAAGCCCTGGAAAACCCTAGATCGACTGAAAACTGCACAGGCAATTCTTCAACCAGGGGACACGGTTTATTTTCGCGGTGGAAATTATCTTATCAATGACGCTTCTAAAAAGGGTACTTATGCCTTAAGCAAAGCTGGGACGAGTTCAAAACGAATTACCTACAAAAAATATTCTAACGAAGTCCCAGTGATACTTTATGACCGAAGAACCATTGATCAAAGCAAGGGGCATCTTGTGGCTATGTATCCTGGAAATTACACGACTTTCGATGGACTAACTTTTCGTCAAACCGAGGCCTCACGTTGTCTTGCTCTAGAAAAGGATTGCGTAAGTCGTGGCCTAACTTCGAGTGCGAAAGCTCGTTATTACGCGAAAGCTGTACGCGCGATGGTGGTATCAGGGAGTGATGTAATAATCCGGAATTGTGTCGTCGACAATTTTTCGTCTGTGGGAATGTCTTTCCCTGGAGCTAATGTTATTGTAGAGTATTCGACGTTCAAAAATATTTCTAACCACAGCTGGTATCTTCAAGGGGCGAATGGGATCTATCGCAACAATACCATAGATGGAAGCCGTCAGATACCAAAAGGTGGCTCAATATTTGGAATTCAGATTCAATATCAAACCACTAGAAGTAATAAAATTTATGGCAATCTGATAAAAAATACGGCGGCAAGCGCCGTGGTGTTTTCTGGAAAGACCTCATATAACGAGGTATTTAATAACGTATTAATTAATCCAGGGATGAAATTAGACGCTGGAAAAGCGGTTAGCGTTTGGTGTGAAGATGGACCTATGGGAGCAGGGAACAAATTTTATAACAACACGGTCATTGGCAAAAGCCTGGGCGGTATTTTCGGCGATGTTCTTACCGACAAATGTTTAGGGGTTCGCCCAATCTCTAAGGTTGAAATTCGAAATAATATTTTTTATCCTAGCACTCCCGTAAAAACCGATCTTTTCCAGAACTATTCAAATGTGGCCAATAACATCTTTTACAATATTTCAGTTTCAGCACCAACGGGTAATAGGCTTGTCAATCCCTCGTTAGTGAATCCGCTTGGCTTAACGGCGGCTTCGGCTATGTTGAAAGCAGGTTCTCCTGCCTACGATGCTGGTAGAGGCACGGTCTTTCCTAAGACTGATTACAGTGGGCGCGCTCGACCTCGCGGCAGGACCTTCGATATCGGCGCCTTTGAATATTAACACTAGGAGAAAAGCGTATGGGAAAAACTTTAAGTTTTATCTTAATTGCTATACTAGCGTTGATGATTTTTGGGAATAAAACGATATCCCAAAAATCAGTACTCGTTCCGCTCGCTAAAGATAATTATGAAACCAAGGGTTTCCCGAGTGTGAGCGAGTCGCCAAAGGCTGCTCACCAACGTAACCCCGCGCAAAGCGAATTGGTGGATTCCAATGAACAGCCAGAGAATATCGACAGCGAAATACTTGATGATACTGATCTGGTTGCTACCGATCGAGACACTATAGTTTCTCAATGCCAAAATGGAAATTGGAAGGCGTGCGAGAAACTAAGCCATTCTTGTTATGAACGAAATTTTGAAGATTGCTTTGAGTTAGGAAAAAAATTCTCTGAAATTGATCAAAAGAGAGCGATCCCTTATTACCGGACGACCTGTGAACAGACAAGGCATCCGGAAAGTTGTCTGCATTTAGCCCTAGCGCTTGTAGAAGTTAAGGCTGACGTCCCTTTGGAAAAAATTCTCAGATACCTTCATGTTGCGTGCGTGGAAGGCGGAATTTCCATGGCGTGTTTAGAAATGCTCGAAGTTAATCCTAATTCCGAAGACAAAATTTTCTACCAAGCTCAGGCACAAAAACTGATTTCTAAAAGTGGTCTCTAATTTATTTTTATTGGGGGAATCATGAACTTAAAAAAATTACTTTTAATATTGCTGCCAGTTGTATTTTCAATGGGAAGCCTGTCCCAGGCTGAAGCGGCCAATTACTATATGTCGCCGACGGGTAAAGACACAAATCCCGGTACTTTGGGTTTACCGTGGCGTACCTTAGGAAAGTTGCGTTCAGTACAAAGCATGCTTAGGCCCGGAGATACGGTTTATTTTCGTGGTGGAAACTATATTGTCACAAGTGCTGATAGACACTATTATAGCTTGGGCGCCGTTGGTACAGCATCAGCTCCGATCACCTATAAAAACTATCAAAATGAAAAACCCGTTTTGGTTTACGACTGGAGAATTGTACCACCCAGCAAGACTTATTTTCTTTTTTTAAGTGGCAGCTATACAGTCTTTGAGGGAATAACTATTCGGCAGACAGAACAGTCGCGGTCATTGGGTATGGTTGGTAACAAGGAGATAAACTATGATCGAGTTAAGTCAGCTATATATGTCGGCGCCACAAACATTAAAATTCGAAAATGCATGATCGACAATTTTTCTGGCGTCGGAATACAGACGGGCGGCAGTACGAATCTCCTGGTCGAGCATTGCATAGTTCAGGGCACGGGATCGCATGCCTTTTACATTGCTGGAAAAGGCGGGGTCATTCGGTATAATGTTACCGACGGCAGTCGTGGTAAAAGTGTTCAGCAAGGTATCCAGCTCCAGTACAAAAGTTCGCGCGGAAACAAAGTCTATGGAAACCTTATGAAAAATGGGCAAGGCAGCGGAGTCGTTTTGTCAGGGGGAGTTTCTGATAATGAAATTTTCAACAATGTTATTGTCAACGGAGGAAGTGGAAGTGCATCTGGTCATGCTTTGGGTTTCTGGTGTGAAGATGGTCCTATCGGCTCCGGTAATAAGTTCTACAACAACACAGTTATCGGAAAGTCAAATGCAGGACTCGTCTCCAATGTTTTGACTCCGAAATGTAACGGCGTCAGACCCGCTACGCGGGTGGATATTCGGGACAATATTTTTTATCCCTCTTCTGCTAAACCAATTGGTTATGTAGGTGCTAGTCTTCGCAATAATATTTTTTATAATGTCACCGATTCCGCACCTACAGGGAACAAAAAAGTTAACCCGCTGCTCGTAAATCCTCTAAGTACTACGGCAGCATCTGCAATGATAAAATCAGGATCTCCCGCAATTAATGCGGGTTTAAGTTCTTTGTACCCAAAAACAGACTACCGAGGTTATGCGCGCCCTGCGAAGTACGACATAGGTGCGTTCGAGTTTGGAGCGGTCAGCCCGTAAGGCAGCAAGACAAACTCAAATTTAGGTAAGGCTAAATATCCAACGAAAATTTTGACGACGAAGATATAACCGCTCACGCGTGTCCTTCCTGACACATCCTTTACACCTTATACCGGAGACATAGTTTACACTTTTCCAATCAAGGAGGACTTCCTATGGGTTGGAAGGAGTGTAATAAGATGGATGAGAAGCTTAAATTTATAGCAAGATATCTCGAGGGTGAAAAAATAGCTCCTCTATGTAAGGAGTTTGGAATAACTAGACCTACGGCATATAAGTTAATTGATCGTTATAAGATGATGGGTCAGTGCGCCCTGGTTGAACAAAAGAGAACTCCCCACCGATATGCCAACGCATTACCTGTGCAGGTAGAAGCAATGATATTAGATTTAAAGCGTGATTACCCTAGCTGGGGAGCTCCCAAAATCAGAGAAAAAATAATTAAAAAATATCCTGACATCAAGACACCTGCGAAGAGCACTATACATGCCATATTAGACAGACATGGATTAGTTAAACATCGACTGGGTCGACGCAGATTTAAGGCTACGGGTACGCCACTAGAGCACGTAAAAGAACCCAATCAGCTTTGGTGCGCAGATTACAAGGGCGAATTTATGTTGGGGAATCGGCAATACTGCTACCCTCTGACAATTACTGATTATGCTTCGAGGTATTTAATTAAATGTGATGCTCTATCGTCAACACGAGAGGAGTTTGCGTTTGAAGTTTTTACGAGGGCATTTAAAGAATTTGGGCTTCCAGATTCGCTACGCACCGACAATGGAAATCCTTTTGCCAATGGTCAGTCATTTTATAATTTAACAAAGCTCTCAGTCTGGTGGATGCGACTTGGAATAAATTTAGAACGCATTACTCCCGGCGAGCCGCAAGAAAATGGGCGCCACGAACGAATGCACCTGACACTAAAGCTTGAAACAACACGACCGCCAAAGCAAACGCTAATTTCACAACAGGAAGTTTTTGATAAATTTCAAAATATTTTTAATAACGAGCGGCCCCACGAGGGAATAAAGAATAAATATCCTTCAGAGATTTATAAAAAGTCCGATAGGGAGTTGAAGAAATTAGAGCCATTATTTTATCCGATGCACGATCAAACAATAACGGTTACTCAGTGCGGTCGAATTTGCACTAAAACACTGAAGGTTAGCTTGAGCCGATCGTTTGCTGGACAACAAGTTGGGATAAAAGAAATGGAAGATGGCATCTGGGTAGTGAGTTTTATGGATTATGACTTAGGATATTTTGACGAAAAAGGGACTAGAGTTGAACCGGTAGACGATCCTTTTGGCTGGCAAAAAGTGTAAAGGATGTCTCCGGTATAAACTGTAAACTATGTCTCCGGTATGGACCATCAACGGCACTTTCTTTAATTTTTGATCGGGAT
>LWDK01000053.1 GCA_002083485.1 Proteobacteria bacterium SG_bin7 | reverse complement strand
GCCATGCTAGAACTCTAAATTCCTTATGCTTTATCAGTGGTTATACAAGCTCTCCGAGCATCATTCTCTATTTAACGTCTTTCGCTATATTACATTCCGAACTTTCTTAGCTTTTTTGACAGCTTTTTTGATTGGAATCTATATTGGCCCGCGCTTTATCAAACGCCTCGTACGTAAACAAATCGGTCAAAGCATTCGCGAAGATGGTCCGAAAACTCATAAGAAAAAAGCGGGAACACCAACAATGGGTGGCGGGCTAATTTTAATTTGTTTGGCTGTGCCATGTTTAATGTGGGCGGATTTTTACAATCCCTATGTGTGGGGAACTTTAATTATTACTCTGGGATTTGGCTTGATCGGTTACGTTGATGACTATCTGAAAGTTTCTAAGAAAAACACCAGGGGACTAAAGGGAAAAGTCAGATTATTTTTTGAATTTTTGATTTCAGGTGTTGTTGTTTATTATTTGGTAAATGCTGGCTACTTGTCGACGGGAGCCTATGTGCCTTTTTTAAAAGGTGTAATAATTCCCTTCGGAGTTTTGTATCCACTGTTTGCGGCCTTTGTGATTGTCGGTTGTGCGAACGCAGTGAATTTGACGGATGGGTTAGATGGTTTGGCTATTATGCCGGTCATTATCGCTTCGGGAACATTTTTGATTTTAGCGTATGTGGCTGGGCAAGCTGTTTGGGCAAAGTATTTGATGGTACCGCATTCGCCGTTTGCGGCGGAATTAACGCCGGTGGCAGGAGCCATGGTCGCTGCGGGTCTTGCATTTCTTTGGTTTAATTCCTATCCGGCGCAAGTTTTTATGGGAGACGTTGGCTCTCTCAGTATCGGTGGGTTTCTTGGGGCGTTGGCGGTCTTTACTAAAAATGAATTTTTATTGATAGTTGTTGGTGGTGTTTTCGTTGCTGTGGCATTGTCGGTAATTATTCAAGTTGTCTATTTTAAAATGAGTGGTGGTAAGCGAGTGTTTCGCATGGCTCCCTTGCAGCATCACTTTGAATTAGGTGGCATGGAAGAGCCAAAAATTATCGTGCGATTTTGGATTGTATCCATTTTGCTTGCTGTGATTAGTTTGGCGAGCTTGAAATTGAGGTAAGTTGTTATGATGTCTGAGACTGATTTAAAAGATAAGCGCGTGATGGTGGTTGGACTCGGCCGCTGCGGAGTGAGCTTATGTAAATTTTTGTCCAAGCATGGGGCAAAAGTTACTGTGAGCGATCATAAATCAAAGGCTGAGCTTAGTAATTCACTTGAGCAACTTGGTGATTTGCTAATTCAATATGATTTGGGCAACCACACACCAAGATTATTTTTGGAACAAGATTTAATTGTCCTTTCTCCCGGTGTAGCTCCAAACTTGAAAATTTTTGAATATGCTCGTTCCCATGGCGTGAAAGTTACAGGAGAATTTGAATTCGCCTCGCGCTTTATTCGTGAGCCTGTAATTGCGATTACGGGAACGAATGGTAAAAGTACAACAACAAAACTCATTGAAGTTATGCTGAAAGAATCGGGCGTGAACGTATGGATGGGTGGAAACTACGGGATTCCATTGGTTGAGTATTTGTTGCAACCAGAAAAGTCGGCAGTTGTTGTTGCCGAGGTCAGTAGTTTTCAGCTTGAGCACGTTGAAACATTTACTCCACAAAATATTGTGTTTATGAACTTAGCCGAAAACCATTTAGATCGATATCGTTCTATGGAAGAGTATGTAAACGCCAAAAGACGAATCTTTAATTGCACAAATCAGGCCACGACATCGATATTAAATGCAGATGACAACGCGGTTGTTGAGTTAGCGCGTGACCCAAGCGTTCAGCGTGGCCGAATTTTTTATTTTTCGCGTAAGAAAACTCTTGAGCCGCAGATTATGAATATTGGTGGTGCAGTATGTATCGAAAAAGAATTGCGCGTACGAACTGGCCCTGAGATCGAGTATTTTTCTGTAAAAAATATGAAAATGCGTGGGCGTCATAGCATTGAAAACGTAATGGCGGCAACTTTGGCGGCGCGCGAACATGGAGCAAAACACGATGCAGTCCAAAAAGTCATTGATTCTTTTCCGGGACTAGAGCATCGCTTGGAATATGTGCGCAAAGTCGGCGGTGTTGAGTTTTTTAATGATTCAAAAGCGACTAACGTACACGCTGTCATTCGCGCTCTTGATGCTTTCGAAGAAAATGTAATTTTGATTTGTGGTGGCAAAGATACCAACTTGAATTTTGAGCCGCTACGCTCGCATATTGAGCGGAAGGTAAAAAACTTGATTCTTATTGGAGAAGCTAAGGAACGCATTAACCGCCAAATTGGCGATAGTTCTGAAACTTTCTTGATAGGAACATTTGAAGAAGCCGCTTTGATAGCTTACCAAAAGTCTAGGAACGGTGACATCGTGCTACTTTCTCCTGGCTGCTCGAGCTTCGATATGTTCGATAGTTACGAAGAGCGCGGTGATTATTTTAAGAGTATTGTTAATAAGTTCCGTTAAGCCTATAATGGCCTCGTGGGCCAGGCTAAGACGAGTCATGATAAAAAATCAAAAAGCGATTTTGTCGCGGGTCACTTAGATCAAAGTATATTACTTTTGTTTCTGACGTTGGCAGGAATTGGGCTGGTCCAAGTTTATAGTTCCAGTTTTATTTTTGCGACTGAATCGCGTGGTGACGGCCTTTTCTTTTTTAAGAAGCAACTCCTGGTTATTGTCATTTCATTTTTCTTTTTGATCAGTACTGCTTATTTTCCATTTAGGTGGATTCAGAAACTAACGCCATTTTTTTGGATGGTAAATGTATTTTTGATTTTGCTGACTTTAATTCCCGGAATAGGAATAAGGGCCGGAGGTGCGTCGCGCTGGTTAGGGATGCCAATGGGATTTCGTTTGCAACCTTCCGAATTGTTGCGCGTGACGCTCCCCTTATTTTTTGCATACATCTTGACGATAGATAGGGAGAAACTAGGTCAATGGAAGTGGCCGATATTGATTTCGCTATTTGGAATTCCTTTACTGCTTTTGTTGCGGCAACCTGATTTTGGGTCATTTGCTATTTTGCTTTTGGTTCTTGTTACTTTGCTCGTCGCGTTTGGATTGCCATGGAAATATATTTTGGCGTCGGGGAGTGGGATGGCAATAGGGTTTTTTATACTCATTTGGAGTGTCCCTTATCGACGTGCGAGACTCCTTTCTTATTTAGATCCTTGGTCAGAAGGCGCTAACTCTGGATTTCAGTTAATTCAGAGTTTGTTGGGGTTTCGTTCGGGAGGCTTAACTGGTGTTGGTTTAGGGCAAGGCCAGGCAAAATTATTATTTTTACCAGAAGCACATACAGATTTTACATTAGCGGTTTTGGGTGAAGAGATTGGCTTTATTGGGGTATTTTTAGTGCTTTCATTGTTTGGTTTCTTAATTCATCGTGGATTTCAAATCTCTCTACGTGCAAATACCGAGTTTGAGAAAGCCACGGTTTTAGGATTAATTTTATCATTTACTTTTTCGGTCTTTGTGAATGTCGGGGTAGCGCTTGGCCTTTTGCCGACAAAAGGATTAGCTCTTCCCTTTTTGAGCTATGGGGGAAGTAGCATTATCGTGCTTGGAATTTTGTTTGGTTTGATTCTGAATATTCGCCGACGAATTAAAGTTTGGAATAAGAAATGAGCGATTGTGTCGTTATTGCCGGCGGGGGAACGGGCGGTCATCTCTATCCCGCGATAGCGATAGCGCAAGAGCTTCAGCGAGAGAATCGCCATATCCAGGTTCATTTTGTAGGAACGCCGATGGGTCTTGAAGTGCACATCGTGCCGAAGGCGGGATACCCACTGCATCTTATTTCTGTGGGACAACTCAATAAAAGTGTGGGAATCGTAACGAGAATTAGGACTCTTCTTTTGATGCCACTGAGTATTTTTTCTTGCATTAGGCTGTTGGTAAAAGTGAAACCCAAGTTTGTATTGGGAGTGGGTGGCTACGCTTCTGGCCCCTTTGTAATGATGGCTGGCCTTTTTGGTATCCCATCGGCCTTGTGGGAGCCAAATGCTTACCCCGGTCTTGCTAATCGAATCTTGAAATTTTTTGTGAAATATATCTTTGTGGTTTTCCCGGAGTCCGGTAAATACTTTGGTGGTAGAAAAGTAATTCCTGTAGGGCTTCCGGTGCGCGCAAAAATAAAATATGTACCTAGAACTGAGTTGATTGGCAGAAAATTTCGCGTCCTTATTTTCGGTGGAAGTCAGGGAGCACGTGCAATCAACAAAATTGTCGGCGAAGCAATAACTAGAGATAGATCCTGGTACAGCGATATTGAATTTGTCCATCAAGTTGGTAAATTTGATATGGAGTGGGCGAGTTCGGTTTATTCTGGCATTGGTGGCAATGTTAAGTATTTTCAATTTCTAGATGACATGGAAGAGCGTTATGCGTGGTGTGATTTGGTGGTGTGTCGTGGTGGTATAAGTACAATTTCAGAATTAGCAGCGGCCCAGCGTGCCGGAATTATCATTCCTTTACCGAGCGCGGCAGACAATCATCAACAAAAAAATGCCGAGACTTTGGTGAATGCAAATGCGGCGCAAATGATCTTGCAAAAAGATTTTAATGCTGACACTTTTAAGAAAATGATTTTAGATTATAAAAATCACCCAGAAAAATTGGTCTCTATAGAAACAAACGTGAAGAGATTTTACAAGCCTGGGGCGGCAGAAGAAATCGCTCGTTTAATTCTTAAGGATGTTCCGTGAGGCTAAAGCACGCAAAATTTCATTTTATCGGCATTGGTGGGATTGGTATGTGTGGTCTCGCACAATTGTTGCGAAGCATGGGAGCGACAGTATCGGGGAGTGACATTTCTGAAAATGCTCAGACAAAGGTTTTGGCGAGTTTGGGCGTAAAGATTTATTTGGGGCATAGTGCGAGTAATGTAGGTGATGTTGATGTCGTGGTTTACACCAGTGCAGTAACATTCGAAAATGAAGAACTTGTTGAAGCTCGAAAGAGAAGGATTCCAATTATTTCGCGTGCCGAAGCTCTTGCTGAGATTATGCGAATAAAACGTGGGATAGCAATAGCGGGATCCCACGGCAAGACGACAACGACCAGCTTAGTTTCAAGTATTTTTTTAGAGGCAAAACTTGATCCGACGATTGTAGTTGGTGGCCGGCTTGATCAGATTCAAAGTACAGCTATGCTAGGGCACGGCGAATGGTTGGTTGCAGAAGCCGACGAGAGTGATGGAAGTTTTACCAAGCTTTCGCCCGAGATTGTCGTGATCACAAATATTGATAACGATCATTTAGATTATTTCGGAAGCTTTGGAAATTTACAGAAAGCATTTTTAACATTTGCGAACTTGGTTCCTTTCTATGGAAGGGCCATCGTTTTTGGAGACGATCCCCTCGTGAAGGACTTATTTTTAGATTTCCGTAAACCCGTCACGTTTTTTGGAGTAAAGGATTCTAACGATTATGTCTTGAGTGGAAACCGTGGGACTTATGACGTTTCTCGAAGTGGAAGATTAATTGGATCGTTCACCAGCCAGTTTCCAGGAAAACATAATGCTTTAAATTCACTAGCGGCAATCTTAGTAGCCTTAGAGGCGGGAATTTCGTTTGAAATTGCAAAGCTCGGAATTGAGAAGTTTACAGGAGTTGATCGCCGGTTCCAGTATAAAGGTAAGAAGAACGAGATTTCGGTGTTTGATGATTATGGTCATCACCCCACGGAAATCAAAGCGACTCTCGATGCCATGCGAGAAAAATTTCCACAAAAAAGAATTGTGGTTTGGTTTCAGCCGCACCGTTACTCGCGTACACAACTGTGTTGGGGTCAGTTTTTGAGTTGTTTTGAGAACTCAGATTTACTTTACATAACTGATGTCTACGCTGCTGGTGAAAAACCAATTCCGGGTATCACTGCCGAGCAGTTGGCTATTGAAGTGAAGCACAAGAATTGTAAGTTTATTTCTAACAAAGATTCTGATCTTGTCATTAAAGAATTAAAAAATAATTTAAAACCCAATGACATTTTTCTCACGCTGGGAGCTGGTGATGGCTGGAAGCTTGGCGCCAAACTCTTAGAGAATCTATGATGAATATTGTCCAAAATCAAATCCTCGCCAATTTGACTTCTTGGAAGGTAGGTGGACCAGCACGATATTTCTGTCAGCCCGAGAACTATAAAGACATTTCCGAGGCGGTCGAATTTGCAGAAAAGAATAATTTGAAAATCGTTATTCTCGGTGGGGGAAGTAACGTTCTTGTAAGTGATAAGGGTATTTCCGGAGTAGTCCTTCACTTGGGAAAATTAAACCAGATGACGGTTAAGGAAGAAAATGGAAACTTGAAAATTTCAGCTCAAGCAGGAGTTCCAAAGTCAGAATTGGGCAGAGCTTTTCTTAAGAAGAAGCTGGCCCCCGCAGTTTTTTTAGCTGGTCTGCCTGGAGATATTGGTGGGGGCATTGTTATGAATGCGGGAGTAAGTGACGCAACAGTCCCTAAAGAATTTGTTGAAATTACGGAATGGGTAGAAATTTATCGATTTGATCAAAAGAAATTTATTACGATGAGTGCGGATGATCTTGCTTGGTCGTACCGAAAGTGTTCTGGATGGCAGCCGGGAATTATTGTGCAAGCTGGATTTCAGTGGAAGTTAGGAGAATCTCCCGATATCGTCGAAACGGTTTTTGCCGCGAACCGCCTTCGCGTAGGTAAGCAGCCTTTAAATTTACCTAGTTGTGGTTCAGTTTTTAAAAATCCCACAGGAGACAAGGCAGGACGCCTAATTGACTCATGCGGTTTGAAGGGATTTCAAGTTGGCAAAGCGCAGGTTTCTCCGAAACACGCAAACTTTATTGTTAATTTAGGTGGTGCGACTGCTTCAGATATTGATCAAGTGATCAGGTACGTGAAGAAAACAGTAATGGAGAAAACGAAAGTCGAGTTGGAAGCGGAAGTTGTTTATCTGGGGAATTGGGATTGATTTACTATAGCTAACTAGACCAAAGGGCCGTCCACAGATGACAACGAGTTTCAATTTCTTATAGATTTATTAGTGCGATGGATGGAGGTCCTCAGATGAAAAAAATTTTATTAGCTACAGTTGCAGGATTACTAATTGTTGGTTGCGAATCAGCTCCTAAAAAGGACGAAGCGAAATCTGCACCGACAACGGCAGCGACGAAAGATACCAAGGCATCAAAAGATGCGAAAGCAAAAGACAAAAAACAAAAAGGTTTTGAAGATGAAGATATTAGCAAAACGAAACCCGCATCTTCAGGAAGTGTCTCAGAAGGAAAGACTACTTGCAAAAATGGTGGCGATGAGCGCACTCTCGAAATGACTAGCGGTGACGGGAAGGTTTGCCGGTTAGTTTACACCAAAGCTGGTGAATCTAAGGAGGTGGCTTCTGGAACGTCTGACAACAGTAAATGTAATGAGATTTACGAGCGCATTAAGGGTAATCTTGAGGGCGCTGGTTTTAAATGTGAATAAAATTTGAAGCCAGATGAAAATCTGGCTTCTCGTTCTTGTGATTAATTGCCCAATAGCTCAGTTCACCTTTGTTGGTCTCTAAGATACAGCTTAGGCCGATATCTAGATTATTTTCTGGCAAAAGAAATGGCTTTAGGTTGATCGTGTACCAGCATTTTAGCGACTCTTTTTTCTTATCGAACGAAGAACTTACTTTGAAGTCATTTACTTCAGACACATTTGCCATGCCTTGATGATAGTCCGTAAAACTATATAGTGCCCAGTCTCCACTGGGTGATGCATTTATTTCTATGTAATTTCTCTGAGAACTTTGTTTTATGAAAGTCTCAAAGCAAGTATGCTTCCACAAATTGTCTAAACGTTGCGGGTTACTTTTTCCGTCAGGAATATAGAGTTTACTCAGTTCACCCGTTACCGTGAACGTAACATCAATTTCGTGGTCTAGTACCTTCAAGGCGGACCACACATTAAAGGTTTTATTAGGGGAAAAGGGTATTAATTGATACTCAAATTTCATTGAAGTGTCCTCAAGGCAGAAGTATAATTTTTCTATGAGCAAAGTAAAGAAAGTTGCGGTTTTAGTTGGGGGGATGGGAGCGGAGCGCGAAGTCAGCATCAATACCGGTAATTCCTTTGTAAGGGCGCTGAAGGATCTTCCTTACGAATATTTTGTTGTCGATGCGAAAGAAGACCTACCACGTCAGCTCATGGACTTAAAGCCGGACGTAGTATTAATTGCTCTTCATGGAAAATACGCCGAAGACGGTACAGTTCAAGGGATTTGTGAATATTTAAAAATTCCTTACAGTGGGTCGGGCGTAATGGGTTCAGCTCTGGCGCTGCATAAAATTATGTGTAAGCATCTCTTTGTTCAGCATAGTTTACCGACGGCGGAATATGAATATTTTGATTTGCGTTTAACTCCCGCTAATCAAATTAAAATTAGAATGCCGCTTCCGTTTGTCGTGAAGCCATCGCGCGAAGGCTCGAGCGTTGGGATTTCAATTTGCAAAGAAAAAAATGAAGTCATTCCCGCGTTAAAGCTGGCTGCGGAATATGATTACATGATTCTCGTTGAAAAATTTGTTCCTGGAATGGAACTAACCGTGCCTATCTTTCGTAATAAAGCGTTAACCCCGATTGAAATTGTGCCGAAGACTTCATTCTATGATTACCAACGAAAATATACCAAAGGCGCGACTGATTATTTTTTGCCTCCGCGCTTAGATGTCAATGTTGTTGAGCAATGTATTAAGATTGGGGAGCGGGCATTTCAAATACTGGAACTTCGTACCTACGCGAGAGTAGATTTTCGTGTACGGGATAATGTTGAACCGATGATCATGGAAGTAAATGCTTTGCCGGGCTGTACCGAGACCTCTCTGGTCCCAAAGTCAGCGGCGCACGACGGTATCAGTTTCAAGGAATTTATTCAGGAACTTGTGGAGTCTTCGACATTAGATTATGCGAACCTTAAGTAAAAATATTTTTTTAGTCGGCGCAAGTTTATTTTTAATTGTTTTTGCCTTTTATGGGTTTGATTCAAATCTATTTAACAACATTAAGGTTCAAGTAGAATCTATCGGCACTCCTTCTGATAGAGAGCAGTTCAATATCATAAAAAATGAAATTTTTTCGGATATTAAGTTTTTAAACAAGGAATCTCTCTGGGATATTGATATCTCAAAGGTCATAGCTGAAATAAAAAGAAAAAATTGGATAGAAGATGTTCAGTTGACTCGGTTATTTCCTAATAGATTGGAAATTGGTGTTGCGCTAAAGAAAGTTGAAGTCGTTTATGTCGACGATGCGGGAATTTGGATGCCTGTTGCAGGCGATGGAACTATGCTCGCAAAAAATTCGAAATCGCTGATTCCTGATGTTCCCTATCTTCGCGGCCGTCGTTTTTACGATAACAAGGAATTGCGAAAGAGTGCTATCGAGTTTTTGCATTTATTCCCTAATTCCGGAAATTTAACTGCCAACCAAATTTCTGAAGTTTATTACGAACCTAAGTCTGGCTTTGAAGTTCTTCTTGCTAAAACTGGAACGCGTGTGATTTTTGGGCAAGAAGCATTAGAACTGAAACTCAGACGTGTCGGTAAAGTATTGGAATACTTAGAAGCTAAAGAAATTCATGGCCGCGTCATCGACGCCCGCTTCGAAAAGAAAATCCTTGTCAGGATGCGTAAGCGGACTTAGGCTTTTAGTCAGGTCACGGGTGACCAAACTAAAGTTTGAGGGCAAGGATGCAGAAATCATCTCGCGATAAGGTCGTTGCCGGCCTTGATATCGGTTCATCAAAGGTTGTTTTTTTAATCGGGTTGCCTAACGCAAACGACGGGATAGATGTGGTTGGTTTCGGCTCTGTACCGAGCCCAGGGCTTCGTCACGGAGTTTTGATTAACATTGAGCAAACAATCGAAGCTATAAGAAGAGCCAAAGAAGAAGCTGAGTTGATGGCGGGCCACAAAGCAGATGAGGTGTGGCTTGGAATTGGTGGCACCCATATCAAGTCATTTGATTCTAAAGGAATGGTCGCAATAAAAAATAAAGAAACCCAAAATGATGACATAACTCGCGTGATCGAAGCCGCCAAAGCAGTTGCTGTTCCTGCAGATCGAGAGGTTTTACATGTTCTGCCGCGTGAATTTAAAGTCGATGATCAAGAGGGAATTTCTGATCCTATTGGAATGTCAGGGGTCCGTCTTGAAGCTCTTATTCACATCGTGACGGGTGCCAATTCTGCAATACAAAATATAGTTAAGTGTACGCAAAAAGCAAATTTGAAAGTTAAAGGACTGGTGCTCCAAAGCCTGGCAAGCTCTCTCGCGGTATTGAGTGAAGACGAAAAAAAATTAGGCGTTGCGTATGTTGATGTGGGAGCTGGGACAACAGATTTAATAATCTATAACAACGGCTCCGTAGCTTATACTGCTGTCCTTCCTGTTGGCGGAGGCTATTTCACTCATGATATTGCTGTGGGTCTACGTACTCCTCAGGATTGTGCTGAAGAAATTAAGAAAAAACATGGTTCGGCGTTATTAAATTTGATCAATGAAGAAGAAACAATCGAAGTGAAGTCTGTTGGTGGAAGAGAAAGTCGTACAGTTTTAAGAAAAAATCTTTGTGAAGTGATCGAGCCAAGAGCCGAAGAAATTTTAAATCTCATAAAAGCTGAAATCGCAAAAAGCAATTTACAATCGCAGTTGGGATCTGGAATGGTTCTTTCTGGCGGGGGCTCACTTCTTGATGGACTGGTCGAGATGGGCGAATTTATTTTTGATATTCCCGTAAGAAGGGGGCTTCCGACTCAAGTTGGAGGGTTAACTGACGTCGTGCGCTCACCGCTTTATAGTGCGCCAGTGGGATTATTGAAATACGGACTTAGTGAATTACATTTAGATAAAGAAATAACCAATGATGGTAAAAAATTTCCAGAGATAGTCGTCGACTGGGCGAAGAAGCTAAGAGACGTCATAGCCCAAGGACTATAGGGCTAAAAGGGGGAAAGAATGTTTGAGCTAGAAGAAAATATCAGCATCGGAGCCAATATAAAAGTTATTGGTATCGGGGGCGGTGGTAACAACGCGGTCGCAACAATGATTGAAGCGGGCCTCGGAGGCGTTGAATTCATAGTTGGAAATACCGATTTACAGGCATTACAGGCACACCCAGCAGCCGCAAAAATCCAACTAGGTTCAGAGTTGACTAAAGGTTTGGGCGCCGGAGCAAATCCAGAAATTGGAAAACGTGCCGCCATCGAATCTTATAACGATATCGTGGAGAGCCTTGAAGGCGCTGATATGGTTTTTGTCACAGCTGGTATGGGCGGAGGAACAGGAACAGGTGGTGCCCCTATCGTTGCAAAAATAGCCCGCGAGCTTGGTGCTTTGACAATCGGCGTGGTTACGCGACCATTTGTTTTCGAAGGAAAAAAGCGTCAGCGCCAGGCTGATGCTGGTATTGCAGAGTTGCGAGAAAATGTTGATACACTCATTGTTATTCCCAACCAGAAACTTCTTTCAATCTCAGCAGAAAAAACTCCATTAATCGAGAGCTTCAAAAAGGCCGATGCTGTATTACTTCAAGCCGTAAAAGGTATTTCTGATCTTATTAACGTTCGTGGTCTTATTAATCTTGATTTTGCTGACATAAGAACTGTCATGCAATCTAAAGGTATGGCGATCATGGGTTGTGGTACTGCAGCGGGTGAAAATCGCGCGGTCGAAGCAGCGACGGCCGCGATTTCGTCTCCACTTCTCGAAAATATTGCTATCGACGGAGCGACTGGAATTATTATCAACGTCACGGGTCCGGAGAACCTTTCTCTTTGGGAAGTCAACGAAGCCTCAACCCTTATTACCGAAGCTGCTCATGAGGATGCCGAAATCATCTTTGGGGCAGTTATTGATAAAGATATGGATCCAAGTGAAGTGCGCGTGACTGTGATCGCAACAGGATTTGGAACAAATGCGGTTAGCCAGGCAAGTATTCGCGAGCAATTGGCACGGGCACAGCACCTGGTGAACCAAAACTATAATTTCCAAAATGTTAATTTTAATGAGGTGGAAATGACTCCGGCGCCTTCTCTGCAGCCTCAATTTCAAACTCCTCCAACCGCTCAGCCTTCTCAGTCGCAAACTCAAGCGCCTGTTCCGCCAGCAAAGAAAGACGATGTGTTGCCGCGGGACATCTTGTTAGCCAAAGCGAAGGCCTATCGTGATCAAACCACACCCCAAAAGAAACAACCCGAGCAGTTGTCAATGGAAGTAGCAAATGAACCAAATTCATTTCAAGCTGATCCGACAATGAGTTTTGATAGTTTCAATTTGGAAGTGCCGGCGTATTTGCGTCGACGCCAACACGACCAAGACAATGATTCAAAATCGTGATCGCAAGAGCTGATGATAGCGTATTTTGTCTCGGATATTCATCTAAGATCGATCCAAGAAGTAAATGCGCGGCTCTTAGTGAGGTTTCTAAAGTCAGTAACAAAAAAAGATGGGGTAACCCATCTTTTTTTTGTTGGTGATATCTTTGATTTTTGGATTTCAGACCATAAATATTTTATTGAAAAATTTGAACCCATCATCAATGAGGTGCAGAGAATAGTTTCCGAAGACATCGTGGTTTACTATTTTGAGGGAAATCACGATCTTTACTTGAGCAGTTATTGGACGGACCGTCTCGGAGTAAAAGTATTTAAGGATCATGAAGTCTTTCAGCTCAATGGCTTTAAAGTAAGAGTCGAACACGGGGATCTTATTGATCCCGAAGATAAAGGCTATTTATTCCTCAGAAAAGTACTGAGAACGCCCGTCATTGAATATGTCGCGCATAATTCGCCAGAAAAATTTATCGCAAAACTGGGGGAGAAAGCTTCGCAAGCAAGCCGTTACTACACGACGAACGTAAAGACCCAGAGGGTGGAAGAAACTATCGATAAAATCCACACATACGCGCAGAAAAAAATAAAAGAAACTGAATTTGACTTTATTGTTACTGGCCATGTCCATGTCAGAGATGAGTTTTCGTTTGTCTGGGGAGAAAAAAGAATTCAAAGCGTGAATTTGGGAAGTTGGATGCAACACCCATCGGCGTATCGACTTACCGAAAAAGGCGGGGGGTTTGTGGATATTTAAGGTGCCTGAGACTTTTTCCAGTCCATACTGCGTTATGAAATTGAAAACACTTACTTTTATTTTTTTGTTACTAGTTCAACCATTTGCCAGAGCCGAAGGTATAGAGGCATTTTATTTTGGTGGACTTTTAGGATTGGCGAATACGGATCTCTCGGGCTTTGGAACGAGAGCAACATATGGCTTCCGCGGCGGCGTTCGCTTGGGAGAAAAACTTACTTCGGGACTTTATTACCAAGTTTACTCAACCTCGGTGAGCGACAACGCAGGAAGTGCCGACATCTACGTTGTTCCACTTCTTGTTGAACTTAACTTACATCTTTGGAAGGTAAGCGAGGGACCTTTCGTAAGCTTAAAAATAGGTGGTATTCGTCATTCTGCAGAAAATGTGACATCAGGATTTAATCCCCCAATTAATTCACGAACCGATTTTAGTATCGGAGTTGGTGGTGGTTACAACTTGGAGTTGATTGAAAAAAACTATGTTTATTTTCAAATTGATTCATTTAGTATTGACGCAAAACCACACGGATATTCATTTTTCAGTGTGGTTGCGGGTTATACGCTAGAGCTTTAGCGAGATTCCTATTCGTCAATCACAACTACATCGTAATTTAGGAATTTTTCTAGCTCAAAGACACTCGTCATTTTATCATTCATGACCGTATAATGTCGGTAAAATTCTTCAATACCTTTGCGAAAGGCAAGGTCGACGGATTCCAGTGTTTTCCGAGAGTATTCGGGGGTAGAGAGAATCTTGGGACTAATAACCTTTACCAGTTGTTGCGCAAGAATAGCTGTGGCGGATGCCACAATTTGTTTGGAGATAGACTCAAGCTCCCGAACAAGGAAGTGGCGTTCCTCACGCATATTTCCATTTAAAGAAATTTTGACATTCTGAATTACGCTTTCAAGGAATTTGGTGAGCACATACCGACAATGGTTAATGGAGTTTACACTCTTTACCGTCGTTTCGCACCGATACAAGTCATATTTATTATTTACAGAGATCTCATTTAAAAGGACATTGGCTCTTGCCAAGACACTTGCGAAGGAACTGTTTTTACTCAGTTCAGTATTCAAAATTTTTTCGCTTTCGTTAGATAGCTCGGTGGCCAGGTCGCGAAAAATTTTTGGTGGCTGGTCGAGAGACAGGTCAAAGCCTACGGCTTTCATGGCCTTCTCTATTTGGCCAATCGTGATTTTATTATTTTTTGTAATTAAGTGCCCCACTAAAATCCTAGTGTCTTTACTATTGGTATGACCGTGGTCGCGCGCAACCGAATAAATAATTTCATGGAGTCTCAAAACCGCCATGCTAAGAGGCGAGTTTGCGCTATGAGTGACTACCTACGTTTTTATGTCAGGAGTTTGCCTAAAAGTGGTCACGGGGAGCTTACCCGCATCGCCAATCATCTAAGAATTAGTACGACGATGCTTTCACAGATACTTTCTGGTCAAAGAGCTTTCAATACGGATCAAGCTTTTGAGCTCAGTGAATATCTTCAGCTTACAGATATTGAAACGGATTACCTTTACCTCCTCGTGGAAGTAGAAAAAGCAGGAACGCATAAAAACAAAAATTACTTTAAAAAAAATAGAGCATATGAAATCCGAATCACTTAGGCTTTCTAGGAGAGTGCAGCACGAAAAGAGTTTAAGCGATAGCGAACGTTCCATTTTTTATTCTTCTTGGATTTATCCCGCGGTTCATTTATTTTTGGGGTTGAGCAAAGAGGGTGTAACTCTGGAAGAAATTTGCGAAAGATTTTCCATTTCTCGCCAGAGAGCTAGTGATTTAGCTCATTTTTTTTTACGAACTGGACTCGCGAATGAAGAGCGGGGAAAATACTTTCCCGGAGTGCAGAGTACTTTCCTTGAGCAGGGGTCTCCACACCTCATTAAGCATCATTCCAATTGGCGAGTAAAAGCTATTGAAAAAAGTGAATCTATTAGTGCCGAGGAACTCATGTTTACAGCGCCACTTTCGATCTCACGGAGGGACTTTAGTTCTGTTCGAGAAAAAATTGCCCAATTTATTAAATCATTATCTGAAATTGTTAAAGCTTCAGAAGCCGAAGACATCGCCACCATAAATATCGATTGGTTTTGGGTAAAGAAATAAGGGTGATGCACGGCTAATCATTTCACCCAGTGAAGATTTAAAAAACTAAACTCGAAAATCTTAAAACGAGTTTGTGCAAGCAGCAGGCGGTTCGAAAACTCCCTGCCGGTCACTCCGAAGATTGGAATTTTTATACTACGGAAACTTAAATCGTGGGGCTTTCTGTGGATCAGGAAACTCAAATGTCATCGGACCACTGAACACGTCAACAATTTCACCGACGGTTTTAAACTTGTCTCCTTTATCAGTATCGCAATAAATATGAATGTTTGGATCTATATTAAGACGTATTCCCCATTCCTCTCCTCTAACAACATTTTGCGTGGTACCCGCTGCGAGAAGCTGATCGTAATCACGTTTAAGCGAATCTTCGGTTGCAAAATAGCATTCTTGTCGCGTCTTAAAAGGCATACTAATTTTAGTTTCATTCGCGGGAATGAAGAGATCAACATTAAATTTCACAAGAGTGCCTTTCGGCATTTGGTAAGAGGGACGATCTCGATAAAAACTACTGTTATCTACACTCGTGCTTATATCCTCGCTGGATTGTGAAAAAGCAGCCACAGAAAAAATCGATATTAAACAAATCAAAACAAAAAATTTCTTCATAGAGTCTCCAAAAAAGGTACCATAAAATAAAAAAAATACTTCATTGATTCGGTAAAACCCAATATAATGATAGTACTTCTGTACCGTATGTACTTACTGCGAAACCTGTGCCAAGAGCGCATGAATTAATTTCCCGTACAAATATTATCTCACCGGTTGCGGCGTGTTCCGTTCCAGAGTTTTGCAATTGCAAGCACAGGTAAATCTTCTTTGGCGGTGATTTTTGGTAATCAAACCTAGAAAGGTAAGTCTTTGTTAGGAATGACGTACCCGATAGCCAGCCCCGAGGTAACAAAGCTCGCCGCAGTGACTTTTTCATTTACTCCTGCTACTTGAGTTAAGAGTTTTCCCCACAGATCTGCAGGTTCATTTGCTGACCGAGTGTAAAGTCTTACGGTCCAGCCTGAGTTTTTGAAGAAATATACAAATCCCGCTTCCACACCTAGGTTTATGGCCACCTCGCTAAATTCAAAATCAGTTGTGGCATTGGAGGTTTCTACTAAGTCGTAAGTTAACAAAGGCGAAAAATTAAAATAGAAATTCCACCTCTGATTTTCATAGTTAAAACTTGGCCCCCAACCCATATCGGCATGAGTCCGCGCGAACACGGTAGTGCGAATCGAAACTGGGGCCGTAGGAAATGTTTCTTTCGCGTAAGAAAAACTTCCCGTCGGAACCATGCGAAATCGATAACGCCATTCATCTCGCCGAGAAGGAACGACGATGCGTCGAATTGAAATAGTTGAAATTACACGTGATACTTTTCCCAAAACATCATCGGTATAATAGGAAGAGCCGCGAATTTCTTCAGTGTTATTCAGCGTCAAAGCCGTCGCCGAATTTCCCGTATCAAAAAATACGGCATTGGGAAGCCAGAAGTAATACTCAGGGCGATTGACCCATCCATGCATGCGCACTGATTCCACTTTTTCTTCAGGTACAGCAAAATTATGAGTGGTATTGTTTTCGGGTTCTAAAAAATCTATTATCTTTGAATTGACGTTAATTTTACCAGCTGAAGTATCGACACTGCTTGTGACCATTTTTTGTATTCCAAGCCGGCCATGCAAATTGGGATAGTCTTCTGGCCTTGGGTCATCGTCAAAGTTAGAGCCTAAGTTAGCGAATTTAGTATAGGTACTTTCATAGGGAAGAACTTTGTAGTTGGGAAATTTCTTTTTAATTTCTCTTTCTAAAATTTGACCGATATCGTCGGAAATATTGGGATGAGAGGCGCGAGGCGGAGCGATGGCCACTACGATGTCTTTAATTTTTCTCTTTATTTTCTCAGCGGCCTCTTTTTCTTCATCAAAACTTACCGCCACTTCACTCTCTGCTTGCCACGCGGCACCACTCACCAAATCTGTAATCCAGCCAACAGGGGCGTAAGTTAGAAACACATAGTTTCGACCAAAGCTCTTTCCCCACTTATATTTCTTTTTGACAGATAAATTCTTCTCTTGATCATTGAACTTTAGAGAAATGTTGTAGTCATTCTTTCCACGCGGGACATAAACAACTGCCGGCGTCATGCCGAGATCCCTTCCGTCTTTAGTTATTTGTGCCCCCGACGGACTAGAGCGTACAACCGTATAGTCACCTGGCGCGTCCCATGTAGCGCAGCCGCCAACAAAAAAAAATAAAAGAACGAAAAAAATATTTTTCATCAATGGGTTAGTAGTGACTCAGCATGGGCAAGACTTGTTTTAGTAATTTTCTCGCCCGAAATTAATCTTGCGACTTCCTGCACTCGCGATTTTCCACTGAGTTCAGAGATTTCCATTTTTGCTTTGCCAGAAGAAACCTTTTTATTCACATAGAAATGCACATTTCCTTGGGCTGCCACTTGCGGAAGATGGGTGATGCAAATGACTTGTTGTTTTTTAGAGATTTGCTGAAGCTTGATGCCGACCTTTTCGGCAGTTTCGCCACTGACACCCGCGTCCACTTCGTCAAAAAGATAAGTACGTGGTTTGCCATCATGACCCGTTACACATTTTAGCGCCAATAAGATTCGGCTCAATTCGCCACCACTAGCGAATTTTGCAAGAGGTAGTGGTGTGGAAGTCTTTGATATTTTGGTGACGAATTCGACATCGCTGATACCGTGGCTCGTGACCTCTGGTAAGTCTTCAAAGACAAGAGCAACAGAAAGACCTTTCATGTTCAAACCCGAGAGCTCGCTATTAACCTCTTTAACTAGAGACTTCGAAGAGGACTCACGTTCAGCGTGGAGTTTTTTCGCAAGCTTATCTAGTTTGGCTGTCCTATCACTTACTTCTCTTTGTAGAGCATCGATACTCTCGTTCGCGTTTTCGAGTTCGTTAATCTCTGTCTCAATTTTATTTAAGTGAGCGAGGATTTCGTTTGTCGTTTGGCCATATTTCTTCTGGAGCAATCTGAAATCACTCAACCTCTTTTCCATGACATCAAGCTGATTCGTATCAACGTCTAGCGATTGGCCATACTCTCTAATCGCAAATAGGAATTCATTGAGATTTGCTTTGGCTGCTTCGAGAGGCTTAAAGATTTCGCTGATACTTGGATCAATTTTCTGAAAGTAAATTTGTCGCTGTTCAAGCTTATGTATTGCCGATAAAACGGATTGCTCGTTTTCATAGAGCGTATCTTCAGCCATTGTTCGAAATTCAATGAGTTGGGAGCTATTCCGAGCCTTACGGATTTGTGCCTCTAGTCCGTCATCATCTTCAGGTGCTGGGCTAAAATTCTTGATTTCTTCGCGTTGAAATTTTAAGAAATCAAGTCTTTGTTCGCGCCATTGAAGTTGCCCCATCACCTTATTTAATTTTTCTCGCGTCTCTTGCAGCTCCTCATAAGATTTTTGTACTTCATGGCGGAGTGCCCAGGTTTTCGCATAAGTGTCGAGTAAATCTAATTGATAAAGCTTAGAGGCCAAATTCTTATTTTCATGTTGCGAGGTTATTTCGATTAGAGGAGAACCTGGCCCCGTGACCTCAATTAAGGGTGCGACAATATCGCGGAGAGAGTTTAGTGACGTTAGTGTGTCGTTTAAGTAAACGCGGTTTTTGCCATTTGACGAGACCGTTCGTCTAACCACGAGCGTCTCTTCGGTGACATCGATATCAAGAGCCTTTAGTCTTTCAATAATATCTTTGCGATCACCTAAATCAAATAGTCCTTCAATTGTTGCATGCTCTGAACCTTGTCGTACCGCACGTGAATCGGCCTTGTCGCCCATAAGCAGTGCTAGACTTTTCATTATAATTGATTTTCCAGCACCAGTTTCGCCGCTTAAAATATTTAAGCCTGGTTTAAAATGAACACTGACTTCATCAATAATCGCAAAGTTTGATACCTTGAGATCAAGCAACATAGTGTCTCCTAATCGCGTTGGCCAAATTTTAGTTTATCGCGCAGCAAATCAAAATAATTATTTCCGGGCTCACGCACAGTTAAATGATCACGATCGCTTTTTTCTATAACAACAGAGTCAGTAGGTTTTACCTCTTCCACGCGTTGTCCATCGACAGTTACAAATGCAGAAGTATTTTTCGAAAGTATACGAATATGTATTTGTCGATCATCAGGAACGATCAACGGACGCATGGTTAAACTATGAGAATTGATTGGTACGATGGAAAGCACCGAAGAGCTGGGATATATGATTGGCCCGCCCGCAGCAAGATTGTACGCCGTTGAGCCTGTTGGGGTCGAGACAATAATTCCATCAGCTTTTAAATCACAAATTAGATTTTTCTCGAAAGAAATTCCTATATTGATTAAATGGGTATCGAGGCCTCGTTCAAAGACTATGTCATTTAAAGCAAAATAAGATTTATGAGATTTTCCACCTTTAACGACGGTGACTTTAATGATGGATCTTTGATGCAGTTCCATCTTGTTTTCTAAAAATTGCAAAATCGCTCTATAAGCTTCGCTCACTCTGGTTTCTGTTAGAAAACCCAACGACCCCATATTGATTCCGAGAATTGGAGTTGGGCGACCCTCTAATAAATTCGCAGCCCTGAGGTATGTTCCGTCACCTCCGACTACAACCATAAGGCTCAATTTGTCCAGGCTTGTTTTGGAATCCAACGACTTGACATGCTTCCCAAGTTTCTTTCCTGATGGAGAATAGACCTGTACTTTTAGTTCATCAAGCCAATTGGCGATCTCCTTTGCCTTGTTAAGTGCCTCGGGGCTCTCTGGTCGATGACAAATCGACACATGTTTATTGGCAAAAGATTTTTTACTCTTTTTCACGTCAATCCCTCACGCCTAAAAAGAGCATTTGGATCTGGCTCTCTCCCGCGAAAGCGTTTGTAAAGCACCATGGGGTGTTCAGAACCACCTTTTGCTAAAATCTCATTTCTAAATTTGTTAGAGACTTCAGGATTAAATATACCTTTTTCTTTAAAATACTCAAACGCATCAGCATCGAGTACTTCGGCCCATTTGTAGCTATAGTAACCGGCTGAATATCCGCCGGCAAAAATATGTGAAAACGCTGAGGAGATCGAAGTGCCCGGTTCCTTCGGGAAAAAAGAACTAGACTGTGTAACCTCTTCTTCAAATTTCTCTACGTTCATTTGGTCAGGTAGTGGGCCCTGGTGCCAAGCCATATCAATTAAACAAAAATTAACTTGGCGCAAAGAAAACCAGCCCGCGTGAAACTTCTCAGACTTTACTAATTTGTCTATTAAACTCTGCGGAATCTTCTCTCCAGTTTGGTAGTGGCTTGCAAATAGATCTAGCGTTTCCTTTTCGGTAACCCAATTTTCCATGATTTGCGATGGGAGTTCGACAAAATCCCAATATACTTTCGGGCCAGCCACAGAGCGGTAATGGCAATCACTCAAAAGGGAATGAAGGGCGTGACCAAATTCGTGAAACAGTGTCTTTACTTCATCCGGAGGGAGGAGTGACGGTTTTGTGGCCGTTGGCTTTGTGAAATTACAAACAATAGAAACAACGGGTCGCTCGACTTTTCCATGGAACAAACCCTGATCTCTGTAGTTTGTCATCCAGGCCCCTGATTTTTTTGTTTCTCGCGGAAAGAAGTCGGCCATGAAAATGCCGAGATGCCTGTTGGTTTTTTTATCCAGGACTTCGTATGTCCTGACATCCTGGTGATACTTTGGGACATCACTCGTCTCTTTGAACTCCAGATTATAGAGTTTGCTTGCAACTTTAAAAACTCCGTCGATGACCTTATCGAGAGAAAAATAGGGGCGTAGTTCCTCTTCGTCGAAATCAAATTGGGCCTTTTTCAGCTTCTCAGCGTAATACGAATAATCCCATGCCTTAAGGTCAAAATGGCCCGTGGTTTTTTTTGCAAAGGCCTGGAGGTCAGAAAACTCCCTTTCGGCGGCACCTCGGGAAGTCTCTAAGATCTTTTTTAAAAAGGCGTTTACTTCTTCAGGTGTACTTGCCATGCGCTCCTCTAAAATAAAATGGGCATGGCTTTCAAAGCCGAGAAGTTTTGCTCTTTCGTGACGGAGTTTCGTGATTCTCAGAAGAACGGGGATATTACTGTAGGGCTCGTGAAGAGAGCGGCTATTATAAGCCCGCCAAACTTTTTCTCTAATTTTTCGATCATCGCAATACGTGAGAAGGGGGATTAGGCTCGGCGCTTGTAGATTAAATAAATAACCGTCTTTGCCCTTGGCCTTTGCGGCCTCTTGTGCCCCTTCGAGAGCTGATTCGGGAATTCCCTTAGCTTCCTCCTTAGTGAGAATTAACTCAAAGGCATTTGTTGATTTAAGGACGTTTTCAGAAAATTTTGGATTGAGTGCTGCAAGTTCTTCATCAATCTTTCTTAAATACTCTTTTTGCGTTTCGCCTAAGAGCGCGCCGTTACGGGTAAAAGTTTTATAAGTTTTATCGAGAATCTCAATCTGTTCGGTATCGAGGTTTAGTTTTTCTTTTTGATGATAAATAGCTTTTACTTTTTGAAATAGTGTTGCGTTTAAAAGTGTATCGCTAGAAAAGTGGCTAAGTTTTTGTGAAATATCCCCAGCTAACTTCTGTAGATCTTCGCCGGCTTCAGCGCTAAACAAATTAAAATAGGTTTCAGAAACCTGATCGACATTTTCGCCACTGACTTCAAGAGCCTCAATAGTATTTTGAAAGTTAGGGGGTTCTGTGCTCTCAGTTATCGCTTTAATATTTTTTGCGGCTTCGGCAATTGCCATATCAACTGCGGGGATAAAATGTTCTGGTTTTATTTTCGCAAATTCGACAACGCCGAATTTATTTTTTGGCTTTTCAAGAAGTGGATTTTGTGTGGGCATGTCCAAGTACTATCATAGGCACGCCACGAGGTCTAACAGCAATTACTTAAGGACGTGCGCAGATATGTTGACCAAAATATGGATTCCCAACCGGAACGCAATTACAAACGCCAGGAATACTAACTGTACAAGAAACAACGGCATGGTAAGGGTCCCAAGAAGAATATGGGAAATACCCCATTTGTGACCAGCCTCCAGAGTAGTAGCCATATGCCAGGTAGTTATAAGTGCCGAGCGCCCCTACGGGTAAACACGAAACTCCCCAACCATTAAGACGATTATAAACGGGATTATAAACGGGAATTGTATTTAATGGACAATTGCCGTTCCTCCATGAAGTAAAATAATAAGGGTTGTTACTAAAGCCGTAAGCACAAGAGTTACCTGACCTGCCATACCCATACGGGAATGTCTGTGGGTAACCGTTTGAAAGACACTGTGTTGTTGGAGTGCCTACAACGGCAGCAGGTTGACCAGAGTTATTATTATTTGGACAGCCAATATTGATCAAAGCAACCGACAGAACTATTACTGAAAATAGGTATTTCATATAAATCCCCCCCGCCCCTTAGCGATGTCCAGCACGTTGCATCAATGTGAAGAGAATTGCCACAAGTTTTTGAATTTATGTAAGATATTCACGTCAGGGGGCATATGAAAAACTCTATTTTTATTTTATCGTTAATGGTGGTGTTTTCAGGGCTATCCGAAGCTGCAATTAAAAAGGGATCGCCCTTAAAATTCAATAAATTAGATGTGTTTGCGGGGACGGGAATTTTTCAAGGTGGCGAGTCTGGAAGGGCTTATTCCCTCCTCGATATTAAGCGTACTCAGCCGAAAAACAATAGTCCTGACCATGAGCATTTTTCAATTTTTTATGGTGATGAAATTGGTCGTAAAATTTTAGGAAAAACTGGCTACTTTCATATCATTTTGGAAAAAAATCCAGACCGCTTGGTGATAGATCTATCCCAAGTGCAAAAAACAGCTGTCGATGAAAAGCAACTTGCGGCGATTTTTCGCAATTCAGAACTCGTTTCTAAAACTGAAATGACGATGGATCCCGAAGATTTAAGCACCAACATTACTTTGTACCTTAAACAGCCCGTGAAGGCGCGGGTGAAGTCTAACACTGACGGAAAGAAGCCCGGCCAATTAGTAATTGATATGGTAAAAACAAATCCTAAAGTGAAGCCAGCGATAAATAAAGAGGCTAAGTGATCCGTTTTTTTTTCTCCTTAGTTTTATTTGCTCTAAATTTTTCCAGTACGGCTTCGGCAAGAGTATTTAATTTTGCCGACTTAAATGTAAGTTCCTATTTGCGGGGTGCCGGTGGCACAGCCTATTTTGGTAACGACGCCTTTGGAAACGCCGGTGGTTCTGGTGCGACATACAGCGAAGGTGTCTTGTATCAATTTAGTGGCGAATTCGGTTTTTCTTTTGAGCTCTCATCGATGACAGCTCGCCTTGGGTTTGAAATGCATCGTCCGCAACACTTAACAAATTATGAGGCCAAAAACTCCGGTGGCACAACGCTTTACTATGTAGATAGCGACATAATTTCTTATAGTCCGACCCTAACTTTTGAAATTCCTTTAAGTAAATCTCAGACGACAAAGTCATATACTTTTTTGGGCGCGGGCTATGCCTATGTGACCATGAAAAACCAAATTACCTTTACTTCTGCAGGTACTTCCGCCTATAGCTTGGCGGATTTTATCGAAGATACAAAAGGGCAAACGATTTTTGGAATTGCCGGCTGGGGTTTTGAAACTCTTATGGTAGATAATGTTACTTTCGGAATGGAATTTGGATACCGCTACATGGAAGTTTACCGTATGGTTCATAAAGCGGCTTCGACAAATTTTTTAGGTTCAAGTGCCGAAGGAAGTGCTGTTAAAAATACTGGTGGTACGGATCGCTTCTTAAATTTAAGTCAGCCGTTCATGTCTTTTGTTTTTCGGTTTTATATTTAGTTTTATATTTAGGTAGAGACGTTTTAAAACCTTCAAAGATTGCCGCCCGTATTATTTATGCTATAGAGAGTATATGTAGTACTCTGTGCACTAAAACAGTGACTGAACACATTTTGACATATATCCCGCGTCTTACCGAGGGGGATAAAACTGTTATCGCTAAAATGCCTTACGAGTCATACAAAGCTTTCACTGCCTTGGAAGAGGAATAGAGTTTGTTGAATATAGGAGAGGGCCTGATATCGGTTCGGATCATTGGCCTTTGGTTAGTTCTATTCTTCTTTTGGAATCCGACGCGAAAACTGCCGACTATTAAAAACTTCCGTCAGTAGCTTCAATTGCCGATTTAATTTGTGTATCGCCTGTGACACCTAGAAGCGTAGGAATAACGTTATCGATATTTAGAATGACTTGCGAAGTCGCATCGGTGATTTCCAGATAGGTTGGGAATCCAAGAAGAGTGATAGTAATTGTATTGGTGGTAGAAAATGTGCCGTGGGTATTCGTCAATTGAACGCTACGTCCTGACGAGCACTGGGCAGCGAGTTTGATCTGAATGCTTTGATATTTTCCCGCCGGCAAAGATACAAACGATAGTGATGTTCCATTTTTGCTATAAGTGACGTCGTCCATGTCGAAATCAAACTTTTGTGTGACCGCGGTTGGATTGGGGTTGTTTAGGTCGATATAGGGAATAAATTTTATTTGTGAGAAGCAAAAGCTGAGAAATGCAATTTGCGAGGTTTGCATTGAAGAAAGTTGGCTGGAGCCAAATTTCAGACTAAAAAACGGCCCTGCCGCAGGTGTGCGGCTGGGCAGTGAGCAGTATTGGTAAGTGAAGACGATTAAGCCTAGCACCACAAAAATCATTGGTGGCAACCAATGTCTACGCATAGAGGCTGTCGATAATCTCTTTATATTTTTTGTCACAGAATTTTCGCTTTACTTTCATCGACGGCGTGAGCTCTCCACTTTCAACCGTAAAATCGTTCGGCAAGATTTCGAAAGTTTTGATTGTTTCGTAACTTGCTAGTCCGCTGTTCACGTTGGCTACGGCGTCGCGGACGAGGCTTTGAACCTCAGGTTTTTTTGTGAGTTCAGCGAAGTTTTCATAGGCGATATTGTTATTTTGCGCGTATCGCTTTACTTCGTCGGGGTTGAGAGTTAGAAGCGCAATCACATATTTTTTCTGATCACCGTGAATGAGTACATTAGAGATATACTTGTTAAGTTTGAGGAGATTCTCGAGTTTTTGCGGTGCTATGTACTTTCCGCCGGCGGTCTTGATAAGATCTTTCTTTCTGTCGGTAAGACGTAAGAAGCCACGATCAGTAAGTTCGCCAATGTCTCCAGTAGCAAACCAACCGTCTTGCATAACCTCTTTTGTAGCTTCGACGTTTTTATAGTACTCGGTCATAACTTTATCACTTTTCACTAAAACTTCGCCGTCAGATGCAATCTTTAGCTGGACATTAGGAAGAGCGCGGCCAACTGTCCCAAATTCATAGTCATGGGGACGGTTAAGGGTTATCGCAGCCGTTGTTTCTGTGAGTCCATAGCCTTCCAGAATTAAAATTCCCGCGGCATGAAAAAATTCAGCAATTTGTTGGCTCAGAGGGGCGCTTCCGGAAATACAGAATTTAAGTTTCCCGCCGAGGCCCTGATGAAGTTTTGAAAAAACCAATTTTTGGGCTATTCCATATTGTAAGAATAATGTGAGGGGGATCGTTTTATTGCTGCGTTTGTATTTTGAAACTTGGGCGCCGACGCTACAAGCCCAATTAAAAATTTTCTTTTTGGTAGGATTAATCTCAGCTTGGCTTACGACACCGTTATAAATTTTCTCGAAGATTCTTGGCACAGCAACAAGTACTGTGGGACTTACTTCTTTTAGGTTGTCGCGGATTTTATCAATGCTTTCTGCAAATGCTATGCTGTATCCTAGGTAGATACTTCCCCAATATTCGACATGACCAAGAATATGAGAGAAGGGAAGAAACGTGAGAGTTAAGTCGCCAGAGATCATTCCGAGTTCACTAAACACGTCGACGACTTCACTAGTCACTTGGGTATGCGTTAGAGAGACGCCTTTCGGTACGCCGGTCGTTCCTGAAGTGTAGTGGATAGAGGCTAAATCAGAAAGCTTAATCTGCGAAACGGATTTAGCATAAAGGCCAGGGGAGTCCTTGACAACTTGTTTGCCGAGTTTTTCAAGATCAGAAAGAGTTGCAGCATTTTTCTCTTTGTGAGGTGTGAAAATAAATACTTCTTTTATGTTTGGGCATTGAGAAGAAATTTTATTCCATTTATCAAGCTGAGATCCGTCTTCTAAAAAAAGAAACTGAGTTTCAGAATTATTTAAAATGTAAGTCATTTCTTCGGTTGTATTGCTGGGATAAATTGGTATTGAAACGCCACCAAGTCCTAATATGGCGAGGTCGGCGATGGACCACTCAACGCGCGTGCCACTCATAATTGCGACGTGAGTGCCGTGGTTTACGCCTTTTTTCTTTAGGCCCCCGGCGACAAATTCTACTTTTTGAATATACTCTTGCCAAGTGAGAGTCTTCCATTCGCCATTCACTTTAAATTTTACTGCAAACCCTGGAAGGTTTTGTTTTTTTAGAAAGTACGAACAAATGTTTTCCACGATGAATCTCCTCTAAAGTGGTGTAGGCAACATTTTACTGGTCTAATTATTTTTTGTTAAGGAACAATTCAATGGTTTTGACGCGATTTTCATCAATAACCACTCGTTCCTGGGCTTCTGCACCTGTCCATTTGTCGACTGCTCTAATGACGAGTTCTTTGTTGGCAGGAACGGCATAGCGATTAAATGGAGGAGATCCCGGGATTTCGTCGCGATTTATGTAAACCTTGGCGTTGTTTGGGAAAACGCGAATGTTAAGGTAGCCTTCGACAGTTTTTTGTAAGAGAGCTTGGAATGCATCGCTTTGTTTGTCAGCTGTGTATTCAGTGCGGTAAATCAAAAAACCTGCAAGTTTTAATGTAATATTATGGGTTCTTTTAGCCTCTAATTCAACAATGGCAGGAGTAATTTTACCAATGTCTGCATCATTAACTATAATAGTTGCGCCAGGAGGATTGCTGGTAATCGATACTTTGTATAGAGTCGCACCGACGTTTGCAGGGTCGTTTGGTTTTTTCGAAGGCAGGTCTGTTTCGCAGTTTTCTGGTGGATTTGTACCAGCGCATTGGGAATTCGTGACTCCACCAACAAATAAAAATTTTAAGAATTTTTGTACATTTTCTGGACCTGACCAGACAAATCCTCCCCCTAAAACCATGAGTAACATGAGTGTTGGTCCTGGAATATATTGGCGTATGACGTCCCCAATATTTAGTTTTGATCTAAAAGACCCATTTGTGCGTGTGCTTGGTTTTCTAGATTTTTTCTTCGCGGCATTCGTTATCTGGTTTGCGAGACTTTGCGAGAATGATCCCTTGCCGACGGAATTGACAACATTGCGCTGCTGTAGTGAGGAGTCCACAAGGTCTCTAAAGTTGACGTCACTGTCTGTTGATGTCTTTTGAGAGAGGGCAGTTGTTGCTGCTTGCCCGGTTGGCATTTTTACTTCCACAGGAGTTTCAGTTGAAGTTAATGTGCGCGTGAATTCATCACTCGTTGTAATATTTGGAACCTCTCCTACTTCAATTTTAGAATACTCAACAAGTTTATTGCGAATCGTGACGATTTCGTCAGAGAAAATTGTCTTAATAACGTTTCCAAAGTCGTGCTGAGAAAAAGTTGGATAGTTTTTATTAAGGAAAGTATTTAAGTCACGGTGAAGTGCCGCGGCAGTTTGATAGCGGAGATTACGGTCTTTGGCGAGAGACTTATTTACGATTTTTTCGAGATCATCTGGAACCTTGGAATTAATTTTTTTCAAAGAAGGTACCTGGCATTCGCGGATTTTACGAAGTGTGTTAACTTCGTTGTTAGCCATAAATAGACGGTCATTGGCGACAAGTTCCCAGAGTACGATACCAAGAGAGAAAACGTCAGTTCGTAAATCAACTTGGATTCCCTCAGCCTGTTCTGGACTCATGTAGCCAAATTTTCCTTTGAGTGTCCCGGCTTTGGTGGCTTCAATCTGCGATTCAGTTTTTGCAATACCAAAATCGATGATTTTAATTTCGCCTTCGTAACTAATCATTACGTTTTGTGGGCTAATATCTCGATGAGTAATATTGAGCGGACGTCCGCTATTTCCGTCGAGACAACGATGGGCGCTATCAAGGCCTGCAGCAGCTTCTCGAATGATAAAAAGAATTTGATCTAAGCTAAAAGATTTATTGCTTTGCTTCATGCGGTTAATGATTTGTCTGAGATTTTTTCCCTCGACAAAATCCATCACTAGAAAGAACTGTCCCTTTTCAACTCCAAATTCAAAAATCGAAACGATATTACTATGTTTTAGGTTAATTGCGATTTTCGCTTCTGACTTAAACATTTCCACAAACTCGGGATTATCGGAGTATTGAGGAAGAATTCTCTTGATCGCGACGTACTTATTGATGCCGCTGGCGCCCGGGGCGCGCGCCAGATAAATCTCGGCCATGCCGCCAGAGGCGATTTTTTCTAGAAGAATGTATTTCCCAAATCTTTCAATCTGCGTCACAATATACTCATCCTATTTATGTATCGGAAACTTCATAGCGAATTTGAAATGTTTTGGGAGTTACCTTGGCGGATAAAATGAAATGGATTGGACTGACCGGAGGTATAGGTTCTGGTAAATCAACAGTCGCTGAAATCCTTAGGAATAATGGGATCGATGTGATTGACGCCGATGCTGTCGCACGTGAAGTGACTGAAAAATCTGGACCTGGCTTTGGTCCAGTTGTATCCGCTTTTGGCAAAGAAGTTGTAAATTTGCAGGGAGGGCTGGATCGTCGGCGTCTTGGTGAAATTGTTTTTTCCGATAAAAAAAAATTGGAAAAGCTCGAAGGCATTTTACATCCACTTGTGAAAGAGCGGGTAGCCAAACTGCGTACAGACTTAGAAAAAAAAGGAAAGAGATTTGCTGTATATGACGTTCCGTTGTTATTTGAAAAAAATATGCAGGGTCAATTCAGTGACATCATCGTGGTCAGTTGTTCAGTAGAAACACAGGTTATGCGGTCTTTAGCGCGCGGTACACTTGAAGAGAAAGAAATTCGATCACGAATTTCTGCGCAAATTCCCCTGAGTCAAAAAGTAAAAAATGCCAATTATGTCATAGCGAATGAAGGTACGCGTGAAGATTTAGAAGAGCAGGTCGAAGAGTTGGTTAAGAAACTGAAATAATTTTTACCAAGCCCAAGAGTAGCCGAGAAGTATGGCTAAAAAAGTTTGATCCATTCCTATTCCAAGATCCATTCCCACAGCTGCACTCGCCGGATTAATGAGCAGGTCTTCAAATCCGAAACCAATTCTTAACTGAATATTGTCTTGATTTACAATGCTCGCAAATCCTTGTTCGCTTTTCATGCGCGAGGATATTCCTGCTCTTAGGAAGGGACGGAATTTCTCTGTATGACTTGCTACCCATCGGCGATTGAATTGTAAATATCCAATTCCGCCTGTATGTACGTCAAAACCAAGCTCCCAATGATCTGCGGAGTCCGAGGGTAGCATAAAAACAAAACCGAAAAGAAATACCACCTCTTTGTTGTCGCGTAACTTGTCGGGATCAAAAACAAAACCTACACGCGGTGAAATGGATCTTTTGTAAGGATAGTAAAAAGATTTGTCTTCAGTATATTTTGCTTGCTCACTAAGTGACTTTTCCTGGGCTTTTGGATGGGTAATTTCCATTGTTTTCAAACGCAGATCTTCTTCTGGCGTCGATGGAGCAGTGGGTTCGGACTGAGGTGTAGTCGGAACGATCACGGTGTCATCAGGAGCAGCGTTTGCGAAAATCCCGCAAAAATAAATCGTTAAAAAGAACATGACACGCGCACACATAGCTTTAATAATAATAATCCTAAGCCGAACTTTGAACTTATTTTTTTATTTCAGTACCTTGGAGGCTACCTTGAAGTTATCGAAGTCATTTCTGTTCCTGAGCTTATTCCTATCTGTACCTTTTTCTGTGTTTGGTCAGGCTCTGGTGAATCATGCGATTCATCAGGATTATTTGAGTGTCCGGGCATTAGGGATGGGAAATGCCTTTACGGCGGTGTCTGATGACTACAGCACAATGTTTTATAATCCTGCTGGTTTGGCGGCACTAAAAAGCGGTACCATCAATATGTTTATCAATGGTGGTATTTCCGGCAGTTTTTTGGAGTTATTTAATGATGTAAAAAATGTCGGTGGAGCCAATGAGACTGAAAAAAATCAAAACATGTCGAACCTCATTCAATCTAAATACGATTCTGATTATTTTTCGCGTTTGGGTTTAGGGGCAATATGGGCGCGTCCTCGATGGGCTGTAGCGATCATTCCTCTGGATTTTGAACTCAATATGTCTATTCACCAAGGTGTTGGCCCAACAGTCAACGTCGAAGGGAATCAAACAACGACGATCGCGTATTCGTATGGCCGGCACGTGAAATGGCATGAAAAACACGCGTGGTCGTGGGGGGCAACCGTCAAAGGGATGTATCGCGGGTATGTCGCAAAAAATGTTTCTGCCACCGAGTTGGCTGCTAACCCAGAATTCTTTAAGGGTAGCGATGCGAAAGAGGGTCTGGGAATAGATGCTGATATTTCTCTAATGTTTGAGCCAAAATATGAAAATGGTTTTATGAGCGTTGTGGCTCCGACTTTTGTAATGGCCGTTCGCAACTTAGCAGATCTAGGGTTTAAACAAAACATGCATTTTTTTAATAAAGAGTCCACGGAGCCACCGGCTGCAGGTCGACGTTTGGATTTTGGCTCTAAATGGCAACTACCTTCCTGGAAGATTTTCACGGTTCGTGGAATGGTCGATGTGCGAGATATCGGTCACAAATATTGGAATTACATGAAGGGTCTGCATGTCGGTGCAGAATTTGAGTGGAATATTTCGCGATGGTGGCGCGGTGGTTGGCGTGTCGGTTTGAATCAGGGGTACTGGACCGCAGGTTTTACGGGAAAGATTTTAACCTTTATGCTAGACCTAGCGACTTGGGGAGAAGAGGTCGGTACTATGGATAAAACTACCGAGAACCGTCGTTATATGTTTGCTGCAAGTTTAGATTTCTAGTCTAAGAAATTTTTTTCCGGGTGGCTCAGTTTTTCTAGTGATGACCACTCGCGCTTCTTCTCGATGGATCCCTCTTCCCTCTAGCTGATTGATACGAATGTAGTCCCTTAGATTTAAAACTTCTTTCCATGTTTCAGCGATTCGTGAAAATGGGCGGTGATCCCAAAATTTAATCTTCTTTGGATTCCATCGAGACGTTCCTGTGATTGCCATTGCTATTGCCGCAGTAACGGCCCGAATAAAAGGTCTGTAAGTCTGTCGATTGGCGATCCTAATTTCTAAATGTAAGTGGTTACCCACATTTGCTCCAGAAATTAGAATAACTCCAAATTTTTTGGCAAACTTCTGCAGAATATTTTTTATTTTTGCTCTATGGTGGGGCTCTCGCATGGACCAGTATTTGGTTGCTTTGGTTGATCTCATTACCAAATGCATCGAGTGTTTCGTGCTTATCGGTCTTGGGCCTTGCCGTCCCTTTCTGCGGTTTTGCAATTCTCCACCGTAATCGGATTTATGTCTTTTAAATAATTTTAATTGACTTCTCATTTGTGTGAGCGAAGGTAGCGTACAATTTTTTTTGAATCAATTTCTGAGAAAAAATATTTTTAGAATATCCGAAGTTAGGATTTAAAGAAAAAAGAAAAGTTGTGAGCGAAGGTAGGGAGTAGGAGCTGCAATAACCAAAAAGGGCCATGCAGCTATTCCATATTAAGGCTGAAGACCGGCGAGTAAATTAGCGCCAATAGCTGCCATATTTCCTGCACCAGCATTGATTGCAGTCTGAACTTGGTTGCAGACTGTTTGATTTTGTGCCGTTACGACTGCGCATTGAGAAGAGAAAAGAACAACCGCTGTGGCACCTATATCGGCATTGTTGGCACTTCCGGCATTTTGAATGGCTTGATTAATTTCGGCGCTTGTAGGGGTTTGTCCATTTTGTATCGCCGTTAATAAGGGGCCACCGTTACCACCCGCGGCGTCAGCTACGAGAGTACCGACACGCGCGGCACTTGCAAAAAAAATATAACCCGCAGAGCCAGATAGCCGGCAGTCTGAAAACGCTTCATCTCCTTTTGCCTTAGAGCTAAAAGCAATTGTTCCCATTAAGACCATGCTGGGATCTACTCCTGCGGGAGCGTCTCTCATTCTTCCAACAGCATTACTTATACGTGTTGCATCCAAACCATCACCGATAAAATCAGCAGCGCAACGAATACTATAGGAATCGGCAGAGTTGTAGCCTGAAACCATTGCTTTACAATTCGCAGCCGCCGCCGCACGGGATGCCACAGTTCCGCCGACAACTTTGTCCAAACATCTTTGCGCTTTTGCAATCGCGTTTGTTTCTTCATCTTCACAAGCAGCTAAAAATAAAACGGCCATTGCACCAAAAATTAATTTTTTCATTTATAGGGACTCCCGGTGTTGTTTCGATCCAATAATCTATGTTAGATCGCACACTTTCATCTGTAAAGCTGAGATAAATTATAACATTCTACCGAACTATCGTCTAGAACACGGCGCCACTACCAACTATAGCCTCGTCGAGGGAGTTAAATTTTGAAAAAAGCGTCTCAAAATCGCTACGTATCAATCCGATAAATTAATGAGGAGAATTTCATCATGAAATGCCGATTGTTTTGTAAAACATTTCTCATTTTTTTATTGTTAAATTTTTTGAACCTTCAGGTGAAGGCAGGAGAGCTTTATGAGTTTTACAATGGCGCCCGGCAGATGGGAATGGGCGGTGCCACGATTGCAACGGTGAACGACGAGACTGCTCTATTCGCAAATCCGGCGGCACTTGGAAAGTTGCGTGATAGTTTTATTACCGTTGCTGATCCCGAAATTGATTATGGCGAAGTTAACTCTGAGATTGCGACTGGAACTGGAATTTTAGATGCCTTTTCACTGCAGGGGGTTGTCGATAAACTCAATGTCTCCAAAGACAAACATTTTCATTTGCGAGCCCAATTTTCTCCGTCGTTAGTGTTAGCAAACTTTGGAATAGGCGTTTATGAAAAGTACTCGGTAGATGGAGAGATCAAAACCTCTCCAAATCAGTTAGAATTGAATTATCGTAACGATTTGGCGTTTGTAATTGGATACTGTCTAAGAATTTGGGACGGAAGGATCAAGTTTGGCTTTAATGCAAAATATATTAGCCGGCTTGAGATTGATAACTCCCAACATACGATTGCGCCTACTGTTACGGGTCTGAGCGCGAGTAACAACGCATCTGAGGGGGCTGGAATTTCGGCTGATGTGGGCTTGATACTTGCCGCACCGTGGGCTTTACTTCCAACGCTTGCGATTGTCGCGCACGATGTCGGTGACACCGAATTTACCGCGGGCACGGGCTTTATGTACGGTACCTCGGCAACCCGGCCAAAGAAAGTTTCGCAAACCTACGACGCCGCTCTTGCGATCTTCCCAATTGTAGGAAGTCGCACTCGTACAACAGTAACTTTAGAAGCGCGAGATGTGACGAACGTTCTGACCGAAAGCGACGGCACGCAAATTACCGATCCCTATAAGAAATATCATGCGGGAGTTGAGTTCAATATCCAGGATATGTTTTTTATTCGTGGGGGAATGAATCAGCATTATTGGACGGCGGGACTTGAATTTGCTTATGACCGTTTTCAATTTCAAATCAGTAGTTATGGAGAAGACATTGGTACGGGGACAAATAATCGCGAGGATCGCAGATATTCCGCGAAATTTGCTTACCGTTTTTAAGAGAGCAGGGAAGAGCTTTGAGATTTTTTCTTTGGTCTAGTTTTTGTGTTTTAACTACTGTGGTAATCACTACGGCGTGCTCCAAAAATTTATTTATAGGATTCACTGACTATTCGACAGATGATGCGCTCTACTCACAGGCAATGACTTATCTAAATAGTAAAAATTGGGATAAAGCCATTGCTGAGCTTCAAAAAACAACATCGACCTTTCAGGCTCGTCGACAAACTCGCTATATTTTTGCTTCGGCTTACGCCGGAAAGTGCGGGCTTGATACCATTGCGCTCATCAATGAATTTGACGACATTGGGTCAACGCGGCTGTTTCCATTTTTACTGAATATTTACAAAAGCGGTGGCGCAACCGAATTGACAGCTTGCAAAAGTGCCGAAACTCAACTCCGTAGTATATCTGATAACCCGACGCTTAGGAGCGCTGGCGAAAATCTGTTAATGGTATTAATCGAATTTGCGAAAATTGGAACTATCTTTGCAAAAAATCCAGTCGACGCCGACAATAATGGGACTATGGATACATTTAATGGAACCGCTCACTGTTCGACGACAAACATGATTGTGGATGCCGATGCCAATGAGCTCATAACCGGGCTTTCGCAAGTAATTTTAAGTCTTCCGTATGCTGGCACTACCTTTGGCCAAACTCAACTCAATTTTTTAACGGGTGCTTGCACCGCCTTAGCTGGGTCGCCTGATCCAACCTACAATTTTTGCGGGGTTATCAATACGACTGACGTAGTAGCTAATCAGCGCAAAGGGGTGCGGACGTTGTTTGGTTCAAACCAGGGAGTCGGTCTTGGAAACTGTAATGGAGATTTAACAACATGCTTATGTCCATAATTTTATTCTTGTCGGCCTTATTTTATCAACCGGCCTGGTCACAACGTTTACAGGAAGATTACACTTCTGCGCGAGCGGCGGGTATGGGAAACGCCTTCAGTGCCGTCGTCGACAATGTGGATGCCGTTTTTTACAATCCCGCGACTTTGGTGAAATCGGCCGGGTTTCATTGGACGATCGCTGACATCAATTTAGGAGCGGGAAACGTCGATGCCCTTCAAAAGTTATCGGGTTTAGGTAGCGATTTTTCGGGAACAATTAGCAATCTTTCTGGAAAAACATTTAGTGCCAATGGCTATGCAAAAACTGCCTTGCAACTGGGGACCTTTGCATTCTACCTCTATGAAAACTTGAATCTGGGATTTGCAACCTCGAATCCAGTGAGTCCACGATTTGACATCGATTATATTAACGATATTGGTTACGGAATGTCATTTGCATTTCCTATTATTCCTAGTGTAATGGCGATGGGTATTTCAACAAAATTTATTCGCCGCAATGGGAATCGATTTTCGGTCTTGGCTTCAGATCTTGCAACTCGAGATGCAGACTATTTAAAAAGTCTTTATGACTATAATGGAACTGGGTATGGATTTGATACGGGTTTCTTGTTTAAAATTCCTGGCCCTGTTAGTCCAACCTTATCTGTGGCTTGGAAGAATATAGGTGGTTCAACTTTCAAACCAACAACAGGAAGTTTAGGAACCCCGCCTGCAGATGCTGATGAGGTGACAGCCGGTTTAGCTTTGAATATTGGTTTACCTCTTTTGTCGATTTCTCCCGCTATCGAAATCAAACACGCGGGTGATCCGGCGATTCCATTTGGAAAAAAATTGCATTTAGGGGTCGAGATTAGCTTACTAAATATTGATATTCGTGCCGGTTTAAATCAGGGTTACTGGACGGCCGGTCTTGGTTTGGGACTTGGATTTGCGGACCTTGACCTTGCGACTTATGGTGTTGAAACGGGAGCGACTGTTGGTCAAAATGAAGATCGCCGCTATATGCTGCAGTTCTCGATGGGGCTTGGCATGGATTTAGGTGGCGGCGGTGGTGGTGACGGTGGGTTTGGTGGCGAAAAAGCAGGTGAAAACAAACAGAGGGCTCAGCGTCGTCTAAAAAAACGTCGCTAACTCACGCGATGCCTCCTCAATTGACAGACTAATCCCGAAAAATGCAATCTGTGGCCTTGAAAATAATCAAGGTCAAATCTCCATCTGAAAAAGCTAAAATTTTGGCTGAATTTAATCCTGGGACATCTACCTGGGTTGTTTCAGATTTAGTTTCGCGCTCCGCGATTCAGAAAAATATTCTAGATAAATTTGGATTTGTCGAAGCAAGTGCATGTATGCGGGTAAGCGACTTATGGCAACATTTGTTGTTCAGCGTTCGTCCCGATATACGGGTGGTTTCCCCAGCTCTTGCTAAGGCCTTAATTCGCAATTGGCTGACTGAAAGTGAATATGATTTTGCGAAAACTCCCGGAGCCAGCGAAACAATTATACATTACCTGACTGAGCTGGTACCCCTGCTTAGTCATCCTGAAAGTCAAAATGTAATGCTTCCCTGGTTCGAAGAAAATCAAGGCGCTTTTGTGCGTTGGGGGTTGTGGTTTCGTGAGGCCACGAGGCTTTGGAAAAGATTTTCACAGGAAAAATTGATCGCGCGGAATTGGATTTGTGGTTTTTTGGTGAATGAACCTGGGTTTGAAAAGAATTTTTCGCGGGCACTCATTTTTGACCTAGGCGTTGATGTACTGGCTCCCGAACTTGAACTGATGAACGGTTTATCGCGTTTTCAAGAGGTCGTGCGTTTGGTGCCCGATCCAGACTGGGGACCTGAACTTGCACAAACCCAAAATTGGAAGGGTGAGAGAATAGAATATCGACGATTTAGTAGTCCCCTAGGAGAAATTAAAGATGCAGTAAATTGTATTCGTGGGTGGATTGATGACGGCGTACCATTTGAAAAAATTGCGGTATTGGCTCCGAATCGAAAAAGGATCTGGTCGACATTTGCGGAGTTTTTAAAACACGAGGGTATACCAGTGCGTGAGGTGGAGCCTGATCCTATGAGTGCGCACGGGCATGTTGCTCAACTCATGTCGCGGTTAGAACTGAAGAATGGAAAGGTGACAACGGATAAATTAGAGTTGGATTTATTTCATGCCGAAGAAGCCAAAAAAATTTTTACCAATTATAACGAATTCAGCCGCATATTTTCCTTTCTCTATGAATCAAAAGATTTATATCGTCACAGTGAGGTAGCGCATGCTTATGAAGCCAGAGTGAGTGAAACGGCTTTATCGGCAAAAGACTTTCTCAAACAAATCTCGAATTTGTGGGAAGACGAGTGGCCATCGGAACTGATTGAGCGACTATTTAGTGAAATTTTAAAAGATGTTCCCACAGATCTGATATTAGACAAACAAAACTGGATTAGTTATTTAGGTGAGCTGACTCGAAGTATAGACCTCCCGGAACAGGCAAAATCGCAGGAAGGTATCTATCTCGAAAATTATTTTAGCGCTGAGCATCTCTCGGTAAGCCATGTCTATTTCTTGAATGTTACCGACTCTCAGTTTAGAAAAGCGCGCCGCACTAGTATTCTTGATGAAGATTTAAAAAGTTTGAGCCGCACGTTGGGATTTAGCTTAGTTGTGAATGATCCCAATATTCCCGAGTACACGGCGAAGTGGATTTTATCGAAAGATTTTTCACGAAATATTTTGAGCTATGCGGATTCTGACTTTTCAGGGCAACCCGAAGCGCCATCATTCTTTTGGTTGCAGGGAGCCATCGCTAATAATTTTGACCCCAAAAAAATTACTGAACCTGGAAAAACAGTTTGGGACTCACTACAAGAGTCAATGACACTTACAAACGGTCTCGACATTGAAAAAAATTTTGACGGTGCGATTCACTTATCAGCGACGGCCCTCTCAAACTATAACAGGTGTCCATTTATTTTTTATGCAGAAAATTTATTGCGTTTAGAGGTTCCTGAAGGAGTAGATTTTGATCTTGGGTACCGGGATTTGGGGCAACTCCTGCATTTTATAATGGAAAAGATAATTTTAGATAAGAAAGGTCTCGCTGCTAGTAAGGAGGAGATTTCTTGCCTTGTCGACGAATGGGCAAAAGAAAATCGTTTTCCAATTCCAGATGAGAACTTATGGCGGGAACAAAAACGAAAGTTTTTTCCTTATGTGCAGAAATTTTTGGAGACTGAACGTTATTGGCGTCAGAGATTTCCGCTTACTAAAACGGTCGGCGTGGAATTAAAAATCAGTGCTGAAATTCCGAGTTCAATTGGTCCAATCAAATTGAGTGGGAAAATAGATCGGGTTGACACCGACGGAAATGGAAATTTTGCGGTTATCGACTATAAGCGTAGTGGGGCTTCTATTTCAACGCTCGATAGCTGGTCTCAAGACAAAGTTTATCAACCTTTGTTTTATACGCTGGCGTTAGAGAGCGGTTGGACAGCTTTGGGTAAAAAGCATGTTAGCACTGGTCAATTTTATTTTTTAAAAGACGGTGATAGGTCACGCGCCTACTATGTCGTTGAGGACGCCGGAACGCTTTACGATGTTGAGGATTCTAAGAAAAATAAGATCTCTTTGGAGGAAAAGAAAAATCTTGTAAATGAAATGTTATCAGTCATTAATACCACGGCGGAAGGTATTCGTAAGGGAAAGTTTTTGCCGCAGCCAAGTGACGAAAAAACTTGTGAAAAATGTACCTGGAGATATTCGTGTCGCGCGAAGCACTTAATGTAAACACGATCGTTAGAGCAGGAGCGGGAGCAGGGAAAACAACACGTTTGATCGGCACAATTGTCGAATATTGCAAACAATTTCGTGAAGAACATGAGCGGTTCCCTAGAATTATTGTATGCACCTTTACTCGTAAGGCGACTCAAGAGTTGCGGGAGCGATTAATGCAGCAGGCGTTAAAATCTCGCGATTGGGATTTTGTACGTTTTGTAACCGGCAATCAGTTACACGTTTCTACAATTCATGGCGTACTTTTAAAGTATTTAACTCATTTTGGTTTGCGGCTGGGGCTAGACCCAAAATTTCGTTTTGTTGACGATGTACAATCTCTTCATGTTGCCAAGAGAATTGTCCGCGATATTTTTATTTCGAAAACTTTAAACGAGTGCGACCGTGAGGTAATTCTGGAGTCTTTTGATTTTCAGACGCTTGCAGAGTTTGGTCAAAAATATTTTGAATTTTCTATGTACCATAGTCACGCAAAGATGCACGACGCGAATTCACTGAAAGTACTGTTGGAGCATGAATACAGTTTGGCTAATAATGAGTTTGATGATTTTTTAAATCAGCTCGAGCCCTACTTAAACGAGAAGCCGATAGTACAAGAAATGGCAAATTGGCTTGGCAATGGTAAAAAAATTTTAGAGAAAAAAGATTTTCTTGGTTTGCGGACTCACTTAGAGGCATTTCCTTCTTTTCGACGAAGCTCGAAGAACCCGGCTTCGTATGAAGATATTTTCTCTAACATTCGAAGGTTAAAAGACAAGATTGATAAGAAGTGGATATCTCCCACCTATGATTCGAGTGCGGTTGACGCGGTTGGGGAGTCTCTTGCCTCTGTTGGAAAATTTTTAAACTCCTTTAAGGAGAAGTACTTAGCGCATAAAATTGTGAGTGGGGAGATCCAGATCAGTGACCTCGAAGTCCTCTCGCTGGAGTTGATTCGGCGGCATCCAGATACGGCACAGTTATTTGCCATGGATTGGGATTATTGGATGGTTGACGAATACCAAGATACGAGCCCAATTCAAGTTGAACTTTTGAAACATCTTCAGGGTAATCGGTATAGTTTTACCGTTGGGGATCCCCAGCAGAGTATTTATCTTTTTAGGGGAGCGCGCTGCGAAGTTTTTGCTGCTAAAGAAGAGGAGCTAAAACAAAAGGGTGGACGACTCGACCGTCTGATGAATAACTATCGTTCCCGCCCGGCATTGGTGCGCTTTTTCAATAAAGTGTTTTCCGGTATAGGTGAACAGTTTCTTGCCGCTGAAGCTGCTAATCCCGAATCTAGTCTAATTTTTTCTGATATTAAAATCTGTAAGCGCAGTAAGGGTGATTCCAACGTCGTCGCGCATGAAGTTCAACGGCTTTTAAGCAAAGGAATTTCAGCAAATGAAATTTGTGTTTTAGCCAGAACTCACAGGGCGCTAAACTCCGCTGCAAAAGAATTGGCCAAGTTTGGAATTCCATGCCTTGTGCATTCCGCTGGTGGATTTTATGAGCGGCGGGAGGTTTTGGATGCTTTGGCACTTCTACGGTTCCTTTTAAATCCTCACGACGATGTAAATTTTTTTGAATTGATTCGCTCGCCGTGGTTTCATGTCGCCGACCAGAAAATCGTTGAATTATTTGCTGGGCAAAAAAGATTTTCATTTTGGAGCAAGGTGAAGGACGATCCAACTTTTGCTAAGCTGCATAATTACTTGATGCTGCGGAAGCAACTGTCAATATCTGAAGTTTTCCGCCGAGCTATGGTGGAGACCGGATTTTTCGACTATTCTCACGTCCTCGATTTGACTGGGAGGCGTGAGGCGAATCTTTGGAAGCTTGTCAATGACCTCGAACAGGCCACGCGGCGACCGGGATTTAGTTTTTTGGACTTTTCAAAACAAAAATTGAATGAAATAAACCTCGAAGCCAAAGACGATCAAGATGCGGTGTCAGCACGCGAATCTCGTCGAGTAAATTTGATGACCGTACACCAGAGTAAGGGGCTGCAATTTGAACATGTAGTTCTTTTAGATATTGACGAAGTTTCGGGTGGAAACAGGCAGCGAAATTGGTCGTTTAATGAAGAAACTGGTCGCGTAAGTTTCTCAGTCAACCTGCCGGCCGTGGGAAAAGCCGAGAAAACTCTAGGGGATATTCAGTGCCAAAAAATAGCTGAGCAAAGAGAACGGGAAGAATTTTTTCGCATCTTTTATGTCGCCGTTACCAGAGCCATTCAGAGCTTAGTACTTGTGGGCGGAGAAAAAGCAAAACCTGATTCCTGGCAAGCCATGTTGGGTTTAAATTTGGAGTGTGGAGACTACTCCGAAAAAGGTTTTAGATATTGCGTAAGTCAGGGGCCATGGGAAATTTCTGCTGCTGAAGTTGGAGCCGATACAAGAGGTCAACCATTGCAGCCTATTAAAAAAAGAGCGCACCAAGGGCTTGAGAAGGTATCAGTTTCTAGTTTGGTAAAAGAAGAAAGTGCTAGTAAAAAAATTACTGTCACAAAAGACCAAAATATTTCTCTGTTAGACAACTTAGAATTTTCCAATCGTGGCATCGTCATGCATAAGGTCTTGGAGGCCATAAAATATCAGGGACTTGAGGCTTCTCTGAAAATGACGGATTTGTTTTTTTCGACAGAAAAAAAAGAGATTAAATCAGCGCTCAGTTGGATTTATAATCTGGAAGCTCCAAATCTTCGCGACCTTATAAAAAATGGTAACGTGGAATGGGGGTTTCAGTTCGTCGAGGGCAATAAAGTTATCGATGGACAAATTGACTTGTGGGGAAAGTCTGATGGAAAAGTATGGATTGTCGATTACAAAACAGGTTCGTCACTTTACCTAAAGAAAGCTTTCGCACAAATGCATTGGTACGAAAAAGCTCTACGAAAATTTGGTATTTTAGGCGATATTAACCTTGCGGTGATTTTTCCTTTTGAGAAGAAAATTGAAATCCAACCAGTTAATTCTCTCGTGTCGAACTGAAACGTATTCCCGAATAGACTGAACACAATATAAACAGTGTCTATTTACTGTTAGACCGGGGCCGTTATATTTATCTAATCGGGGTATTATCTTTGCACCAAAATATACCGATAGGACTTAAGGCCAGGGATAGGTTGTTTCACATTGATATGCTCGGGGAATGAAGATGCGAAGAAATATGGGGAAGTCTGTTTTCTACTTTGTTGTTTTGGCGGTGATAGTTTCGGTTTTTTACTCGAACTGTTCGCCTACCCACAATAGTGGTAATGGTTCAAGCAATATTAATACCGCAGCAATTCTCCAGAGTTTACAGACAAACTCGCTTAAGATTTTAACAGATAAATGTTCGTCTTGTCACAATGATGCTACGGTAAACTCAACTTTAAAAGATATTTTGGATGTGAATTACCTAGAAAGTAGTGGATTTATTGATCCCGGATCACCGCAAACCTCTCCTCTTTATATGAGCATCGTCGATCAAATTATGCCTAAAAATGGGACGCCATTGTCGGCGGAGGACATCGCAATTCTTCGTGATTGGATCGCAGCTCTTGGTGGAAATTTTAACACTTTTATAGGCGCAGTTGACGGCGGAAATACTGGCGGCGGTAGTGGAAATAATGTTCAGGGAACGTTCACTCAGGTAAATCAGATTTTACAACAGCGTTGTGTAAACTGTCACGGAGGCCAACAGAAACCAAATTTGAATTTGGTCTATGCTCAGCTGATAGTTGAAACAACGGCGGCGAACCTACGAGTAATTACTCCCGGTGATGTTTCTAATTCGAGACTTTATCAGTCGGTAGTTACGAATTCTATGCCACAAGGAAACGCATTAACGAATACTCAGAAAGAAATTATTCGGACTTGGATAGCTGCAGGAGCAAGAAATGATTAAAATATATATAGCTGTCGCGCTAACTGTAATAATGGTTGCGTTTCACAATTGCGTACCAGGCTCTTCTGGATCTTCGAGCAATGCAACTGGCGCTGGAGGAAATGGTGGAACAGTAATTCCACAGTGTCAGTACACTTCAAATCCTGCTCCGGTGTTAGAAGGGATTTTTTCTGACGCCGCTTTTACAGCTCCAGCGTCGACAATTAGTTATCGTATTGGTATGGGCGGCGATGCTGGTACTGAAGGTACACGCACACTTTATTTAAAAGCTAATTCGGGAGATGGAATCAGTAATGTAATTTCAGTAAATTGCAACGGCGGAAATGGGCTGAACACAAACTGCGATGTTAGTAATGGAACTTTGCGAGTGCGGATTAATGCCGATCAAGATGCAGAGTGTATGACGGGTTCAACAACAGTACGGATTACTGTGAGTGATTCTGTTAATGGCGCCGGTTGTACGGCGTTGGCTGCAACCTCAAATCAACTAAATTTAACAGTCAATTTTGCTAATGGTTGCTACCCACAGACCCGCCTGAACCCGCCAACTCCGTTTGCCTCAGGTCAAATGGGGGCCAACGTGGCAATTGATGGGAATTGGGCTGTATCTGCAACTCCGGGTGACGAAGCCGGTGGCATTGACGCCGGCGCCGCACATGTATTTCAGCTCAATGGAAATGTCTGGAGTAATTTTCAACGTATCGTTCCGTCCTCTTTGGCTTCAGGTTCACAGCTTGGTGCCGTAGCGATTTCTGGAAATACAATGGTACTAGGAGCAAACCTTTACGCCAATGCTGTTGGCCGCGTATGGGTTTATACCTTTAATGGAAGTTCCTGGGTGCTTACTGCCGAATTGAATTCGCCATCTCCAACTGTAGGTGAAAAGTTTGGAACAGCTGTCGCGATTTCTAACGGTGTAGTCGCCGTTGGTGCGCCTCGCAATTCTGTGTCAGGAGCGCAATCCGGGGCGGTTTATCTTTTTTCTGGCGCAAGTTACGCAACAGTGCAAACGGTTTATCCCCAAGTTGTTGGCTCTGAAACTTTAGTGCAGGGTGAGTTTGGGTCAAGTGTCGCCTTAGAAAGTGGGACATTAATTGTTGGCGCTCCGTTCCCCAATTCTGCAACTGTTAGAGGGGAAGCCGTATATATATATAGGCAAAGTGGTGCATTTGCTTTCGCGCAAAAAATTATCAACACTGATGGTGGGGGCAGTAAGCGTTTTGGGACGGCAGTTTCTCTCAGTGGAAACCGCCTTATCATTGGTGCTCCATTTTATTCTTCGCAAAACAATTCGGAAGTTGGAAGGGCTTATGTTTATACCCGTGCTTCCGCGGCAGTTAATTATGGGGCTACTTTTGGAATGTTAAACCCTGGAGATGCAGGTCTGAAAGATCACTTTGGACAATCTGTTTTTATCAATGCCAATAACGCGTTTGTCGGAGCACCTGATAAAACGTTTGATCAATTGGCCAAAGTTGGCGCTGTTTATATGTATAATTCCGCCGGCACACAGACGTTTAAAATTCGATCACGTAGGGCTGACAGGGAGAACGATTCGTTTGGACAATCTATAGCCGTTGGTAATGGTTGGCTAATTTCAGGTGCATTCAACGACGAACACGATATCAATTTTTTGAACTCAGGCTCTGTCTATATGGTGGATATTCCATGATTAAATTATTTTTAGTTTTCATATTATTATTTTCGCCGAACACTTTCGCGCTTGATATTTTTGGTCGGGACTTGGCGGCCGGAGGATCGGGGTCCAAAGTTGGTCTTGTTGCTCTTTACAACTTCAAAAGTACAAGGGGCAACGGTACAGCCATTCCAAATAATATTATTGCCGACGAGTCAGGTGTCGGAACGCCACTTGATCTCACGATTAATGATTTAACCCGCGCCAACAAAACATGTTCGGAGTTTGTATTTGATCCAGTTTCAAATCAGTTACAGTCAATTTGCAGTTTAGATCTTATTGCAGAAGGAGCTGTGGCACGTTCCCTTGCAGCTACAAAAATTGCAACTCAGTGTCAGGCAACCAATGAGGTGCAAGTCGAGGTTTGGCTAAAAAACGATCGCGATGACGATCCTAGAATTCGCAATTTATTGGTGCCACTAAAAATTGTGACAATGGGTGTGGGAGTAGGTGCAACGGAGACCGTAAATGGAGTCACTAGTTATCGCGGTGGTTCTAATGATGGGAATTTCTTTTTAGGATATACTTACAACAATGCCGCTCAATACTTGGCCTCAGTGCGCACTGGGAATCGTCAGACCCGGGCCGCCATGGCCAACGACGGACTGGTCGAATTTAATCGCTATCGAATTGAGACCAGTCATACGAGTACAAGTAGCGGAGATATGGCGACAAATAAAATTTTAGAGAAGGAAAAATTTCAGCATATTATTTTTAATCGCAATGCACGTGGCGAAGTTCGCCTATATGTAAGTTCTGCCAGCCTAACAGCGGCAGGATCAGTCCCAGTTCTTCGCAGTCAGGTTGCGGGCCCCAGTGCAAACACATTTTCGGGCTGGGGAGCCAATTCGATTTTAGCGATTGGTAATGAAACTACAGCCGGAGATACGGATGCTCCACGTATTTCAAACAATAGTGGTAACCGTACAGAAAGTCGCAATTGGCGTGGTCAAATTTACATGGTGGCAGTTTATTGCCGTGCTCATACCGATGTACAAATTTTGGGAGCAGCTGCGCCGGATGCCGCCTTCCCTGTTATACCGCCGAATCCAAATGTTACCGTCACAGATTTACATACACAGGCCGCACAGCTTTATACGAGATTGACTGGAGTAAAAATACCGGTCACTGCGCCTATTATTTCCGGTGTTAATGATGATAGAATTCCTCAATACAATGTTGCTAAAGGTATGGTCCAGTTTTTACAAGAAAGCCAACCGCTACAAGCGGCACTTTTAGCGACGAAAGAAGACTCCTTCTACAATACGACCGTTAGGGATTTTGCAAAGAGGATGTCAACGCGGGACGAAACCGTAAATACACCACTTAATGACTTTGTTGCGACCATTGTCGGTGTAGCAGCAAATGAAAAAGACGCACGTCTACTGCTGAACGGAAATTTTTATTACATGGGAAACCCCAGCACTACGGCATTACCTAACGATTTACAACGGGACTTATTGACTTCGAATAATCACTACGCCGCCATGGAGAGATCCGGATATAATTTACGAAGAATTTTAAAAAGAGTTGATGGTCAAAAGATATATAGTGGTACCACTATTGTTGATCACCCAGATCCAGCGGGAATTATTACCTCGCGGGCATTTATGGAAGCTCACGCCGTAGCCGGAACTAACCGCCGGTTAGTTGAATTTACATTTAGAGAGTTTGCATGCATTCCGATTGCAGGTTGGGCAGATTCAACAGGTCCGGATAACTATATCGGAAGAGATGTTGATCGTTTCCCTGGTGGAGATCACACAAAATTTTTAACGACGTGCCGAAGTTGTCACTCAAATATGGATGGACTACGTGGCGCGTTTGCAAAATTTAACTTTTCCGATGGATTTGTAAAATACGCGCCTTTAATGCCAGTAGTAACAGATCCAGACGATGAAAACGCTACCAACATGTGTCAAAGCCCAGCCGGGATCGCTTGTAAAATGAACCGCAATAACGATACCTTCCCTGGAGGCTTTGCGGTCAATGATGACAGCTGGATAAATAACGCCAATAGAAATTCAAATACAACTTATTTTGGTTGGGGAACAACGCTCAGTGGTCGCGGTGTACGATCGCTTGCCAGTATGGTCGCAAGTTCAAAGGCGTTCCCAAAATGTATGGCAAAACGCGCTTTTAGGTCTGTTTGTAAGCGTGAAGTGACGACTTTTGATTCGTCACTTATTGATCGCGTGAGCACAGATTTTGTTAACGAACAATACGATTTAGAAAGACTCTTTGCACGCATTGCCATTTCACGTGAATGCATCGGCAGTGGAATCGGGCAGTGAAGAGTGTTGGGGGAAGTTATGAAGAAAAAGCATGTTCACTTGATATTTTTGACCGTCGTTCTCGGGATGATGGGTTCGGGAATGTTATTTTATCAAGGCTGCGGTGACGGTATGTCCGCCGGGGGCGCAACGAGTACAGGAATGTGTAACTCAAGTTCAGCTGCAGCACCCATTGATAAGAATTACGATATTATTCCTGGTCAACAAACAGTATCTATTGCTTACGGAAGACCGATGTTAGATTCGATGGTTTCTTGTACTGGGATTGGTCAGCCAAGTACGCGCACTCTAAATGAGTGGACCAGTCGCAATCAAAGCTTGTCTGAATATGGCAACTTAACAGATGTATCGGGTGCTATGATGATGGCGGTCGCCGCCGTAGCTGGTGAGGTTTGTCGTGATTTACTGGACAAAGAAAAGCCTTTAGCAATTGGCTCACGTGGAATATTTAGGGACGTCGACTTTACTAAAGTAGGTTCAATTTCGAGTTCTGAAATAGAGTCTGTCAGCAATCTGTTAGGTATATCGTGTTGGCAGAGAGTTCCTACGCTTGATGAAAAATCTATGATTGCTTCAACAATTGGTCAAATCGGTGGAAATACAGACACGGGATCACTTGGTTTGTGTACGGCAATGCTGTCAAGCTTGTCGGCCTTGGCGCAATAAGTGAGTAACTGGGGGAATTATGAAACTATTTGGTAAATATAAAACTGTCAGAGAAATGCTTGAGAGAGAATCTAATAAAGATCTATTAGAGAAATTTCCTCATGGTAAGCCTTTTAGCCGTCGTGATTTGTTAAAGGCGGGCGCACTCCAGTTTGCGGCCACTATCACCGCGCCGAGTTTAGTCGAAATACTTTTAAATGCTGAGGTAGCAAAAGCTCAAACCTGTTTGCAAACTCCAACGTTTGTGGGTTTAAAGCTCAATGGTGGGGCCGCAATGCTTGGAAATTTTGTGGCGCTGGCATCTAACCGTGACTACCTTAATACTTACGAACAACTAGGTCTAGGAACCAAAGCCCAGATTTCAGGGCGGTCAGCGACAGTTTTTGGAGAAGCAAAGTTTTTTGATGGTTCGCAAATGTTGGCAGGAATTCGAACTACTGCAACAGCTACCACATTGGCAAATACAACGTTCGTAGGCATTCCAGTTGCGAGTAATGATGACACAGATCAGAACCCATTTGATGTCACATATTTTATGAGTAAATTTGGCGTGGTAGGAAACATTTTACCAAATTTAGGTAGACGTCAGAGCGCCACAGGCATTGCGCAGCAACCGGCACTAACTAAAACTCCGCCAACACCGTTGGTGGTGGGAAGTTTGAACGATATTTCTAACGCTTTGTCGGTACAAGGAAGTTTAGCAAATTTGAGCGACAATCAAAAGGTAGGTTTATTTTCAGCGATTAATAAACTTAGTGAATCGCAAGCGCGTCGACTGGCTAGTAATACTGGCGGAACGGTGTTTCAACAGTTAATAAACCAAGCGACGTCACAAAATATTTCGCTAGTGTCAAATGCAACGAGTGGTATTGATCCGCTACAAGATACGGCTGTAAGTGCGCGCTTTAATACGACATGGGCAAATGCCAATAACCAAAATATGCAAAATCAAAATGTAGGAGCAATGGAAAGAGTTTTCGGTACAATGGTGTACAATACTTTGAAAGGAAATGCTGGCACCTGCAATATGGATATGGGGGGTTACGACTATCACGGACAGGGTCGACAGACGCAAGATGCTCAAGACTTACAGGCTGGCCGAGTCATGGGACAGATTTTAGAGTCGGCTGCGATCATGCAAAGACCTGTTATGTTAATGGTGACCAGTGACGGTGCGGTTGGCGCTCCGGCAGGGTCGGCCCCAGGAGCGGCGTTTACTTCGGATCGTGGCAATGGTGGTTGTATTTATCTTTTCGCCTACCACCCACTTCGTCGCCCTACGGCGGTTGATAAGGCAGGCAAGGTTGATCATCAGGTGGGTCAGGTCGCAGGCCAAGCGGCTGTTGATCAAAACTTCCTAACAGGCAACAATCCCGCTCTTGCAGGGCTTGCGGCATTTGCAAATTTTGCGTCTTTTTCAGGAAACTTAGGTGCGTTTTTTACCATCGCGGGTAACGTTTGGAGTCAAGACCAAGTTGACCAAGTTGTGAGACTAAGAAAGGTATAATGAAATATCTTCTGATTGGAATCTTATTTTTAGTCGGTGTTACCAGTTATAATAATTGCGCTCCAGAGCACCAACAGGGTGCGAGTTCAATTTCGGGCGCGACGGCTTGGTCGTGCACTGATCAATTAGACAATCTATCGTTGTTTAGTAAAACGTATCATCCTTTTCTAATGAATAACTGTGCTAGCTGCCACTCAGGTGGTGGTCCCGGCCCAGGAGCCTTTGCTTCTAGTGGTGTGCAGCTCGCGTTTGATAGTTTTAACGGTCTTGGATTTTCGCGAATTAATGCGCGCGCTCTCGATGGACACAGTTCGGGTTCAGGTCCTCGACACACAAGTGCCATTAATTCATTGACGGATTTATACGTGGACGGGTTGCAATCAATAGAAAAATGTCAAAAAAATGGTGGCGATACTCTTGTGCAAAACCAAGACGACCCTAATCGATGGCGAACGCATAGTAAAGCAATCAATCCTCGTCTGACTGAACCGGTGACGGTTAGTTGGGATTTAAGTACGGAAATTTTACCAAATACTGGTTATGTTGGTAGTCAGTATGCTGGAGTAACTTTATCAGCTCAGGTGCAAATTTTTCAGCGGCCCGGGGTGTTTGCATACGTTATCTCGAGTCCAAGATTATCGACTACTAATACTGATATTCATATTCAAAGTTTGTTATTTAAACTCAACGGAAACGCGAGCCCTGCACAGCGTGCGTTCTATTATGTGGACCGTGGTATTCGCATAGGGTCAGAGTTGGTTTCGGGTGGAGCGATGGTTGTTATGGGTGATGTGCGTACGACTGATGTCCTTTCAGTTTCTATAGGAAAACTTGAAAGGGTTACGCTGCCGCCGCCCGTGCAGGGACCTGATGTCAGTTTCGGGGTCGCTAGTCAATCTGTAACAGAAGGTTATCAAATTATAAATATTCCGGTTGTGCTCTCGAAACCTTGGGATCAGCCGACATCGGCAGAAATATATTTTGGTCCAGATACGACTATTAAAGATCAGTGCTGCCGAACTACTATCAACGATGACGGTATGGATATTAACGTAAGCCATTTTGATCGCGACATTCAGGACTACGACGTCGACCCTCTATTACCAATGAATGGTCGGCTGCAGTTTGAAGGTGTCAATGTAAGAGGAAGGTATCTTGTGACCTTTGGTATTGGCGAAACCAGTAAGATGCTGAAGATAAAGGTTGTCCAAGATAGTCGTGATGAGCTCAATGAAATTTTGCATTTAAAAATTGACCCAACGAAGCTCTCAGGATTGCGAGCAGCTAGTACTCTCCAAGACTTCCGTCTAACTATTGTTGATGAGGATGCCCCTTACTCGGGAACAGCGCTCACATATACGTCGCTCATGAGCAATGGGGGAATTTTAGCAAACGAATGTCTGCGTTGTCATAACTCGGTTCTTAATCGTGGCGGCTATGACATTACCAACTACGAACAGCTGATTCGTAAAGCGATTCTGCGACCGGGTGATCCTGCAAATAGTATAATGTTTTTACGAATGGACGCGGACAACATCCCAGGCCTTGATCCAATGCCACTAACTGGACTTATCGATCCAGCGCAACGTTTTGACGTGAAACAGTGGATTCTTCAGGGTGCTTTAAATAACTAGAATTGACTCGTATCCCTAATTGAGTGGAATATTTCAATTAGGGAGCCGCCGTGCAAATTCTTTTATCTTTTTTCATTTTTTTAAACACATTTGTTTTTGCTGAACCGTGGATGGCCAATCGCTTTGCGCAAAACTGTTCTGCTTGCCATAGTCCTGGCCGTATCAATGTCGTAGCGAAGGAGAGACGTTGCACTTTGACATGTCAAGGTTGTCACGTAAATCCAAACGGTGGCGGCATGAGGAACAGTTACGGAGTATGGAATGGTCAGCGTTGGTTACGATCATTTAAATCCGAGGCGTTTGAGAGCAAAAACACTCCAGCGCCATTAGAAGCGCAGGTTTGGGGAAATAAAAATAAGACCAAAAAAGCCGAAACTCCCCCGCCACTCTATGTAGTGAAAGAAATTGAGGCTAACGAAAAAAATTATCGCGAAGATCATCAGGATTTGGCAATTGCAAAGTCCAAAGAGGACTTTCTGGCGCGGATTCCGACGGAGGACCCTTATTTGCAAGAGCGAAATAATTGGATTTTTGCCGGCGCCAATTTTCGTCTGATTAACTTTGATCAAAAGTTTACAACCTCGGCTTCTACCACAACACAGGCTGCCTATACCTTACCAATGGCGCTTGAGCTTGGTGTGAGAGTAAAACCTATTAATAAGAAATACGTAAATTTGGTTTTTGAGCACCAGTATTATAACTTTCCGGGACAAAATGGTAATGTACGTCTAGATCCAAATTGGGTGACTGCGGCTGATGGGTCACGAGTTAAGTCCACGTATTTGCTAATAGAGGACTTACCATATAACTCTTTTTTTCAGTACGGTCTTTATCGCCCACTCATGGGAATGCATACCCCCGACCACACAGCGCTTGCACAGAGTGTGATGTACACCTCAGGAACCGATGAAGGGGTGTTAAATATTACCGCTGATTCGGCCTTGTATATTGCCAACGCGTTGACTGTCGGAGTTGCTACTAATGTGCCATTTGTAAATTTGCATATGATAAAGCCGGTTGCAAATCCAAATTTTCCTCAGGATGATGGTTTTGCGGCGAATTTTGGTGGAAGGTTCCGAAATGGGTTTTCGGCTATGCTTTCTTACTGGAAAACTAAAGGAATCGCTGGACTACTGCAGGTTAATAAAGGCATAGCTAGCCTAACTTTTGGAGCGACATTTAAAAATCTTATTGTGAATGCTGACATGATTCAGATAAAAAAAGAGTACTCCGATGGCACCGTTGATAAGGGCGATGTGCAGACACTTGAAATGCGATATCGTATTTGGCGAGAGGTATATGGTGAAGCTATTTACGCACGTTCGAACACGACGAGAACTCTAAAAGAAGGTAGTGCTACTGAATTCATGTTTGGCATAAAGTCATTTTTAATTCCCGGAGTGGAATTTGAAATTTTAAATGTCGCGCGTGAAGATAGTCACGTAACGGCCGGAAAGTACACGCGCAACCAACTGCAAATGATGTTAAATTTATTTTTTTAGGGAAGTATGACTGAGTTATTAGATTGCCCCAAATGCCGTAAAGCGATTTCTGAAGACAAAGGTAGTTTGAAATGTAGCAATTGTAAAATTACCTTTCCAAATATACATGGAATTCCATGGTTGTTTCGTTCACCCGAATCGATTTTGATTCAATGGCAGGCCCGTACAACGAAATTGCTGCAGATGTGTTTGGTTCAATCAGCTCAGATTGAACAGGAACTATTAAAGGTTGATCTGCTAAGCGAAACTAAAGACCGGCTAAAAACTCTAAAAAAAGCAATTTTGGAAAACGAAAAGTTTTTGCAAGAATTTCTTGCTGACCTCTGGCCTGACAAAAACCCCAAAACCGTAAATTTTGCTGTAGCTCTTGAAGAAAAAGTCGGAGCGACGCAGACCCTTGAAAGTTATTTTAACAATATTTTTCGTGACTGGTCTTGGGACAGCGGCGAAAATGAAAAAGCTTTGAAGTGTGTGAGCGAGATTTTACCAAAAAACTTTCGCCCAAAAACAATGGTTGTGTTGGGATCTGGTGCTGGCCGGTTAACTTATGATCTGCACAATAAATTGAAATGTGAGCACACAATTGCAGTCGACATCAACCCGTTGCTGATGTTTTTATTTAAGGACATTATGGCTGGAGAAGTCCATCAGCTTTGGGAAATTCCTATTTCTCCCATGAAATTGGAAAATGTTGCAAAAAAACAAAATTTAAAATTTTCTAAGCCAACCGCTAAGGGGATAAGTTATCTTTTTACGGATGCCTCAAATCTTCCGTTTAAAGATAAGTCTCTTGATGTTGTCTTAACTCCTTGGTTTGTCGATATCGTAAAGCAGGATTTACGTTTTTTAGCGCAAAGAATCAATCGGGCGTTAGCGATGGATGGACATTGGGTTAACTTCGGCCCATTGGGATTTCAGCATTTTGAAAATTCCGAGAACTACACCGTCGAAGAGGTCAGAAAAATTCTCACTGAAGAGGGTTTTGAAATTTCGGATGCCAAAGAAAATGTTCTACCGTACTTGAGCTCGCCTTATAGCGGAATGGGGCGTAGTGAAACTGTTGTTTCGTTCATTGCTAAAAAGAAAAAAGAAGCAAAAGAGCCATCTTATTATTCACCGTTACCAGATTGGATAACAGATTTCAAAAAGCCAATTCAGCCTGATCGTGATTTAAAATATGAGATCGCACGTTATCATTTAGGTTTTCAAATCTTAAACTGTATTGATGGAAAGACGAGTGCAGATACAATTACGGCGCTTATCGCAAAACACTATGGTGTATCGTTGGTTCAAGCTAAGGAAATCGTGACAGGTTTTCTAATCGAGAAATTTGAAAAGTGAGTAATTTTTATTTAGGAAAGGCAACTTCGGCTGTCCCCATTGGCCCAGCTAACGTAAATTTTATGGATCCAGACTGTGCTATTGTCGAAGGTAAGCGGAATTTCACAATATAGGGAGTGCTCCAGCGGTTATGGTAAGGATAAAGTCTGACCAGCTCAGGAAATTCATCGGTGTTTTTTATGACCGTTCCTTCATAGCGCCGACCATTGGCATCGAGGTAAACGTTCCAGACAGTACTTTTTTTACCAAGATTATTATCTTTTAAATTTGGTGTGAAAAAGCTTAGAAAAAAATAGGTATCATAGCTCAATTCATCCATCACCTTTTTCAGTTCGCTCTGCAGTTTTTCCTGTGACCACTGCAAATAGCCGGCCTGGTAACGTTTGCTAGCTTCACGAACTTCGGTGTTTAAATAAGTCACGTGGAACTCAAAAGCATTGTAAAATCCGGAGTAGCCAATCTTGCGATCTGTCCAGCGCTCAATTACATCGGCATATGTATCGGGATTAAATTCATGACCAAAGGTGGTGCTGCCCTCCTCTTTTTTGTCGAGCGAAGAACAACCGAGAGAGAGAGACAAGTATATAGAAGAAAAAATCAAAATAGATTTCATGACGTGGTCACAAATCCCTTTAAAAAATTGTTAAGATCAGTATAAACCTTTTCTCTACCAACCTCGTTAAAAATTTCGTGGTAGTAATCTTTGTAGACCACGAGATCCTTTCTTTGCGATCCTAAGCGTTCATAAAATCTTTCGGCGGCCTTTCGGCTAGTTACTTTATCGTCCCCAGCAAGTTGTATGAAAATGGGAACGTGAATTTTCGAAGCATTTAAAAGTACGAAATTAAAGCTGTCTATCATTCCCAGGTATAAAGCCAGCGAAATTTTGTCGTGGCGAAGGGGATCGCGGTCATAGGTTTTATAGATAGCTTCGTCGTGAGTGAGATTTTCGTAAACTATTTCATTGTTCAAGGTCAGACTAGGAATCCATGAGCTTAATAGTCTCGCCGCCATATCTTTGATGGCTGGTACTGGCATTGCAATTCCAAAAAGCGGTGAGCTAAGAGCTATAGCTTTAGCTCCCAAGTCCCCAAATTTTAGGAGGGTGTTTGCTGTCACTAGACCACCCATAGAATGACCCAAGAGAAAGTAGGGCTTTGGTAAATTTACTTTATTTAAGACTTCGACCAATATTTTCAAATCGTTGGAGTAATCATCGAAATTTTTTACGGCGCCGCGCTTGCCTTCGGATCTTCCGTGCCCACGCATGTCCCAACCCAAACAGGTCCACCCGTTAGGCGCCATTCCGTCAACTAGCCTTTGGTAACACTCAGAGTGCTCCGCAAGTCCATGTGTTATGACGATAGTCCCACAAGAATTAGTTGGTTCCCAAGTCTGGTAAAATAATTCGGTTCCATCAAACCCTCGAAAGTGACCTTCTTTGCGTTGCATAGACTTCTATTGTCGGTTGAATCAAGATAACGGTCAAGAATCACACGATAAATTCCGTTATTACTGACATGATACACAGCCTGAAAAGCAGCATTTGGACCTTAGTCATCGCAATATTGTTGAGCGGCTCTTCTGTATTCGCACAAGAAGGGCAAGATGTGACTGGCGGAAATATCGGATCCGAGATGGGATTTCACGTTGGAAGATTACTTCCTGATCAGATTAATGGACTCACGGAAATTATTTCTGGTTGGGGAATCCGTTACGGTATGAAAACAAGTCGCGGCTTTATTGAGCTTGGTGGAAACTTTCATTCTGGTGAAGGGTCAACTTACAACACTCTTTCTGTAAGCATGCGTGGCGATATTCCCGTGGAAAGCTTAGTGGCAGAAGTTTTTGCAGGAATTGACCTGGTACAAATTTCGACGCCAGTGATGAGCGAAAGTTCCTATATGGGTGGTGGTCACGTTGGTGGTGGAATTATGGCATTGGTTGGAGGCGATGTTTGGTTTCGATCAGATATGAAATTTAATGTTAACCCCGGAACGAGCTTATACATTGGCTTTGGATTCGAAATTCGTTTTGCCGAAGGTGGCGGCGCGCGCTAACTACCGAATAATTGAATCTTCAAGTGAGCCGATTTTTGCTGCCGGCAAATCTTCATTGAAATGAATTCCTACAGATTCTTTTCGTATTAATGCGCACCTCACTGATAAAATTGCCATCAAGGCAATATTGCGACATTCCAAGATGTCCTGGTGTAGGGGAAATTTGCGATAAAATTCTTCAACTTCTTCCTGGATAATTGTTAAGCGCTTCAATGCACGATTTAAACGGAAAGTTGTACGCACAATCCCCATGTAGTTCCACATGAGAGTACGAATTTCTTGCCAGAGATGGGCGATGACTACCATTTCAGGATGTGGGGGGGCCGGCGGATTTTTCCAGTTTTCGATTTGAACTGAAGAGATCGAAATATTTTCCAGAGTTCCCTTTGCAAAGCTTGCTGTGTTATGGGCAGTGGCGAGGCAACCAAGTAGGGAATTTGAAGCCAGACGATTAGCGCCGTGAAGTCCGTTACAAGCCGTTTCTCCGATAGCAAATAAATTTACAATATCCGTTTTCCCGTTAATATCCGCAAGTATTCCGCCACAAAGGTAGTGGGCCGCGGGCACAACAGGAATAGGTTGTTTTGTAATGTCGATTCCATAGTTTAGACAATTTTTATAAATTGTCGGAAAGCGTTCTTTAATTTCGCCATCGGGTTTGAAGGAAATATCGAGATAAATACACGGATGACCTGATTTCTTGATTTCGGCGTCCATACTTCTGGCAACGATATCACGGGGCGCGAGGTTTCCCATTTCATGGTAGCGTTTCATAAATTCTTCGCCACTTGAGTTTAGAAGTTTCGCGCCTTCGCCGCGAAGCGCTTCTGTTAGTAGGAAATTTCTTGCTTCGGGGTGGTAAAGGCAGGTTGGATGAAATTGCATAAATTCTAAATTCGCTATTCTGGCGCCAGACCGGTAGGCCATTGCAATTCCATCACCGGTGGCTCCCGTCCAATTTGAAGTGTATAGATAAATTCTTCCGGCGCCTCCAGTGGCGAGAATTGTAATCTTTGACTTGATCGCAATCACTTCTTGATTTTTGACATCGAAAACATATGCCCCTATGCAAGTGTTGGGATTGATTTCATGTGGAAACAATTTTTTGGTTGTGAGTAAGTCAATCCCAAAATGATCTTCCAGAATTTTAATGTTTTTACTTTCTCGGGCACGCCGAAGAAGAGTTCCATGAATAATATTTCCGGTGTGGTCTTTGACGTGAAGGACTCTCCTTTCGCGATGTCCACCCTCGAGTGTAAGACCATTGTCAAATTTTACTCCCCAGTTAATTAAATCCTGAATACGTGCTGGGCCTTGATGAATTACGTTCTCAACGACATCTTTGCGACAAAGCCCTGCTCCGGCATTTAGCGTATCCTCGATGTGCTTATCAAATGAGTCATCTTCATGGGATACAGATGCAATCCCGCCCTGGGCTAAGTTTGAACTTGATTCGGTGGCCTTGTATTTAGAAAGTACAATGATATTCGCTTCTTCTGGCATCTTTAATGCTAGACCTAAGCCTGCAACCCCAGATCCAATAACCAAGACGTCTGTAGGAATTGTCTTCATGGCAGGAACCTTGTCACTTTCTCTCGAATAATGCAGCACGTAACGCAGAGCGCGCTTGATTCTCTGTCGACGCCGAAATTAAAATTTATTCAAGGGTTTGACTCGGACGTCGATCCCAAAAAATCGAGGGCACGGATGCATAATAAAAAAAGATTACAGTCTTTTGTCTTGGTCATGTTTTTTGTGGCCATTATCGCGGGACTTGCGCTACGAACAAAAAATTCTTGGGGAAGTTTTGCACGCCAAACTTTGCGCGAAACTTTAAGTAATGAAATTTTAGTGCTAAGTCACTTGTTGGTGCAAAAAGCACAAACCATAGAAGATGCGTATGTCGCGGCACTTAATCGCAAAAGTGCTGGAAGCCTAAAAGTTATTTATTCGCGTTTATTACAGAAAAACGAAAATGGAACGTGGAACCTGGTTGAAAAGGAAGAGATTCCTGGCTCTGGAGCCCATTTTGCAAAACAAATTCCTCCTCTTGGAAGGTTAGTCAGTAAACAGTGGATTCGCCTTGCAGATACAAAGGGTGATTCATTTGCGGGACTCTTAATTCCAATTGCACCTGATGCGAACAACGTATGGAAGGTTTGTGCTCCTGGCGAGGCGAAGAACTTGGCATTTGGTGTTTTTAAAGATCCCTTTGGCGATGTGATCGAAATTTTTAAAGGAACAAATTCCGTATTTACGATTTTAGACGCAAGAAATTATGTCCTGGCACACTCGACAGAAGAATATCAAGGTGTACAAGCTCCCAAAGATATTCAAAAATTAGTGGATACTTACCGTTTAGAATCCTTTGTTGAAAGAAAGTCAGGAAAGAAAGCCGGGGGTTTTGTGGCAATTCAAAAGATTCCGGAAATCAATTTGGTAATTAGCGCCGAAATGCCAGGTAACCTCGTTGGAATCAAGTATTTTCGCTGGTTGTTCGAGATGCTTGCAGGAGCAATGATTTTGTTAGTGAGTGGGATCTTTCTGATGGGCCGACAGACGAAAGTGGTTTCCACGGAACCAACAAAGCAGGCCATTGGTAATCCGTCTCTTCCACAAAAAGATTTTATGAAAGACCCAGAAGCGAAAAAGTCGAGCACGCCTCAAAAAACTCCAGTTGCAGGTCCTTTGGAAAAACTTATGAATTTAGCCATGGGAATCAGGGCAAAGAAAACCCCGGTTCAAGCAGCTGTGAATGTACCTACACAAGTCACTGGCTTTCAATCGCCAGCAACAACGCCAGCGTCGATAATTCCCGTATTAGATTCATCTAACCTTCGGCCATTAATTGTCGCTACACTAGCGGAGGTTGGTAGCGATCTCCGGGTATTTGGTGTTGACTTGGAAGAGAAACTTGAAGACGTTCCGAACGTCAATGGAAGTTCTGAATTTTTGAAAAAGGCTGTTGAGAATTTCATGAAACTTACTCTTCATAGCGTTCGGCAAAAGATGGCGCGAAAAATAAAAATCCGACTTTATCGTTCCGGAAAGTATGTTGAGCTTTTACTCGGTGATAATGGTCTACCTCGAAAAACAAACGAAGAAATGTTGATGAACGACTTAATGACTCAACCAGGTTTAATTGGCAGTGTCCAAGAGGCGTTTCAGTTTGTGCGTCGTTTTAAAGGTGATGTACAGTTGCGGTACGACTTCCACAATGGCAATCAAATTATAATTCGTTTACCGATTGCGAGTGAGGTTAGTAGCGCACTTTCGAAAACTTTTTCAGGACCATCTAAATCAGAAGAAATAAATAAACGATTTAATCAATTTCAATTTAAAAATCTCGCGATTAACGTTCGTAAACCACGAGTAAAGGAAATCGAAAATGATTAACGAGATCCGTGGAAATTTTTTGATATATTTAATCGGCGAAGAAACAGCAGAGCTCGCCGCGACGAGAATTGCTTTGACGGGGGCAGGTTTCGAGGTTCTTAATTTTCGTCAGGTAGCTTCGGCTCTAGAAAAAGTAGGAAAAAACCCTCCACATGTTGCTGTCATCGACCTCGACGATCAAGGGATGACTGCGGAACGCTACCTTGAAGTGTTTTTGGACTCTTCACCCGAAACCCTGCATGTGGCGATATTGACGAATCGGATGCAAGTCCACGCCAACTCTTTGATGGAGATGGGTTTCTACGACGTCATTGACAGATCGCAAAAAGACGGCCGTTCGGTAATTTCCGTATTGGATCGTGCGTTGGAGAGAATTTATTATCAGTATCAAGCTGAGCAAATTGGGGATGAAAGTGAATCCAAAATCGCGGCGTTGGAAAAGCAGGTCCAAGATCAGGAGCAAAAAATTCACACCCTAAGCGAAAAACAAAGCACCGAAACAAAACAACAAGAGGAATTATTTCAAAAAATTCGCAATTATCAAATTAAGGTTAACCAACTTGAAACCGAGTTAGAGGCGAGTGAGGGAAGAACTCAGCGTTATATAGCCGAATTTGTAAAGATTAAAAGTGAGAAAGACACTTTAGAGGCGGGAGCAAAGGCGTTCAAAGGCGAAATTGGTGGAAACACCATGGGGTTTTCAGGACTCATGAATTCTTTGGCAAAATGTCATTCTGTCGAGGATGCGATTCAAGACTGGTTGAATAAAATTAATAAGCTATACCAGGACACACCGACTGTATTCTTTCGTTATATTCCAAACCATAGTCATTTGGTTTTATCTCAGTGTGCGGGACTTGATCTCCAAAAAGTTCGTGGAATTGGAGTGCCGCTTGCGGGCCTTTCTCTAAAGGAACAAAAATATTTTTACTCTCATGTTCGATTTCTGGCTAACTTAAGAGACTTAGTAAAGGGAGCCTTTAACGTTTCCGAGTTTGAATTCCGTGAGCTAGTTACGGACAAAGCGGTCCTTGGCCTATGTGTGATCTTTAAAAATTTAAAAAATGAGTCTGAAAAAAGATTTTTTAACGACTCAATTGAATTACTAAATTTGGTTGCAAGTCGGAACGCTTTGGCATTTAAGGTTCATGAGTACGACATTAAAGACGAACTTACCAATCTACCCACACGAAAATCGTTAGATGGTGCTTTGACTGCAGAGATGTCGCGAGCAAATCGCACGCAGCTGCCGCTTTCGGCGTTGTATTTAAAAATCGATAATTTTGCAGGCCATCTGAAGAAATATGAATTTGAAAGTGAAAAGATCATTAAGGCCGTGTCCACAATTTTGCGTAAGACCAGCCGTATTAATGACTTGATCTATCGCACGGAAAAGGATCAGTTTGTAGTTTTGCTTCCGCATACACCTATCAGGGGAGCGCAACTCAAAGCAGAAACTTTGCGAAAGTTAGTTGGAAAAGCCGAAATTAAAACATTAGCCGGCGATTTGATCTCTGGTGTTTCCGTCAGTGTCGGTGTTAGTGAGTATCCCGCCCTATGTAAGGACTCTGAGGGGCTTTTAATTTCTGCCGATGAGGCTTTATTCGAGGCAACCAAACAAAGTGGCAACAGTGTTTGTATTGCAACGAATATTACTGATCTAGAACCAATGGCTGAGCAGAGATTGTGATTCGAAAGACAGTAGCTGAAATTTCATTAGGTAACCTACGTCATAATTTTCAAGTTATTAAAGAAAGAGCTGGTGAAAACCGCTTTATTTGTCCCATGGTAAAAGCGAATGCTTATGGACATGGGGATGTCGCCGTGGCAAAGGCTTTGGTATCGGCGGGGGCAGAGCGTGTAGGTGTTTGTCTAGTTGAAGAAGGTATACATCTGAGAAAACATGGTATTCGGGTTCCAATTTTGGTTTTTGATATTTTTGATGATATATCGGCAAGCGAAATTATTGACTACGAGTTAACTCCTGTAATTTCAACTTGGACGCAATTCGATGGAATAAAGAGAGCGTTGCGGGGACGACTTTGGCCGATTCATGTGAAGTTTAATACTGGAATGAATCGCTTAGGATTCGATTTGAGCGATGCAAGAGCCGTTCACGACTATATCGTGGAAGAAAATTGTTTTCTTTTGCAGGGCATTTGTACCCATTTACGCAATGGCGACGATGCAGGTAAAACAAAAGGTGTTAGTACAACACAGCTAAAAAAATTTCTGACTATGAAGGAAATTTTTCTCGAAGAAGGAATCAAATTTCACTCCCTAAATTCCGCAGGATTTTTTTCTGCGGGCTCTAAATATCGAGACCTCGGAATTAGGCCGGGAATTTCTCTTTATAGTGCTGAAACGAGTAAGAAATTGAAGCCGGTGATGTCTATTAAGTCAAAAGTTGTCCTATCGCGATTCGTTGAGAAGGGCGACAAGGTTTCCTATTCGGGAAAATGGACCGCAAAAAAACGCTCGGTGATTGCCGTTGTGCCAATCGGATATGAAGATGGATACTTTCGCGCTTTCTCCAATAAAGCGTTCATGTTATTTCGGGGAAAACGCGTGCCGGTGATAGGTACCGTTTGCATGGATTACACTATGGTTGACCTCACCAAAGTTTGCGGCGGTAAACTTGCTTTGGTTGGTGAGGAGATTGTTATCCTAGGAGCTCAAGGCAAAGACGAAATTACTGCCGACGAGCTTGGTAAGATAGCAAAAACCATTTCTTATGAAGTTTTAACTTCTGTAGGCAATAGGATCCCGCGAATTTATATCAGGTAGATCCGAGACTAGGACGAGTACCTATGTTGCATAATTAATTCACTAAAACATAGGTCTGGTCAGTACAAAAGTCTCTGGCGAAACGTGGGGAAATATCGCTCATAAGATAAGTTCTTCGCACTTAATTCACTGCGAGAATACAATATTCCATAGAGAGAAATTTCAATGAATGTCGACGCCTTGACTATCAAAATTACTAAAACTGGTTGGGAAAAGTTCGTTTTCGTTCTCGAAGAAGTTCATAGGTGGATTGCCGATGTTGGCGCCATGTTTTATTTTTTGATGGCGTGTCTCATGGGCATTTTTCAAAAACCCTACCGTATTGGCGAATTTTTTCGGCATGCTGAATTTATCGGAAATAAATCAGTTTTAATCGTTGCTCTTACTGGAACATTCACCGGGATGGCGCTTTCCTATCAAATATACCTAGGATTTAGTCTTGTGAATGCGAGTAATCTCGTTGGTCCGACAGTCGCGCTGGCGATCAGCCGTGAACTTGGGCCCGTAATGACAGGGCTGATTGTTGCGGCTCGGGCAGGTGGAGCTATGGCGGCACACATTGGAACTATGCGTGTGAGCGAACAGATTGACGCGCTCGAAGTGATGGGCGTTGATCCGGTTCAGTATCTTGTGAGTCCGAGGATGGTGGCTACTCTTTTAGTGATGCCACTGCTGTGTGCTGTTTTTGATTTCGTTTCAATGGCGGGTGCACATTTTCTTTGTATCAAAATTTTGGAAATGGATGCGGCAATTTTTTGGGAAAAGATTCGCCTGTGGATTGAACCGCGCCACATCTACGAGGGATTTTTTAAATCTGTAGTCTTTGGATTTTTCTTTGCAACAATTTGTACCTTCAGTGGTTATAGAACCGAAGGAGGGGCTCGTGGCGTGGGAAATGCCACGAACAGAGGTGTGGTATCAAGTATGGTAATGACAATTATTCTAGATTATTTCCTTTCCCATCTCATTCGCTTTTATTACAAAATTGCGGGGATATAAGTTGTGGATCAAACTGCCATTGAAATTTCAAATTTAAAAAAGACATTCGATGGTCAGCATTACGTGTTTCAAGGTGTCGATTTAAAAATTCCGAAAGGAAAAATTACTTGTCTTATTGGATTTTCAGGAACAGGTAAGAGTGTTCTTTTAAAACACATTCTCGGATTACTTATGCCAAGTGAGGGGAAAATTATAGTTCTGGGACAAGATCTGACACTGTTACATGCTCATGACAAAATTCAGTTTCGTAAACACTTTGGTGTTTTATTTCAAAATGCTGCTTTATTCGATGACATGACTGTCATCGAAAATGTCATGTTTCCCTTGCGTGAGCACCGTGCCTATCTCTCAGAAAGAGAAAAAACTGAAATTGCGACAGCGCGACTTAAGTTGGTTAAGCTCGACGAAATTCATTATCATAAACTTCCCAATGAATTGTCAGGAGGAATGCGTAAACGCGTGGGGCTTGCGCGAGCAATTGCCCTTGATCCAGATATTTTAGTATATGATGAACCAACGACCGGGCTAGATCCGATTTTGACCGAGACCGTGGACGATCTTATTCTTGAAACACATCGCCATCGTGCTGGTTTAACGTCCCTAGTAGTTAGTCATGATTTGTATGCAGCTTTTCGCATTGGTGATTACATAGCGATGCTCGATAGTGGTAGAATCTTATTATTTGGAACTCCTCAGGATTTTTATAATTCTGAGATTCCATTGGTGAAAAAATTTGTATCTAAGGGAATGAAGAAATCATGATGGGGACTGCGGAATTTAAAGTGGGCATTATGGTTATCGCTGTTCTGGCGATGATTGGTGTTATGTCCATGAGAGTAAGCGAGAATCCTGAAATTCTTCACAAAAATAAAGAGGCGTGGTTTTTGTTAAAAGACGCTTCGGGTCTAATAAAAAATTCTGGAATTAAAATGGCCGGTGTTGATATCGGCTCAATTAAAAATATTCGGTTACAAGATGGTATGGCCCGGATCGACATTAAAATCTCTGCCGACCTTCCACTTACTACCTCAACATCGGCAGAGTTAAGAGCCAATGGCATCTTAGGCGATAAGTATATCGAAATTGTCCCAGGTAATCCCCAAGATCCGCCACTTCCCGAGGGGGGCCAGATCACAAGAACTGTTGATCATGGTTCGATGAACGTCGTGATGAATGAGATATCAAAGGTTGCAAGCGCGTTTTCAAATATTGCTGAGAAACTAAAAACTGCGACAGATGACAAGCCAGATCAAAATCAACCCATTGGGCGTATCATAAAAAATATTGAAGACCTAACGCGTGACTTGTCAGAGATTACTGCCAAAAACAAAGGAAAAATTGGTGAGGTTATCGATCGTGCAAATAATATCGCGGGAACTCTAGATAATTTGATAAATGATAAATCCCCGGAAGGTTTTAAAGAAACTTGGAAACGTGTCATGAAAAGCCTTAACCGTCTAGACGTTGTTATGAAAAATGCAGAGGAGGTTTCTGATAAAATTAATAGCGGTAAAGGAACAATTGGTCGTTTGATTAACGACGATGCAACCGTTGAGAAAATCGAGACAGCTGTGGACAAAGTATCAAGTGTGTTTGATACCGCAAGCACCATCGAGACAAGTTTTGACTTTCATTCGGAGTTCATGACCAGGGCAGACCAGGCTAAGTCATTTATAGGCGTAAGAATTCAGCCGGGTCTTGATCGCTACTACGAGGTGGCTATTATCGATGATGCCGCTGGTTTAACTTTGCACACCGACACGACACGCTCCGCGGGTGGCACGACCACGACCATCAATCAAGCTGACACTTACCGTGAGCGGGTTAAATTCACGGCACTCTATGCAAAAAACATTTACGACTTTACCGTCAAAGGCGGTTTGATAGAGAGCCGTGGCGGTATTGCGCTTGACTACAACTTCTGGCGTAATAAGTTCAGATTTTCAGTTGAAGCTTTCAATTTTGCTGATATCTATGTGAGGGCCTACCTAAAATATAATTTATATCGGGGAGTGTACTTGGTCGGTGGCGGCGATAACGTTTTCGATAGTAGCGGGTATTCAACATTTATTGGCGCGGGCCTATTCTTAACCAATGATGATTTGAAGCTGATCTTGACCAGGGCATCATTTTGAATATGTTTAAATATGGTTTGGTTTCTGTTTCAGATAAAACCGGTCTTCTTGATTTCGTTAAACCACTTGTTGAAAAAGGTCTGAAAATTGTTTCTACTGGTGGAACAGCTGAGCTTTTAAAAAAAAATGGTATTCCTGTTATCCATGTTTCTGAAGTGACGGGATTTCCAGAGGTCATGGATGGTCGTGTTCGCACTCTAAACCCGCGCATTCACATGTCGCTTCTCGCGCGTCATTATGACAGGGATGATATGGCTTTGCTCAAAGAGCATAGTCTTGAGCCATTTGATCTTGTTGTCGGTAACCTTTATCCCTTCGAAGCAGCTCTCAAAGAGAATTTAGATGATCGCGAGTTGATGGAATATATTGATATTGGCGGTCCTTGTTTGTTGCGAGCGGCTGCGAAAAACTACGAGACTATTACGGTGATTTGTGATCCCGCCGACTACAAATCTGTTCTCGACAATAATTACGATCGCAAGCAATTGGCTGCCAAAGTTTTTTCACATATTTCGACGTATGATTCTATGATTGCACAAAAATTAAATGAGTCGCAGGATCCTGGTAAAGATTTTAGTGTTGGTGGAAAGGTTGTTGAGGAGCTTCGTTATGGCGAAAACCCCCAACAAAAAGCTTATTGGTATCGTATGCCGGGAAGTGAAAGTGGGTTGCACGATGCCGAGATCTTACAGGGAAAACAACTTTCCTATAACAACATTGTAGATTTAGAGGCCGCCAGTCGTACGTTGGTAGAATTTGATGAGCCCTGCATGGTTGGAGTAAAACATGCAAATCCCTGTGGTGTCGGAATAGGCGAAACGTCTTTTGAAGCTGCAAGCAAATGTATCACGAGCGACCCCGTAAGCATTTTCGGCGGTATCATCGCCATCAACCAGACTGTCGATATTGAAATCTCTAAGCTTTTAGAAAATATTTTTTTGGAATGTATTGTCGCCCCCGACTTTAGCGCAGATGCTCTTGGGATTTTTAAAAAGAAAAAAAATTTACGCCTCTTAAGGTGGAAGGGTATAGCTAAAAAATCACGAACCCTAGAGGTCAAAACAATCCGTGGTGGCTTTTTGGTTCAGAATTCCGACGATGTTGGTGGCTGGAATAACGATTGGAAAATCATTGGAGAGCCGCCGAGTCTTGAAATTAAAAGTAATCTAACTTTTGCTTGGCGCGTCTGCGCTCACCTAAAAAGTAATGCGATTGCCATCGCCGGAGGAGGCAAGACTTTGGGCTTGGGTATGGGACAGGTAAACCGTGTCGAGGCCGTAGAACATGCGATTCAAAGAAAGAATACACATCATAAGGACTTTAAAGGCGACGCTGTACTGGCGAGTGATGCATTTTTCCCCTTTGCGGATTCCATTGAAAAAATTAATTCGTCTGGAATTCGTTGGGTGATACAGCCAGGAGGAAGTGTTCGCGACGAAGAAGTAATTGCCAAGGCTAGGGAGTGCAGCATTAACATGGTATTAACGGGGGTTCGACATTTCTACCACTAAGAATACGAAGTGTAAGAAGTGTAATGCAGATATAAAGCTCCATTTGCAAAACGGAGAACTTTGCTTTGCGTGCGTGACTCGCAAGTCGGGTCGATCTAGTCGCCTACGTCGCCTGATGAGTACGTCATTGGTCGATGTCGGCCCAGGTGGAAACTGTATTTATTGCCGGTTACCTTTTGAAAATAATCGTATCGGAATTTTTCTGTCAGACGGAAAAATTTGTGAAGGCTGTGCGCGTGCACTTGAGGAGTATAGTGGAAAAACTTTTGAAGGCATTGTTCAATCTCTTCCGTCAGAGTGGCTGTTAAAATCATCCGGCCGAATTATGGGCCCTTTTACCCTCGACGATGTCGAAAAGAAATTGATGGCTAGCGAAATCGTTCCTTTAGATGAGGTTTCGCGGCCATTTGAGCGCTGGAAGTATCTACGTGATGATGCTGCTTTTGCAAAAACAATAGAGTTGGTTCGTCAGAGAACTATGAGTCGCCACGAAGATACAGGGACCAATACCCATGTCGAAAAGGGACAAGATTTTACTATCACCCAAGACAGTGCCCAAACAGCCTCATTTACGGATGCTATAGAAGACAATTTAATCGATGTGCAAGCCAGAGTTGTTCCAATAGAAGCTAGACATAAAAATGATGATAAAGTAAATTCCTATGGCGTTACAAATGACGCTGATGTGCAGGCCAACATCAACCGTTCTTCGCGGCGGATGTGGTTAATACCTCTTTTGGCTCTCTCAATTTTTGCGATGATTTGGGTGACCACAAAAAAAAATGGCAATGTTCGTACGGCGAGCTTCGAAGAGTTATATCGCCAAGGTGTTGAAGCTCAGGATGCCGCCGATCATATGAGGGCCCTAAAAAATTTTAAGGCTGCGTTAGAATTACGACCGAATGATGCTGACACAGGATTAAAATCTGCAGCTCTTATGATTTATTTCGAAGGCCAGACAGCCGAAGCCCAAAGAATCGTGAATAATATACTTGAGCGCGAACACTCGCCGAGCGTGGTCAAAGAAGCTAATGTTGTGCTGGCACTCGCACGCATGCAAGATAGTGAGTACACCTCTGCACTTGACAAAATTAACGATTCATTAAAGCTCGATCGTGCTTATGGACCTGCTTTAATTAATAAGGCGTATCTCGATTCTAAGGCCGATAAATATCAGGAAGCGATTGACAGTTTAAATCAAATACATGAGTCGGCGGTTTCAAATATTTACGCTGTTAAAAATATCTTGTTGGCTTCTTTGTTGTTGCGGCAAGGGGATGCTGCTGCAAGTGCAACGGAATTTAAAAGGTCTTATGAGGTTGCTTGGCGCTATGCCGCTTCTAACCAAGAATATGCCCAAGAAGCGAAATTGATTGGTGCGATTGCAAAATTTAAGATCGATAAAACTTTGGATGGTGTTGAAGGCGTTTTAGATTCTGATCCTGAAATTAACGTTCAGTTCATTCCTGACATTTTAGTTTTTCCACGCATTGTGGATTGGTCGCAGCTTTTGCGTTGGTGTGAAGAAGCTGTCCGTGGTTCTCCTAAGGCTGCCGTAAATTCTGGATTGTTAGGTTTCTGTCTTATGCGTGCAAATCGTTTAGATGAAGCAAAGAAAAATTTCACCGAAGCAATGTTACAGGATCCAACCAACGCGTTGCTGGCAGCACTATTTGGTTACCTGATGCTCACCACTGGTAACGACGATGCGGCTAAAGCAAGTTTAAAGGCTGGCCTCAAAGAAAATGGAATTCGTTTACCTACATTGTTGAGAGCACGTGCATGCATGCGCTCTTCAAATTGGAATTGTGCCCGTGAGAATTATGAATTGGCAGTGCGCAATAATCCGCGTGACCTTAGTGCTATTGCCGGTCTCTCCGAAAGCTATTGGCGCCTGAATGAATCTTCTAAAGCCCATGAGTGGCTAAGCAGGGGTTTGGTGATCACTAACCGTTACAAGCCTCTTTTATGGCTAAAGAAGGAAATGAATCGTGCGGTGGCAAAATAATTTTTTACTTTTTCTATTCTCTGTTTTTTTGATTTCCTGTGAGGGCGATCACGAACAAAAAGGTAATGCTGAAAAAAAATCAGATGCGCCCGTAGGATTTGAGACAGTAAATCTCACGCGCCAGTCTGCCGATGTCATGTTGCCAACAGAACTTTGGGATCGTATGGAGTCCATTTATCATTCAACGCATACCACGGGCTTTGGCGGCGCGGGTCAGAAAAATGACGGAAAACATGCCGAAAAAGGTAAGAAAGAAGGTATCTCCACAAAAATTGAAATTCCAACACAGTATATGGGGCTTAAAGCCTATCTTGCAGAAAAAGATATCGATGTTTTAGGGGGAAAAAATTATGAATTGCTCTTTGGTCTTGGTGGCGGTGAACTCGATCTTAAAGAGTTTGTAAAAAAAGGAAAGAAGCAATTTACTTTTTCACTTAGTATAGATGAGTCGTACACACCCAAAGATACTTTGAGGGTATTTTTTTTGGGCAACTCGAAAGCGGTGAAACTTGGATCCACCGAATGGGGCGCTGGGTGCCAAAAATATATGGATATCACAAACTACTTTACTAAAACACTATCTCATAAGGGAATATTGGTTTCGGCTGCAGACTTACGTTATCTACGTGTTCTTGCGGGGTCTTTCTTTTTTGTTTTAAATAAGAATAACTCACTGTATTTAGCTCAATTAAAAGTTACGGATTCGCGTTATAAAAATATCTATTGTCGCAGTTAAATAATATTTTGCGACATAACATCCTATTTTAATCCCAGATTTCCCCAAAAAATCACGAAATGTACGATAAGATTACTATAACTTATTGAAATTCATAAGTGGCACTGGTGTTGCACTTAGATTTTAACTGCTAAGGTCATTTTGAATTCATCTAGAGGGGGCGCAATGAGAACAAGTCTACATCCGGTAGAACCTAATGAGGTAAAGGATATTTTGATTGTCGAAGACGACAGTGACCTTATTGAGGTACTAAAAGTAGTGATGCGAGAAGTATTTCCTGAGTCGAGAGTGCGGACGGCCTCCAGTATTGAAGAAGCTATTCGTTTATTGAGTTCCGTTAAGTGGAAAAAAAAAATTAATTCACCTTTTGATTTAGTATTTGCGGACATTTTTTTGAGGGGACCTGGAACAGGGCTCGACATTTTGCGACTGTGCCGCACGGTGTACCCTGATTTGCGTTTGTTGTTGAGCTCGGCGATGTCCCGAAGTCAGCTCGCTGACTTATTAAAAGGTGAAGAGGTTCCTTCAGATTATCTGGAAAAGCCGTTTTCATTGGAGGATTGTCGCAAAAGAATTGTGTCTACGGTCTATAGAAACTAGAGGAGGAGTTCATGCCGATTTTCGGCCTTGCGTTTGCAAATTATCTTCTTACTTTAGCTACCAACGTGAGTTGCTCATCAAGTCTTAGCTTTGGCGGCGGGATTGGTGTTTTGTTTTCGCGACTTATTTTGGCCTTTTTTTTTGTTGTAGGTGAGGTGACTTTACTTGCATATCTCTATTATAGCCACGTATTGCATAAAAATGGATTGGAATCAGGATACTAAGAACAGGGAGGGGTTATGGCGGTTTCAATCAACGTATTGAACTCAAGTGAAAAACGTGTGGCTTTGGATTTGTGTTTAAAGTTGATGCGCGTGAATGATTTTGAAATGGAATCTTGGGTAGGACAATACTATGGAGGTCCAAGTGTACTTGAGACTGAGATTATAAATTTTAAACAGAAATGCGGTCGCATTCTATACGAGATTAATTTCGGTTTTAAGGAGAAGGCAGTCGAAGATTATATTAAACTCATGGAGAATCAAAACATATGGGACACGAATCAAATCGATTCTATGACTCTGACCACATGATGATAACTTACGATGGTCGGCGTTTAAATCGAGACCATCTGGGGAAAGTTATACGCGTGTTAAACCGGCTCTTGCATTGGTGTCCTGCAAATAGCTTTTTATCAGCAGTGGTCAGCGAGAATGAAACTGATTTTCGACTTAGAATTCAAATTCGTTCACAAAGTAAAGTTTTTGAAGCAGTCGCAAGTGGCGATGACTTTGAGGGAGTGACTTCGGCCGCCGCTCAAGACATTTCAGCCCAAGTTAAAGAGTGGCGGCAACGACGTTTTTTTGAGAAACCGGGCCGTGTGTTGGTCGTCGATGACGATCCTGACGCCATTCAAGTTCTTGAGGGTTGTTTTCAAAATTTGGGATGGCAAACCGAATCTATGAGCAGTGGCACCGAAATTATACGCGAACTTCCGCGCATTCCGAAGGATTTTAATTTGTTGGTTATCGATATCGTCATGCCGATCCTTGATGGTTTAGGAACTTTGGCCGCAGTGGAAAAACTTGTTGAAAAAACCTATGGCCTTACAAATTGGAAAGATGTCAGACTTCCATATTTAACCTACTCCGTAAAACCAGCTAAAGATTTGTTGCCACGAATGGACTCAGAGTGTTTCTTTTACCTCGGCCATTTACAAAAAGGTGGAACGCTATCAATATTAGAAAATAAGATAAAGTCGTTGATTAGTACGGTATATGTCAGGGGCGACTCCCCAGAGGAGTTTGATTTTCAGAGTCGTTTAGATCTACGTCCAAGCGGTCTTTAGAGCACGCTATTAATTGTAGCGATAAGTGAGTTTTGGTTGATAGGCTTGTCTAGGCGGCATACAAATGAGGATAAATCTTTCGATGTGCCCGCCGTGAGAGCCACGATCGGGGTCAACTTTTGGTTGTGACTCATTTGCCATGTCTGAATTCTTCGGGCGGCGTCCACTCCATCCATCACAGGCATTTGGATATCCATAAGAATTAAATCAAAAATTTCATTTTTTACTTTTGCAAGAGCGAATTCGCCGCAACTTGCATGAGTGACTTTCATATTGGAGTATGGAGACAAGAGGCCGGTGACTACCATGAGATTATCAATACTATCGTCAACTGCCAGAATTTTTATTTCTCCTTCTTCCGAGGGTTTAATGTTATCCGGCCTCAAACTAGAGCTTTGTGGTGCTTGTTCAAGTTCGAGTGAAAACGAAAAACGGCTTCCGAAATTTCTGCGGCTATCAACGCGAATAGAACCACCCATGTTTTGGATAATGTGTTGGCAAATTGCCAATCCCAGACCGGTGCCGCCGCGTTTTTCTTGCATGGGCTTACCTACTTGAAAAAACGGATCAAAAAGTTTTTTTTGGTCTTCAGGAGCTATTCCAATACCGGTATCAGACACCTCGAAATTGATTCTTTCCCGCGACCCATGTTTTTCTAATTTTCTTACCCAAATTTTTATGGCGCCAACATCAGTAAATCGGATGGCGTTACTAATAAAATTGTCGAGAACTTGACCAATACGAAGAGAATCACCAACGAGAAACTTTGGAATTGATGAATCAAAGTGAAGTTCAAAGCGTAGGTCTTTTTCGTCGGCTTTGATTTTGGCAGCGGCAGCAATTCTTTCAGTAAAAGGTAAGACTTCAAAGGGCTCGTTGAAAAGTTGGATATTGCCAGATTCTAAACGAGAAAAATCCAGTAGGTCGTTAATTAAATTTAACAGACGGTGACTGGTGTGTCGTAACGTATCGACATATTTTGCCTGCTCCGAGTTTAAGGGGGTTGCCGCAAGTAAATCGGGCATTGCGGTTACGACATTTAGCGGATTACGAATTTCGTGACTTACGCTAGCAAAAAAATTCGTTTTTGCTTTTCCGGCTTGAATAACGTTTTCATTGATACTTTTCATTTGGTTAGAGACCGAAATGTAGCGAATCAAAATCGCTGCCGTCGCAAGCGATAAAATAATATTGAAATAAAACAGGTATCGTCGGTGTAGGGCCATTTCACGAATTTGGCGGCTACTTTCCTCGTCCCACTTTTGCACCGTCAAATTAGCAATATCTATAACTTCCTCATAAATGGCTTTAAATTGCTCAGGACGTTCCAGTGCGAACGGAGAGCGTAGTTGGCTCATAAGTATTATTTGTCTAGATAAAAGGTCGGAGATTTCTTTATTAGGTGCTGGCGGAATAGAAACCTTAGTATTGTCATCAAAATCATAAATAATCTGGCCGCCATAAAGTAGCGCCCTGGCAGAGTCTATGAAGCGTTGAAATTTTTCTTCTGAGACCCGTCTATGAAATTTTTCAGCCTGTAAATATTCAACCATCACTTGTTGGTTCAGCATACGCTGACGTCCTGCCAAATTTACGAGGTAAATATTTTCCATGTCCTGGTGACTATAATTGCGACTGAGGTGAAAATTCACACCAACAGATACGATAAGAAACGCGGGAATTATTGCCGAAATATATCTCCCGGCCAGGATTTTTAGTTGTCCCATACTAGGTTTTTTGTCTACTGATACTCCGAAGTCAACAACCGGTGGACCATTCCACCTATTTTCTTTAGAGGGGCATAATGCCCCTGCTAAACCCTGTTTTGCCACGGTAAAAATTTTTAAAATTTAGAACTTGGTTTTGGAAAAATTTAGGTATAATTTTCCCGCATGCTTGAAATACTTCCCCACGATAAAACATTACCGATGTCGGCCCTCTGGGCCGAAAAAGTAGCGAAAATTGCCGTTATCGATGACGATAAAGATCTCCTCGAGCTCTTAAAGGTTTACTTTGAGCGTCGGGGTTTTCAGGCGACCGTTTACACCGCTCCCGCAGGTGCTTTAGAGGAGATAGAGAAGAAAAATTTTGATCTTGTTCTATGTGATTTGTGGATGCCAGAGATGAGCGGTAACGATTTTGTCAAAGCTCTTAGAGTTAAAAACAGGTTATTGCCGGTCATAGTAATGACTGCAAATAATACAATTGATTCGGCAATAGAATCTCTTAACCTAGGCGCTTTTGACTATATTACCAAGCCCCTAAATTTAAGTGAACTCGAAGTTATTTCTAAGAGAGCCGTTGCTCAGAGTGAGCTGCAGAGGAAGTACGAGTCTCTTCGCGAAGAGCGGGAGAAAGATGCGCTACCTCGCTATGGCACTTTAATCGGAAAAGGCGATAAGATGCGTGAGTTGTTTTCGCTGATGACTCGCATCTGTGATTCCATTTCTAATGTTTTAATTACAGGTGAAAGTGGTACGGGAAAAGAGCTTGTCGCTAGAACTCTGCATAGTAAAAGCAAAAGGTTTAAAAGTCCCTTCGTTGCCATAAACTGTGCAGCGATTCCCGCAGAGCTTTTAGAGGCAGAATTATTTGGCCATACGAAAGGTGCTTTTACCGGGGCTGATCGATTACGACGGGGGCTATTTGAAGAGGCAAATGGTGGTTCAATCTTTTTAGATGAAATCGGTGAAATGCCTTTGAATTTACAGGTCAAATTGCTGAGAGTTTTACAGGAAAAAACAGTTCGGCCTGTGGGCTCAAACGTAACCCGTGATCTTGACGTCAGGGTTATCGCGGCAACAAACAAAGATTTGCAAAAGGAAGTAAAGGAAGGACGTTTCCGCGAAGATCTCTATTATAGGTTGGCTGTGATGCCACTGCATATTCCAGCATTGCGCGAACGCACTGAAGATATTCCATTGTTAGCAAAGCATTTCTTAGCAAAATTTAGTCAGTATTCTGATACCCCCCGTTCTCATATTGTAGGATTTACCGATGAAGCAATGGCAAAGCTCGTCTCTCATTCGTGGCCAGGTAACGTGCGCGAGCTGGAAAATACAGTCGAGCGTGCTGTTATACTCTGCGAAGATAATCTTATCGGCTCAGACAATGTCCGCAATGTGAATGAGAACAGTGAGAGGGTCTCTGCTTATCGTGACTTTAATAAACTCCCTAGCATTTCAGATTTAGAAAACGAGTATATTAAATTTGTAATGATAAAAACAAATGGTCATCGAGAAAAGGCATCGCAAATTTTAGGTATTGATCGCAAAACATTATATCGAAAATTGAATCAAAATAATAATAGCGACAGCGGTATCAGCCTATCAGGGGGCAGACCAGAGGCTCAAGTTTCGCATCAGTAGCAAAGTTTTTCTAATTTCGTTTATATTTGAATTTTCGGCTGCAGTTTCCATACAGCGACACATATTTGTTAATCCGGGAAATCCAAATGTGGTAGCGTTTCCTCTTATCATATGACAGATCTGAGCGATTTTTGAAAAATCGTGATCCCTGAGAGCTGATTCAAGTGTTATGACATCAGCCTCACGTCGTTTGATGTAATCTGGTAAAAGATTTTCAAAGAAAGATCCTTCCGCAATTGATTTTGCTTCACCGGTAAACGTAATTGATTCTAAGTTTTCCATGAAGGTCTATTATAATACTTAAATTAAGTTGATCAAGACCTCTTCGGAGGTGTAGCAATTCGCCCCAAAGTAGGGTAAAATACTCTTATGAACAAATCTAAACCTGTCGAAAATATAAGAGACATATTAGAGAAATCCAAATTACAAAGTTATATCGGGGAAAAAATTTCGCAATATGAACATGCCATTCAGTGTGCCGATTTGGCCCTTAAGGCCGGTGCCGAAGAAGATTTAATAATTGCGGCGTTTTTACATGATATTGGCCACTTGATTACCCGCAGTGAGGCAAAACAAATGGGGGATTTTGGAACCGCAGATCACGATAAAATAGGGGCCAACTTTCTTTTAGAAAATGGATTTAGTGAGCGAACGGCAAATTTAGTAAGAAATCATGTTCAAGCAAAAAGGTATTTAGTGGCCACAAGACCGACCTATAGGGAAAATCTTTCGGATGCCAGCATTGAAACGCTTAAGTATCAAGGCGGTCCGATGAGTGAAAGCGAAATAAAAAAATTCGAAGCCGATCCTGACTTCAAAGACTCTTTGCGCCTTCGTGCCTGGGATGAACAGGGAAAGCTTGAAAACTACAAGTCTGAAAATGAAGAAATATTTTTCAGATTAATCCGCGCCCGCACTCCAAAATGATCACTCATATGAGTTTTTCCAGATTCCGTTTCAAAATCACTGCAATTTCGCACAGGTACTGGGCGATTATATACGATCGCATAGTCAATTAACTCGACGTCTCCTTTGAAAAATAAGTGATCGAGTGTAGAGTTGTCTTGTGGACCCTCGACTTGTTCTTTGGGTATGTGTCCTCCGCGAGCTAGGAAATTATTTTCAATATCCCACGTTACACCTTTCGTTTCAGTAGGTGCGCGAGAGCCGTCGACTATGAGGTTCCGAAAAGGTTCCCAAATTTTTTGAATGGGGTCATATTTTTGTTTTAGAATTTTTAAATCCGGTCCGGCATTGATATCTCCACCCATAATTACTGTGCCTTTGCGATTGTTAAAATGGCCGGCAAGTTCTTTCAGTTGGATCATTTGACATTTATCAGGGGCGTTCCCGTCACTATCATTGGTGTGAGTGCTCATTACATCAAAAGAAAATTTGTCGTTACCGATTCTGGCGGTTAAAACTCCTGGGTTTTGCATAAATCGGCCACAGCTATAGCGTCGAAGGAAGTCGGTTTGAATGGGGAGATCGGTAACTATGACGAGGCCGTTACGCGAGCTGTCGGTTTCGGTTACGTTAAATCCATTTTCGTAAGACCAGCGCTCAAGGCCCTTGTAAGCATCTTGATAGAATACTTCTTGAAATAAAAAAATTGTTGGCACATCTGATTTTTTTAGGACATTGTCTAAAATTGCTTCGGTTCGCTCGCGTACACATGGATTAAAGTCTCTTCCTAAGGCCCTTGCCAAAGCGGTGTTGTAAGTCACAACTTCAAGTTCAGCGGCCTGGACTCTTATCCCAGCAGCAAAAAAAGATAAGAACAGTGTAAATAAATTTACAAAGCGAAACATTGTCAAACCTCCATGTTAATTTTAATGATGAAGGTAGATATTTGATATGACAACAAAATAATTCTTTTAAATTACCTTAACCATCGTCTAATGCACTTCGAACATGTTGCTAACAATGGGTGTTTAGAGCTACTTCCCTTGGGCAGAGGTTTGTATGAGACACACCAGCTTCCATTGGCCCTTAATCAAGGTTTTAATTTTTAGTCTGTGTATAAACGATTTTTGTTTTGCAAGTGTTCGCACTTTTGAGAATACTTTTAAAATTGAAAGAGACTCTAGTGGTAAAATCGGCAAAATTATCCTTTTGAAAAGCTCACAAAATCATTTTCTTTTAGAATCAGATTATATGCAGCACTTCCTCGATGAGTTGGTAAGACGGCAAAATGAGGTTCAGTCTCAGGGAGCGTCTCATTTTATTGAGACAGAAATGGATTTAGGCGATTGGCCGGATAATATAAAAAAAGATCAGTATGCAGTTAACCGCGTTTTAAATAAGGTCCCACTTGAGCCGATTTTGAAGAAATCAAACATAAAAGAAGCACTCAATATTTTAGTAGTAGGGTCAGAAAGTGACGAATTTAATTTTCGTGTTATCGCCGTACCTTACGATTCGAGATATTTTTACGCCAGTGAGGCCGCGCTAAAATTATTTCTGAAGGCATCGTCGCTAGTGACCTTTGCCACTGGCGGGAGTTTTGGTGCCAGCGCCGGATTATTTTTGGTGCAGTCGGCATTCAATATGCTTTTAGAGAGACGGATTTATTTTCAAAATTATTTTTTATATTACCTAGAAAAATATGGTCCAGAGAAGTATGGCATGACGAAAACCGAAGCCAATCTCGTAAAATCTTCTATCTATGAGTCGCGAATCAAATTTTGGGATATTTGGGAGAAAAATAGGGCTAGGGTTGACTGGGAAAATTACGGTCAAAAAAAATTCTTGGATCAGGCGATTGCGTCTGAAGAAAGAAGAAAAAGCGACAAGGACGAGTTCACAATTTGGGGCAGTCGAATCGGTTTTGCGTTTCATGACGGCGAAACTTCAGGCTACAAACGAATCGTAAACTTATTTAACCCCCGCAACATACTTTCAGAAAAAGCGTCGCCAGGTTATGAATACAATTTGCCAACGGGTTTGCGTACAAAACGTCTGTTTTACTTTCTCTCCCAACTCGCGGTAAGGCTTAGTCCAGTTCCTGTAGTCTCTGATATCTACGACCATTTTGTCGAGTCACTTTATGTTCCGCAAAGGCAAACGGAAGGCGGGCTTTACGGATATTTTTGCGATACTGGATTAGCGCAAGAGGCTAGTGTGGTAGTCCAACAGAGTATTAACCCATTTGTGGTCATGGAAGTTGGTAACTAGACCCGACTGGGCCCCCACATTTATTTAACTTTTCTCAAATGACCTCCAAATAAGTTTTTGCGAAACTATAAAAAACAAGGAGTTTTGAATGCTAGGACGCATTTCGCTTCTGATTTCACTGACACTTATATTTCCCCATGCTCTCAGAGCAAATGACGGTAAAGACCTTGCCAAGTTCATTAATATTGAGCGCAACACTCAGGGTGGCGTAGTTCGGGTAACGCTAAAGAGGAATAATGTAGACTATAGCGGCATGGATCTTGTCGAAAAATTTCTTAAAGAAATTATTTCAGCCCAAAATAAAATTAGTCTGTTAGAACAAAATCTTGACACTCAAGACTGGCCGGAGGAGCACAGGAAAAAGGCGAAAGAGGCCATTGATTTGTTAAAGCAAAATGACCTCAAACCTATACTTGAACATCCCGCACTAAAAAAGGCGCTTCACCATATATTTCAAGAAGCTGATAATGAGGGTTTTAATTTTCGTATATTAGCGGTTCCTGATGATTCGAAATTTTTTGAAGATCACGAAATTTTGTTAAACGTTTTGCGTGACGCCTCGGGACTGGTAAGGCTTGCTATGGGAAATTCTTACGGCGCGGCGGTCGCTTTATATTTAATTCAGACGTCATTTGATATGATTCTTGAGCGTCGAATTTACTTTCAAAATTATTTTTTATATTACCTAGAAAAATATGGTCCAGAGAAGTTAGGCCTGAGGGTACTGGAGGCAAAAAAGATCAAGTCTTCCATTTTCGAATCGAGAATTCGCTGGTGGGAATTTTGGGAGCGCAGTGAAGCCCAAGTAAATTGGGAAAAATATGGACACAATAAACATTTAGATACTTTGATAGCAGCCATGAAACAAAAAAAGGCAGAGGTTCTTGAGCTCAATACTTGGGGGAATCAGCTTGGATTTGCGTTTCATGACGGCGAACTTGGAAATTCGAAGCGAATTGTGAATCTTGTGACACCCCGTAGTGTCGTTTCTCAAAAATTGTCTCACACTTTTGACTTCGCAAATCCGAAAAAGATTGCTTCCCTACGATTACTTTACTTTCTTCTTCAAATAGGCATTCGTTTAGCGCCCACGCCGGCAATATCTACAGTTTTTGATTTCTTCATGGACTCGCTTTACATTCCACAACGCCAAATGGAAGGGGCCCTGGTTGGTTATTTCCGAGATGAAAACTCCTTTGATCAGGGAAATAAAATCGCCTTTCAAAGCATAAACCCGTTCATTATTGCCGAAGTTTTATCAAAATAAGCCATCGGCGGTTAAAATTTATCTTGCGGTATTGCCATTTAACCATTTATTTCGTAAACCTGATGCATTACGGGGCCCGCATGTTTAAAAAAATAGTATATTTTATCACTTTAGCGCTGATGATCAGCGTTTTTTTATTGGCCTCGCTTTCTCAAGCTGCCCCAAGGGGATCAATGAATCCTGATATCAGCGCTACTTTTTTGGGTTTATATCAAAATAGCTCTCGTCTTTCTGATGACCGAACGGTGGTGCCTCACAACGGTTTTACTCTGCAGGAAGCTGAAATTCAATTCACGGCCGATATTGACCCGTATCTTCGTGCTATGGCTGTTTTTGCGTTCGCGCAGGAAAATGGTTCTACTGAATTTGCTGCTGAGCCTGAAGAAGTTTATCTTGAGACAATTTCCTTACCTAGAGTAACACTAAAAGCCGGAAAGTTTAGAACTGCCTTCGGACGGCACAACACATTTCATACCCATATTTTTCCTTTTATAGATGCTCCGGTGATTCATCAAAAATTATTGGGTGATGAGGGGTTGAATGAATCTGGTGTTTCGGCGGCCGTATTAGTGCCGGCAAAATGGTACTCAGAAGTTACCGTCCAGGGAATTTCGCTTTCAAATTCGAATATGTTTGGAGAGTGGACAAATGCAAGCACAAATTCTGTATCTGGTAGTCGCAATTCGGGTAATGTTGGTGCGCTTGTCCACTTGAAAAACCTTTGGGATTTGACTTCGGATTCGACCTTTGAGTTCGGGGCGACTGGAGTCTCCGGAAAAAATAGCTTCGATCTTGTATCTTCTTTTTGGGGGATAGACATGACTTACAAATGGCGGCCAAACGAGGGAGGAAAATATCAGTCTTACGTATGGTCCATGGAATTTTTGAGCGGTAACCGTAAGGGCTTTACGGATGGCACCACCGGTGCGAGCACAGAAAATCTTGGTGGAATCGCAACGTGGTTTCAGTGGCAATTTGCGCAGCGTTGGTGGGCGCAGGCCCGTTATGAATATTTTGGTTTACCCCATCCTGATGCGATTCCACATCAGATAAAAGAGTCAATTTTACTAGGTTTTTTCCCTTCTGAGTTTTCGGGAATTCGGTTGCAATTGGATAACATAACAACCCAACGAATTGCTGACGACGAGTTAAGAATCGGCCTCCAATACAACGTTTCCATCGGCGCGCATCCGGCACACACTTACTGAGGCAGGATATGAAAAATTATTTTTTAATTTCTGTTTCATTTTGTAGTTCACTTTTTTATTCATTGGCTTCGATTGCCGGCCTTAAGGTTGTGACGACAACCACAGATCTTGCCGCTATAACTCGCGAAGTTGGAAAAAATTTAATTACCGTCGAGAGCATTGCTAAAGGGACCCAAGACCCACACTTTATCGAAGCTAAACCGTCTTACATGAGTAAAGTAGGTCAGGCGGATATGTTGGTTTCTATTGGTCTTGATCTAGAAGCGGCTTGGCTACCTAGTATTATTCAAGGTGCGCGAAACCCCAAAGTCAACAGAGGTGAAAAGGGAAATTTGGAAGTAGGACCTTTTGTGGCGCCACTAGATGTTCCTACGGGAAAGATCACTCGTGCTGAAGGTGACGTCCATCCAGAGGGCAATCCTCATGTGACGTTAGACCCTATTCGCGCCGGTGAAATCGCCGTGGTCATTGCGAATCGCATGGCTGAGATTGATAGTTCGAACAAAGGTGCTTTTTTAGAAAATGCAAAGTCCTTTCAGCAGAGAATGAAAGACAAAACAATTGAGTGGCAAAAGAGAATTGACAGTACAAAAATCAAAAAAATTATTACATACCATAAAACCCTTACCTACTTTCTTGACCGATTTCATTTAGGAAATCCGGGTATTTTAGAGCCAAAACCAGGGATCCCGCCGACAAGCAACCATATTTTGAAAATCATAACTATTATGAAAGAACAAAACATTAATTTGATCTTGGTAGAAAACTATTTTGATCCAACAATCACCGGAAAAATCAAACAGGATATTAAAGACGTTCGAACTCCAACCGTAGCCGTAGCGGTCGATGGTGCTGCTAAGGTTTCCAATATGGAAGAACTTTACGAGCAATTGGTAAAAAGTGTGGAAGGTAGATAGGTATGGAGCTTTCCAATGCTGTTCATTTTTTAGCAGCACCGTTTGTGATGTGCCTAATCCTCGCCGGCATTCATTGCTATTTGGGTCTTCATGTCCTCGCGCGGGGGGTAATATTTGTTGATTTAAGTCTGGCGCAAGTGGCAGCCTTTGGTGCGTCGGTGGCTATTTTTTTTGGTTTTGATCATAGTTCGCCGGCAACTTATTTTATTTCGCTCTTTAGCACCTTTGCAGCTGCGGCGCTTTTTGCTCAGGCTCGCCGGCACGAAAAATTATTTTCGCAGGAAGCTATCATAGGAATTGTTTATGCACTCGCCTCGGCTTCTGTCGTTCTTGTTGTTGACCGCATTGCACATGGTGCGGAGCACATTAAGGACTTATTGGTAGGTCAAGTTTTGTGGGTAACCTGGAATGATGTGATCAAGACTGGGCTTATCTATTCTTTTGTTGCGGTTGTTCACTATGTGTTTAGGAAGCAAATTATTGATGCCTCATTTGGTACACGTGATACCCACAAGAAAGGCTTTTGGGATTTTATATTTTATGCACTCTTCGGTGTTGTGATAACGTCTTCTGTCAGTGTCGCGGGTGTTCTTCAAGTTTTCGCTTATTTGATTGTTCCCTCTATGGCAGGTACTTTATTTTTTAAAACTATCCGCGCCCGTTTATTTTTCGGATGGGGTTTAGGTTTTGCTCTCAGTCTCATTGGTATCACTCTTTCTCATATGTGGGACTTACCGGCTGGTGCATTTATCGTGGTTTGTTTTGCAACCGTGCCTGTGCTTTTGTTGCTTTTAGCACCAACTCTAAAACTCAAACAGTTCTGAGGTTTCGGGATTATTTCACTGATTTTTGCTTGAACGCTTCAGCAGGATCTTTTTCACCTTCAAGGCTTTTGCAAAATTCTAAAAATTTTTTGAAGTCCCCATTAAAGTTGGCAAACACTTTTTCAAAGTCACTTAAGTCATTCATGTATGTTTTGTACCCCATTAGAAAAGCGTTATTTAGTTTTATCTCGCTGAAGCGTAGGTAGGATTTGCTTTTTAATTGTGGTCGTAGTGATTTCTCGAAACGTTCCTTAAGTTGGGCTAAAGCTCGCTCTTTTTTCTCAGGGTTCATTGGGGTCTCGGTTCTATAGAAAGTCTCTAAACGCTTAAGCTCATTAGAAATGAAACGTGAGAAGACAAGATCGTCACTATTTTCATCGGCAATTTTTTTGACCGTTGGGGACTTCCCTCCTTCGCGAGCTATGTAGAAAAGCTCGGTTCCCTTGTTTCCTAAAAAAGTTGCTAAACGTTCATTAAACTCTGCCGCATTTTTGATGTAAATCGTGGCGTGGACGGTTTCATGAACGACAGTGTTAACTAAGTCTTCATCCTCGTAGCCAATCATGCTGGATAGAAGGGGATCATTAAACCAGCCAAGTGTGCTGTAGGCGGAAATCCCACGAATGTAGGTGTCGTAGCCCTTGCCTTTCATTTCCTGTTCTTCGTCAAGAGCATCCTCTTTTTTAAAAAATCCCTTGTATGGGACTTCACCCACAATCGGAAATTTCCACAAATAATTTTTTAACTCATATGGAGGAGCTGCCGTCACGGCGTAAGTTACGTAACGATCATCCAAGGAAACATAAGACTCATAGTTTTTTGTCGGTTTTAGACTCAATTCATTTTGCGCAAAATCTTTGGCCTGTTTAGCGAGTGTTAATTTTGATTTCACTTTTTCCGAAACGCCAGGATCTTTCAAGACGTCTTCAATGGGCTGCCGGTTCCAAAGTAACTTTGCTTGGTAATATCCGCTTTTTGTTATGTATCCGAGTTGGCAAGAGGTATTTAAAAGTGCAATGGCAAATAAGAAATACTTTAGAAAAGCCACGATAGGCCTACGCGCCCAGCGTAATCAGATTGTTTTTGGCCATTTGCAAGTGTCATACTCCAAGTCTCTGCCCCTAATTTTAAGCTCATTGTTTCGGTGAGTCCAATTTTTATTCCTGCTCCGGCGCTTGGCGCCCAACCATCATTGAATGGTACATAGTTAGCAACCGAAACTGAGCCGTCGCTGCCAAGAGTTTGATAGAAATCTTTTTTGTGAATGTAAACACCACCAACTTTTAGGTAGGGACGAATCGCGGCGCGAGGGTCAGCTAGAGATAGGATAAAGTCTGCGCCGTAAAAAGTTTCCTCGATTTGTTCCTCTGTATGACTGGAGAGCTGGCCCACTGTTTTTACCGTTAGACGTGCAGTGTAACTTAGTTCTATTGCCGATTGGGCCCAAAAATAGTAACTTAAAGATGCACCGATTTCTTTGACGTCGTATCTGTTGTATTCATCTACAGTTGATTGCCGGTAAGAGCCACTTAGGCCAAATTCAAAAACTCCTGCAAAACTTAAATTTGGCGCTATTAAAATTGTGAGTGAAAAAATGAATTTCCTCATGTTAAAATTGTATCAAATGGAGACTGCGTCATGGTAATAAGTTTGGACTTTTGGAGAGACTAGAAATTTTGTTTGAACGTAACTCGACTCGGGTCCCAGTTCACTTGAAAAGCGTATTCGAGGTAAATTTTTCCATCATTTTTGATAAGTTCGCGTGGGGGATTTGGAAAAGGTGCACCGTCACGAAAGGCCAACACAGCCGCTTTGTCAAAGCTTGGAAGTCCTGAGGGTTTCATAACTGTAGCTCCCAAATAGCGTCCATCTTTATCTAAAACAACTTCGATGTAAGTTTGCCACGTCGATTGATTGTGGTTTTTTAGGTCATTAATTCTTGTGGTTTCAATGGCGTTTTCCACGCGGTTCACCCAGCGATAGCGGATCTGATCTTTGATGCGTGCAAAAAAAGTATAGAATAAATGTGCATCGGTGTTGAGTGCAGTGAAATCGCCAATGCGAATATTTGCCGGGAGAGCGTCATCGTTTGCCGAAAAACCCGGATTCCACGGAGGGGCTTCAGAAGTATTGTGGGGTCGATTTCCAAAATCGGTTTCATTTTGGTTTTTTTGTTTTTTCACAAATTTTTTTATTGGCCGGGGAGCTCGATTGACGGTCGCGCCAGAGTTGCGTGCCTGTGATTCTTCTTTCACGCGCACAGTTTTTTCAGACAGAAAATCGGTCTGCTTTTCTTCGGGTTTAACTTCTAACAATTTATCAACTGGAATCTCAGTTTGTTCCACCATTTGCTGCTTTTTCGATTTAGAGTCTTGGTACACCACTTCAATCTCGTTATAGTTGTTTGGATGCGCGGGTGTTTCAGTATGAGACAACCAAAAAAGCATTAAAACGTGGATGATGAGGCTCGCTGTAAGCGCTTGAAAAGAGCTCATTTTGAGACAATCTAGCGGGTAAACGCCCTTTTGTCTATACGTGGGTCTAAAGTTGAGACATCTATTTCCGATAAGTTATAGGTCAGGGGGACTCATGGCCAATAACTTTACTAATAAGATCTTGGATTTAAGCCAGAAGCTAAAATACAAAAGTAAAAATAATAAATCTGGTAAAGCTGCAGCAAACGGCGATGTTGAGGTTGTTGATATTACCTTTAAACGCCAAGAAATTATTGCCGATGAACGGCGACGTGTAAAACGTACGATTTTGACAGAGTTTATTGGCGCATGTATCGTCATTCCCAATCAGGGTCTTTGCAAAGTTACAATTTCGAATATTTCGGATAAAGGCATGGGCTTTGACATGGATAGAGATTATGGACACCTCCAAATCGGGGATGAAGTTGCCCTAAGAATTTATCTTAATAACAAAACCTACTTTCCCTTCACTGTGAGAGTTAATCACGTCAACGAAGTCGAAGGGGAAGCGGCGTTTCGTCACGGTGTTAGTTTCGTAAAAGGTGAGTTCAATGATGTTGCTTTACATCATTTTGTAAAGTTCATTGAGAGTGTAAGTTCAAGCCTTGAGACAGACAACGGCGATATCATGGTAACTAAGTTAAAAGTTTAAAAATACAGCACAAATTTCAGTAGACTAAGGTCCCCCGATAGGATGACACTATCGTGATGGGAGGACCTTGCATTGCCAGCCGCCGAAAAAATTATTGTCGTTGATACCAACGTTATTCTTTTTGATGCTCAAGCCATTTTTAAATTTAAGGACGCTCAAGTCCACGTGCCGATTTCGGTAATTGAAGAAATCGATAAATTTAAGCGTGACATGGGTGAAAACGGGCGCAACGCGCGTCAGTTTAGTCGTTATATTGATGATCTCAGGGGTAAGGGACACCTCGCAAAAGGCGTCTCAATTGGCAAAACGGCAAGTACGAAAATTTTTGTGAGAGCCGATTGGGAGTTAAAAGGGTTACCACGAGAGCTCGACATGCAAGTGATCGACAACCGCATTCTTGGAGTGGCGATTTGTTTGCAAGCTGAAAATAAAGATGCAAAAGTGGAGTTGATTTCAAAAGACATCAACTTAAGAATTCGTGCCGATGTTTTTAGTATTAAGGCGAAGGATTATGAGCCAGAGAATGTTGCTTTTGAAGAGATGTACTCTGGGGTTCATGAACTAGAATTAAATTCTGATGCCATAGATCGTTATTACACCGAGAAGTTTTACAACCCACCAGAGAATGCCAGACTGCTCGCTAATCAGTACGTCATTATGAAGGACAAAAACAACCCTAACCATAGTGCAATTGGCAGATATTCGGCCACAAAAAAGGGGATTGTTCCGCTTATCACTGCTGCCGAAAACAAGAGTATTTGGGGAATTCAACCTAGAAACGTTGAGCAAAGTTTTGCGATGGACTGTTTACTCAACGATGAATTGCTCTTCGTCTCACTTGTTGGAAAGGCGGGGACAGGAAAAACCCTACTTGCGCTTGCAGCGGGTCTCTATAAAACTTTAGATGAAGGAAAATTTCAGCGGTTATTAGTAAGCCGTCCGATCTTTCCGATGGGAAGAGACATTGGTTATTTACCGGGTGACGTTGAGCAAAAATTAAACCCGTGGATGCAACCGATTTTTGATAACGTGGAATTTCTTATGGGTGCTGATAAAAAAGCCACCGGCAGAGTGCAAGAACTTATTAATCAAGGGATGTTAAATATTGAGCCTTTGACTTATATTCGTGGAAGAAGCATTCCAAACCAATTCTTGATCGTAGATGAGGCGCAAAACTTGTCGCCGCATGAGATTAAGACGATTGTAACCAGAGCCGGCCGTGGAACTAAAGTTGTGTTGACAGGGGATTGTTATCAAATTGATAACCCTTATGTTGATTCTTCAAGTTCGGGCCTCACTTATTCCGTGGAAAAATTTAAAGGCCAACAGATCTCTGGCCATGTGACGATGACAAAGGGTGAAAGATCAGCGCTTGCTGAACTTGCGGCGAACCTACTATAAATACAATCTATTGGTTGAAATTCGATCTACTGTTGTTATGCTTGAGATTCTACAAGGAGATCATCGTGACAACACATCTTAGAATTTTAACAGCAATTGGCATCTTATTTACTGGTTTAGAAGCTAAGGTGGCTTTTGCTCAGACTCCAACCGAGGTAACTGAGCAAGCCCCAGCAGCGGCAAATACCCCAAAGGCAGAGATCCCAGCCGCTCCTAAAAAACGCCCTGAAAAAATCAAGCCGTGGAAGGTTAATGCAATTCTGGATATGTATTACGCCACTAATTTTAATAAGCCTGCTGCCGTTCCGCAACTGGCGGGCTCAATACCGAATGGGAATAATGCTTACCGCGCTTACGATATTTATTCTCGTCAAATGTCTCTAAATTTAATTGAGGTATCTTTGTCTCACAAAACTCAAGAAGTCGGTTTTCTAATTGATCTTGATTTCGGAAATATGGCTGATATCAATGCCAAGACTCCCCCGGGCGCAGTCGTAGATGAGGGAAGTAAACATATCGGTCAAGCATTCATTACTTATACGCCCGCATCGTTACCGAAATGGAGTTTCGATATTGGAAAGTTTTATACTTTTGTAGGTTTAGAAGTAACCAAGGCTAAAGATAATTGGAACTATTCAAGATCACTCTTATATAATTTCGGTATACCATTCTGGCATACTGGCATTCACGCACGTTATACTCCAGGTTCTACATGGAGTGCAGGGTTTTATGTTCTAAATGGTTGGAATACTATTTACAGCGTTAATTCGGGACAGACTTTTGGGCTCCAATTAAAATTTACACCTAATGACAATTTGGCGATCGTTTATAATGGCATTGTTGGTCCACAGCAGGCGGGAGCAGCTAATTTAATTAGGTCAGAACACGAGGTTAACGTGTCCTACAATTTTACATCCAAGCTTTCTGTTGGTTTGGATTTTGTTGATGCCGGTGAACAAGAGGGAGTTTCAGCGACCCAGGATTCGAAGTGGACAGCTTATTCCGCCGCCCTTAAATACCAGATCAATGATGCAAGCTATATAAGTCCGCGATTTGAATCGTTTAAAGATGTCTACGGCAAGATTCTTGATTCAACGAATATCCAAACAATGCAGTCGATGACTTTGACTTACGGATACAAATCTGTGGGGGGAGTAGAAACTCGACTTGAATATCGCCAAGATAGCTCAGATAAAAAAGTTTTTACAAAAGGTGATGGGACAAACACTAGCACACAAGATACGGCGTTAGTTGCGCTTCTTTACGCAATTTAACTAAACCGTTTTCTTAAACGATTCGTCGTCAGCACTGGCGTCAACATCACTCGTGGAAACTTTTTCGCTATTGCTGGCGGAACCTTTGGCCTTAATTTTATCGACGACATTTAACATATTGTCGTCGTCTAATTCCGCTGTTGAAGTCCCCGAATTTTTGGCATCTTTAAGTTTGGCTACGAGACTATTAGTGAAATTTCTCTTGTTTCCCTTAGATTTCTGACTTCCGCTATTGATGATATCATCAAACATACCATCATTTCTTTCTCTTCGAATTTCTGCAGATGACCCCTGTACCAGGATTAGTGTTGCTCTCATAATTTGATTCATTCTTCGACTTTGCTCACTCAATGTTGTGGCAGCAGCGGAAACCTGCTCTCCCATACGAGCACTGCGAGTTGTAGAGTCATCCAATCTTTTCATAGATGTGGTTGTCTGTTGGACTCCGCTTTCTTGCTCTTGAGCGGCGATGTTAACGTTTTCAATTTGCTGTGTTACGGCTCGAATTTCAAAAGCGATATCATCAAACGTTTTTTGAGCACGCTTAGAAACTTCTTGGCCATCTTGAGATCGTGTTCGCGTTATCTCAACTATATGCATAACTTGCTTTTGAGAATCATCTAGCAAGACTTTAATTTCTTTAGCAGCAGCTCCTGACATTTGCGCAAGATTTCCAACCTCTTCGGCCACCACGGCAAAACCGCGACCGTGTTGACCGGCCCTTGCAGCTTCGATCGAGGCGTTGAAAGAGAGAAGTTGTGTTTTGAACACGATATCATTAATAACGTTTGTTTTCGCAGAGATTTCGCTAATGATGTTAGCCATATTTTGTAGTTGGCTATTGGCTTCTTGTATAGAAGCCATTGCCTCTACCATTTGGGACATAATTTGAGTGCCTTCTTCTGTTTTATCAGAAACTCGTTTGGTTGACGACAATGATTCGCCAATAAATGTTGAGGCCTGGCCTATCATTGAGTTCATCTCTTCCATGGCCGCTACTGTTTCTTGAACAGCAGCGGCTTGTTCATTGGAACAAACTGCGAGTTCTTTCGAGCACTCTTGTAATTTTTCAGCAGTCTGCGAGGCCTCGTCGGCTCCAGTTTGTAGGCGTTCGGTAACCGAAACCATTTGACGGCTCATTACAGTAGAAACCCAAAAAGCTCCTAACAGCGCCAACACAATAAGTATGGCAGCAATAAAATAGTAGGGTCTAACAGCTCTTTGACCTTTACCTAGAACTACATTTTCTTCGGCACGAACTAGAACGCTCCACCCCAACGAACCGAGGAACCCTGTTTGGTCTTTCATGTTAGTGAACCCGACAAACTGTTGAACTTGTTTCTTCTTATTCATTGAAATGACAGACCCCGTTCTTCCCTGCCTCGCCTCAACGGCCGCAGAGAAACCGTCTTCGACTAAGTTAAGTCGTAACAAAGTATCGTCTCTATGCTGTACTTGTGTGGAGTTATTAAATGAAGGGTCGTACTCTAAAATTACTTGTCCCGAGCTGTTAATCATGGTCATTTCGACGCCTTCAAGATCAATTGCTTTTAGATTTGCATAATAACTTTGAAACTCTCTCTCGACCCAATGAAAATTAGCGCGTGCTGTAAGTACAGCTATAACTTTGCCATCGGCGTTTTTTACTCCATGAGAAAAACTTGTTCCGTAACGAGGTTGACCGTATGCGGCTGATGATATGGGATCTAGGTGGAAGTCTTCGACATAACTTCCTACTAATCCGTGAGGTTTATCATCAGTATAGTTTTCCCGTAAAGACCCTACGAACCATTTTGAGGTTTTTTGATTAAGGGCTTTGAGTTTATCAAGATAGGGAATGTTACTACCTTCGCTTGACGTATTGTTGACCGCAACTAACTCACCATCTGTGTTGTAAAGTGCAATGATGTCGTAAATGACGTAAAGCTCAATATATTTGTTGAGAGCCTTTACTATGGCACTTTCGTCCTTAGTTTGCATAGCGCCGTGTTGGGCGAACGCTTGGACGTCGCCGTAGCGTTCAAAGAACTGAGCCGCCGTACCTCGTGATAGGGCCTGTGCGGCCGTCACCATATTTCCCAAGGCGAGATCTTTTAGCACGCCATTAAGGGCGAAGACCATCAGGCCTGCGACTGCCACAGCAAGCAATATCATACTAAGAAACATATACATTGTTTTGGCCTTGAGCGATAGGCGTTTTCGTTTCATTGATCTCCCCTTATATGGATTACGATCCTATCTATCGGCGAAAAATTGTGGGCCTTTAAGTCCAGGTATTTTTTAATTTTCGTTTGCGGCGGGCCTGGGTTAAAAAGCCCAATACACGCCAATTTCAGGAGATAAAAAGGTCGTGTTAATTTTTGATCCACCAAATTCTTTTTCGATGAATTTCGTATAGGTATATCCTAGTTTCACCCCAAACTGTTGAGTAATTTGGAATCCCAAAAGGGCCTGTACACCGTAACCGAGATCAATGATTTGGGCAGTTTCGGCGTTTAAGAATTTATGCAATTGCACACCGACCAAAGAATATAGAAGCTTTGAAAAAGTATAACTTCCTCCACTTTCAAGACGTAATGAATTTGAATTCGAGCCGCCGTACTCTAGGTACGCCACGGCAAAAAAGTAACCCAAAGTTTTTTTCTTTAAAGGCGCGTAGGTAAACCGAATTCCCCGCTCAGTATGACTACTTGACACAGGATTGGTGCCGCCACTTGGTTCTTTTTGTATTTCATAGGTTGTATAAGGCTTTACAAATTCCAATTGGTACTCGTGCATGCGATTTCTTTCGCGACGTCTTTCGTGTCGTAGGACCCTTCTCTTGTTTTCCCTAGGCCTAGGGTCTGTATCTTCGTCTGCAAACGCCGGAGCAATGAAAGAAAAAATGAGTAAAGAAAGAAATAGATTTTTCATTAACTGTATTAAGGATAGGAGCGTGTGAGGTCGAGGTCAATGAAACTAGACCTCAGGCGGTGATGATTTTTTATAAAGTCTCAACGTGAGATACCGATAAGAAACTTGAAGGGGATTTTATGTTTCTTCAAGGAAATTTGCAGATGGTGTTTGATGCTCTCTATCACCTCGGAGTGATAGATCCTGTATTAAAATTAGATTGGAAAAAAGAAATGGCGGCGAGAGCTCCGCATGAAAATAAAATTCAAATGGCAATTAAAGTGGCCAACAAGTACAACAAGGATCTAGATGTTTTACGAAAACAGCTAGGTCAATTTGATAAGAAGACTCTAAGTTTTCTGGCCATGGAGGTGGCAAAAGAGTATGCAGATTACCACTGGCGCGAAGATTTACATTAAAATATTTTTTGTTTTTTCAATGTTCTTTTCTTACCTTCCGGCGAAGGCAGGCTGGCAAATTGATTTGTCGCGACGACAGAAATCAATGCCAGCAACAGAGGTGACCGATGACGAAAAGGAAAAAAAGAAACCCGAAGACGATGTCAGCTTTTTTGACTATATTGTTGGCGAGGGTGCGGCCCAGGAGATCGTAATTTTAAATACCGAAAAAGGTTTTATTCCCAGCACGGTGCGGGTTAAAGTTGGAAACCGGTATCAACTCCATATCGTAAATATCAATGAGAAAGAGAAAAATGTTAGCTTTATTTTAGATGCATTTAGTGAGCATCACGGCACTTATTATGGCAAAACTAAAACCGTCTCCATAGAGCCCAAAAAAGAAGGTATGTATTCCTATCAGTGTCCCGAAACCGCGATTGAAGGTAAACTCATTGTGTTTTCGGGGCCGGCATCCGTACGACGGCCCGCAAGTCCATAAGGTATAGAGGATAATTATGTCGGCTGCTGAAGAGCGACGCGCACAAATTTATCGCGAATCACTAGAAAATTATTTACGACCGATCTCCGGTTTTTTACGGGACAGTAGCGTTACTGAAATTTTAATCAATGGACCCAACGAGATTTTCATTGAGCGTGCCGGAAAATTAATGCGTACTGATGTGAGGTTCTCAAGTGATGACGAATTACTTGTGGCAATTAATAATATTGCGCAGAGTGTGAGAAGGCGCATTGATGAAAGTAATCCACGTATGGATGCTAGGCTTCCCGACGGATCAAGAATTCACGTGGTACTTCCTCCGGTGGCGCGAAATGGGGCTACCGTTGCAATTCGAAAGTTTTCTCAAACCGAAATTACTTTTAAGAAATATCTGGAATTTGGAGCCATTACTCCCGACGCTGCTCAGTTTTTAGATGTCTGTATGTTTTTGGGAAAAAATATTTTGGTAAGTGGTGGCACTGGTTCCGGAAAAACTACTTTACTTGGAATACTTTGTAATCGCATCCCTAAAGGACAAAGAATAATTGTAATTGAGGATGCTACAGAATTAAAAATTCATTACGAACACGTGGTGTTTTTTGAAGCGCGCATGCCCGATGCCGAAGGCAAGGGTGCAGTAACAATCGAAGACTTGTTAAAAAGCAGTTTGCGCCTTCGTCCCGATAGAATTATTGTGGGAGAAGTTCGCGGGTCTGAGGCCTATGATTTGATTCAAGCGATGAACACGGGGCACAAAGGATGTTTAGGAACAGTACATAGCAATACCCCGGCCGATGCTTTGGTGCGCCTCGAAGCGTTGGCACAAGGGGCTGGCGACAATATTAGTATCAAAGCGTTGCAGCAACAAATTGGATCAGCGATCGACCTTGTTGTGCAAGTATCAAGACTCAGCGACGGCTCAAGAAAGGTTACTGACATTACCGAAGTTCATGGTGTCGATGATAAGGGTAACTATATTACTTCGGATATTTACAAAATGGGTCAGCTTATTCGTGGAGAGGGTGGAAAGCTAAGTGGTTCCATTCAACCCGTAGGAAATATTCCTAAATTCATGAATGAGATTGAGGACAATCGCATTCCGTTTCCACGAACAAAATTTAATGCGGCGTAGTTTTATGAGCTCTCGATACATTAAGGTTTTATTGATCTTGAGAGCATTTAGTTTTCTTTTCGGCCTTGGGCTTTGGAAATACAAATGCCTTGGGCTTTTCATATGGTCTAAGTGTTTTGATAAAATGCACTAAACTGGCGTTACATGAATACTCACAGGGGTGTTCAATCTTAAATAAGACCTCGACATTTGTGTTCAAATTAAATTTTATGTCGTTGATTTCAAATCTATCGAATTCAATATTGACCTGCGATTCGCTATCTTTTTCAAGGATGAGAGTTGTTTTTTTATCTTTACCTGACGCCAGGTAGCCTTGGGCCCTATAGACCCCACACTCTTCAAATATCCATGCGTCGGCGTTAGATAAAAACATCACAAAAACGAAAAATACTAATCTGATCATATTGGGTCCCACTCACATTTTAAAAGTTGCAGAAACCTTCTCTTCTGTTCAGCACTAGCTATTTTCAGGAATTTTTCAATTTTCGACGCATTTGAAAGGAGTTTATGGGTATTTAGATACCCTGCAAGTTCTTTTTTCACCCTTAGCTCAAACTCTTCCAGCTTTTGGGTAAACTCGGCGTTTCTTCTTATCATTTGAAAGGCGTTCAAATTTGCCCACTCATTGACTATCTGTTGACGTTCTTTCTTAAAAGAAGCAATTTTTTCTTCATACTCTTTTTTGGTTTTTTTCCCAGTCGTTTACAGCGAAGTCAAAAACTGTCTTTGTTGGCTCCGGGAGTTTATCACGATTAACTGAAAAATTCGATTCGACACTCATGAGATCATTTAGTTGTTTTGCCAGCAATTGAATTCTTTTGATGTCTATTCCAGATGGTCTTAGATCGCATAACTTTATAAATTTGTTTATGCTCACTGGCTCTGAATTCATATTGCTAAGCAAATTGAGAAAACCCTGGGGAATATATTCCCCTTCGCCGAGCACTGAACTTACAAAGGTGATTGACGATAACTCTCCTTTACCGTTGTTATATGGATCATGTGAGAGCGCTGACAGATGAGCTTCGTAAAGACTTGTTTTTCCATCTTTGTTAAGGTCAAAGTTCTTATTTTCTAATTCATTCCAGAAACCTCTTCCGTAGGCGTTTGTTTCTTCGGGAGTGTTGGTTCTACTTTTAAAATCCGTCGATGAAGAGGAGCAAATATTTGGTCCTGAAAAAGATATGTGATGAAGTGCCCCGGAAAAGCAATGAATACCGACTAAGTTTACTTTTGTTGACTTAGGCACGTACTTCTGAATCAGACCCTCAAGTTCGGTGTGGGTAATTTTTGGCGTTCTAGTGAGAATGTTCAATGGATCTTTATATAAGAGGACGGCCGCACTCTTTGGGTCTTTGAGAGAATTTGGCGATCCCCCGTGATTATTAATAAAAATTGTGACATTTTCCCCTGGTTTAAGATCCTTTGTCGATGCCCGAAGTAGAGCCTCTACGTCTTCCTTGCTGGTGGTAGGGAAGGTTCGAACGGTTTCTCCCAATTTCCAACCCTTACCCTGGTTAAAACCTGCAAAGACAGACCATCCTTTTTTCAGTCCTACCTCGCTGGCTAAGACAGATATTTTTTCATGTCTTGGCTGGTCGGCAAGTCCAGAGAGAATTATGAGTCTGGATTGTCCGTGACCAATGGAAAAGAAAAGAAAAGCCGTTAGGGAAAACTATGATCTACCCAAATGCATAAACAGAGTTTAGCATGAGGCTTATCGACAAATAAATTTATTTAAGTATTTTTTTCACTTAATGGATTAAAGTTAGGCCCACGATGAAGTTATGGTAAGTTCGTTTTTTGAGGTGCCTTATGGGTCTTAGCAAAAAAGTGTTTATAGCCCTAGTACTTTTACTTTCGACGAACTTTTTGGCCTTTGGCGCAGAAGTGTCTCAAGTCAAAAAGTATGGTAGAGCTTCACTTGAAAAGTACCACGACATATACATTATGAAGCTTTATGGGACAAAGCGGGAAATGGCTATTCAGCACGCAAGTCTCATAGTCGATATGGCTTCTGAAACTGCGCTACCTCTTTATGGCACCAAGATAGAGCGGGGTCTTGATCACGCCGGCAGTTGGTTGCAAAGATTAGTTGGTAAGGCGGTTTTTAATTATGCCCACTACTCGTTTCGAAATCATCTGCCGACTGAAGATCTCGAAATGTACAACGCGTTTGCCGACGTCCTGAAACTCGACCGAAAAGTAGTGCTTAATGCCTTTTTGTTTCCTGATATTGGCGAATATCTCATGGCCAAAGTTTATGGAAAGAATTCTTTGATAGGAAATCTGAATTTTCCGATTCTTACAGGTTTTGGTTGCACGACAGTTGTGGCATTAGATGAAAGAACTTCCGTTGGACCTATCCACGCGCGCACTTTAGATTACCACGGCCTAGGTTTGTGGGATAAGTTCCCGGCTGTTACCTATTTTTATCCTTCCGAACCCGGCAAAGTTGCCTATGCTGCTATCGGCACGCTTGGATCTCCGGTTGCCGCTCCTACGGCTTATAATGATGCGGGGTTAATTATGGATCTGCATCAAAGTACGGTGGACCAAGTTTCGCTTAGCGGGACACCCATTGTCAGCATCTTCGATCGTGTGATTAGCCGAGCAAAAACAATTGAAGAGGCCGTCGAATTGATTCGTGCCTCAAAATTTACGACTCCGTGGAAAATCAACATGACTTCGACTCGCCAGAATAAGAGCGTTATGGTTGAGGTGTCGGCCGAAAATATTGAGGTACACCATCCCGAAAATGGTTATTTAGTTGAGACTAATCACGTACGTAGCTCCAGTATGAAAGCGGCTGAATTTTCACCTTCTTACCGGTACACCGAAGACAGTCTATTGAGGGTTGCGAATACTAAAAAAATATTACCAAAAAAATTTGATACCCAGTTGGCGTTAGATATTATCACGAGTACGACTTCTTTTGCTGATGGCAAGAGGGACAACCTGAGTTTTCATGGTACCGTTTCAAGATTTGGTAATGTCCAAACGGTGGTCTTTGCGCCAGGAAGAGATAAGATCTACTTAGGGCGCCCGCCGAAAATTGAGTTGGGTAGCTCCGCTACTGGGGATTTTATTGTTCTTCCATTTAATTTCAATACCGCGCGTTCGGATGAATCCGAACTGGCAGTTAGATCCCAGCCTTTACCTGAAAATTTTGTTAAGGGGCTGGCTAGCATGCGAAAGGCAAGTGTTCTGGCCACTGATGCGTATCGGTTCGAAGAATCTATTTATGAATTATTAAAAGCACAAAAACTTTTGCCCGACGAACCGAGTTTGAATCTACTTTTAGGTTTGTCTTACTTTAAACTCGCTGGTAGGCACGTGACTCAAAAGTACGTTTTTGAGGATTATCTAAACAGGTCTTATATGTATCTTTTGACTTTAAAGGAAAGGACGCCTGCTGGCTACTTAAATGACTTGGCTTCTTTATTTATCGGCCGAACTTTCGATTTGAAAGGAGAAAGGCAGTTAGCTCTGAGGCATTATTTTCAAGTTTCGTCGGGAGTCTATTCAAAACTCCTGGTTACTGAGGCCAAGAATAATATAAAAAGACCCTACCGCGTCGATCAAGTCCAAGACCTTGTTATCAATTATATGGAGCCAGATGTCTTTCGGTTTTGATTTACTGATTTTGCTTATTTTTGCTGCACCTAGATTCTTATTCTTGTAATTCTGCGTAACCTTCGGCAAAAACATAATGTGTTTTTCAGCTGTAAAATAACTCACTCCGCAATGGTTTATCTAAACCAGCAAGGCCACGATCTTGAGCCATTGCTGGAAGGGATCACTACACCCAAGGAATTTTTAGAAGATCCAAGTTATTGGATTGAGGCGCCAAAAATGGAAGAATTTTTGGCGCGTGTTGATCAACTTTTTACTGAGGGCAATCGGAGTATCCTTGCGGCGATTGGTCATGCGTGTCCCGGCCTGCGTTCTTGGGGTGTTCTTGATAGCGTTCTGCGCATGATGAAAGAGCCTTCGGATATGTATTCTCAACCGCAGAGATTTTTAGGGTATTTTATCAATCCTGCACCACCAATCGGGGATTTAGTCCGTAAAGGAAATTCGATCGCCTTTGCGGTGCCGATGAGTTTTGACCAGCATCCATTTACGTTTTTGTATTTGAAATCGGCCTTAGAAAGTTTACCGGCATATGTTGAGTCAACGCCAGCAACAGTTCGCTGGAATAAGACTCATATTGAAATTGAGTGGTCAAAAGATCAAGGACAGTTATTTCCAGAAGACCAAATGGAAAGACATATGAGTCCCGATTTTATGCATTCACTTGAAATGGTGATCGAAAAAACACAAAAAGAATTAGAAAGGAAAAATACTGAAATTCTTTTGAAGGACCGAGAGATTCAAGAGTTGAAAGAAAAAACGCAAGTCATTGTTCCTGAAACAGATAGTTTCAATCCAGAAATGAGCGATCAAATTGTTCCGAGCCTTGTGAGGTTGCGTGGGCAGATCCTGCGCCTATCTGATTATTTAGTGCGCTCCCAACAAATCGTAACGCTACTTTTGGGTCAGAATAAAGCTGAAGGAAAAATAAAAAAGATTTTAGAAAAAATGGACTGGGATGTAATTGCGCGTGAATTCCCTAAAAATATTGAATCTTCAACACATGAGATTCAGTACATCCGTGAAATTGTAGAAAAACTTGCCGTGCAAAATTCGCCTCAACGCTTTATCGAAGAAAAAGAAACTGTCGGGTTGAATGATTTAGTGGAGAGTGCGCTTGGTAAAATCGAGGAGCAAATTCCTGAAACCGTAAAAATTGAAACGCAATTGGGGTTCAATCAGAAGGTCAGCGCTTATCCAAAGGTTTTAGAGGGGGCGCTGACGCAATTAATTGATTGTTCATTGAAGGCGATTAGGGGCAAAGGTCAGATTAGGATTACGACTCGACCTGTGGGTGATCACGCAAAACTTGAAATTTCAGAGATTGCCGGTGGCGAGTTAATTCATTCTCCGCAGATGGGTTTTCGTCTCCGTGAGGCCAAAGCTATCGTCCGTCGCCACAATGGAAAATTTAGAATTTTGAGTAAGCCAGACGGCGCGGTATTTTCAATAGATCTTCCGGTTTCCTTAAACTAGAAAGAGTTAATATGGGCAAAATTAGCAGAGTTCGTGGGCGTGAAATTTTAGATAGTCGTGGCAATCCCACAGTTGAGGTGGAGGTATTTTTAGAAAATGGAATTGTGGGGCGGGCCGCGATCCCGAGCGGCGCTTCTACGGGAACCCACGAGGCATGTGAATTGCGGGACGGCGATAAGAAAAGATATCTAGGTAAGGGCGTCATCAATGCGGTAAAAAATGTGAATACGGTTATTGCTGAAACTATTGTTGGTATGAATCCCAGCGATCAAGAAAAAGTGGATTACGCGATGATTGTGGCCGACGGGACTGACAATAAGAAAAAACTGGGTGCGAATGCTATTTTAGGAGCGTCATTGGCGACGGCAAGGGCCGCGGCACAGTCTCAAGGAATACCCCTTTACCGTTATTTGAATCAAAAAAAATCTTATCGTTTACCTGTTCCGTTAATGAACATTTTAAATGGTGGTGCCCATGCTGATAACGGTTTGAATGTGCAAGAGTTTATGATCGTTCCCGTCGTGGAAAATAAGTTTTCGGAAAGTTTACGGGCTGGTGCCGAAATTTTTCATAATTTAAAGAAAATCTTAAGTTCGAAAGGGCTTGTAACAGCAGTTGGGGACGAGGGCGGATTTGCGCCTAAGTTACCGGGAAATCGTGCTGCTTTGGAATTGATTGCCGAAGCCGTGGTGGCTGCAGGTTATAAACTTGGAAAAGATATTTTCCTGGCTCTTGACGTGGCCGCTAGTGAATTTTTTAAAGAAGGAACCTATCATTGGGAGGGGAGGTCTCTGAAAAGCTCCGAGATGGGTGCGGTCTATGCCGAGTGGTGCAAAGATTTTCCAATTATTAGCATTGAAGACGGCTTTTCCGAAGACGACTGGGATGGATGGATCGATTTTACCAAGAAAATGGGAAATAAATTGCAGATTGTTGGTGACGATCTGTTTGTTACCAACCCTAAGCGCCTTTCTGACGGGATAAAGCGCAGTGCTGCGAACGCGATTTTGGTCAAAGTTAATCAGATCGGAAGTCTTACCGAGACTATTAAGACGGTGACGATGGCACAGGAAAATTCGTTTGCTAGCGTCATGTCTCATCGCAGTGGAGAAACCGAAGATTGTATCATTTCTGATTTGGCTGTCGGCCTTGACTGCCAGCAGATTAAAACCGGCAGTCTTTGTCGTTCCGATCGCATCGCCAAATATAACCAGCTTTTACGAATCGAAGAAGAGTTGGGTTCAAACTGTTCCTATTGGGGGAGTGAAGCCTTTCGGCGTCCCTAGGCCGTTGTCCAAGTAGATTTTGTGAAGTAGTTTGTTATACTGTATATTATGGTAGCGACGCTAAATCATTGGTTAAATTCACCCATAAAAGTCTTCTGGGCTTGCATAGGCATCATTTTTTTAATCTTAATTTCTGATGGCAGTGTCTTTCGTCTATGGAACTTACACGGTGACCAGGAGCGAATTACCAAAAATATTGCGAAGCTCGAGAGAGATTTTCAGGTACTCGATGGACAATATTTGAAAGTGAATGACCCTGAATTTTTGGAACAACAGGCACGCGATCGACTGGACTTAGCGGGCGAAGACGAACTCATTTTTGTTTTTTCAGATAAATAAAATAGAGACTTGCTTTTCAGTTTTGAATTGGGAAATAATTATATATGGCGACTGGCAGAATCAAATGGTTTAATCAAATGAGCGGACACGGTTTTATAAAGGATACCTACGGAAAAGACGTCTACGTTCACTATACCGCGTTTGAGAAGGAAAATACCAATGAAAAGTCTCTTGATAGTGGTACTCCTGTGCAATTTGATCTCATCGAGACAGAGCAAGGTCCTGAAGCCTTTAATGTTGAAATCTTGAAAGATACCGGTACTTGAAGTAAGACGTGTCCATGAAGAAAAAGCTATTTCTTGTGGACGTGAGCTCCATGTATTACCGTGCCTACTATGCCGTTCGTCCGCTTAATACGTCTAAAGGGCTGCCAACGAATGCCCTCTTTGGCTTTATGTCGATGTCGGTAAAACTTTTGCGTGATATGAAACCAGATTATCTGGCGTATTGTTTTGATCGACCGGACGTTTCTTTTCGTAAAGAAATTTATTCAGAATATAAAGCAAACCGCTCAGAAATGCCGGAAGATTTAATACCGCAAGTTCCCTACATTCGAAAAATTACCAATGCCATGGGTATTCAAGCGCTGGACATGAGGGGCTATGAAGCCGACGACATTATTGGGACCCTGGCTGTAGAGGCGCAGAAAAGCGGAGTCGACGTCGTTATTATTTCTGGTGACAAAGATTTTGCACAGCTCGTGAATAACAATGTGACCATGTATGACACCTTAAAAGAAGTAAAATACGACGTGCAGGGCGTGGTGGATAAGTGGGGTGTCGCGCCTGATCAGTTCATGGACTATTTGGCTTTGACGGGAGATTCGTCTGACAATATTCCTGGTGTGGATGGAATCGGGCCAAAAGGGGCACAAAAACTATTATCGGAATTCAAATCCATCGATGGAATCTATAAAAATTTGGAGGATATAAAAAATAAAAATTTACAGACAAAGTTGGCAGCAGGAAAAGAAAATGCGTTTTTATCCTTAAAGTTAGTTGAAATAAACAAGCAAGTTCCCCTTGATACTCATCTCAATGATTTAAAGATGAAAGAGATTCGTCGTGAGGAGTTGAGTGCGTTGCTTGACGAATTAGAGTTTCAGTCGTTCAAGAAGAGCTTGTTGGGGGTAAGTACTCTACAAAAGGTTGAGATAGCAGAATCTGAGGTAAAATCTCAGTCGCCAGTGCCCCAAACGGTTGGATTTGTATCAGAGTTGAGTGTGACCCCGGAAGAAGCAGAAAAAGTTTTTACAAATGGAATGACCATTTGGGGGCTTGACTCTCTTCGCGGATTATATGTGGGGAGCAAAGAAAAAGTTTACCGTTTAGAGGGTGACCCTACTGAGTTTGGAAAGGTGTTTTCCGGTAAGAATTTACTTTGGTGTGGTTACAATATCAAAAAGTTTTGGCATGACATAAAAATCGAGAAACCAATGGCAGCGGTTGATTTGATGTTGGTTGAGTATCTGTTAAAAGGTGGAAAAGTCGACGGAGTTGATGGTTGTTATTCTTTGTATGTTGGGAGGAAGTTTCCTGATCTTCCTTCGGGAGCTGATTTTTATTTGTGTTACCTTAAGCTTTGGGAAAATATGGCTCCCGAGCTTGAGAAGAAAAAAATGACTAATATCCTAAATACGATTGATGTACCGTTGATTCCGGTCCTCTATGCGATGGAGAGAAGGGGAATCAGAGTCAATAAGAATGAGCTGTGGGAACAATCTATGAAGCTCACAGAAGAATTAAAAGATCTTGAAAAAATTATTTTAAGAGAAGCAGGGACTTCGTTCAATATCGGTAGTCCAAAACAATTGGCCGATGTGTTGTTTAATAAAATGAAGATTCCTCCTGTTAAAAAAACGAAGACAGGATTTTCGACCGACAGTGATGTTTTGGAAAAGCTTTCCAAAGAGTACCCGATATGTTTGAACATTATCCAACATCGAGAGATTGCCAAACTCAAATCCACATATTTAGACTCTCTGCCCTCATTGATTAGTCCAGTAACGGGGCGAGTGCATACCCATTTTAATCAAGTAGGTACGACAACAGGAAGACTTTCAAGTCACGACCCGAATCTACAGAATATTCCTATCCGGACTGAGCGTGGGGCAAAAGTTCGACGTGCCTTTGTTGCTGATGAAAAATATGAATTGATCTCCTCTGACTATAGCCAAATTGAGCTGCGTTTGATGGCACACATAACGGGTGATGAGGGTTTGGTGGAAGCGTTTACGAATGATCAAGATATCCATACCGCTACCGCGAGCTCAGTTTTTAACGTGAAACTAGGTGACGTTACTGAGGAAATGCGCCGGACTGCTAAAGCTATTAATTTTGGAATAGCTTATGGCCAAGGGGCTTTTGGTTTGGCAGAAGGTTTAGGAATTAGTCGCACTGAGAGCTCAGAAATTATTAAAAATTATTTTAGCAAATACAAAAAAGTAAAAGACTACATGACCGACGTAGTGGAAGAAGCTAAGAAAAATGGTTTTGTTGAGACTGTATTTGGCAGAAGAAGATATTTGCCAGAGTTAAAGTCAGCGAATCAAGCCGTCCGCAAATTTGGCGAACGAGCGGCTATCAATGCGCCGATGCAGGGAACTGCCGCGGATCTGGTGAAGCTCGCAATGATAGAAGCCTTTAAAAATTCAAAAGATTCTGAGATGTTACTTCAAGTGCACGATGAATTGTTGTTTGAATCTCCGGTGGCAAATATTGAGTCAGAAGCGGGTAGGATTAAGAAGACCATGGAATCCGTCGTACAATTAAAAGTTCCCTTAAAGGTAAACGTTTCGCACGGGAAAAACTGGGACGAGGCACACTAGGCGGCTTACTGCTTCTCCCAGCCCGAAACTAATCCACCATCAAAAAATACATAGCGTGTTTCCTGATTGAAGCCATTTTCAGTGGAAACGCTAGTTGAATACTTCCAGCGTTCATTTCCATACATTGGGTCACCAGCAACTTCTTTAACGTCCGGCTCACCCCATGATTCTTGTACTGCTTGTCGAGTCATTCCAAGGCAAATATCATTGTTGTTGATAAGGTCCTGAATGATCTTTGGATACTCAAAAACTTCAGTCGTAATTTTTTTTCGTCGTAACCACTCGGATTTGGCTTCGTAACTTTGGGTCCGCAAAAAATCAATGCGGGCATTGTCATCTGGGATGTAGGGCTTATACTTATAATAAAGAGCTTTTTCATTTTTTGTGGAGATTTGGCGCTCAAGACGATTTAGTGTTATGCGTGCATCCAATTGAGGATCGTCGCTTTTGGCGCTTGGTCGCCCCAGTTGAGTGCGCGCGCGATTTCTTTCTTCCTGACGTTTGTCAGAATAATATTGTGAAAGCTCTTGGTCCGCATCGTATGTACGATGGCCACTAGAGCTAAGATTCAGTAAACTGCAGGCCGATAGTCCAGTAAGCATTCCTGTGAGTAAGAGAATTTGAACCATCTTTAGACTCCTTCAGCGTACTCTTCGGAAGTTTTTTGTTAAACTGTATGAAAATGAGATAAAGTATTTAGATGGCGAATGAAAATAGCAACAGCGATGTTATTTCTCTGGATGGATTGGACCAAGATCCACCGCCGTCAGCCAACAAAGACAAAGGCACGGTAGCACCACCAGAAGAAAAGCTTTCGCCCGAAGTACTCGCCGAACAGCAGTTCCAAAAAATTAAATCCGAGATCGATCGAGACCTTCCAAAAGAAACAATTCTCGATATTCTTCGCGAAGAGGATGCCGAGTTCATCAAAAACCTAGACCAGTTTTTACAGGCGAAAGATCCGCATGTCCCAGAAGATTATAATTTTCATAATGACGCCGTTGGCATCATGTATTTCCTGCGAAAATTTCAAAAACTATTTTTGGATCCATCAGGGGTTCTTCGTCGACGCTGGCGCCGGCACGTCGGAGAGGTGGACGTTTTTTTGGGGGGTATAAAAAACAAAATTGTACATTATCTTTTGTACCTCAAAAACGGTGGCTACAAGGATCTTGTCGCCAAAGCGAAAAATATTGCAGCGATTGTTGCCACTGAAACGAAGATCTATTTAAAAGCTCTTTGGGCAACTCCACGTTTAAAAAAATTTTATTTTTTAACATTCGTCGCAAGTACCTACTTGAGTTATTTTCTAATCATGCTGATTGTCACCAACAAAAAGTTGCCGACTGTGAATTTAGAGGGAGTAACAAGCTTTGAGCAAGTCGCCGACAGTGTTCATGAGTTTTCGCCTGAGGCGAGTATGGAACAATTTGATAGTCCTATTCGCCATTCTGATTACACTGTGCTGTTGGGAAAGGTAGTGGCTAATTTGAGGCCAACGCAAGGTACATCGGGTCAGCCCATGGGAGCATTTCGTTTTCACTTTGAAGCCTCAACGCGAGAAACGGCGGTGGAGTTGGTGGACAGGGAAAAGGAACTATTAGACCTTATGCAGAGAACAATAGAGGAGATGACTTGGGATGAACTGAGTTCCGTCGACGGAAAGGCTCATCTCAAGCTTGTAATAAGAAAAAAAATAAATGAAGCTTTAAATCGTGGGCGTGTAAAGAAAGTACTAATAGAAACAATAATTCTTAAGAATTAGAACTGGGGACGGCATGACTGACGAAATGGTGGACGCGAATGTAACTTACAAGTTTAAATTCGGCCCAGGTAAAGAACGTGTCTATGAAATTAAAATTAAACCTGACGACTTAAGTTTAATCGAACCAAGTTTTGCCTCATTACCCGAGTGGACTGATCTGGAACACTGTAAATGTTCGCATTGTCCATTAAAAAAAGAACAATCCCCCAAATGCCCCATCGCTAAGAATCTCGCCTACATTGCCGACGAATACCAGGGGCATAAATCTTTTGAGGTTGTTGAGGTCGAGGTTTATACGAGATATCGGAACTACTTTAAGAAAATCTCACTTCAGGAAGGGCTATACTCTATTTTTGGTTTGATCATGGCGACGAGTTCTTGTCCGCATATGAAGTTTTTGCGTCCGATGGCACGCTTTCATCTTCCCTTCTCGAATTTTCAAGAGACCATAGTGCGTTCAAGCTCTTTTTATTTGTTGGGTCAGTTTTTTGTGCAGAAGAACGGCGGGAAGCCAGATTTTCATTTGAAAGGATTAGATTTATTATATGAAAAGGTTCAACAAGTGAATTTAGGTATTATTGAGCGCATACGTTCTGTTGCCACTGGTGATGCGGATGCCAATTCGGTGACAATCCTTCAGGGGTTCGCACAACTGCTCTCCATGCAGTTGTCTGATGACCTCTCTGAAATAGAGCCCTATTTTACTTCCTAAAATTTTTTGGATCAATACCATAGCTATAAATGCGGTCGTGGAGCGTACTCTTAGGAATTCCCAGTTCACTGGCAGTTTTCCTTTGATTGCCGCGATTGACGGTCAGACGATTGATAATCATTTCGCGTTCAAATTCCTTAATCAAATTCTGTCCCGTGCTGATGATATCACGATTGTACTTTTCGATCGGTTGCGGTCTCATTGCGGTTTCTTCGTTGAGTAGATCGGTAACATGACTCGGTTCAATGAGCTGTCCGGGATATTGAATCGATGCGCGTGCGACAATATTTCTTAGTTGACGAATATTTCCCGGCCACTCGAACTCTTTGAGCTTTTGGATTGCATAAAACGAGAAGCGTGCTTTCATTTCTTTAGCAAATCTAAAAATAATATCTTCGAAATCTTCTATACGTTCGGAAAGTTTTGGAAGTTTAATGCTAAGTGTGTTTAGACGATAAAATAAATCTTGGCGAAAGTGGCCTGTCAGAATTTTTGTTGATAAATTGGGATGAGTCGCTGCGACCACGCGAACATCTGTTTTAATACAAGTGTCTGCGCCGACAGGCCAGATCTCGCCGTTCTCAATGACTCTTAGGAGTTTGGGTTGAAGGCCAACGGGCAAGTCGCCGATTTCATCCAAAAAAAGAGTGCCACCGCGTGCGAGTTCAAAGGCACCTTTTCTGTCACCAATTGCGCCGGTAAAAGAGCCTTTCACGTGGCCAAAAAGCTCGGATTCGATAAGGGACTCTGAGATAGCACTACAGTTCATAGTAATCAGCGGATATTGGTGGCGGTTTGAAAGATGGTGGAGAGTTCGGGCGACGAGTTCCTTTCCGGTGCCGGATTCTCCAAGAAGAAGTACTGCATGATTGGCCTTCGCGTAAAGTGGAATACGTAAGAGCTCGTGTTGCCATTTTTCATTCTTACTATATTTTAGTTCGATTGGTGGCTCTCCTAAACTTTGAGTCGGTGAAAAGGTCATGGTATTGTCACCAATCGTAATAATGTCATCCGAGTTTAAAAAAGCCTCGAGAATTTTTACGCCATTGACAAAGGTTCCACTAATGGACCGTAAATCGCGAATGACATAGTTTCTGTCAACCTTTTCAATGCGTGCATGTCGAGCTGAAACTGAATTCTCATTTATCACAATTTGATTCTCCGCCGATTTGCCGATTGTCAGAAATTCGCCAATCCCGAACAGTTCGTTGTCGAACCTAACAGTTGCAAATCCGGTATCTAAAAATTTATTGTTGTGTGGCAGTAATTGCATTTTTCCCCCTTTTGGTTTGTGGAGAATTCGCTTTCCAACTTTCGTGCCCGAAAAAAGTGCGCAAATTTATGCTATAAAGCGCTATATGAGATTTGAGTCGATAGTATTCTTAGATTTAGGATTCTTGTTTCTAGTTTTGGAACTGGTGGAATAGGCGAATGTCTGCTATAAATTAAATCCCATATGGGTTCGGAAACGGTTGTAAGTGCTTTTATAAAAAGCGCTGGAAATTTAGAACAATTTCCCGATGGGTCAAAGGCTGAGATTGCGATTCTTGGTCGTTCCAACGCCGGAAAGTCTACACTCATAAATGCAATTTTAAATAAGGAAATTGCATTTGTGAGTAAGACGCCAGGAAAGACTCAGCTCTTAAATTTTTTTGATTTTGGAAAGAGCGGTCGGATTGTCGATTTTCCAGGTTACGGCTACGCACAAATTTCTAAAGAAGAAACTAAACCGTGGACGGAATTGGTCGAGGGGTATTTAAGTACGCGACCAAACCTTGTGGGGGCGCTTGTTCTTGTCGACATCAAAAGACCAATGACTGATGACGAAACGAATCTGCTGAACTTTCTGAAAGTACACGATATCCCCTATCTATTATTGGCAACCAAAATCGATAAGCTTTCAAAGAAGGACTTAAATAGACAGATAAGTTCTTGGCAAAACAAAATGCATGAAGAAGTATTTCCAATTTCGTCGCGAAAAAATATTGGAGTCGATAAATTGCGAAAGACTATAGTAAAAAATTGGGTTGAGACATGGCAAAAGTCGTAGCTGTTATTCCATCGCGACTTGCGAGTACGAGGTTGCCTGAAAAGCCGCTCATCAAAATCGCAGGAAAACCATTAATTCAGTGGGTCGTCGAAGGCGCAAAGAGGGCAAAATTAATTGATAAACTCGTAGTCGCAACGGATAGTGATCGTATCGCAAAGGTGGTCGATGAACTAAAAACGGAATGCGTGATGACGTCGCCAGATATTACCACTGGCAGTGATCGAGTTTGGGCCGCGGCGAAAGATCAAGATGCCGAATTTGTATTAAATGTTCAAGGTGATGAGCCGCTTATTCGGGGTGAGCATCTTGACGAATTAATAGCCCCATTTTTAAAAGATTCAAAATTAAATATGGGGACCCTCGCCACGGCTTTAGAAGTAAGTGATATGGAAAATAAAAATGTGGTAAAAGTAATCGTCGATAAATTTGGTAGTGCGATTTATTTTAGCCGCTATCCCATTCCTTTTTCGCGAATTCAAGCAGAGGCACCCGTTAAGCTTTCTCAAAAACACATTGGAATTTACTTGTTTCGAAAGTCTTTTTTGCAGAAGTATTGTGAGTTTGGACCAACGCAGTTAGAAAGAGCGGAAAGTTTGGAGCAATTGCGCGCGCTCTATATGGGCGAAAAAATAAAAGTTATTTCAGTTCCGTGGGATAGCTGGGGTGTAGACACGCCTGAGGACGTTCAAAAGATGGAAAAAGTTTTATCTTCAAGGAAGTAAAAAATGGCGAAGAAAGTTACTAAAAAAGATGCGAAAACTAAGATGGCACCGTTAGTACAAAAATATATTTTTGTAACTGGGGGGGTTGTTTCATCTATCGGCAAAGGGTTGACAGCGGCGTCTTTGGGAGCACTGCTTGAAGCCCGCGGCTTTAAAGTTTCTATGATGAAGTGCGACCCTTATATCAATGTTGATCCGGGCACAATGTCACCACTTCAACATGGCGAAGTTTATGTCACTGAAGACGGAGCAGAAACTGATTTAGATTTGGGTCACTATGAGAGATTTACTTCGGGCCTTGTGAATCGCAGTAACAGTGTAACGACGGGCCAGATATATGAAAGTGTGATTGCGAAAGAGCGCCGCGGAGATTATTTAGGCGGTACTGTTCAAGTTATTCCTCATATTACCGACGAAATTAAAGAGAGAATATATCAGGCAGCACAAGGTGCGGAAGTCGTTATTGTCGAAATTGGTGGAACGGTGGGTGACATCGAAAGTTTACCCTTCATAGAAGCGATTCGACAGATGCGGGTAGACCTGGGGTTCAACAATTCGCTATTTATTCATGTGACATATGTTCCTTACATAGCCGCTGCGGGAGAATTAAAGAGTAAGCCTACACAGCATAGCGTAAAGGAGTTACGGGAGGTCGGTATTCAACCCGATATTTTGGTTTGTCGTAGCGAAAAACCAATTCCACAGGAAATGAAGGCCAAAATAGGATTATTTTGTAGCGTAAGGCCTAACAATGTGATGTCTGCAAAAGATGCGAGTAGTATTTATGAAGTTCCGCTGTTATTGCACGGCGAGGGCTTGGATAGACAGGTTATTGCTCATTTGGGATTGTCCGGCCATGAGCCCAATTTAAATGGTTGGGAAAAAATTGTTCACGTGTTGAAAAATCCAAGTCACCGGGTGACGATCGCCGTGGTTGGGAAGTACGTTAATTTGCACGAAAGCTATAAAAGCTTAAACGAAGCAATTGTGCATGGGGGGATCGCCAATAACTGTAAAGTTGATATTCTTTTCGTAAATTCTGAAACCTTGACCGAAGAAAACCTTGAAAAGGTACTTGCCAACGCGAACGGGGTTTTGGTTCCGGGTGGCTTTGGTGAGCGTGGCGTTGAAGGCAAGTTGCTAGCCATACAGCACGCCCGTGAAACCGGAAAACCCTTTTTTGGAATTTGCTTTGGAATGCAATTGGCGGCTATAGAATTTGCTCGCAATGTCTGTGGAATTGGCGATGCAACAAGCCGTGAGTTTCCGAATGCAAAATCGGCTAAAAATTTAGTTATTGATTTTATGGAAGAGCAAAAGAAAATTTCTGATAAGGGCGGTACAATGCGTTTGGGAAGTTACCCTTGCGATTTGGAACTTAACTCGCTTGCCAATAGAGTTTATAACAAAAGTCACATTACCGAGAGACACCGTCATCGCTATGAATTTAATAACCGTTTTCGTGCGTTGTTCGAAAAAAATGGAATGCGGCCTACTGGGGTTTGCAAAGAAAGAGACTTAGTGGAAATTGTTGAGATTTCCGGTCATGATTGGTTTATCGGTGTGCAGTTTCACCCAGAATTTAAATCGCGTCCCTTGTCTCCCCACCCGCTATTTGCAAATTTTGTAAAGGCATCCATTAACAATCAAAACATGTCTAAGGGCGAAAGTAAAATTTCAAAGAAAAAGAAAAAATCTAAGTTTTCTGGAGAACATGCTCGTGGCAACTAGAAATTCAATTATTTCCGAAGCGATTCGCGTTTTAGAAATCGAATCGCGAGAGATAAGCGCCCTATGCGAACGTGTTGACGATTCGTTTGTTAAGGCCGTGGAAATGATTTCAGTCTGTAAAGGCAAGGTTATAGTTTCAGGGATTGGAAAAAGTGGTCAGGTAGGGCGAAAAATATCGAGTACACTAAGTTCGACGGGGACGCCGTCCGTCTATTTGCATCCTGCCGAGACATCGCATGGGGATTTGGGTGTTATAAGTAGCGGCGATTTAGTTTTGGCTATTAGTTATGGTGGTGAGTCGACGGAGTTAAATGACTTACTGGCTTTTGTAACCCGAAAAGAAATTCCGCTTATTGGCATGACGGGAAATAAAAATAGCAGTTTAGGAAAAGCGTCTGACGTAATATTAAATATTCACGTGAGCTCTGAAGCCTGTCCCATGGGGCTTGCGCCGACTTCAAGTACCACTGCGACCCTTGCGATGGGTGATGCGTTAGCTATGTCGGTACTGAAAGTTCGAGGATTTAAAGAAAGTGATTTTGCAGAACTTCATCCTGGCGGAAAATTGGGAAGAAAATTATTAACGCGAGTCAAAGATTTAATGCACACAGGCGACGATGTAGCGCTGGTTGGTGCCGATTTACCGCTTAGAGAAATACTTCCCGTTATGGCGCGCGGAGTGCGGGGTGTGGTCGGCATTATTGATAGAAAAGGATTTTTGATTGGTGCTGTGACTGATGGCGATATTCGTCGGCGACTTTTAAAGTCAAATCCACTGGATGATGTTGTCAGAAACGTGATGTCTTCAGACCCGAAAACAGTCGGACAAGATGAATTAGCCGAAAAGGCTTTAACTCAAATGGAAAAATTAAGTTTACAATGTTTGTTCGTGACTGACTCGGCCAAAGATGGAGTTAAGCCGGTGGGCATCATTCACTTCCAAGATATTTTAAAGGCCAAAATAATTTAAGACAAACGTCGAGATAAAGTTTCTTTGTTGCGAACTTGTTCAAAAATCAGAATACTTATTGTTAAGTATGGGTTTGTTTACATTTTTTTCAGTTTTCTTGTGTGTTTCATCCGCTGGCTTTGCGGCCCCTTCACAAATTGTAAAATTTCCTGAAGAAGAATTGGCGCGTGAGTCAGTGTTACCGAAATTCAAGGACACTAAAATGGTTTTGAATCGCAACATTACCACGGCTAGAAAATTATCTTTAGGTTTGGACTTTGGATTTGCATTGAATGAACCATTTAACAGCCCCTTTCAATACGGATTCTTTTTAAACTATCATCTTGATGAGACCAAGGCGTTCAACTTGCTTTTTAATATGCTGAATTCTGCGAACTCAACCTACACTAATCAACTCAATCAACAACCGCAAGGGGTTGGTACTAATTTTGGACTCGAAAATCGTGCCCGTCCAAAATATCTGTTTCTGGGCAGCTTTCAATACAACGCTTTTTACGGGAAAATTAGTCTCACAAAGCAATTTGTAATGAACTTAATGTTGTATGGACTCGTAGGTGGTGGTGCGATTAATTATGGAGGGGACGTGTATCCAGCGTTGTCACTGGGACTTGGGCAAAAATTTTATTTTACAAAGAAGTTAGCTCTTCGTCTGGACCTGCGTAGCATAATGTTCAACGGTCCGAATGTTGTGGACCCAAAAAACGGATCGGACTATTCGAACGCGAGTACCCATCGTGAATTCGCCGGCTCAGAATTTAACAATATTCTCACGCTGACTAACGTTCTCTTCGGTGGTCTGGAATTTCAATTTTAAGGTCCAGGTTATTTCTATTGTCTACAAAAATTTCAAGAGTTTCGTTATCTTAATATAGAAATGAAGACAGTATGGTATGTAATCGCAGTAGGATTTTTTCTCGTCTCGGTGTCGACATCGGTAGTTTTTGCCCAGCCAGAAGACGAAGAGAATATTGGTGAAGTCGAATCTCTTTTAGATAAGGAGGGCGAAAAAGAGACTGAAGAAGTTGCGCCCCCAAGCAAAGATGAAACACTTCCTGATAGTATTGCAAATTTAAAAAATCTACAGCCTTTTAGTGACGTTGCCGTCATTCAACGAAAATTTTTGCCAAAGACAAAACGGTTTGAGCTTTATGGTGGAATCGGCGCGATTGTTAATAACGCTTTTTTTATGAATTTTGGTCCGGGCGTAAGGTTTGGTTATCACGTGACAGAAAATTTGGGTATTGAAGGCGTATTCATGTATCTCACCACCAGTAATCGCGACGTCACCAACGATCTCTTAGATAAAAGGGGCGTGCGTACCGATGGCTTAGTTGCCCCAGATATCTATACAGGAGCCAACGTTGTGTGGACCCCCGTCTACGGAAAGATGTCGCTCTTTGAAAATCGCATAGTTCCGTTCGACATGTATTTTTCAGCCGGTGGTGGAATGACAACCACAAATAAAAAAGAAACGTCTCCAACAATCGAGATTGGGACGGGACAGAGATTTGCCCTAAGTAAGAAAATGGCTTTTCGTTGGGACTTCACCTGGAACTTTTATTCCGCTAATTACGTACCGTCTTCAACAACTGCTGGGGGTACTGCGACAAAAGGAAGTTTTGATAATTTATTTCTGTCCCTAGGAATTAGCTTTTTCTTTCCGGAGGCATCTTACCGATGAAGAAATTGCACATAATTACATTAATATTGGTAATGATACTTGGTGGATTGATGAGTGGTGCAAACCTAACTTTAAGAGCAATGTCGGTTGCCGAAGCTGCGCCAAAAAAAGTGAAAAAGACTGCAACAAAGAAAAAGTCAACCTCGGAACCAAAAGCCGAATCAACTGGTGGTAGCGGGGAAGAAAAAGCGCCACGAGCAAAGCTTGATCCTGAAGAAGCCAATCAGCTACGCGAAGCATACAGGCTCATTCGTGAAAAAAAATACGAGGCGGCCTCGCAGCGACTCTATCGTCTAAGCCGCAATCCGCTTCTGCGCGATTACCGCGAGGAGCTTCGTTACAAACTTGGGCTTGTACTTATGGAAATGGGGTTGAATCAAGTTGCAGCCGTTGAGTTTTTACGTGTGGCTGTCAAGGGTAAAAGTAAATTCCTAAAACAAAGCTTGGAAAAACTTTCTTTTGCTGCAGACTCACTTAATTTCGATGTCCTTCTAAACCTGGCAATTTCAAAAATTACAGTTGGGGACTTTCCTGCAATACACAAAGACATGCTTTTCTATCGCATCGGAGAGTTCCAGTTAAAGAAAAAAGACTACCTGGAAGCGGCAAAAAACTTTAACCGAGTTGAGCCGAGTAGTCGTTACTTTTATCGCGCTAAATATAGTCAGGCGGTAGCACTGGCGGAAGATGGAAAAGCAGAAATGTCAGCACAGTCTTTTGACGAAATCCTGCAAAATATAGGAAGCAAAGAAATCTCCGATCCCATTCGGGTTTCTGCACTTATTGGAAAGGCGCGGGCTCTTTATCAAGATAAAAAATGGGATGAATCTATAAACGCCTATCGCGAAGTGCCGCGCGATGCGAATGCGTGGCATGAAACATTATTCGAAAGTAGCTGGGCGATGTTAAGAGGTGCCAAATTCCGTTCGGCGCTTAGTAACTTTCAGTCATTGCATTCACCTTTCTATGAAAATAATTATTTGCCAGAATCCCTAGTTCTACGGTCGATAGTTTACCTTTATATTTGCAAATTTGACGAGCTTAACAAAACACTGGGTTTGTTTGAAAATGTTTACGGGCCAGTTCGAAAAAAGATTCTCCAGTATTTGTCACGTCGACCAGAGCCAACAAAAATTTATCAAGACTTTATAGCAGTCGGTGACGGACAAGGTGTTAATCAAATTCCCCTCCCAGCGGTAAATAAGATTCGAAAGGAATATGATTTCAGCCAGAACCAAAGCTACTTGGCCAACCTAAATGGCGAACTTCGAGAGTACGAAAAGCTAAGTTCAACATGGAAAAACAGCCCCCTCGGCAAGTACGCCCAAAAGTTAATTTCTTTGCGTATTAAGAAAACCGAAAGAAAACTTGGCCTAATTGTTAAACGGCATCTTTTTGACATTAAATCGGAACTGCGAGACTTTTTTGAGCAAGTTGGATTTTTGCAACTTGAGGTTGTGAACTTACAAAAAGAGGAAGTTAAAAAAGAGCTCTCGAAAAAAGATGAGGAGAAAGCCTTAGAGGAGCTTGGTATTGCGACCAAACAAGTCGACCAAAATATAGATCGTAAATTTTATATTCAAAATGGTTTTGAATTTTGGCCTTTCCAAGGAGAATACTGGCTTGATGAGCTTGGTAACTATCACTACCTGGGTGTATCAAGCTGTCAAAAGAGTAAGAATAATTAGGACGAATCGGTGAAATGGATTTTGAAATTTAAATTAATTTTAGTGTTAACGGTAATTGGTTCAGTAAGTCTTGCCGCTCAGAAAAAGCGGGTTAAGCAGGGCATTCGTGAATCGACAATCGGCGACGTTTTAAAACGGACGGGTACGAAGTCGACTTCTATAGAAAAAAAAGGCAGCGATTTGCCGAAAGCCTCTGGTACTGCATTTGAGAGAAATATTCCCATGAATTTGGAGTCGGTAAAACCGCCACGAAATAGCGACGTATATAGAATAGAGGGCGACGGCAAAGAAGTTGAGTATGAAAAACTCACTGATAAGGGAATCAAGAATCTCTACAGTTTAGTTAATAAATTCAAAAACAGTCCCAACCGTGGGGAGCTATGGGTTCGCCTTGCTGAAGCATATGTAGAAAAAGCGAAACTTGTTAAGTTTCGTAAGTATCGTGAGTACGAACAGAAAATGGATGAGTTCGAAAGTAAAAAAACAAAAAGGAAGCCGGTTCTTGATTTGGGTGAGGCTCGTGAATATAACCAGCAAGCGATTAATCTCTATAAATTATTTTTGGCAGATTTCCCGAAGGATAAAAAAGTTTCGCAAGTTTTATTTTTCTTAGGTTATAACTTTTATGAGTTGGGCCGCGAGGATGAAGGGGCCAAATACTACAAGATATTAGCAGATAAATACACTCAGAGCGCCTATTTAGATGAATCGATATTTGCACTTGGTGACTATTATTTTGAAAAGAGTCGTTGGAAAGATGCGCTCAAGTACTATGCGCGTTTAATTGATAAAAAAGAGAGTCGCCACTATTTATTGGCTTTGTATAAGTCAGCATGGTGTAAATATCGGCTTGGAGATTCTCAGGCGGCTCTTCGCGGTATGGAAGTTGTATATATCGAAAGTCGGCGTATGAAAGGTGGAGACAGCGAAAGTTCCGATCAACCAAAAGTAAATTCCGTGCGACTAGCATCGGAAGCGTTGCGTGATATTGTTCCGTTTTATGCCGAGATTGGTGATTCCAAAAATGCCGAGAATTATTTTGAAAGACTGGTAGGCGCCGGCAAAGCCGCCAATCGGATGATAGAAAAGTTAGCTTATATTTATTCTTCGCGCGGAAATATTGAGGGATCCAAGGTATTATTTAAACGTTTAATTTCGATTGAGCCGTTGTCGCCAAAGGCATTCGACTATCAATATCAGATTGTTTCGAATCACTCGTCGGCAGGAAAAAATCAAGTTTTTAAACAAGAGCTTTATGACTGGATAACTTTATATGGTCCCGAAACTGAGTGGGCCAAAGCAAACGCAAAAGATCAAAAATTGCTGCAGGAAGCTTTTGAGCGGCGCGAGCGTACTTTACGTAATTATGTTTTACAGCAGCATGCGGCTGTACGCCAATCAAAGAATGAGGATGGTCGCTCTCGCACCTTAGAATGGTATAAACTCTATCTGCGAGAGTTTGAAGCCTCTCCGCAAGTCTCTGATATGCACTTTTACTATGGTGAGTTGTTGTATGACGTCCGCCAATATCAGGTGGCTGCAGTGGAGTACAACTGGGTTCTGGAACACGACGAGAAAAGCAAATACTATAAAGACGCACTTATCAACGTTATTGCGTCACTCGAAAAATTATTACCAAATCAACAACAGCTTTTGGCCCGCAGGGATAAAATGGGTCCCGAATATACCGAGCAAATTCCGATGAGTCCTGACTTTGTTCGCTTTACCAATACCTCGAAGAAATTTATTCAGAAATATCCCCAAGACAAGCGCAGTCCTGATCTTGAGTTTAAGCTCGCGCAAATCTATTACCTTCACAACTATTTTAGGGAATCAATTGATGCGTTTGAACCGATAATTAAACGTTCTCCCAAGTCACAGGCAGGACAGGATGCCATTAGTTTTGTTTTAGATATGTATTCTCGTCGCAAAGATTACGTGGGCCTAAAAAAGGTTTCGGAAATGCTAATGGGAAATCCAGAAATTGCATCATCGCCTGTTGGTGGTGAATTAAGGAGAGTATTAATTAATACTAAATTTAAGAATGCCGAGACCTTATTAAAGGGTGACAATCTTTACGCGAGCGGTGAGGCTTTTGAGAAGTTTGCGGCAGAAAATAAGAACTCGGAGTTAGCGGTAAAGGCACAATACAACGCGGCTTATAGTTATAAAAAAGCAAGGGCGGTGGGACCCGCTTTAAAGATGTACGAGGCATTGCTCGCAAACCCCGATCGCAGTTCCGAGGCGCAAAAATTAAAAGCAGAAGCTAGCCGTGAGTTGCCGCCGTTGTACCAGCAGCTTGGAAAGTATATTCAAGCGGCAAAAGCCTATGAGGCTAATGCTGCCGCAAATCCTAGTTCTGAATACGCCGCTAATTATTACTTTAATGCGGCCGTGATTTGGGATGGTTATGGTGTTTGGGATAGTGCCATTAAGAATTATGAACAATACGAAAAGCGTGAAAAGAAAAGTTCGGAACGTATAGAGGCGGCATACTACATGGCAGAAATTTATCGAAAACGTGATCAATTAAGGCAGGCCGCGCAACATTACGAGAAATATGTTTCGGGGCCGGCAACAAATAAAGAGCGAATTGTCGAGTCTTATTTTAAGCTTTACGAAATTGCAATTAGAACCGGAAATCACAGCAATATCGTCAAATGGCGCGATCGCACTATTTCTGTCCAAAGAAATTTTGCGCAGACAGATCGAAGTATTGGCGCGAAGTATGCGGCGGAAGCGAAATTTTCTCAACTAAGGGAAATTTCAGATCAGATTAAAGCGATCACGTTACCAGCAAACGATAAAAAACAAGCCGACGGAATTAAGCAAAAACTTGCTTTGATTGAGAAATTGAAAAATGAGATAGTGCAGGTTCTTCGTTACGCTTCAGGACATCAAATCGTAGCATCATATGCCACTTTAGCGTTAGCTTATGCAGATACAGCTTATAAAATTAGGACGGCTCCGTTGCCACCAGGATTAAAATCTCTTAACAAAGAGCAGATAGGGCAATACCAAGCAAAAGTTGCCGAGGTTTACGTTACTCCTTTAGAGCAAAAAGCTGTGGAGAATTATACCCTTGCGGTTCAGAACGCTAACGATCTAGATGTCTACGATGACTATGTAATAGCGGCCAGAAAAAATTTGGCGAAAACCAATCCGCAGTTTCGTTTTGTAAACGTAAAAATTAAATCAAGTGCGGTTGTCGACTCAATGGGGCTATAGAAATTATGGTAAGGGTAAGAATAAAATTTTGGATATTATTAGTTGCTGCGAGTCTAGCATTTGGCTGTGCTTCTAAACCCGCTAAAAAGGGAGAAATTCCTGAGGGTTCCCTAAACCAAGAAAGCGATGACGACGCTTTGTTAGAAGGTCTAAATACAGAACAGAAAAAATCATCACCAAGAGAGTTGGAGGTTAAGTATCAGAAAATTGCCCAGGCACTAAAGACAAAAAGTGAAAAAGACTTATTAGATAGTGCATCTTTAATTCTTTTTGAAGATCCTGATGATGTGAAGACTTTAAATGCCCTGGCACTTTTTTACATAAATCGCGGAAAACTGGGTCTTGCGAAACAATATTTGGCACGTGCTCTGAAAAAAGGTTCAAATGAAGCTGGTGTACAAAATAATTTAGGAATTGTACTTGCCGCTGAAGGAAATCAGGACGAAGCTATCACCGCATTTAAAAAAGCCATCTCGATTGACGGTAGTAATATTGCAGCGGCTACAAATTTGGGACTTATTTACGCTAAGTATGGTGCGTACAATAAAGCACTTCCACTTCTTGAACACGCCCATGATTCGAATAAGTCCGATACGAATGTCGCTGTGGCCTTAGCGGTAAGTTACCGGGGTACTAACAATGCTTCTAACGCCGCGAAGATATACAAAGGTCTTGTTACTGGTTCTGACGACGTGGCAATGTTATTGGACTACGCGGAAATGTTAGTCTACGAACTAAAGTCGGAGAGTGAAGCGAGGGTTGTTCTCAACAAAATTCGCTTCCTAGATCCGAGTGGAGAAATTGTAGACAGAGTTATTCAATTAGAGCGACAATTGAAGTAACTTTTAGAAAAGACTGTAGAAAGGAAAATCTGATGCGGCTGTTGGTTCTTGTTGTACTTCTACTATCGTTCTCATTGATGGCGATGCCACTCGCTTTTTCGCAAGAGAAGAAAAAAGATGGACAAAAGAAAACGACAACGCTGGACTTTGAGGATGAGTTGGTTGAAGGTGAATATAAAAAACCCGAGTTATTTTATCTACTGCAGCGCAAGCAGTTTAATTTTAAGAGGCTTATTAAATTACGTAAGGATTTTATACCAGAAATGAAACAATCGTATCACGACGTGGGCGTTGCAGAAGGAAGTAAATGATGCAGACACTTCTGTTTCGCGTTTATTTAGGAAAAGAAATTGTTCAGGTAAAACAATTCAGCAAAGATCAAATCGTCTTTGGTCGTAATCCTGATTTGGACGTAATTTTAAATAATGAGGCGATAGCCCCTATTCATGCTTTGATCGAAAGAAGAGATACAGGAATTTATCTGTGTGACCTTGGCTCAGAGAGCGGAATCACGTATCAAGGGCAGAAAGTACTGGATGTTCCGCTTCGTCACGGAGATCAATTTTCAATTGGTCCGTTTACAGTTGAATTTTATGAGGGCCTACCAAAACCCAAAGCTCCTCCGGGAACGATGGGCGACGTCCCGGCGGCAGCACCACCACCAGGTCCGGCGGCTCCGACTCCAAAAGTCTCTGTGCCTGCATCGGTGCCGCAAACCGCGGAAAAAACTCTGAACTATTCTGCTCCTACATTTTCTTCTCCGAGCAAAGGGACATTTACACCTGCCGCGTCTTTCAAAAATACAAACGAAATCTTAAATACTTCTACTGGCGCCATCGTTGAAGTCATGGTGACCTGGCGTGAGCGAGTGATTAATACATATCACTTCCGCGAGGCGCAAGTTGTGACTGCGGGTTATGATCCCTCAAGTTCTGTCCGTTTACCGCCAATCAATCAAGCTTTTAAACTCATTCCAGTTTTGGCGGTCGGCCAGCAAATTTCAATTCTACTTTTTCCAGGAATGACCGGTGAATTATTTAATGCGCAGAAGCAAAGCAAAAGTTTCGACCAACTTCAGCGCGAAGGAAGAATTTCTCAGGGGTCTGACGGAAGATCTTTTTTCTTAGCACAAAAGGAATTGGTAAAAATCGATATTCCAGGAACAGATTTATCTCTTTGGGTACGTTATGTTCCTGAAACTCCAAAAGCTGAGTTCTTGCCATGGTTAGATTTTTCTCCAGCAGAGTTTACAACATTTATTGTGGCAGTAGTTGCTTCTCTTCTTATGTACATCTACACGCAGACATTTGTGGAGACTGAAGAGGAAAAAGAAGACGAAACCGAAAAAATTGCAACATTCCAGATTCCAATTGAAAAAAAAGTAGCTCCCATGATGGATAACCCAACGCCACCCTCTCCCGTGGAGAAGGTTGCCGATACACCGAAACAAACAGTAGCCAAAGCACAAACGGAAGCTACAAAAGCAAAGGCTGGAAGCCCGGCAGAGGTTGCTCCAAAAAAAACTGACAATGATAAGAAGCCAACTTTAACTTCAGTGAAGCCAATGCCGGCAAAATCCAAAGGTACGGTTACAAATGTGGGTGGTTCAGCAGCGCCAAAACCAAAACCGGCTCCAGATATTTCTAAAATGGGATTGTTTGCGGACGCTGGTGCGCTCAAGAGTTTAGAAAAATCAAAAGACACTGGAACGCTAGCTGAGGTCGGGAGTGCTGCTGCGGCTGAGGCCGGTGAACGTGGAAATAAGCCTGGTGCAGGGCTAAATGTTGCGGCAACAAAAGCTGGCCCGGGGGGAAGTGGTATTGCGCCTATCGGTATTAAGGGTGTGGGCGTGAATACGCCTGGAGGATTAGGTAAAGGTGGTCCGGGACTTGGTAGCGGTATTTCAAAAAGTAATGCGACAATTGTTCCTGGTGGTGAAGGCGAATCCATTGGAGCAGGTATGGATAAAGAGGCGATTCGCCGAGTCGTGCGTGAACACATCAACGATTTGAGAACTTGTTATGAGGCTGAACTCAATAAAGATCCTAATCTCGCAGGAAAGCTTGTGTTGCAATGGGAGATTAAAGAGGGTGGTCGTGTCGGAAAAGTTTCGGCGGTAAATCGCGGCGACACAATTAGTAACAAACGGGTGATAAAATGTTGTCAAAACGTTTTATCAGAATGGAGATTTCCTGAGCCACCCGCAGGAATGGTAGGAATAGTAGTTTACCCATTTATTTTTCAATCAAATTAATTTTATTTGAGTAAGGAGGCAATTGTGCCAGAACAACAAAATACAGCGACAACCCAGCAGCCGCAGCCGGAGCAGCACTGGTCGGTCGCAAAAGCTTTTTCAGAGGGCGGACCGGCAATGTATGCTATCGCTTTCATCGGAATTTTTACGATTGCGATTGTGATTGATCGGTTTCAGGCTTTAGCCCGATCAGTGATTAACAAACAACAGTTCAACGAAACTTTGTTTGGAATGATCGTCAGTGGTCAGCTCCGTCAGGCGATCACTTTTTGTGATAGTCGACTGACGCCGTTGACGAGTACAATGAAGGCTGGGCTTATTCAGGCTCTTAATAAACGTAGCGATGAAGAAATTCAGGTTGCGATGGACGCGGTTGTTCTTCGTGAGACTCCAAAACTTGAAGGCTGGGTGGGATTCCTAGCGGTGTTTGGAAACCTGGCGACACTCACGGGTCTTCTTGGAACTGTTTCAGGGATGATCACTTCATTCCAATCGGTGTACCAAGAGAAAGACGCGGTGAAGAAGGCTGAGCTTCTTTCGCGTGGTATCGCTGAAGCGTTGAACTGTACGGCGTTCGGTCTGTTGGTCGCGATCTTAGCGATTCTTTCTTACGGTTATTTTCAAATGAAAATCAGCCGCGCGACAAATGATATGGTTGAGAGCAGTATGAGTTTGATGAACTTGGTAGCCTCAAACAGAGATAAAATTAGAGATTAAACCCAGAGGAATTTATGGCAAGCGTAGATACCGGTGGTGATGGTCCAAATGTCGAAGTCAATATCGTCCCATTCATTGATTTGATGAGTGTGTTGATCACCTTCCTGCTTTTGACCGCCGTTTGGACTCAGGTATCCATGATTCAAATTGGAAGTTCGATCTATGGAAGAGATCCCAATGACGGAACACCTAAACCCCAAGAAGAGGAGAAGGTGTTACGCTTAGATATTCTTAAAGATGGATATAAACTAAGATTTGCTTCTAAAGAGTTCAAGTTTCCGAAAGTGAATGGCGAATATGATAAAAAGTCCTTAAGAGCTTCACTCAAATCAATTAAGGAAGAGAACCCTGAGAAAAAAGACGCGATGATTTCTGTTAATGACCAATTGGATTTTGAAATTTTCATTAGTGGAATGGATATCCTTCTGGATTCGAAATTTCCAAATATCGGTGTTGTGCCAGGAGATGTTAAGTAATGCCAATACATGCGCCGGGTTACCGCCCACGTTATCGAAAAATTTTTAAAAAAGGTGGCAAGCGCCGTTTGATGGCGGAGCTTTCGTTAACAGCAATGGTGGACATGTTTACTGTGTTAACGATTTTTCTACTGCAAAATTATAATATCACCGGGGCGATCATTGAGATTCCAAGTGAAGTTGTTTTGCCTCCGGCCACGCAGATCAAAGAATTAAAGCCAAGTCACGTTGTTGTTGTTACGCCAAAAAGTGTTATTTTCAACAATAAGAAAATTGCCAACATGGATGAAATTCGAGGGCAAGAGAAATGGTTGATTCCGAAACTCTATGACACCGTGAAAGTAGCAATAGAGAAGAAAAAAATTGAGCTCGAGAAAAAAGGCTATTTCGACAATATCAAAGAAGAAGTCGAAGATGCTAAAAATGCACCAATTTCGCGGCAACGAAATATTTATAAAAAAGTCACTGTTGAAGCTGATAAGAATATTGATTTCTTAACTATTAAAAAAGTTATGTATACAGTGACAGAGGCCGGCGGCGCTGAAATAAATTTTGCTGTCGTCCGTGTAGCTCCAGAAGAGTAATTAAGCGGTTTTTTTTGTTGGTAGAGTAGCTGTCGACGCTTGAAATTTCTTAATATAGTCTGAAATTCGCAATTGAAATTCCATGTGTAGATTTTGAAATTGTAACCCAACCTCATCGGCAGTAACATACTTTACTTGAGCGGCCACATAGACGGGGTGACCGAATTCCTCGCATTTGATTGTAAGCTTGATAACGTCGCCCACGTTAAGGTTACTTAATCCCGTTACTCCCATACCACCGATGCTAATTGTCGCACATCTTCCGATTTGTTCCTGGCTATCTTTTGAAGCTACCACCGTCCCGCTTAAAGGAACGCGTGCTTGAAATCGCCGTGATCCACCTATTTCTTCGAGCAAGTCGGTGAACTGAAAAATTTTAGACCATTTTTCTTGGCCCGTCCTTTTTATAAGTACAGTGCCCCATTCGATGCTTTGTAAAGTGCGCAGGTATTTTACCAGTTCAGTTTGAGAAACAGGCCCTTGCGTTCTATCGTTATGGTTATAATACCAGTCTTGGACTTGGTGCGCTGGTTTTGGGAGTGAGTTCACGATCTGATCGAAATTGGACTCCCAAATTGCTGCGGGTATCCATTGTTTTTGCCCTTTAGTCCAGATGAGGCATTGTGCAGGCGTGCCCGTGTTCGTAATTTTTGCGCGAATCTCATCTGGGGTAAATGGTCCCGAAATATTTTCGTTCAAATAAAAAAACCAATACCTATCCATTTCAACTGTATCGGGAATTTCATGAGAAAACTTGATCAAGATTTATCCCAAGTCACTGCGAATTTCGTGCCAAAATAGTCCTATTATGTGTTACTATATATTCAATGTTTGTGTTGAGGTGGTCAAAGCTTCTTTATGCCCTCGCGCTATTGGCTCTTATCCTAGAAATGATTTTAGTGGCGCCAAAGTCACTGGGAAGAAGGCAGAAGATTGTGATGAAACCACTTCACAATATGGTGTTTTCGCGCGGACCGCATGAAGCGGATCAAGCGATAAAGGGAATGCATCTTACAGAATCTGAAGCCGGACTCAAGCTTTGGGAATTAAATTCAGAATCGGCTTCTGAGTTTAAGGGTAAGGGTGAACTACTTTTAGAGAAAATTAAAACGCGTTTTTTTGGAAAATCGGGAATTCAGTTTTTTGTAAGAGGCAAAATCGCGCAAGTTGACATGGATACGAAGGACATGATTATTGAAGGGGAAGTTTTGACGCGCACATCTAATAATTATGAAATGCAATCTGATACTGTGACCTACGATGCGGCTGCTAAATTTCTGGTGAGCGAAAATCCTGTCGCAATTATTGGCCCCAAAGATAAGCGTGGGAATCGGTTAGTTTTGAATGGTATCGGGATGCAGGCTCACGTCGAAAATGGGGAAGTAGAAATAGTTGATAACGTGAAGGGGCAAATAACATTAGAAAGCGGAGCAAATTTAGAAATCAAAAGTAAGTCTGTGGAATTGAGCAGTGTTAGTCGCGTTGCGCACTTCAAGGGAAATGTAGTAATTGATGTTGATACTTTACGTGTCACGGGACCAAGCGCCCAGTTTCAGTATGCAGCAGATGGAGAGTCTCTTACGTCTCTATATGTCGATGGTGGTGTAAAAGTAAGTGATGTTGATAAGTTCGCAACATCACAAAACGTCAAAGTTCAGTTTAAAGAGAAAACACTGATTTTTAAAGGGCGCCCCAGGCTTGTTAGGGACAGTGAAGAGGTTTTTGGCGAGGAAATTCATTTTTTAAATGGCGGTAAGCGTGTCTTCGTCAAAGGTGCCAAAGCCCAAATGGAATCGGTGCCAAGTTCGTTGGAGAAAGAATGAACGAATTGCGTGTGAAAGAAATTTCTAAATCATTCAAAACGCGTAAAGTGGTTGATCACGTATCGTTTGATATAAAAGCGGGTCAGGTTGTGGGCCTGCTAGGCCCAAATGGCGCTGGAAAGACGACTAGCTTTTATATGGTGGTGGGATTAGTTACGCCAGACTCAGGACAGATTTATTTAGGTGAACGACCAATTGGTCACATGGCGATGTTTCAACGTGCGCGTATCGGGCTTAGCTACCTGCCGCAAGAAGCCAGTGTCTTTCGCAAAATGACCGTGAGAGAAAATATTTTGGTGGCACTTGAGGCTCATGAAATCGTGGGGGCAGCCGCGGAAGAAAAATTGTCACAAATTCTTAGCGATTTTCACATTGGACATATTGCCGAAAGTTTTGGATATTCTTTGTCAGGGGGGGAGCGACGTCGCGTGGAAATTGCCAGAGCGCTGGCCGCAGACCCAAAGTTTTTATTGCTAGATGAACCTTTCGCAGGAATTGATCCGATTGCAGTTTCAGATTTACAGAAGCTAATCCTCTCTCTTACAAAAAAGGATATTGGTGTGTTAATAACCGATCACAATGTGAGAGAGACATTAGGAATCTGTCACTATTCTTATATTTTAAAAGATGGACGAATCCAAGTTGAGGGCACACCTGATCAAATTACAAAAAATGAATTGGCGCGAAGATTTTATCTCGGCGAAAACTTTCAATTGTAACTAAGAAGAGGATTAGTAGATGGCAAATAATATGAAACAGTCTTTGAATTTGTCGCAAACACTGCGAATGACTCCTCAGTTACAGCAAGCAATTAAACTTCTGCAGCTATCGCGCATGGAGCTTGAGACGACAATCCGAAAGGAGCTCGAAGAGAATCCGGTCTTAGAAGAAAATGCCGATTTAGCGGCTGAAGGTGCAGAAGCGCAGCTTGAGAAGGAAACTGCCGAGGTTCCAGCGCCACAGGCCGATAACCCTGAGGCCGGAGAGGGTGGTGGCGAAAATATTGAGTGGGAAAACTATGTAGAGAGTAATTGGAAGCCACCCACTGCAGCTGGTGGTGGTAGCGAAGAAATCATGAATTATGAAAATGTGATTTCAACTACACAAACGTTGTTTGATCATTTGATGTGGCAAATGAGTCTGCACGGGTTTAACGATGAAGAGAAGGCGGTCGCAAGTATTTTAATAAGTTATATTGATGACGACGGTTATATCCGTGTGCCGTTTGAAGAAATCGCCAAAGAAGAAAATATAGAAGTGAAAGAACTTGAAGAGGTACTTCCATTCGTTCAAGAGTTTGATCCGCCCGGAGTCGGTGCGCGAGATCTGAAGGAGTGCCTCTTAATACAGGCACGGCACCTACAAGAAGATACAAAAGATTTGGTGGAACTCATAAATAACCATCTAAAGGATTTAGAAAAGAAGAATTACGAAGCAATCGCTAAAACTATGAATCTCGAGCTGGGTGATGTTATTGAGATGTGTAAAATCATTTACAACATGGATCCAAAACCAGGTCGGTTATATTTGGCCAATGATACTCACTATGTGACTCCGGATGTTTATGTTTATAAGGTTGGAGAGCACTACATGGTGGCGCTTAACGAAGATGGTTTACCACGATTACGAATTTCCAACTTCTATAAGAGCGTTCTTTCGAATAAGGAAAAAACAAATCCTACTTCGGACTATATTCACGATAAATTAAGAAGCGCGATTTGGTTGATCAAATCTATTCAACAAAGACAAAGGACCATTTACAAGGTGACTGAGAGTATTGTGCGCCACCAAACAGAGTTCTTTGAAAAGGGGCCCGCATTTATTCGCCCTATGATTTTAAAGGATGTTGCCAACGACATTGGAATGCATGAATCAACAGTTAGTCGCGTGACCACGAGCAAATACATGCACACACCGCGTGGAATTTTTGAATTAAAGTACTTTTTTAATTCAGGAATTAGTAAGACAGATGGGGATTCGCTCGCCAGTGAATCTGTGAAACTCAAAATCAAGGCTTTGGTAGACAAAGAAAGCCCCAAAAATCCATTGTCGGACCAAAAGATAGTCGAGTTGCTAAAGAAGGAAGGTATTCAAATTGCTCGTCGCACAGTCGCGAAGTACAGGGAGATTCTTAAGATTCTGCCGTCAAGTAAACGTAAAAAATACTTCTAGTTTTTGCATCAGATGCCGATATTTTTACGATGCGATTTCGTAAAATTCGAATATTATTCTCAATACCGCTTGTTGCCGCCCTCTACATAGGTATTTTTTACTTTATTCAAAAAATGACGGGCGATTCACCTTTTATCGTTGGTCTAATACTTCCTCTCGTCGGTGGTTGGTTTGGAAATACACTAACGGGAATATTTTATGCTATATTAGGCATCGCCATTAACATGGCAATTAGCTACAGGTCTGGATTTGGATTTATTCACTCAAGCATTTTGCCTAGCTTTATTTTCTTACCGCTTGTCGGAGCAATTGTTGGAAAGTACCGAAGTTTGACTTACGCACTTAAAGTCGAGATTGCGCAAAGGTTGAGAATCGAAGCGCAGATGTTGCGCCAGCAAACAAAACTTTTGGAATCCGGGAGGTTTGTCGCAGTGGCACAAATGGCTGGTGGGATAGCACATGATATTACTAATCCGCTGATGATTATCGAGGGTATGGTCGATCGTATTCGTAAATTGGGATCCAGTGACGAAAAGAAGCGCGAAGATTCGCTAGACAAGATTCTTGCTAACACGCATAGAATTGCAACCGTCATTCGTGGTGTCAAAGCGATGGGGTGGGGTGGGGAAGATGATAGTATAGAGGTCGTTGATGTTGAGGCCATGCTTGACGACGTTATTAGCATTGCTAAAGAAAGATTTCGCAGTAATAGTACTGAACTTACCGTAAAAAATTTTTGTGGTACGACATTTATTAAATGCCAGCGATTACAAATAAGTCAGGTGCTTCTAAATTTATTAAATAACTCAAACGACGCCGTTACTGGGCTCGTAGGTACCCGTTGGGTTGAAATCGACGTTGAAAAAATCGAAGGTAAAATTCAAATATCAGTAACTGATAATGGTCCGCCAGTCGCTATTGAAGTTAGAGATAAGATTTTACAGCCCTTTTTCTCAACGAAGAAAACAAAAGCTCATTTAGGTTTAGGACTGACGCTCTCAAAACAAATCCTTGAGCGTCATGGCGGTGAAATTTTCTTTGATTCAAAATCTGAGTATACGCGATTCATCGTGCGGTTACCGTTGATGGAAACGGTAGTGGTGAAGGCGGCGGCTTAAGAAATCGCCGCGCTGACTATATAGAATTTTGGTAAAAATCATTGATTTTTTGCCTAACTAGTTTTCGTTCTATTTTGGAAGGAATCTCAAAATTTGCGTCTCATTTTGAGACTTATTAATTTTTGTCCCGCTCCCTAAACAAAGGTCTAGGTCTCTCCGATATCAGTAGGTGTACCCAGTGATAATTCTGAAATTATACCTGGCACCTTTAAGAAAGAGGTCTCTATGAAGTTTACGCATTCATTTCGACACATCAACACTTCTAAATCGCTAATAAAATATGCAGAAGAGCGGATGGAAAAAGCAAAGCGCTTTGAAATCAAGGAGGCGTCCATTCACTTTGAGTATAGCGCAGAGCGCCACTTGGCGCAGGTAGAAATCACCGTGCATGATAAGAACGGTGACTTCCGCGCGCTAGCGGTTGGGAAAGACTATTATCTCGCCGTAGATAAAGCTTGCGATAAAATTGAAACGCAAATGCTGAAATCGAAGGAAAAAATCAAGAATCATCACAAACAGAGCCACTCAAAACGCGGCAAACTTCATTTGCTAAATCCTAATATGTCGACGAATTTCCCCGCCGCTCACGGCATGAGTCGAAGTCGTCGTGCTGGCTGACCTTATATTTTGACCATAAGTTCTTAGTCTGATAGAAAACCCCTTTATAACTAGAATATAAAGGGGTTTTTTGTGTCCAATTATCTCTTCTCATCTGAATCTGTTTCTGAAGGCCATCCTGACAAGGTTGCTGATCAAGTCAGCGATTCGGTTTTAGATAAATTGTTATCACAAGATCCCAAGTCGCGTGTTGCTTGTGAAACACTTGTGACTACAGGACTGTGTATGGTCTCGGGCGAGGTAACAACTAAAGGTGTTCTCGATGTGCCTGAGCTTGTTCGTGGGGTAATCAAAGATATTGGTTATGATGAGAGCGACATGGGGTTTGATTACCGTTCTTGTGCGGTAGTGACTTCGCTGAATAGGCAGAGCCCCGATATCGCTATGGGTGTTGATACTGCTGAAAATAAAGAACAAGGAGCCGGAGATCAGGGGATCATGTTTGGTTACGCGGTGAACGAGACTCCTGAAATGATGCCGTTGACAATTTCTCTAGCGCACAAGTTATTGCGCGGCCTTGCGGAATTAAGAAAGTCGAAAAAACTAAAATTTTTACGCCCCGATTCTAAGAGCCAAGTAACAATCGAGTACGAAAATGATCAGCCCAAAAGGATTGATGCGATCGTCTTGTCAACTCAACATTCTCCGGACGTAAACCAAGCGCAAATTAAAGATGCCTTGATGGAGGAGCTATTTAAGAAAGTTGTTCCTTCTAAGCTTTTAGATAATAAAACTAAGTATTTTGTAAACCCGACCGGTCGATTTGTCGTGGGCGGTCCCGCTGGCGATTGCGGGTTGACTGGAAGAAAAATTATCGTTGATACCTATGGTGGTCATGGTGCACATGGTGGCGGGGCTTTTTCAGGAAAAGATCCGTCAAAAGTTGATAGATCAGCCGCATATGCAGCTCGGCACATTGCCAAAAATATTGTTGCCAGTGGTGCGGCCAGTAAGTGTTTAGTTCAAGTTGCTTATGCGATTGGTGTTGCCGAGCCGGTGAGCATTTACGTGAATGAATATAGCACAAGTAAAGTTGGTGGCGATAAGCTTAGTAGAGCTATTCGAGAGTTATGGAGTTTAAAACCTGCAGATATTATTCGTGAATATGATTTGTTAAAACCCATTTATAGAAAAACTTCAAATTACGGCCACTTTGGTCGCGAGGACCAAGGTTTTGCGTGGGAAAAAACCGATAAGGTAAATGTGCTCAAGGATTTCTTAAAAATCTAATGGACGCCGAACACATCCGTAACTTTTCGATCATTGCTCATATTGATCACGGGAAATCTACACTCGCTGATGCCTTGATGTCTGTTTCTGGTACTTTAGAGAAGCGTCAGGAAAAAGAACAATTTCTTGATAACATGGACATCGAGCGCGAACGCGGCATCACGATCAAAGCACAAACTGTTTGCTTGAAGTACAAGGCCAATAGCGGCGAAACTTATCACTTAAATTTAATTGATACTCCGGGGCACGTAGATTTTTCGTATGAAGTATCGAGATCTCTGGCTGCCTGTGAGGGTGCAATTCTGGTAATTGATGCAACTCAAGGAGTGCAGGCGCAAACACTGGCCAATGTCTATTTAGCGATCGAAAATGATTTAACGATTATTCCAGTAGTGAACAAAATTGATTTACCTTCTGCAGATCCCGAAGGTGTTCTTGAGCAGGTTAAGAACTCCATTGGTCTTGATGTGAGTGGTGCAATTCTTGTCAGTGCTAAGGAACGAATTGGGATTGATAAAATTTTGGAGCGTGTTGTCGAGGTAATCCCTCCGCCTGGCGATGAGAAGGGAACGTTAAAAGCACTAATTTTCGATAGCTGGTATGATTCTTATCAAGGTGTTGTGATATTAGTGCGTGTGAAAGAAGGCGAAATAAAAGTTGGTGATAAAATGCGACTTATGTCGTCGCAGACCGACTACGAAGTCTTAAAACTAGGATTTTTTAGTCCTTTTCCAGAGGAGAGAAAGAGTCTGGGCCCTGGAGAGGTGGGTTATATTATTTCGGGAATCAAGACGATTCGTGATGTTACTGTGGGTGATACAATTACTCATGCAAAAAACGGTGCCACGGTTCCTCTTGCTGGATTTCAGAAAATTAAGCCAATGGTCTTTTCTGGGATATTTCCAGTCGAGGCGGATGACTATGAAAACTTAAAAGAGGCACTCGAAAAACTATGTTTGAACGATTCTTCTTTGTCCTACGAACCAGAAAAATCAAATGCTCTCGGTTTTGGCTACCGGTGCGGATTTTTAGGTTTGTTACACATGGAGATTGTGCAAGAGCGCCTTGAGCGACATTATAATTTGAATTTAATCGTGACCGCACCATCAGTTGTTTACAAGCTTTATTTAACTGATGGTTCCAATATAGATTTAGAAAATCCCGCGGACATGCCAGATGAATCCAAGATTGAGAGAATCGAAGAGCCTTTTGTGAAAATTACGATTCATACCCCCAACGAGTATATTGGTAGTATCTTGAAAATTCTTGAAGAGCGTCGAGGGACGCAATTGAAGATGGAGTACGTCACAACGGTTAAAGTCATCATTGAATATAAATTGCCCTTGAACGAAATGGTTTTGGATTTTTACGATAAATTGAAATCTGTTTCTAAAGGTTATGCCTCCATGGAATATGAGCTCATGACGTTTGAAGAGGGTGAACTTGTGCGCATGGATATTTTGATTAATGGTGACAAGGTAGACGCATTGTCGACAATTGTTCACCGCTCCAAAGCCTATCACCGTGGAAAAGCCCTCTGCGAAAAATTAAAGGAACTTATACCCCGTCAGCAGTATCAAGTGGCGATTCAGGCGGCAATTGGTTCCAAAATTATTTCAAGAGAGACCCTCGGTGCCCTTCGAAAAGACGTGACTGCGAAGTGTTATGGTGGTGATATATCTCGTAAAAGGAAGCTTTTAGAGAAACAAAAAGAGGGTAAAAAGCGCATGAAGCAGGTTGGCTCTGTCGAGGTTCCACAAGAAGCCTTCTTGGCGGTTCTGAAGCTTGAGGACTAGAGGTAGATTATGGCAGAGAAAAAGGTTGATCTTGCACCGTCGCCTAAGAAAAAATTTTGGACCGAAGGTCCGGGCTCATTTTTTGTTGCGATCGCAATTGCTTTGGTTATTCGCTGGGGCTTGATAGAAGCCTACGTGATTCCGTCGGCGAGTATGTTACCGACACTTCTAATACACGACCATATTTTCGTTAATAAATTTATTTACGGTTTACGTGTACCCTTTAGTGAAAAGTGGCTGGTAAAATTTGCCGAGCCCAAACGTGGAGAAGTTATCGTTTTTAAATTTCCGCACGATAAAAGCACTTTTTATATTAAGCGGATTATTGGTGTTCCCGGCGATGAAATTAAATACGATCAAGGTACCTTGTATGTGAATGGAAAGGCCCAGGAAAAGGTTGTTCCCGGAAACGCCTGGGACGTAGATTTCTTACGCGATGTGGATTTTAAACGTACGAATGTCTACGATCGAAAAGAAGATTACGTGCATTGGTGGGAAGGCGAAGGCGACCACAAGCATAGCATCTTATTGAAGAAGGGTGATCACTTTATTAATACGTATGGGCCAGAAGTTGTTAAAGAAGGCTGGTTGTTTGTGATGGGTGATAATCGAAATAACTCAAGTGATAGTCGTATTTGGGGCCAGGTTCCAATGGAAAATATTTTAGGAAGAGCTATGTTCGTATGGCTTTCTTGCGAGGATACTTTTTCGAAAATCCCATTTTTGTGTAATCCTGCGACAATTCGATTCACAAGATTTTTTCATTTTATTAACTAAGGTTTGATGATTAGAAATCGTTTACGTAAGTGGACTGCCTTTGATTTTATTGAGGCATTTCTCTATGCCGCGGCGATTGGATTGATCATTCGAGTATTCATTGTAACTCCCTACAAAGTTGAAGACAATGACATGTCGCCAGCGATTTTGGCAGGCGATTATCTGTTTGTATATGATTTGGCTTTTGGGTTGTCGAGTCCGTTTAGCAATAAAAAAATTGGAAGGAAAAGGCCACACCAGGGGGACGTCGTCATTGTTAAGGTTTCTACCGATGGAGACCAATTTGAAGCTAAGCGGGTTTGGGGAATTGAAGGTGACCGCGTTGAGATTAAAGATAATGTCCTTTACGTTAATGAGGAAAAAACTTCTTGGCCGCCAGGTACAGTTACGAAATATGGCCCTTTGGTTGTGCCTCCAGGCCTTGTCTTTGTCGCCAGCGACACTGTAAAAATGATCAATGCTGCACAAGGTAACGGCTTAATTCGTGAGTCTTTTCTAACCGGGCGAGTATGGAGAGTGTGGTTTTCAACAGCATGGGAATCAAAGGCGCAAAGTTTTTGGTCGACCGTACGCTGGGAACGTATATTTCATCGCGTTCATTGACAGCATTTAGTCCTCATGATTATATTTTCTTTTAATGCCTTTACTCAAGAGGTCTCTACTTTCGCTCACTACTCTCGAACAAAAAGAAGTTTCTAAGCTATTTGAGGTTGCTAATAAAATTAGAACATTAAAAGAGCGAAATCAGCTTCGCCTTAATCATTTTGAAAAATCCATGGCAATGGTATTTTTTGAACCGAGTACGCGCACCCGGGCAAGTTTTCAATTTGCTGCGTTTAATCTGGGCATGCGAGTTTTAAGTCAGTTTTATGGAGAAAGCACAAGCGTTGCTAAAGGTGAAACCGAAATCGACACAGTACTAAATATTTTAGCACTGAAGCCCGATGTAATGGTTGTTCGATATGGCGATATTGACGAGCTAGATAATTTACTTGCGAGTGAGAAAACTCCAATTATTAACGCGGGCAGTGGGCGTCGTGGTCACCCAACCCAGGCACTTGGAGATTTATTTACTCTGTGGAGTGAAAATCGAGATCTAAAAAATGAGCGAGTATTAATTATTGGGGATGTTGGTCATAGCCGGGTGGCCGCAAGCACGCAAGAGCTATTAAAAATTTTTGGAATCGAATACGCATTTTGTGGTCCGTGCGACTGGATGCCAAAAAATTCATCGGTGCCTATATATGGTTTGAAAAAGGGTTTAGAATGGGCAACTGTGTGTATGCCGCTGAGAATTCAATGGGAGCGCCACACTGATAGGGAAACAAGTCCATGGCGTGATGCCAAGAAGTACCATAAGGAGTTTGGAATAAATTCAGACTCGCTTAAAAGTTTCGGGGATGGCATTATTATGTCCCCGGGGCCAATTAATTTTAGCGTTGAGTTTGCGCGGGAAGTTTTAGTTGATAAGCGTTGTCGCGTCTTCGAACAGGTAACAAATGGAATGCTAATGCGTTCGGCCATTTTAACAGAAATTTTGGGATTGATGTGAGTAAAAAAGGTTTTTTAGTTTTAGAGACAGGAGAAGTTTACGAGGGAATTTGGCGCGGCGGAAAGGCCCGCGCTGGGGAAGTCGTTTTCAATACTTCGCATTTTGGTTATGAAGAAATGGCAACAGACCCCTCGTATTTTTCGCAAATACTTGTACTTACTGCGCCAATGCAGGGAAATTATGGTGCTCACAAAGAATTTTGGGAATCGCGAAGAATTTGGATCGATGGTTTTGTATGTTTGGAAATTCAAAATTCTCCAACCGAGCGATCATGGTTAAATCGCTTGGATGAACACGGAATTCCTGTACTCACCGACCTTGATACGAGAAGTTTGGTTTTGAGACTTCGAGATAAAGGAACACCCTGGGGAGCAATCGTTGATGAAGCAAATCGGGATCGGGTGAGTGAGTTGATCCGTGAAAAAAAGAAGGCAGATTTAGATTGGGCCTATGCCGTCAGTAGAAAAGAGGCGGAAGTTATTAAGGGAAATTTCGCACGTGGTCCGCGTATTGCGGTTTTAGATTTTGGTTGTAAGGAAAATATTTTGCGTGAGCTTGTAAAACAAAGTTCAGAGATAAAAGTTTTTTCAAGCCGTACCAGGAGTGTAGAGATTCAAAAATGGGAGCCTAATGCGATTTTTTTAACGAATGGTCCAGGTGATCCTGGCGACGTACGCGAAGCCGTGTCTACAGTAAGAGACTTATTGGGGTGGCGCCCTGTCTATGGAATTTGCATGGGACACCAAGTTTTAGCCCAGGCGTTAGGGCTAAAAACATACAAATTAAAATTTGGGCACAGGGGTGGCAATCATCCTGTCAAGGACCTCCTTAACGGTTCTATTTATGTGACCAGCCAAAACCATGGCTATGCTGTTGATATTCGCAGCGGATCGCAAGGAATTGTTGAAACCCATGTCGACTTAAATGACAATTCTAATGAAGGTTTGGAATGTCGTGAAAAAAAGTGTCGTAGCGTTCAATTTCACCCAGAAAGTCATCCGGGGCCTGAAGACGCAATGACGTTATTCAATCACTTTTTTGAGTGGATAAAATGAAGTTAGATGAATATCTAGAAAAATTGACTGGGCATTTTACGGGAAGTGAGTTCGCAAAAGAAGTAAAGTTGGCGAAATCAGAGTTTTTTGAGCGCGCGGGGATTGTTGATGAGGCCGATGAGAATTTCGACATCCGCATGTCCCAATTTTTAGATTGGTATTTATTCTCGCGGAGACTATCTCAACAACAGTTGACTCCTGTTCAATTGGCCAAACAGTCTAATGGAATTATCGGTCACGATAGTGAAACTAAATGGCTAGAGAATTTAGTGTCAATGCAACATAGTCTATTTGAGTTTATAAAATTCAAAGGCGACGACATGTACATTCGGGATTTACTGGGTGGCAAAAAAATTATTATCAAAAACTCACCAGTAACCGTAGGATTTAGTCCTGACGAAGTTTTTGATGCTCGCTTGATTCCGAATGAAGACTCGTTTATTTTTACGCGTGGTTTTTGTTTTCATCCACCGGGAGCAAGAAAATATATTGTCCGTGAAGTTAAGCGTGTGAAAAAATTAGCTTCCGAAGAAAAAGAGCAGATGATGCTTAAGCTGATAAAAATGCGTTATCGCACGGACCAATATAAACACATTGATGTGAGCCACATTTATACAGATGAATCAAAACTAAAAACTTAATTAAAGAGGATTTTATGGGACCCTACAATATCAAGAAGGTGCTGATTATAGGTAGCGGGCCCATTGTTATCGGGCAAGCCTGCGAATTCGACTACTCTGGCACCCAAGCTTGTAAAGCTTTGATGGCTCGGGGATTTGAAGTGATCCTGGTGAATTCAAACCCGGCAACAATTATGACTGATCCTGATATTGCGACTCGGGTTTATATCGAGCCGCTTCGTCCGGACTATATCGAAAAAATCGTAGAAGCAGAAAAGCCCGATGCTGTTATTCCAACTCTTGGGGGGCAGACGGCCTTAAATTTAGCGCTACAAATGGAGGAATTGGGAATCTGGAAGAAGCATAACGTAAGGATGTTAGGTGCGAATCCAACAGTTATTCGTGCAGCCGAAGACAGATTACGGTTTCAAAAGATCTGTGATTCGGTAGGGGCGAAATACGCACGCTCTGCGTTTGTAAAAGATTTTAATAAAGGATTAGAGGTTGCAAAGGAACTTAGTTTTCCTCTGATTCTCAGGCCGAATTACACTTTGGGCGGAACTGGTGGTGGTATTGCGTACACCCTTGAAGAGTATGAAAGATTACTTTCGACGGCTCTAAGAGAGAGTCCAACGTCTGAAGTTTTAGTTGAGCAGAGTTTATTGGGTTGGAAAGAGTTTGAACTAGAGATCATGCGTGATCGCACCGGCACCTTTGTGGTTATTTGTAGCATCGAAAATTTCGATCCTTGCGGAGTGCATACTGGAGATTCCATTACAGTTGCGCCTCAACAGACCCTGTCGGATCAGGCCTATCAATCCATGCGGAATGAGGCGAAAAAGGTGATTGAAGCTGTGGGTGTGGAAACCGGTGGGGCGAATATCCAGTTTGCCGTGGATCCTGTAAGCGGTGAGCGCATGGTGATAGAAGTAAATCCCCGGGTGTCACGATCTTCAGCTTTAGCAAGTAAGGCCACGGGGTTTCCTATCGCAAAAATTGCGGCTTTGTTGGCGGTGGGATATACTCTCGAAGAAATTAAAAATGACATTACAAAAACAACACCGTGTTGTTATGAGCCAGCACTTGACTATGTTGTAACAAAAATTCCTCGTTTTGCTTTTGAGAAATTTCCGGGTACTCCTGATGTTCTGACTACCCAAATGAAAAGCGTCGGCGAGGTGATGGGAATTGGTAGAACTTTTAAAGAGTCATTTCAAAAGGCTCTCGCGAGTATGGAGCGCAAAGAAATTGGCCTGGGAAGTATGAGCTTTAGCGAGCCGATGTTGGCTTTTCCAAACAGTAAACGCGTTTATGCTATTGCTGGGGCCCTACGAGCTGGAAAAACTATTCAAGAACTTTATGAGCTGACACATATTACGCCATGGTTTTTAGAACAGATTAAGGAGATTGTTGATTTTGAGAAGGATCTCAGCTCTGAGAAAAGTCTGAATGCAGATACTTTGTTGAGGGCCAAACGTCTGGGTTTTACGGATAAATCAATCGCACATTTGAGTGGGAAGAAAGAGATTGATATTTATAGATTGCGCGAACAATTTGGACTGCGTCCTGGATATTTAAAAGTTGATACTTGTGCAGGAGAGTTTGCGAGTGATACCCCTTACTACTATTCAACATACTGGAGCTCTCCGGTCGAAAGAAGGAAGCAAGACAGTCTTGTCGTAATTCTTGGTAGCGGTCCTAACCGGATTGGCCAGGGGATTGAATTTGATTACGGCTGCGTGCGTGCGGTGAAGCAATTTCGAAATCAAAAAATGAAAGTCATCATGGTGAATTCAAACCCTGAGACTGTATCGACGGATTACGATACTTCTGACGAGCTTTATTTCGAACCACTGACTGGCGAACATGTGCTTGAGGTGTTTAAGTTTACCGGGCCTATTGGTTTTATGGCGCAGTTAGGTGGGCAAACGCCCATTAACATCGCTCGACACTTAGTTGATGGTGGCTATCCTGTATTGGGATCCTCACTTGAAAGTATTGATTTGGCGGAGGACCGTGGGCGGTTTGCAAAGATTTGCAATGAATTAAAGTTTAAAATTCCGGCCTCGGGAATGGCGGGAGATTTTGGGTCGGCCACAAAAATTGCTGAATCGATTGGGTTTCCGATTATCTGTCGGCCTAGTTATGTCCTTGGTGGAAGACGCATGGAGATCGTCGAAAATTTTGAAGAATTGAAAGACTATTTTGAAAGAAATGGTGATGTGATTGGCCTTGAGTCGCCGTGTTTGATTGATGAATTTATTGAAGGTGCACTAGAAGTGGATGTGGATTTAGTGCGTGGACAAGATTGGAGTTTAATTGGAGGAATTGTCGAGCACATTGAAGCTGCGGGGGTTCACAGTGGAGACAGTATGGGAGTTATTCCTCCCCAACGCTTGAAAGATGAAACTTGTGGGCGCATTGAAAAAATGGCACTCGCATTGGCAGATCGTATGAATGTGATTGGAATTTTGAATCTTCAGTTGGCAATAAAAAACGACCAGGTGATTTTGATTGAGGCAAATCCCCGAGCTTCGCGAACGATTCCATTTGTGTCAAAGGCAACGGGAATCCCATTGATTGATTTGGGTGTGCTAGCGGTTCTTGGAAGAACTAGTAAAGAGTTAAGCCTGTCAAAATATCGTTGGCAAAATGTAAATCGCGTTTCAGTTAAGGGAGTGGTCTTCCCATTTAAAAAATTCCCTAACGCCGACTCCATTCTTGGGCCAGAAATGAAGTCAACAGGCGAAAGTATGGGAGTCGGTACTGATTATAGCGAGGCACTGTTAAAAGCCTGTATCGCGAGTCATATTATTCCGCCAAAAGATGGAGAAGTATTTTTGTCGTTACGAGAAAAAGATAAAGGCGAGATTCTTCCTGTTGCTAGAGAGCTTGTGAGCATGGGATTTACTCTATCGGCAACAAGTGGAACGGCAAAATTTTTAGTTGAAAATGGCTTGCCATGTATTTCTGTGCGCAAAGTGCTAGAAGGCAGGCCTCACTGTGTGGATAGAATTAAATCTGGAATTATTAAATTGGTGATTAATACTACTCGAGGAAGAAAATCTATTGAGGCGAGTTTCAGTATTCGCCGCAGCTGCATTGAGAGATCCATTCCTTGCTTGACAGAATCCGATGCAGCGCTTGCATTTTTACATGCACTACGGCATTATCGACAAGGTAAGACACAAGTTGGAGCTTTGAATCCATTAATTTCTATCTAAGGAGAGGATAGATTTTGTGAACGTTCTTGAGGTGCGTGATTTAAAGAAAAATTTTAAAGCCGGGTTTGTCCCACGCACCGTTGAAGTTTTAAAAGGTGTAAGTTTTAGCCTGCCTAAAGGGACCGTAACCGGTTTCTTGGGAGCCAATGGTGCTGGCAAAACCACCTCGATCAAATGTATTTTGCAATTAATATTTCCTGATAGCGGATCTATCCGATTTTTTGATGGTCTTTCCTTAAGTGCGGATGTCTTGAAGCGTGTTGGTTTTTTGCCTGAACGCCCTTATTTCTATTCTTACCTTACTGGAAAAGAATTTTTGAATTTTTATGGCAGGCTTTCTGGAGCTTTTAGATCTCGTAGCGATTTAACAGAAAGAATTACCCAACTTTTGCGTCGTGTCGGTCTTAATCATGCTGGAAATAGGTTGCTAAAAGATTTTTCTAAAGGAATGCTTCAGCGAATCGGACTCGCTCAGGCCCTTATGCATCGACCCGACTTGGTGATTTTTGACGAGCCTCAAAGTGGTTTGGATCCAGATGGCAGACTAGAAGTTGCAAATATTATTCGCGAAACGGCAAGAGAGGGCACGACGATATTTTTTAGTAGCCACTTACTGCCGGATGCCGAAAAGCTTTGCGACCGTTTAGTTGTGATGAAACAGGGAAAAATTTGTTATGAAGGGTCAACGCGAGAGCTTCTCCACCAGACCAATAGGGGTGCGACGATCTACTATTCGGCTGAGGGAAATCTAAAGACTCTAAACGTCGAAGACGACAAAAAATTGCAAGTTGAAATCTCTCGTTTGATTAACGACAAAAAAGTAATTCAAGAAATTAAAAGGGAGCATGTAAGCTTAGAAGAGGCTTACGCGAGATTAGCCAAGTGAACTCCATATTTGTGATAGCCATCAATACCTTTCGGGAAATTATTCGTGATAGGATTCTCTATGGATTAATCGTCTTTGCCATTCTCTTGATTGGGCTCAGCTTGATTCTCGGTGAACTAAGCTATGTTGAGCAAGCACGAATCTCGGCGGATTTCGGTTTTGTAGCTATCAATATTAGCGCGATCATTGTAGCTGTCTTTATTGGATCAACTTTGGTGTCACGTGAGCTTGAACAACGTACTATTTACACCCTTTTGGCCCGTCCCGTGACTCGTGTTCAGTTTCTGCTGGGGAAGTTCTTGGGGCTATTTCTAGTGAATGTTTTAGTAGCGGCAAGCTTGTCAGTTCTCATGAGCATAGTATTTTACTATCTAAAAAGTCCGTGGAATTTAGCCTGCACTCTGACAGTTTATGGAATTATGTTGGAGTCGATGATTGTTTTGTCTATGACTGTCCTTTTTGGAACGATCACAAGGCCAATGCTTGTCGTTTCGTATTCTTTGGGTATTTTTATTATCGGAAGAAGTATGGCGAGTCTGAATTTTTTTGCGGAAAAGAGTGAAGATCCTGGATTTAGGTTTTTCAATGAAATTCTTCAGCGTATCTTTCCTAATTTGACTAAATTCTCATGGTCAAATTACGTTGTAGTGAAGGACCAAATACCTTATCCTATGATTTTATGGTCAACGCTATATGCTTTTAGTTGGGTGGCAATTTGTGTTTTTATTTCGGCATTAATTTTTAGAAAAAAAGATTTTGTTTGATTAACTCAGCTTTCTATTCTTTATTTTATTTTATTTTCGGCGCCATCATGGGTAGCTTTGGTAACGTTATAATTTTACGCTTGCCGAAGGGAGAAAGTGTCGTTAGGCCGAGAAGCTACTGTTACTCCTGCAAAGAGCTCATTAGGTGGTATGATAATATTCCAATTCTTTCCTGGTTTATTTTGCGCGGGAAATGCCGCAGCTGTCAGGCATCTTATTCGTTTCGCTATCCGCTTGTGGAGTTTTTGACGGCGCTCCTTTTTTGTTTGGTATATATGCGGTTTTCTGAAGGCAAAATTATCAACCTCCGGGTTTTTGAGTATATTTTTTTTGTTTGGGCGCTCGTCGTTGTTTCCATGATAGATTTCGATCACATGATTTTACCGGACGTCTTTACGTTGTCGGGAATTGTTGTGGGCTTGGTTTTTTCAATTTTTTCACCGGATAGATCTTTTTGGGAAGCGTTTGGTGGTGTTTTATTCGGTGGTGGAATTTTTTGGTTAATTTCTTACATGTATTATATTTGGCGGGGAGAAGACGGCATAGGCGGAGGTGATATCAAATTATCGGCATGGATTGGCGCCGTTCTTGGATGGAAGGCGATTCCTTTTGTCGTACTTTCGTCCAGCATTTTGGGGTCGGTGGTTGGGCTAATTCTCGTTTTCAAAACTAAGGCGGGATGGAAATTAAAAATCCCTTACGGTCCTTATCTGGCCTTAGGTGCGGTTTTGTACTTGTTTTGTGAAGAGTTCGGAATGTCTTTTCTCAACATTTTTTTTCCGAGTCTAGGTCCTGAGTAGGCTCGTTGACAATACCAATTGGGTTAGATCTAATTTTAAAGAGAATTGAATAGTTAATGCGAGGCACAATGCTGTCCTGGTTCTTCTCGTCTAAAAAGATAATTGGGCTAGATATTGGCGCTAGCGCTATCAAAATGGTTCAGCTCGATGCGGGCAAAGGTAGTGCTACGCTCAATGGTTTCGGATTTATTCCGACGCCGCCTCAGTCCATCGTCGGTGGCGAGATTGCCGACCCAACCGCTATTTCTAACGCCATAAAAAGTCTTATTGCGGAATTAAAGACAAGTCGCAAGAGTATTGCGGTAGGCCTGTGGGGATCCGGTGTTATTGTAAAGAAAATTTCCATTCCGCGGGTTGATGAAAATGTTCTTGCTGACCAAATTAAGTGGGAAGCTGAGCAGTATATTCCATTTGATATTAAGGAAATCAGTCTCGAACATTACGTTTTAAAAACATCAACCTCCGCAGAAATGATGGATATTCTTTTGGTGGCGGCAAAAAAACCGCTTGTTTTTCGTTTGATAGATATTATTACGGGTTGTGATCTCAGTTGCGACGTTGTTGATCTGTCGACGTTTGCACTGGCAAATTGCTATACTTTTAATTACGGAAAAAACTCTGATGTCGTCGCTCTGCTCGACGTCGGCGCTCAAATTACTAACTTTGCTATTGTTCAAGATGGTCAGGTTCTTTTTTGTCGGGACGTGCCGGTTGGTGGCTTTACTTTTACCGCCGATATCTCACGAGAGATGGGCGTGAGTTTAGAAGAAGCGGAGGGTCTAAAGCTCGCAGCATTTTCAAACCAGCAGGTACCGTCGGAGGTATCAAATGTCCTTAAGAATACGACCGAGTCGGTGGCCGAAGAGATTCAAAACAGTTTTAATTTTTTTGGCGCGACAGGAGCGACAGGCGCAATTTCTAAGTTCTTAATCACTGGCGGTGCTTCGGGGATGTCAGGTTTTGCAGATTATCTGACGCAAGTAACGGGTGCACCCAACGAGATCTTTGATCCCTTCATGAGGGTTAAATATAGCACTCGAAAGTTTTCACGCGAGTATATAGACCAAATTCGCCCTTACTGCGCCGTCGGTATTGGTTTGGCTTTGCGAAAAAAGGATGACTCGTGATTAAGGTAAACCTCCTCCGTAGTATTGACACGAACAAAGTGAGAGTGCCGGAAGAAACGGTTTCTCGCACTATTCAGTTTAAATCTGGGGAGCGCTCTGAGGTCGTTCAAGTTTTGATTCGGCTCGGGTTGATCATCATTTGGCCTTTACTAATATTCCTTTACTCGTGGAATATAGTTTCGACGAAAACTTCTGAATTGAGCGTCGTTAACACGGAAATGGCGACGCTTGATGCTGATATTGAGACGGCGAAATCCACTTTTAAGAGTTTAGAAGGATATCTTACCGACAACGAAAATTTAAACTTACTTGTCGGATCAATTGCTGGGCTTTCGAAAAGAAGAAAACTGGCGATTGAGAATTTGGATAACTTGCAAAAACTCACGCCACCGCGGGTATGGTTTAATGAAATAAAGTATAATGAGAATGCCATCAACATTCAGGGAATGGCCGTCAACAATGATGACTTCTCGGATTTTTTAAAAGCGCTCAATGAAACTGCGTTTTTTCAAAGGGTCGAAACAGTTAAGAATGAAGAGATAAAAAAGAAATATGGAAAGGTGCGAGCATTTGAAGTGATTTGTCCGCTGGCAGGGAAAATTTAGTGAAAGAGTTTTTAGAAAAGATATCAACATCGGTCGCGCTGTCTTTGGGGTTATGTCTTGCCTTTGTGTACTATTTTACCCCCTTGTTTGACGACGGACATGAATTACAAACGCAAATTGATAGTGCGAAGGTTCAACTTGCTGTTAAGAAGAAGGAAAGAGAAAAAATTGATGCTGATATTAATGAAGCCAAGAGGATCAAAGAGCGAGTGAATCTGTTGTCAGAAAAATTTAAACAAGCGGTCCAATATCTACCTACGGAATGGCGCGAAGATGCATTGCTGACGGATATTTCTCGACAGGCTCAAATTGCAGGAGTTACGGTTGTTAAGATTAATACGCAAAAAGAACGTGTTGCCGTCGGAGTTTACGAGGAAATGAAAATTGATTTTGAAATTAAGGGAACCTTTGCTTCCATGATGATTTTCATTTCAAATGTTATAAAAATTAAACGCATTATCGAGGTCAGCGAAGTTTTCATGAAGAGTGATGATCCTGATTCTGAGATGCCATCGCTGACCTCAACTGGACGATTTACAACTTATCGCTATATCCCACCTCAAGAAAGGACTGCAAAAGATGAAAAAACGCAGTAGCCACGCGAAAGTAAATTATTTTGAATTGGGATCTTACGCGTTTGTCGGGATATTTACGAGTTTATTGGCTTTTTACTTTTCAACGTCGATGACGGCCAAAGGGAAAACCCAAACAATAGTCCAGAACAGCGGAGCTTTGCCGACGGGAGAGAATCCTGAGGCTCCAAAGAAACGGTCGCCTGTGTTTGATAAAGAGATTTTAAATCGTATTTCAGACCACCCAGAACTTCTCAATCAGGCGGTAGAGTCCGTATACGAATACGACAGCAGAGGTAAGCGTGATCCTTTTCAACCCTACTTCGGTGCTACCGAACTTACTCCCGGGGCTGAGATTGGTCCGATTACCTTTCTTCAGCGCTTTGATCTTGCTGAGCTCAAATTAATTGGAATCATCTGGGACGTAACGCGACCAAAGGCTATGATTTTGACTCCTGCGGGCGGGGTTTATGTTGTTGAAGTCAATACAAAAATTGGACGCAACAATGCATATATTGGTGCAATTCGCGAAGGCGAGATTGTGGTTGTCGAGCCATTTGATGACGACGGGAAAAAGTCATACAATACGAAGGTGATTGCCATCGGAAAGGCAGACTAGGAGGAAAATGGATTTTCATTCTAAAATCATTCGTGGACTTTTGCTTGTGGTGATTGCGTTCCATGTGTCTTGTACATCAACTGATGAAAGTGCAGAAGAAAGTACTCTTTCTGAAGGAGAAACTGAACAGGTCGTTGATGGTTCGGAAGATGCTGACGAAGAAACTGCTGCCTCTGATGAGGGGGCTGGCGGAGATGCGCTTGACCTTGATGCGGAGCTAGCAAAGGACGAAAAAGAAGAACAGTCTGTACCAACGACTTCAAAAGCAGAAGACATCGACAAGATTTTAGGTGACGAAGGTAGTTCAAAAGACGTCTTTGAAACAGCGGTTGGCCCACGAGCCTCGATAAAAGATATTAAATATCTTTCACAAATTAATGGCGGTGCAATAGGAATCGAACTGTCGAAGGAAGCCACTTATAGGTTGAGAAAAGGCAAAGACGAAAAACAAAATGTTTTAGAAATTCCCAACACTGTGTTGCCGGATCGCTTTAAACGCCCCTATATTACCAAGGAATTTGATGGGCCGTTCGTATCTTTTGAAGCGTATCAAGCAGCGAGTTCCTCGACCACACGGGTTTTAATTCAACAACGTGTGGGTGGAGAACCCGCGATTCGCATGTCCGGAAAAGTTATTTACATTTCTTCTCCTGACCGACCAATTCAAGATGAACAAATGGCGGTCGTAAGCAAGGCTCAAGCTATCGAAGAAAGCGCTTTGGCGTTACCGATGGAAACAAGGGATCTCGAGATGCCCGTTGACGAAGGTAACGTTTTGAAGAGCAAATCTTTGTACGAATATCTCACTTCAAACAATCGCTTTTATGGAAAGAAAATTAGTTTAGAGGTTCGTGGCGCTGATGTGCGCGATGTTCTAAATTTTTTGGCGGAAAATAGCGGCTTAAATATGATCGTTGATGATCAGGTCACGGGTAAAGTGACAATGAAATTAAATAAAATTCCGTGGGATCATGCACTTTTACTTGTGCTTCAGTCCCGCCGCCTTGGTTATTTGCGTCAGGGAAATGTTTTGCGGATTGCGCCTCTTGCCTCTTTACGGGAGGAAGCGGAAGAGGCCAGCACTATTCTAGAGTCACGCAAAAAACTCGAAGATCTCATCGTGAAAATAGTTTTAGTGAGCTATGGCAGCGCTAAGGATTTAGCGCCGCAATTAAAACCATTTTTAACATCACGGGGCTCAGCGGTTGCCGATCCGCGCACAAGCGCGATTATCTTAACGGATGTTGCATCGAATTTAGATAAGGTTGAAAAACTCATAAAATCTCTTGATACCCCTCCACCGCAGGTTTTAATTGAAGGAAAAATCGTGGAGGCCTCGGACAATTTTACGCGTGAGATCGGTTTGAACTGGGGTTTTAGCGGAGTAGCATCATCGATTGGCAGTAACAATCAAGGGGGCATTACCACTTTGACTCCGAACCTTAACGTTAGACCTACGGGGCCGGCAACACCAGCAATGACCGCGGGTTTGCTAGTGGGGCAGGCTGACTTCTTCGGGGATGTCAGCGCCACGCTCACTATGTATGAGCTTGATCAAAAAATCAAAATCTTGTCCTCACCTAGAGTTGCAACACTACACAACGTACAGTCTGAAATTACACAAAATCAACAGGTACCTTATGCGCAGCCACCTCAGACTGGTACGGTACCAGGTGGAATTCCGGCTCCAGCTGTTTACGCTTTTAAAGACGTAAAACTTTCCCTTAAAGTCACTCCACAGGTAACCTCTGACGAAAGCGTAATTTTGGATTTAGAAATTAATCGTGACGTACTTGGGGCGGTCGAGAGTGGGCAGCCACCGATAGTTAATACGCGGCAAGCAAAAACGAAAGTGTTAGTAAAAAACGGTCAAACCGCGGTTATAGGGGGTATTTACCAAAATGATAGTACGCAATCTGCCTCGGGAGTCCCACTTTTAAAGGATTTGCCGGTACTTGGCTGGTTATTTAAGGCCACGAAAGATATAAGTCAAAGAAACGAATTATTGATTTTCTTAACTCCAAGGATCTTAGCAGGGCCGATTACGAGTACCATCAATTAATTTCGCGATTTTACCGATAAAGGTATCGCGGGGGTAGGGACTAGGATGTTTCAAATTGATACACGATTGAAATTGTTAGTTATGACTTTGCTCATTGTTGCGTGTGGAGGCGCAGGCAACCAATCAGTTTCAATTAATGTTAGTAGTACTGCCTTTCTTATTGCTTTTGGAAATGACACCGTATTCCCCGATGGCGATCCCTGTTATAGCGGCCAGACTTTTTCGCCGCCCAGGTTTACAATTTCTAAAGTAACCACGACTTGGAAAGGCGAGGGGAACTATCGCCCTACTTATATTTTGATTTCTTTAAATGCGACGGGGAATAACTCAAATTACCAGTGCGCTTTTACCGCGGCGGCAGGTAACGATAGTATTGCTCAGGCTCTTGGCTTTCCTACCCCCGAAATTAATACCATCGGCCAAGCTTACGTTAGTAACGACTCTGTCTGCAGTTTGATATGTGGTAGTTTTCCCATTACCAATAAGAATTCGCCCTTAAGTGTTTCTGGGCAAGTGAAGCTTTATGGAATTGTTTATAAGACTGTGAACGGTCAGCCGGTCGACTTCCAGATTTCAACTCAGGACTTTTTTACCCTTCAATATTCACCTTGATTTTTGGCGGGAATAGCTGCTAAGCCACTTAAGTGGATCTATTCTTAGCAGCTGAAGAAAATAACCTCAATTTATTCCAGAAACCTTTGGCGGATCGTATCCGTCCAAAAGATTTAACGGAATTTGTCGGACAAGAAGCGATTCTTGGGCCCAAGAGTCCGTTACGTAATTACATAAACAAAAAGTATTTACCAAGCTTAATATTGTGGGGGCCACCGGGGACAGGTAAGACTTCTTTGGCAAAAATTTTGGCGGGGCAAATTGATGCGACGGTAGAAAATAAGAACGCCATTGATTTGGGAGCTAAAGAAATTAAAGAGCTTGGAAAGTTGGCGCAAGACCGTCGCTTGCAATTTCAGCGTTCTACAGTCATTTTTGTTGATGAAATCCATCGACTCAACAAATCTCAACAGGATAATTTTTTACCATTTGTCGAACGTGGGGATTTTATTTTAATTGGAGCCACAACCGAGAATCCAAGTTTTGAATTAAACGCGGCACTTTTAAGTCGATGCCAAGTTGTGCGTCTAAGTGCCCTCTCAATTACCGATTTACAAAGAATATTAAGCCGCGCCGCAAACTCATATGAGATGGAGATTGAAGATATTTTGCGTTCTGAGGCGAGCCAGCATTTAGCAGAGTGGGCCGCTGGCGATGCTCGGGCCCTCATAAATATGTTTGAGAATCTCTTGCAGATTTCAGTACCTCGCCCAATTAATTTGGATAAGCTGAAAGATATTTTGGCAGAATCTCGTCCCCTTTATTATGATAAAAAATCAACCAACCACTATGATGCGATTTCGGCCTTTATAAAAAGCATTCGCGGCAGTGACCCTGATGCGGGACTTTATTATCTCGCACGCATGTTAAAAGCGGGAGAAGACCCGCGTTTCATCGCGCGACGGTTAGTAATATTAGCTTCCGAGGATATCGGAAACGCTGATCCCCGTGCGCTTTCGGTTGCCGTAAGCGGCTTCCAAGCCGCGGAATTGGTGGGATTGCCTGAGGCAAGAATTAATTTGGCGCAGGTTGTGACTTATTTGGCATGCGCTCCGAAATCCAATCGTTCTTATGAAGGTTTGAATCGCGCAATGGAAGAAGTCGATAAGACTGGCCCACTGGCAGTACCGGCTAACTTGCGTGGCTCTGATAATGTCGGATATATTTATGCCCATGATAGCGAAAAAGGGTGGGTCGACGAAGAATATTTCCCTATTGGCGTAGTTAACAAGAAATATTATGAACCTACTGAGCGTGGGTTCGAAAAGACAATCAAGCAATTCCTGGCATGGTTAAAGTCAAGAGCCTAAGATAAACGATTGGCGTATATTGAGACAACGGGCTCATCGCCTTCCACCCTTGTGGAGTGTTTTGTATTCGATGGAATCTCGACGCGATCGCCGGCACGAAGTAGGAGTTGTGTTCCCGAAACATTGACCCGCAACGTGCCCGAAGCAACCATTCTGATTTCGTCAAATGGATGTCGATGCTCTTTAATTTCCGAATTCCCGGGATAAGTTTCTAATCTAAACTCATGGCCTTCTACTTGGAACATCATTTTCATCTGTTCCAAAGAGGGAACATTCGCAGCTTGCCATCTCGTTATTACCACTTTGTTCAACCTTTCAGAGGATTCTGTTTTAGAATGATACATCTTGATATCATAAACTCATCCATTTGGGTAGTTTAAGGGATTATCTATAAAGTGTTACATACAATATGACGAAATGTTTAGTAGAATTTGAGGTTTTAGGAGAGGTATTGGCAGAACAAAGTAGTGACTCAACAATGATTTCGCCGATGGAGTTGGTGATAGAGTTCTTGGAAAATTCGCGCGGCCTTAACTATAAAAAACTTGAGACTGGTTTGCGTATTTCACAAAAAGTAGATGGTAAGCACATTCACCTCGATCTCCAAGAGATAACGTCCGTAATTCCCCGTGAAGATCACAAGAAAGACTCGTTCATTCAAATTAACTTCAAAGAAGGCAAAAAAATCCTGCTGACTGACCAACTCATAGGTTTTAAACCCGCAGAAATTGATGGTATAAATATCGAAACTTTGCCTAAAGTTGTAGCGACACCTGACCTTGTCGGGCTCTTCGAGGCCCTTGAAGATTGTCTTGCTGCCAAGAATACTAATATCACAATGTTATTGGAGTTAAGACAGGCCTCAATGTCTATAATTGAGGGTGCTGAATCCATTGGCATTGATCTCACTCAGGAAAAAATCTGGCTAAAGCGCATCGGTCTTAAACAAAAAGCTCCGCAGGTCTGCTAAAAGAGCCCGACACTTTTTTCCGTCTACACTGCATTAAAGAATTGTTGACCTAATTGAAATTATCCACCATTTTGTGATTTACGTTTTTTTCTGAACTAGGTTTGGGGGCGTAGCTCAATTGGGAGAGCATCTGATTTGCATTCAGAAGGTCGCAGGTTCGATCCCTGTCGCCTCCACCAAAACTATTCTGAGACAATATGTATTATCACCCCATGTTGACCCCTCGTAAGGTTGTAAATTTATGCGATCGCGCGACCGGGTAGTAGCAATACATACTGGTTCCTGGGGTGATCTGTACGTCGCAACTGCTGCTATAAAGGAAGCTTTTGACCGACATTCCGATCTCGATGCTTACCTTGTTGGAAATAAATTTTGGCTGCAAATTATTCAGCCCGAAGTGTGGCCGACTCTTAAGGGATTAGTTGTTTCAACAAATGGTTGGAGCGGTGATCTATATGAGCGTCAGGGCAGTAGACTAGTCGAAGGTCAAAAAGGAATTTTACTTTTTAGGTTTTTTCGAACCGTGAAAGCCTCCTATAATTTACGGACGGAATCTTTGCGTTTTGGATGGGGGACGTGGCTTGCTCGGGTGCCAGAGCGGCACGGCTCCTCATACCATCCTTTCAAATGGCTCTATACTGAAAACTCTCCTTGGCTCGGTTCTGACCCTCTAATTCACGAACGGGATCGCATGTTGCAAGTGGTAGAGGGCTCCAAAAAACTCGGTGAACTGGCAGGTAAGTGGAAAAGTCTTGGACTTCCGCCATTGAAAATTTCGAGCCCTGATAACGCCCGCAAGTGGGTTGTTGCCGAGCCCCAAAAATACTGGTTGATTAATCCGACTTCAAGTCGTCGCGGTAAGGCATGGCCAGCAAAAAAATTTCGTGTGTTGGCGGAAAAACTCAGTCTTGTGCTCAAAGAAAAAAATATTTCTTTAAAAATTTTAGGCTCACTGAGTGAAACCGAATGGCTTCAAGAGGTCGCAGGAGGTGACCTGTCGATCGTGCAAACGCCGACCATTGCCGACTTAATGGACGTTGTCGCTAACGCTGGAATGTTGATTACCAACACGAGCTCAGTCCAATTTTTGGCGTCGGGTTTTAATACGCCTACTATTACGTTGATGGGGAGGGCGCGCCCTGAAATTTGGGGTCCTCTTGGATCTAAACAGCAAGTCATTCGTGGCGTAATTGATAAATCTCTTGACCGCGATATTTACGTGCAGGAAGAAAAAGCTTATGCCTCAATTTCAGTTGATGCGGTACTTGAAAAATGTCTGGAATTTTTAGCCTCATCCTAGATCGTATTATTTTCCTAGATTTTTCCTTTCCCGCCCACTTTACTCCTCAAGCTTTCAATGACATGATTTGCATCGATTGAAACATTTGCCGAGACTGCAGTGTCTCCCTCGTCGAACTTTTTTCTTAACTCTAAAATTTTCTCGATGCTCCCGTCTAATCTATCTAAGTCAGCGCTGGCTTGTGGAAATTTCTTTCGTAAGATTGCCGCTTCGAGAATTAATGTTTGAAGCGGGGTGCTTACAAAATCACGAATTGCTAGAAAAGTGGAGGTTCTATGTTCGGCATGCTTTTTTGCATAGGTTGCCTCAATGGCAGCGATTTCGAATTTTACTTCTAGCATTCGATGATAAAGTATTGTCATGCCAACCACTGCGGCCATAAAAGTTGTCCACGGCTCGGGGCGAAAAATCAGACGACGGGCTTCAACTGGGATCAATAGATAGTACATGCCAACAGGAATAATTCCGCACAATGAAATTAACAATATTCCTTTTCTTTGCAACGATGGAGCCATAATCCCAACAGCAAGAGCAATAAATTTGTGTCCTAGAAAAGGCTGATACATTTGTCCATCGCGATACATGAAAAGGTTTTGATGCGTGGCTACCGCCAGAGCCATGAAAAGACAAGTGAACGTAATGTTTTGCGAGGCTTTTAGCGAGAGCTTTGGTTTCAAAACAGTAAAAATCCATAGGGCCATGCCGATTAAAGAGAGAGTCGCATATGGCCACTGAGGCAACTGTTTAAAGCCTACGCGATTAAAAGAAAAAAAAGCGATAGCTTCTGTGAAAAAAATAATGAAAGTCAGAATTCGCGCCGTTGTTAAAGACTTTTTCTCGATTAGAGCCGTCGTTTGATCAGTCACGCTTGGCCCCATGAAGAAGGTCAAAGAGAAACTTTATATCAACGGGTTTATGAATGATCTCAACTCCCGAAACGCTTGATGCCTGGATCACTAATGGGTGATTGCCAGCGTGTCCTGTAAAAAAATACATTTTTCCCTTAAATCCTTGCTCGCGCAACCACTTTGCCGCCACAATTCCACTTGGTCTGTTTGCCCCCAAATTAACGTCTAAGAAAGCAATATCACAGGCATGTACTTTGTCACCGAGCGCTTCAAGTTCAGCAACACTTCTGGCCGTCAAAGCGTGGCGATTTGATTGCATCGAGATTAATTCAGACATTGCCGCGATTAGGTCAGCATCATCATCTAATAAGAGTACAGAGTTTTTCATTTTGCCCCAACATATACCTGTAATTATATGATTTGTGGTTCATAGGAACAATACTACAGAAGCCTTTCAATCATTTTTCCACAAATTCTAGATCTTTTTCATAAGTCTCTTCAATGAGGTAAAGCGAAGTGTAAGCGAGCACTACTACTATCGTACCGACCCAGGCAGCAGCGTTTGTTACTCCCACAGAATTCTTAAGTATCTTAAAAAAGAATAACATAATTACGACAGACCCGCGGATGAAATTTGGTACACTTGTCGTGACGGTCGCACGTAGATTAGTTCCAAAATGTTCGGCTGTTGTCATCATGAGTACCGCCCAATATCCAGTCGCAATTCCCAGTCCAAAACAAATTGTGTAAAAGCGAAACTGTGTCATTCCTGGAGAATAAAGATAAAAATAAATTAAAATTACTTCTAAAAAAATAAATACAGCCATCACTTTTTTGCGACTACAAAAATACTGACTTATTAAACCACAAAAAAAATCTCCAATCGCTACTCCAATATACGTGTAAAAAATTGCTTTTGGTGCCGTAATTCCAGAGAGACCAAGTGCCCTTCCAAACTCTGGAGCAAAAGTAACTAAGAGTCCACCCACAAACCATATTGGAGTGCCGAGCAGTATTAAACGCAAATACTTAAAAAACCGCTGACGATCGTTTAAAAGCAAAAAGAAGTTTCCACGACTAACTTTTTCTTCTTTAACCTTCGCGAACAAACTTGAATCGCGAATTTGAAAACGCAAAAGTAATAGCAAAAATCCCATTCCCCCACCAATGAAATAACATATTCGCCACGAGAAAAATTCCGCAACAATCGCGGCCGCGACGGAGCCACTTAACCCCACACCCGCGACAATCGTTGTGCCATAACCTCTTGTCTTTTGAGGTAAGATTTCTGACACAAGTGTAATCGCTGCACCCAATTCTCCTGCGAGCCCGACTCCCGCGACAAATCTCAACAATGTATAAGTAGAAATATCAGTGACAAATCCATTTAAAATATTTGCGCTTGAATAAAGAAAAATCGAGCCAAATAAAACCGATACTCGGCCACGTTTATCTCCTAGAGTACCCCACAAAACTCCGCCAATAAGTAACCCTGTCATCTGGGAGTTTAAGAGCTGCATTCCTATATCTAGAATATTTTCCTGTGGAACGCCTAAATCCTTGAGAGAAACAACACGCACAACTCCAAAAAGATATAGATCAAATATATCGACAAAATATCCAAGAGCTGCGACTAAAATTCCCATAATTGCTAGTCGACTATATCATCGCGATATCGAGTCTAAAAAGACGCAAAATCTGGCATCCTCTGTTCTTTGGAAAATAATCTAATCTTTCGTTATGTTTCGTTTATCGGCGGCACGGGAGGTAATCCGGGTCTAAAAATATATTTAGAATCAATTAGTTAGATTATGATTAGAGTCCACAAAGATCCACAGCCTTATCCCCAAAACCGCTTTTTTTGCCTAAGCCATGAGCTAATTTAGATTACGGAAATTTCTTGAAAAAACTTTTTCTTTTCCCCATTGACCCAAGGAGAAAACATCTATACACCTTATATTTCCAAAAAATTGCTCTTTGAAAACTAAATAGCAGACAGATTGTTTGATGGGTCTACTTCAAACAAGTTTGTGAGTGAAAGTTCACAAAATTGAGTGAAGAGACGTTAAATTTTTTTGAATTTGTTAGTGAATTGTTTCGCTAGAAACAAAATTTTTCAGTTTAACTGGAGAGTTTGATTCTGGCTCAGAACTAACGCTGGCGGCGTGCCTAATACATGCAAGTCGAACGGGGAAGTGTAGCAATACATTGTACTAGTGGCGCACGGGTGAGTAATACATAGATAATCTACCCTTCAGTGGGGAATAACCAGTCGAAAGATTGGCTAATACCGCATGAGACCACAAGAACTTCGGTTCAAGGGGTTAAAGCCGTAAGGCGCTGATTGATGAGTCTATGCAAGATTAGCTTGTTGGTGAGGTAAGAGCTCACCAAGGCGATGATCTTTAGCTGGTCTGAGAGGATGATCAGCCACACTGGNNCACACTGGAACTGAGACACGGTCCAGACTCCTACGGGAGGCAGCAGTAGGGAATATTGCACAATGGGGGAAACCCTGATGCAGCAACGCCGCGTGAGTGATGAAGGCCTTCGGGTTGTAAAGCTCTGTCGCAGGGGAATAAAAAAATGAATGTACTCTGTAAGAAAGGGACGGCTAACTTCGTGCCAGCAGCCGCGGTAAGACGAGGGTCCCTAGCGTTGTTCGGAATCATTGGGCGTAAAGCGTGTGTAGGCGGCTTGGAAAGTCAGATGTGAAAGCCCCGGGCTTAACCTGGGAAGTGCATTTGATACTACTAAGCTAGAGTATCGGAGAGGATAGTGGAATTCCTGGTGTAGTGGTGAAATACGTAGATATCAGGAGGAACACCGGAGGCGAAGGCGGCTATCTGGCCGAATACTGACGTTGAGACACGAAAGCGTGGGGAGCAAACAGGATTAGATACCCTGGTAGTCCACGCCATAAACGATGGATACTTGATGTTGGAGGTTTTGACCCCTTCAGTGTCGTAGCAAACGCGGTAAGTATCCCGCCTGGGGAGTACGGTCGCAAGATTAAAACTCAAAGAAATTGACGGGGGCCCGCACAAGCGGTGGAGAATGTGGTTCAATTCGATGCAACGCGAAAAACCTTACCTGGG